>CANJSF010000081.1 GCA_947476925.1 Rhodospirillaceae bacterium | reverse complement strand
TGCCGTATTTTCCATTCCGCTGGCTGCGGTGTCTGCCTCGGGCAAAGCGGGCAATGTATCGGATAGCTTCAGTGCTTCACTTGGAGCACCCAAAAGCCTTGCCAAGTCTTCAACTGCGCTGCCCGCTTCCAGCGTGGCCTCTTCGATCATCACCTGCATGTCCTCATGCATGGCTTGTTCTTCGGCGAGTTGCAGATCAGAAATATTCCCAGCGGCGTGGAATCGTTGCGCCAATTCCCACGATGCTTCGCTTGCTGCGGAAATTTCCTTCACCACGGCCAGTGCATTACGTGCGCCCACTGCCTGCACATACGCGGCACGGACATCAGCCACTGTTTTCACAACGGCGGCGGCGGTTTCGTTTTGGGTTTTATCGAGCTCGGCCTTGGCCACGCGCTGACGGGCTGGACGGGTGAACAGTTCCAACACATTTTGAGCGAGCCCAAACTCGAGAATGCTGCCACTTGATGGGTTGGTCGTAGGCCGGAACAAAACATCCAGCACGGGGTTTGTTAACAGCCCAGCTTGCACCAAGTCGGCATTGGCAATGCCCACGTCGGCGTAACGCGCTTGCAGGCCACGGTTATTCAGCAATGCAATTTGCACCGCGCTGTCAAAGCCAAGGTCGTTTGAAAGTAACTCCGATACTTTGCTGGCGACTTGTGCATCGCTGGCAGCATCGTTCCGCCAGGACAGGTCGTGGGTTACACGATCACCAACGGTCGCTCGAAACTCATTGAATGCCACTTTCTGGTCAACCGAGGCGCACGCGCCGAGCGAAAGAATCAACGCACAACCAACAAACGACCGACATAGAGAAGAAAATTCAACAGACATCACGACTCACCATCTCACACAAACGTCCGCACAATCGCGCGACGCTAAAAATCGGTGGTTGAGTCTAGATTTGAAGGCGCGAGTGCGCAGGTAGTGTAAGCCGTCGCGGCTGCGTAAGCAGGTCGGGCTCGAAGATCGCGCTCGTCTCAAACGCGTTTGGCCAGGATGATCCGAAATATGTGGCGGCCACTGGAACGGATGCGCGCGGCTCATGAGATGGAGTGGCCGCCATGGTCATCGCGGTGTCGGGGATTTTATTCAGGCAAAGCTGCCGGCAGAGGTCTAAGGCGCTGGCGGTCGCCTGTGATTGATCATTGCTTTCTAGTGCGTGGTGACAAGGTGCGGCCACGCCGTTCGACAGTCCGTTCACATGGGCGGCCATGGCATGCCCAGACACGGCAACGCCCACCAATATCAAAGCGATACTGAGGGCGGCTGTGAGTTGTCGTAGGGTGGATGCAAGGGATCGCAGCAAGGTCAATGGTCCATCACAGAATCGATGGATAAACCCTATGCGGAAAATGATGTGTTCGCAATCCAGGCGCTGATCACGACGGCTCGATCAGGCGCTCGCAATTCCATCCTTGATCTCGCGGGCTAAGGCGGGTTCAAGGCGCAGCAAATGAGCCAATTCTGCCAGATATCCTTGTTCGGCCACGCCATTAGGGTTAACAGCCAGAACGGAAACGGCGTAAATCTCGGCGGCTTCTTCTGGGGTTTGTGCTGTTGCAGCCACATCGTGCGCCGTTAATGGCTTGCCGATCTCGGTCAACAGAAAGCTTTTTTCCTCTGGCCCAAGGTTCTGGGCTTCCATCTGGCCAAATATCTTCGTGCTTTCACCAGCATCAATGCGGCCGTCGGCCTTGGCTGCTCCGATCATCGCCCGAATGAGTTTCAGGCTTAGGCTTTCAGTGGCTTCCGTATCGGTTGCCGCCGGCAAATAGCCCTGATGGCGCAAGGGCGTGACGTCCACAATATCCTCGACCCGATGCGCACGTGCGGCCACATTACTATCTGCCCCCGGAAAATGATGGGGAGTTGGCGCACCAGTGGGCAATGGTGTTGCGGGCTGGGCCGCGCGATAGCGTTGGTAGGCGGCATAGGCCAGGCCTGCAACGGCCGCCGCGCCGCCCAATTTCAAGGCGCTGCCGGCAATTTTTTGACCGCTTTTGCCGGTTAAGGCGCCAGCCAAGCCCCCAATCAGCAAGCCGCCCACTAAGGACTTGCCCTGGCTAGAGCCGAGCTGGCCGGACCCTAAAATTTGCCCAAGTAATTTGTCGACATTGATCATCGCGACCCCCTGACATCGTTGTATCCATGTGGGGACGGATTGGCCGGTCACAAGCAGGAAGCGCGCATTACCTTTTTCAGTGCCCCGTGGGTGACGGCGCGATAGAGTGCGGAGATTACATATATCAATGATGCAGGAATCACCGCATGTCCGATCCGACCAGAAGCCTTAAAGGTAAGACGCTATTTATTACCGGCGGAAGCCGGGGCATTGGCTTGGCGATTGGCAAAAAAGCGGCCGCTGACGGCGCCAATGTTGTGATTGCAGCTAAAACCGTCGACCCCCATCCGCGCTTGCCAGGCACCATCTTCACCGCGGCAGCCGAGATCGACGCGGCTGGCGGGAAAGGCTTGGCGCTGCAAGTTGACATTCGGTTTGAAGATCAAGTGGAGGCCGCGATGGCGAAGGCCGCCGAAACATTTGGTGGCATCGATATTCTTATTAACAACGCCAGCGCGGTGAACATCTCGGGCACGCTCGACACCGCCATGAAGCGCTTTGACTTAATGCATGGCATTAACTTGCGCGGCACATTTTTGTGTTCACAAAAAGCGCTGCCCTATCTCAAAAAAGCGAGCAACCCTCATATTCTCAATTTGTCGCCGCCGCCTGATCTGTCGCCTAAGTGGTTCGCGCCTTGCCTTGCCTATACCATGGCAAAATACGGCATGAGCCTGTGCGTGCTTGGCATCGCCGAGGAATTCAAGAAAGAGGGCGTGGCGGCCAATGCGTTGTGGCCGCGCACCGCCATTTCAACAGCGGCCATCGAATTTGAACTGGGTGGTAAGTCGATGCTGAAGCATTGCCGGACAACAGATATTGTCGCCGATGCCGCGCACGCCATTCTCACCCGCTCATCAAAATCTGCGACGGGCAATTTCTACATCGACGACGAAGTA
>CANJSF010000080.1 GCA_947476925.1 Rhodospirillaceae bacterium | reverse complement strand
TGTCGCGTCCAATGAACTGCCCCAAGTGCAGACCCAGCTTGTTGTCGGGGCTAGCTGAAACGTGGTGAAACTCATCCACGGCGATGAGGCGGTTATCGAACACCTCAATGCCAAATTTATCGACCGCGAAACGGAACGTGGCGTGAGTGCAGACCAGCACCTTGTCTCTGCTGTCTAGAAAGGCCTTAACCGAGTTTACCTTACCGCCATCTTCACCCGGCGCATTGCAAAGGTTCCATTTCGGCACAACCGTCCAATCTGCCCAAAAGCCGAACTTGGTCAGCGGCTCATCATTGAAACTCGCGCCAATAGATTTTTCAGGCACGACAATGATGGCCTGCTCGATTCCTTGGTTGTGGAGCTTGTCGAGTGCGACGAACATCAATGCGCGGCTTTTACCCGATGCCGGAGGTGATTTAATCAGCAGGTACTGCTCACCGCGCTTCTCATAGGCCCGCTCCTGCATGGCCCGCATCCCGAACTCGTTGGATTTGGTCGAGTTGCCATTGCAGGCGTAAGTGACAGAGACCGAAGGGACAGATTGAACCTTGCTCATGCTCCGGAGGCTCCTGCCTTTTGTTTTCCGACGGATTTTTTATCCGTTGTCATCTTAGTGTAGAGATCAAAGAGTTTTTCCAACCGCTCGGTGTCGTTCTTGAAGCGACGCCCAATATAGATGCGCTCCAAAACTTCATCATTGCGCTCATGGGCAGCGCGGAGATCAGCGGGCATGTTTTCTGGGTCATATAGATCGGCTATCGTCGCCGGAAAATGCGCCTCTCGCGCCAGCAGGATGTCCTCAGCACAACGAGTCAGATCGGCCTTATTCTTTTCGGTGAGTTTAGGCATGGGGAAGGTGTTCCAGCCGA
This sequence comes from Rhodospirillaceae bacterium, assembly GCA_947476925.1. Taxonomy (GTDB): domain Bacteria; phylum Pseudomonadota; class Alphaproteobacteria; order Rhodospirillales; family Rhodospirillaceae. Next base: position 2,493 of record CANJSF010000080.1, on the reverse strand, counting down.
GGGTATTAGAATATCGAATCCTGGTTTCGAGTTTGCCGCATACGGTCTTGATCCAAACCAGATGGATCGTCGAAGCAATCACCGCCATATTCCACAATGGCGCATCAAAAAGGGCAAAAGCCAGATTTGTCAGTGCGGTGGCGTTATCCACATACCCTACAGGAAGGTAAGGTCTCTTTTCGGACGAGACTGCTGGAACAACTATGCTGCTACGTTGCCCTATTTGTAGTGTTTTCATTTGATGGGCGCGTTTTGCCAAAGCGTTTGCCCCTTTGTCAGAGCTACTGAGCCTGAATGATCTGACGTTCTCTATTCTAGCGTCGAAATCTGCGACTTCCTTGGCATCCTGCAGATGGCGATCCTCGATCCAGATGGCATACCGATGCGTTCCATTAATGAAATCGTCAGATCCCAGTATTTTACGAATGAATTTTGCCTTTTGATCTCTGCTGAGGTTTAATTTTGAAAGTTCATCGGTCGAAAGTAAAAGGTAACCCGCGTCATAAGGCATGTTGCCACGCGTCATTACACTCATACCAGAAAGGGCGATCCGCGATTTTTCTACGACAACATTTTGGCCTGCGGTGAGATATGGATTTATGTTTTCGACATTCCGCCTGCTGTGAGTGTTTCCTTCCGAAAATTCGTACAGAGATGGGTTTTGAGCATCTTTCGACAGCCCGACGATCACAACTGATACGCCCGCGTTATTCGATGCGAGATTGCTCCATCGAAACGATTGGAAAGCGAAGTTTATTTTGACGCCTTCAGAAATGATTATCGGCCAAAGGATCGGGACCATGATGCCTTGGCAGATAGAGTTTGTGCACACGAAGGCTGCGCGGCCATCAATTAACTTGATGACATCTGTCGCTTTCACGAGCCATCCAGCCACGTAGTCTAAAAATCCGGGGGAATTTGACCGCCCTCCGACAATCTCGCTAATCTCAACCTTTTGGGCACGGCTCTGCCCAGTACTGCCCAGATAGGGGGGGTTTCCGCAGATATATGTTTCCCCACCATCGTTCGTGAAATCGATCTGCGCTTGATCGAGTGGTGTGTTGAACAAATCGTCGCCATGCATCTTCACCGTGCTTCCGGTCGGCGGGCAGATACTGAGCCAGTCGAGACGAAGTGCATTGCCACATGTGATCCAGTTCATCGCATCAAGCGGTAGAAACTCAGCAAGTGCTTCACGTTGCCCACGATAGAGAACGTCGCACTGATACTCGGCAATTATGAGGGCAAGGCGTGCGATCTCAGCCGGAAAGTCGCGCAACTCAATTCCACGAAAATTCGTGATCGGTATTTCCGTTCGCAAGTCAGGCTCGCCACGAAGCTGATTAATCTTGGCTTCGATGGCTCTCATTTCCTTGTAGGCAATGACCAAGAAGTTGCCAGAGCCACAGGCCGGATCGAATACTCTGATCTTTGATATCCGCTTTCGCAGATTGAGCAGCGTGCGTGGATTGTCCTTTGCCTCCTCCAATCGCGCCCGCAAGTCGTCGAGAAAAAGCGGATTCAGCACTTTCAAGATATTCGGCACGCTTGTGTAGTGCATCCCAAGCGCACCACGCTCTTCGTCGTCAGCAACCGCCTGGATCATTGACCCGAAGATGTCGGGGTTGATTTTCTTCCAATCCAGGTTGCCGATATGAATCAGGTAAGACCGAGCAATTTTACTGAAACCTGGAACATCTGTACTGCCTGAGAAAAGCCCGCCGTTCACGTAGGGAAACGCATCGGCCCAGCGGGGGAGCTTTGCTGCTGCGCGGTCCTCAATCTTGGTATTCATGGCGCGGAATATTTCGCCAATCACCTCGTTGGTGTTTGACGAATCCCGCTCACTCATCTGCTCAATCGTAGCCGTGAAAAGCCGGTTGCCATTGAAGATGTCGGTATCCTCTGCAAAGAAGCAGAAGATCAGCCGCGCCATAAAATGATTCATATCGGGGCGTCGGGCCGCTGTTCCCCAATCGGCATTGTCTTTCAACAACTCAATATAAAGCCGGTTCAGCCGCCCCGTCGCCTTGATGTCGAAGGCGCTTTCACGGATTTGCTTGACGGTGGTGATGCCCGCCAATGGCAGAAGAAAGCCAAAGTGATCGGGAAAGTCAGCGTATGAGGAAGCAACGGTTTCGCCAGAGGTAAGGTCTTCGGCCTCCAGGTCCACGCCATCGGTTGCGAGGATAAACTTGACCTTGCCTTTTGCTGTCGCCGGACTGGCTTTGAGATCAGCCAGCTTTTTGCTGACCTCGCCTTTGGCACATACAGCCAAGTGAATGTTGTTGCGCTGAAGGATGCCGCCTTCAATGTCAGATGTATTTGATGAGCCGCTCTTGAGCCGCTTTATCGTGGTCTCTTTGTTTCCGAACGCTTCCAGAAAAGCATACGGAAAGGCGATGGGATCAAACGGCTGATCCGCGAGTCGGGAGATGGCTTCTTCGATTTCAACAGCGTTCAATGTCTTGGTCTCTCGCGCCTAAACTATTT
>CANJSF010000079.1 GCA_947476925.1 Rhodospirillaceae bacterium | reverse complement strand
TGTCGGTACAAACTCGGTGAAGACCAGTGCTTTCAATTCGGGATCGTTCTCTTCCTGTTGCATCTTGTAGATGAGTTCCAGCAAGGCCTCCGCTTTGGCATCGGTCCCCTGTGCTTCAGTCTCGCGCGCCATGAACAGCAGGGCTTCGACGTCTTTGCGTTCATCAGCAAGTGCCTCGAACGCAACTGCCACATCGATCTGATCCTCACCGGAAAGTTCGTGCCAGTCCTCTGCACGCTCGGCTGGAAAGAGCTTTAGCTGGGCATGATCATCATCGAGTGCAAGTAGCCGCTTTTCGAGCGTCGTGCGTATCGCGGCCGTACTCGAGGTCACCAGGCGCTGCATCAGGATCATCAGAAAGCCGATGTGGCGATGTTTGTCTGCCATGGCTTGGTTGTAACCGTGGCGCACATATTCGGTGACCGCTTCGTACAGGCCCCGTTGGGCTGCATGGCGATCCAGCCAGGCGATGGGCTGCAATCGGGTTATCCGAGGCTTGAAGAGCGGTTTTCCGTCTGCGTTGATAGCTGCCCGCTTTTCGGTGCGGACCACGAACGGGCGCACGCGATCGGCGTTGATACTCGTAACATCCGGAAACGTGTCGCGGTCGAGGAGCTGCATCAACCTGTGAAACTGATCGGTCTTGCCTTGATGGGGCGTGGCAGACAGAAGGAGCAAATAGGGCGCCGCCTCAGCCAAGGCCGCACCTAGTTTGTAACGAGCAACCTGATCCGTGCTGCCACCCATCCGATGGGCTTCGTCGATGATTACAAGATCCCAGGACGCCGATACCAGATCTTCAAACCGTTCGCGGTTATAGGTGCTGAGCTGCTCGGCGCTCCATCCACGCCGCCCCTCCATCGGCTTCACCGAGTCTAGCGAACAGATGACTTGGTCGTGCAACCGCCAAAGGTTCTCCTCTTCGCTGCGCCATTGGCGGAAGGCTGACAACTCGGACGGCTCGACGAACTGCAGTGTCTCGTTGAAATGCAGCCGCATCTCGGCCTGCCATTGCCGCACCAGCCCCTTCGGTGCCACCACGAGGATCCGCTTTGCCATCCCGCGCAACTTCAGTTCACGTAGGATGAGCCCGGCCTCGATTGTCTTACCAAGCCCTACCTCGTCGGCTAGCAAATAGCGGATCCGATCACGACTCATCGCTCGGTTCAGTGCATAAAGCTGGTGGGGCAGCGGCACGACGCTTGACTGGATTGGTGCCAGAAGCAGGTTGTCTTCTATCGCGTCCAGCAGCTTGGCCGCCGCAGCTGCGTGCAGGATCTGTTCGATCGTCGGCTGGACCGAACTTAGGGGAACTAGTTCATTGGCACGGGCGCGGACAACGGCATCTTTGGACGGCAGCCAGACGCGATAGGTTGTCTCGCCCCAAACGTCCTGGCGTTCGACCACACGGGAGGCTGCGGCATGCCGCGCATGCCAGCACCAATCCCCGATACCGTGTCCGTTACCCGCTTGCGTCACGCACCGGCCTCCATGCGGGTCAGTGCGCTATCATACCAGAACAGCAGCTTTTCATCTTCCTGAAGTGCCTCTTCCGGCACCTTTTGGGCAATCGCGATGATCGTCTTAAAATCTCGGGCCGCCCAGGCCGACTTGAAGCCCGCGCGCAACACCTCGAGACGGAACTCCTTCAGTCTCCGCCCGGGCGCTGTGCCGTAGTCGTCAAACTCTTTCAGCAGCGCCTTCTCACGCTTCTTCTCTAGATCCTGTGCCTTGTTCGGGTCCGGCACGAACCAGCGGTCCTTCGCCTTTGCCTTGAGACGCGGGTCCGTTTTGGCGAGGTTCCGCAGGTCGTGGAAGTTCGTCGAAAGGTAGTTGTGGATTTGGCTTGGCACATCGCCTGAGGCGTCATAGCGCAGGAAGTTGTCTTCTAGCAGCGCCGACAGTTCCGGACGAGTTTCGTGTTTTTTCCAGCCTGCGCCTAGTTGGCTTGTGAACTCGGGGTGCACTTCCTGATAGGTCGATGGGCGCTTGCGTATAAAGTCGGTTAGCCAGTCGATGGCGCTACGCTCATCGGCCACGAACAATTCCATCTGTGGCGCCTGTGAAACAAGGGCTCGTTTCTTATCGTACTGTGTCACCTGTTCTTGCAAAAAGACCATGCCGTCTCGAATTGCAAACCGCTGAGCTAGCCCTGCCTGGAACTCGTGCGTCGATATTGGAACAGGCGCTTCATGCCGAATAAACCAAGAGATCATCCGATCAAAAATGATCCTTGGATCTCGCTCTGCTACAAATTCCAAAGATCCTTTTCGGATCTTCGTGGTTGGCAGATAAGAGAGGTGCGACCGAACAAAATCCCATACAGACGCCTCAGGGTCTATTTCTTTCCTGAACCTTTGCTCCAAGTCTAGGGCAGGCTTGTACGCTGAAATTACGAGATCCTGCTTGACTGCAGTTGTCGTGTTGACAGCCTTAAATGAACCTTGTTTTTTATCCAGCGCGGCGACATTTGCCACTACAAAGCCAGCTTCCTGCAATGCCGACTGGATCGCGTTCCAAACATTCGCTTGGGTGTTAGAAAATTCAACAGTCATCCAGCGCCCCGATTTAAGTACACGGAATGCCTCCTTAAAGCATGCGGTCATTAACTTACGATACTCGTTAATACCTTTACCATGAACTCTATTCTCAATCGCCTCATGCTCAGGTTTCGTTTTGATGCGCAACCAGCTCTCATCCATAAAATTTAATTCTGAGTACATGAGATTTTTACCAAAGGGAGGATCCAAGAAGATATAATCAACTGAGCTATCCTCAATTTCGATACCGGTAAATGAAGAGGTGGAAATAATGCTCCGCCTCTTTTTGACAGCGACCTTTAGCCAACGATTGAAGGTGTGAACGCGATCCTGAAAAAGCTTGATCGCTGGTATCTCGGGCGAAATGGACGGCACATAAAGCGTGCCTGACAAATGGCCTTTGCATACTCCACCACCGCCATTGAAATAGTTAGAGATGTGAAGGGAGCTCTGCCTATTCGCTCGCGTCATCATATTGACAACCAATTGCTTCACCAAAGGCAAACCACATTGTTCAGCCATCTTGTAAAGCTCCGACAGAACGATCAGGTTCCTTTTCGTATAGAAATGGTGCACATGAGTTAGCCCATCATCGTCATTTCGACGCGCTTCGTCGCCTTCCGGCATCCGATCAGTCGGAAACCATGACAAAATAGTTGCACTTTCAACTAGCTTTAAAACCTGAAGATCGTAAAGGTCCGGCTTCTTCGATAAACTTTTCCCATGATACGAGTAGTTTATTTCAACGGGAACCTGCTTCGCATATCTTCTTGGCTCGCCGTTTCTTGGATCTATTTCATTAACCCAAGAGCGGTCCAGTGTTCGCTTAGTAAGTTGCGTGCCGCAATGATTACATGGGAACTGATCTGATATTTTTGCTTGAACTTTGTCTACTGCAGCATCCCAAAATACAATTTCGCCCCCACAATCTCTACAAACAAACACATCCGACCAAACTGTATAGTTTATTTTATGGAGATTCAAAATCGCCTCAGACCGGAAACGATTTCTTTCAAGGTCAGACATAGCTTCAACAACGTTCTGTTCGCCCGATCCATGATGGGTCCTGAACATCCAGCTGTATCTTTCTTCGATATCACTCAAAATGTTTTCAGCCGCATCATTAAATTCAGCAGCATTCCATGGAGAATTGTAATTATAGGCGA
>CANJSF010000078.1 GCA_947476925.1 Rhodospirillaceae bacterium | reverse complement strand
TCGCGTTCACACGGCCAGAACGCTATGCTTGCAACAGTTGGTCGTTTCTACAGAACGTACGCGAAAGAGAAGATTGTTTGGTATTCAACGGACTCATTAGGGAGAATTGTCCATGAAAAAGCTACTTCTTGCCACGGCCGCCGCCGGCCTCTGCGGCCTGCTCAGCACTGCGGCTTCAGCTCACAACACACTGACCTCAATGGAAGGTTATGCAGGGTACGTCACCGACTTTGAAATGCGCGTGACGCACGGTTGCAAAGGTAGCCCGGTGAAAGAAGTGCGCGTGAAAATTCCCGATGGCGTGGTGCGCGTCTCGGTGGGTTCAAATCGCGACTGGACCGTTGAAACAACCATGCGCAAGCTCGACAAGCCCGTGCCGGGCGACGGTGGTGCGATGTTGACCGAAGCGGTCGATGAAATTGTCTGGAAAAACCCCAAGAGCCCGATCCCGGCTGGCGGGACGTTTGAAGGGTTCAAGTTCCGCGGCGCCTTACCGAAGGATGAAAACAAAATCTTGTTCTTCCGGACGATCAACGTGTGCGAAACGGGCGATGACAAATACATCGACTTGCCGAAGGAAGAACTGAAGACGAGCGACCCGGATTTCAAGAAAAAGCTGTTTGCGTTCATGACCGCAACACCTGGCCCATCGCCATTCTTGATCACTCTGAAGGCACCCAAGCCACAATACCCATGGGAGCCAGTTGAAATGGCGCTAAAATCCAAAGCCGAAGCGCCGACACAACAAAAGACCGCATCTAAATAATCTGCAGTCGATGCACGGCGGAGCGGGCGACCGCTCCGCCGTCCCTTTTTCCCCGACACCGCCGCGCCGTTGGAGCCCCCGATGAACTTGAAGTCGCTCACCTCTCGCATCCTGCCTTTCCTGCTCATGGTCAGCTTTGCACCCCAGGCCTTAGCGCACGCCGTTTTGCTGGGCTCGACGCCAAAGGCGAACGAGATGTTGGCGGAATCGCCCAAGGAACTCACACTGAACTTCAACGAGGAAGTGGGGCCGATCTTCTTCAAGGTACTCGATAAAACCGGGAAGGAAGTTGGCGCACCTGGAGCCATCAGGCCCGACGGAAACAATTTGCACCTGCCGCTGGGCGAGACGCTGGCCAATGGCACATATGTTTTGACCTACCGCGTGATTTCGGCCGACACGCACCCCGTTGGAACGACCTTCGGATTTTCTGTCGGCGAACCGATGGCTGATATGACGCAGATGAACCAAAGCGCTGAGTCCAGCAGCACGCCATGGACGTATGCGGTCGCCGCCAATCGTTGGGTTCTTTATGCCGTAATGTTGTTAGCCGCCGGCTCGGCATTATTCACGCTGCTCGTCCCGACGCCCGCAGGCGTCGGTGCCGCGACCTTTAGCCTTGGTCGCACATCGGCAATTGTTGCAGCCATCTCATATCTGCTGGCCATTGGCTTCGGTGGCGCGGAAATGGTCATGGGCAGCGCAACCGCATTGCTGTCAGTTAATACCTGGTCGCGCGGGCTTGGCAGTACGCTCACGCCTAGCGCCGTTATTGGCGTTCCGGCCATGCTCGTTTTGATTTACGCCTTCGGGCAAGGAGCTGAAAAACCGAAAATTGGTGCGCTGACGGTGGGTGCCGTTGGCGCCGTCGGCAGTTTCCTGGTCACCGGTCACGCTGCTACAGCCGCTCCGGTTTGGCTGATGGCAACTGTCGTCGCCATCCATCTCTTTGGCACGGCGTTTTGGTTTGGCGCTTTGTACCCGTTGTTCAAGACCACTCAAGTCGCTGAACCCGCGCACGCGGGGGCGGTGATGACTAAGTTCTCGATTTGGGCGATGTATAGTGTGGGCCTAATTGTACTGAGCGGAGTTGTCATTTCGTTTGTGCAAGTCACCAGTGTGGCGAATTTGACCAGCACCGTTTACGGAAACGGTTTGGTACGTAAATTGGTTTTGGTTGCCTTGATCTTGTTGTTGGCGGCTTACAATAAATTCTCTCTCACGCCTGCGCTTGAAAAAGGTGATGCCAGTGCCGCCCCGCGCTTCCGCCTCATCGTGCGCATCGAGTTTGCTTTGTATGTGCTGATCCTTGGCGTGGCAATGTCATTGACACTCACCACCCCACCGCGTGCCATTGTCGATCAAGGTAAGGGCGGCATGGCCGCCATGATGAACGAAGGCTTCAAAGCCACTGCGCAAGCTGATGGCTACACCGTTGATCTGGACATCACACCCGCCAAGGCTGGCGAGAACATGATCATGGCCAGCGTGAAGGGCAAAGACGGTCAGTTGATCACGACTCTGAAGGACTTCGAGATTACCGGCAACCTCGAGACCGCGGGCATCGCAGACGTTTTGGTCAAGGGCCAAAATATGGGCAACGGTATGTGGCATGTGATGTTCAAAGAAATGATCATCCCCGGAGAATGGTCGTTGAAAATTGATGCCTTTGTGACCGATTTCGACAAAGTGAGCTTCGAAGCAAAAGTTCCGATCAAATAGCAACACCGTGGACAACGCATGATCCTGTCGATTGCCAAAAAGGAACTGACCTCGGCCCTGCGCGATGGTCGCGTGATGTGGTCGGCGGCAATTTTTATCCTTATGCTTCTAGCCTCGTTGGGCTCGGCAGCGCAGCGCTACAAAGATATTTCGAGCGAGCGCGAAGCTGCCCAGGAGATCGTCAACGCGCAGTGGCAAAACCAGGGTGAAAAAAATCCGCACGCCGCCGCGCACTACGGTGTATATGCGTTCAAAGCCGTCACGCCACTGTCGTTTTTCGACACTGGCGTCTCAAGCTTCACCGGCGTCTCGGTATGGCTTGAGGCCCACAAACAGAATATGGCGGAAGGCGAGCCCGCGCGCGATGCAACGGCCATCGCGCGCTTTGGCGAACTGACCGGCGCATTTACGCTGCAGATGTTGTTGCCTCTATTGGTCATTTTGCTGGCTTTTGCCTCGTTCGCGGGCGAGCGCGAACAAGGGACCTTGCGCCAAGTCCTGGCCATGGGCGTATCACCGACCAAACTGTATTTCGGCAAGGCCCTGGGTGTGGCGGGCGCTGCGGGGCTTTTCGTCGCTCCTGTTTTCCTGCTCGGATTGGCGGCCCTCATGTTTACCCCCGGCGGAAGCGCCTTTATTGGGCATGGCCTGGTTGTGGTGGCCATCTACGTTGTGTATGCGGCGATTTTTTTATTCCTGACATTAGCCGTCTCAGCAGCCGCAGACTCATCGCGGACCGCGTTGGTGGTCATGGTGGCTTTCTGGGCGGTTTCAAGTGTCGCGCTGCCCAAGGCAGCCGCAGACGTTGCCCGCCTCATTCACGACACGCCAACGGCCGTGGGCTTCCAAAAGGCTATAGCCGCGGACCTAGATAACGGCGTAAACGGCAAGTCGCTTGACGCACTGGTGGCTGAGCGCAAAGAACAAATGCTCAAGATCTATAAAGTCGACAGCATCGAGAAAATGCCGATCAACTTCCAAGGTGTGGTGTTGGGTTTGCAAGAGCAAGTGAGCAACGCGGTATTTGACAAAAACTATGGTCTGCTGAACGCGGCGCTCAACAGGCAGAAGGGTGTGTTTGAAACCTTCAGCGTTCTCTCGCCCCGCTTAGCGGTGCAAATGGCATCAATGGAGTTGTCAGAAACCTCGTTGGCCAATCATATTGAATTTACGTCGCAAGCAGAGGTTTATCGTCGCAAGCTGATTGATGTGATGAACAATGCGATGACCATGAACTCATCTGG
>CANJSF010000077.1 GCA_947476925.1 Rhodospirillaceae bacterium | reverse complement strand
GCTCAATGTTGGTCTTATCCTGAACAAAGGTCGCAATCACCTCGTTCAAGTCTTCTTTACAAATGCGCGTGGCCTCTTTGCTTTTTGGTTCAACAAGGCCCTTGATCTCGATCTGGAATTGGCCCGTTTCCTCGTTAAAGCCTACGTTGCACTTTTTAGGGTCGTAACCGTCTTCGCCATAATCAAAACCCTTCGCTGGTCCGCTGCTGGGGCTTTTTGGCGTGAAGTTAAACCGTGGCGCGAGTACCTGTTCCATCAACAGGCTGGCGGCTATTGCTTTCAGTGTGTCGTTCACAGCCTCCGTCACGGCCTGCTCGGACGCATCCGGTTCGGCAATCAGATTGGTAAACCGGGTACGCAACTTGCCGGGGGCGTCGCGTGTAGCGCGGCCTATGATTTGAACTATTTCTGTGAGACTGGAACGATATCCAACGGTCAGGGCGTGTTCGCACCAAATCCAGTCAAAGCCTTCTTTCGCCATGCCCAGCGCAATGATGATGTCCACATGGTCCCGATTGTTCTTCTGTGCCGGGTCCTTCAAAGCCGTAGAAACACGATCACGTTTGGCCGGGTCATCATCGACCAAATCAGCGATCTTCAACACCCGCCCATCTGGAAGTGCCACAAGATGGAACCCGGTGACAGGGTCGGTCCCTTGCCACTTTCCAAGCTCTTCGATGATGTGCTCGACTTCCTTGATCTTGTCTTTCGTGCTTTCACGCGAATTTACATTCGGAATATGAACGATGGTCTTCTCGGCTGGGTTCAGCACGTTCAGGATGCTGTCCGCATAAGGCCCGGAATAGAAAAAATAGCCGATGTCGAGCGACTTCAGGTACTCATAGCCATTGAGCTGTTCGTAATAGGTATAAGTAACAGTCTCGAACTTCGCCTCATCCTGCGGGGACAACACCGCTTCGGCATCGCCCCGGAAGTACGAGCCCGTCATAGCGACGATGTGAACCTTGTCGCGTCCAATGAACTGCCCCAAGTGCAGACCCAGCTTGTTGTCGGGGCTAGCTGAAACGTGGTGAAACTCATCCACGGCGATGAGGCGGTTATCGAACACCTCAATACCAAATTTATCGACCGCGAAACGGAACGTGGCGTGAGTGCAGACCAGCACCTTGTCATCGCTGTCTAGAAATGCCTTAACCGAGTTAACCTTTCCACCATCCTCACCCGGTGCGTTGCAAAGGTTCCATTTCGGCGCAACCGTCCAATCGGCCCAAAAGCCGAATTTGGTCAGCGGCTCGTCATTAAAGCTTGCACCGATAGATTTTTCAGGCACGACAATAATGGCTTGTTTGATGCCCTGATTATTTAGCTTGTCCAGTGCCACAAACATTAATGCCCGGCTTTTGCCGGAAGCAGGTGGCGATTTAATCAGCAGGTACTGCTCGCCGCGCTTTTCATAAGCACGTTCCTGCATCGCCCGCATCCCGAACTCGTTGGATTTGGTCGACGAACCGTTGCGTGCATAGGAAACTGTAACGGAAGGGATGGATTTCTTGTCGTCTGTCACGCGCTTGCTCCCGTCTTTCTCTTCTTCGCGGCTATACTCTTTCCTGCGCCGGGTGACGCCATCATTTTTGTGTACAGGTCGAACAGCTTCTCCAGCCGCTCGGTGTCGTTGCGGAAGCGGCGGCCAATATAAATGCGCTCAAGCACCAGGTCGTTGCGCTCATGCGCTTCGCGCAGATCGGCGGGCATGTTTTCCGGATCGTAAAGGTCGGCGATGGTCGCCGGGAAATGCGCCTCACGCGCCAGCAGGATGTCTTCGGCGCAGCGAGTGAGGTCGGCCTTGTTCTTATCGGTCAGCGCCGGAACGGGAAAAGTATTCCATCCGCCCACACTGGAATACCGATATCGTGTCTCCAATTTCCCGCAAACGGTAGCAATCCAAACCAAATGAAGTTTCGAAACCAGCAATGAGAAACAACATAGCGGGGCGTCATAAAGAGCAAAGGCGCTGTCTACTACAGTGGAGCGTTGATCCACCAATCCACACGGCAAGTATGGGCGGTTCTCTGAGGAGTGACGAGGCACCACAATAGTGTGATGCTTTGAGCGGCCCGCAACTTGTATGAATCTGTGGGACCGATCAGCATAGGCTTGAGTGGAAATAGCAGAAGAGCTTTTGCGATAGTTCGAGACCTGAGAAAGTCGTTGGGCAATGCCGGGAATCTTGTGGGCATCGGCAGCATCGGCTTCTTCAATCCACAGGCAGTAACGTTCCTTTGAATGAATGACCTCTTCAGAGCCATACACCCGTCGGATGAAGCGGCTGGCATCATCAGGACTAAGTTCTAATCCCTTAAACTCTTCCAGCGTTAGAAACAGAAACCCGCCATCCTTCGCCATACTGCCCAAATCCATCTGCGAAAGCCCCGCAGACGGCGCTTCGCGCTTGTCTACGACAGTATTCGGACCTCCCACGAGATAGGGGTTGATGTTGCTCACTTCTTTTCGATTAAGTCCATCTTCCGCCTCGGTATACAGCAATCGGTTGGCTGCGTGGGACTTGGAGATGCCAACAATGACAACAGTGACTCCCGCGTTATGGGCAGCCAAATTCGCCCACTTAAAGGAGGTATGAGCGAAGTTTATCTCGTAGCCACTGGAAAAAATAATCGGCCACAACAAGGGAATTTGCGAACCCTGACAAATCGAGTTCGTCGCAACAAATGCAGCCGCTGATTCAGTCGCTGAACCGTAGGCCGAAGCCTTTACGAACCAGCAACTCACGTAATCTAAATGGCCGTGATTAATGTTGTGCGGACCAAAAATGGATTCCATATCCGCGAGTTGTTCAGGGCTCTTTTTGCCTCTGCCCACATATGGTGGATTCCCACAAATATACGTCTCCCCGCCTTGGTTTTCGAAGTCGATCTGCGCCTGATCCAAAGGCGTCGAGAACAAGTCATCTGCCTGTAGCTTTACCGCTGTCCCGGTTGGGGGGCAGATGCTGAGCCAGTCGAGTCGAAGTGCATTGCCGCACGTGATCCAGTTCATAGCGTCGAGCGGCAGAAACTCGGCCAGGGCTTCTCGTTGCCCACGATACAGAACGTCACATTGATATTCGGCAATGATGAGGGCAAGGCGTGCAATCTCAGCCGGAAAGTCACGCAGTTCGATCCCACGAAAATTCGTGATCGGTATCTCGGTTCGCAAGTCAGGCTCGCCACGAAGCTGATTAATCTTAGCTTCGATGGCACGCATTTCTTTGTAGGCAATCACCAAGAAGTTGCCGGAGCCGCAGGCCGGGTCGAACACTCTGATTTTCGATACCCGCTTCCGCAGATTGAGCAGCGTGCGGGGATTGTCCTTTGCCTCTTCTAAACGAGCACGTAAGTCGTCGAGAAAAAGCGGATTCAGCACCTTCAATATATTGGGCACGCTGGTGTAGTGCATCCCAAGCGCACCGCGTTCTTCATCATCAGCAACCGCCTGGATCATTGACCCAAAGATGTCGGGGTTGATTTTCTTCCAATCGAGGTTGCCGATATGAATCAGGTATGACCGAGCAATTTTGCTGAAACCTGGAACATCGGTGCTGCCTGAGAAAAGCCCGCCGTTCACGTAGGGGAACGCATCGGCCCAGCGGGGGAGCTTTGCTGCTGCACGGTCCTCAATCTTGGTATTCATGGCGCGGAATATTTCGCCAATCACCTCGTTGGTGTTTGACGAATCCCGCTCACTCATCTGCTCAATCGTAGCCGTGAAAAGCCGGT
>CANJSF010000076.1 GCA_947476925.1 Rhodospirillaceae bacterium | reverse complement strand
GAAGATATCGCGGGCGTGGTGGCTTTCTTGGCATCTGACGCCGCGAGGTTCGTCACAGGGCAGACGCTTGTTGCCGATGGCGGCGTGATGATGGCCGACCCGTTCTAAAAAAAGAAAGCGGCGCTGATCTTTCGACCAGCGCCGCTCTGTCTGCAGAATTTTTGTTACTGAATGATCAGGAACAAATCCTCGTTGCCGCGTTTGACCGAAAGCGCTACTTGTCGCCCACCGGCCTTCAGCGCCTTCTCGAATTCATCGACATTCTTGATTGCCTTGCGGTTGACCGCCAACACAATGTCGCGCTCGCGCAAACCAGCTTGCCACGCGGGGCTGCTACGTTGCACTTCGCGCACAACAATGCCGCTGCCTTCGCCGCTTTCGGGGTTGGAGAAGCGTGCGCCTTCTAAGGCTTCACGCTCTTCGATGGCGGCGACTTCTTTCGTTTCGGGCAGCTTTTCCAGTTTGACTTTGAAGTCGCGCTTTTGGCCGTCGCGAATGACCGTCAGCGTAATAGTCGTTCCAACACGCACCAGGCCGACGCGATTGCGTAAGTCGCCTGAACCTTTGACCGGTTTACCTTCCAGCACGATGGCCACGTCGCCAGCTTTCAGGCCGGCCTTTTCGCCAGGTGAGTCTTTCTCCACGCGTTGAATGACGGCACCTTCGCTTTGCTCGATTCCAAGGTTTTTGGCTAAGTCGGCCGTGAGATCAGATATTTGGATGCCAATGCGGCCACGGCGGACCTCGCCATACTGAATCAGCTGTTCCATGACATTGGAGACAATCGACGTTGGAACCGCAAAGCCGATACCGACATTGCCGCCACCATTGCCGCCGACAATGGCTGTGTTCATGCCAACCATTTCGCCTTTGAGATTGATCAACGGCCCGCCGGAATTGCCGGGGTTAATGGCCGCGTCGGTTTGAATGAAATCTTCGTAGCCCTCGATATTCAAACCGGACCGACTCATGGCGCTGACGATGCCCGATGTCACAGTTTGGCCAAGGCCAAAGGGGTTGCCAACAGCGACCACAAAGTCGCCCACCATAAGCTTGTTGGAATCGCCAATCGGAAGTTCACTCAGATCCTTAGCATCAACTTGCAACAGCGCCACATCGGTGGCCTCATCGCTGCCCACTTTCTTCGCGGTAAATTCGCGGCCGTCTTTCAGCTTTACGGTGATTTCGGTCGCATTGTCGACAACGTGGTGATTGCTGAGGATGTAACCTTTCTTAGCGTTGACAATAATACCCGAGCCGACCGACCGGCGTACATTGTCGCGTTCGCGTTGGTTGGGGCGATCAGGCATATCAAAGAAGCGCCGAAGCATCGGGTCTTTGAGAAGCGGGTTATCCTGCGCCTCTTCTTTGGACTTGACCGAGACGTTGACCACGGCAGGCACAACTTTTTCAATCAGCGGGGCTAAGGTCGGCACGCCATCGCGGGTCGGCATGCCAGCCAACTGTGCTTGCGCTGTGTTAGGAACCAGCGCGGTTGAACCGAGCGCGATCATCAGTGCTGCGCTGGCGGCCATGCGCGAGGAGAGGCGAGAGATAGAAGCAGACATTTCTTGTGAGGCCTTTCGTGCCGACAATTTGAAGCGGCCACCGGAGCGGTGTCGCGTGCCTAAATGTTAGCGCTTCGGCCTGCGCGATCAATCGGGGTAACAGCTATTTAATATCGTCAATCCCGCAGATTTGCTGGCATCTCACGACTTTGTCACGGTGCGGTCATGACGGAAAACAGCCCTTTTTGTGGAATGAATATCTCGTCGGTCATTTGCGGCTGTGCCATAGTTTCTGTGTTATCACCCTGGGAGGGGCACATGAAAAAACAACTGCTGTCACTGACGACTCTGGCGATTCTCGCTTCTGTTCCGGCCACTGCTCACGTTGTTATGGAGAAGTGGGAAGCCAACGCGGGCTACCAAACATTTATGACGCTGGCGGTGCCCCACGGCTGCGGCGCATCGCCGACAACCGAAGTTCGCATTAAAGTTCCCGATGGTATTGGTGTTTTTGCACCCGAGCCCCAAGCGGGCTGGAAGCTTACTATTGTGCGCAAAAAGCTCGATCAGCCGCGCCCGGGCGAGGGCGGTCGCATGATCAGCGAAGTCATCGACGAAGTGGTCTGGAGTGGTGGAAATCTGCCCGCTGACCAGTTGGGCCGTTTCAACTTCCTTGCGTTGATGCCCAATACGCCCGGCAAGACGATGTATTTCAAGACCATCCAGAAATGCACTGAGGGCGAGACCAAATGGGTCGATACCGTTGCAGATGGCGAGCCGACCTGGAAAATTTGGGCGACGCCTGCGCCTTCGCCGTTTGTCGAACTCAAAGCTCCGGCTGGCCCGCAACTTGGCGCGTCTATGCAGCAGATCGGCGAAGAACGTAAGAAAATGAGCAAGCCTGCGGGCCCGCAGTAATCGCAACCACTTTTGGAATAGGTCTCGCGTGTCAGGTGTTTTGGTATTGGGTGGCAATCGTGCCACCGGCTTAGAGATCGTAAAAGCACTCAGGGCACGCGAGATCCAAACTTCTGCCCTGGTTCGACCAACGGCAGATTTATCTGCGTTGCAGGCCATGGGAGTGACCACCATTGTTGGCCAGGCGATTGACTTACAATCCGTCAAGCAGGCCGTCGGCAATGGTTCGTTCCGGGCTTTGATCTGCGCCGTCGGCGGCAGTTTAATGGGTGGTCGTGCTCACTATGAGCCCACGAAGAACATGGTCGATGCCGCCGTGGCGGCCAACATCAGGCGCGTGGTCATGATTAGCTCGATTGGCGTGGGCGATTCCCACGACGCGCTTCCTGCCTTCGTGCATTGGATTTTGGGTCGGGCGATGAAACAAAAAGAACGAGCGGAGGCTTATCTCAAAGCTTCCGGGCTAGATTACACGATCATTCGACCGGGCAATTTGACCGTTGGGCCTGCAACGGCAAATGCACGCTTGGTCGTTGACCCCACTGTCAGCGGCAAAATCAGTCGCTCCGATGTGGGTCGACTGACCGCCGCGGCTTTGGATGATCCGGCGGCTCTGCGCAAAACTTACGCCGCTATTGCCTAAATTACTGCGCCGACCCGCAAAATTTGCACTTCTTCGCCTTGAGCGGAATCATCGACGTGCAATCGGTGCATTCTTTCTCTGTGACGGCGGCGGGCTTTTCGGCTGCTTTCAGTCGGTTCATCTGCTTGACGATAATAAACACGGCGAAGGCAACAATGGTGAAGTCGATGATGGTGTTAATGAACATGCCATAGGCGACCACCGGCACGCCCGCATCGCGCGCGGCTTTGACGCTTGTAAAACTGCCGTCCGAGAGTGTGAAGAATAAATTTGAGAAATCGACTTTACCCAGCAGCACACCAATCAGCGGCATGATCACGTCGTTAACCAACGAAGTTGTAATTTTTCCGAACGCTGCCCCAATGATGACGCCTACGGCGAGGTCGACAACATTCCCGCGCATAGCAAATTCGCGAAATTCTTTCAGCATGGATGCCCCCTGTTTGACGAGCAGCTAGATTATTCGTTGGGCATCGCCGCGTACATGTTTTTCCATGCACCTGGCCTTAAAGTCTCGTCATTTCGTAATGCAAAAGCCTTGCCCCGTGCTGCAGGGTTCGTTAGGGCATCGATGACAACGAGGCCGATATCACCACTTGTGGTGGTTGATATCTCGTAGTCTTTGCGCGCCAGTAACCGAATGCCGATTTTGCCGCCCGGCTCGTATTTCAAACGTCCCGGCGCAATGATGGTGTGCGATTGGCCGCTCGCCCTCAAGTAT
>CANJSF010000075.1 GCA_947476925.1 Rhodospirillaceae bacterium | reverse complement strand
GCGATGGTCGCGTACGCCGTTTTTTGATCTCACTCTCTCTAGGAGGCCATAATGGCCAGCGGTACAGTAAAGTGGTTTAACGCCCAAAAGGGCTTCGGTTTTATTCAACCCAGCGACGGCGGCAAAGATGTGTTCGTGCACATCAGCGCAGTCGAGCGCGCTGGTTTGAGCGGCCTGAATGAAGGCCAAAAGATCAGCTACGACGTGGTCAGCGAGCGCGGCAAGTCAGCCGCCGCGAACCTGAAGGTCTGAGACCTCACGTCATCGCGACTTAAAAAACCCGGCATGACGATGCCGGGTTTTTTTGTACCTATCTTTGGCGTCAAGGAATGTAATGTCAGAACGTTTTAAAACCGGTGCGACTGTTTATGCGAAAGACGGCAAATCTTTCGTCGTCGAAGCCGTTGATGGTGGCACGGTGTATTGCTCGTCTGAGGGCGGTACAGAAATGGAGTTTCCGTTAGCGACTTTAATGACGGAAGCCGAATGGGCTTCGCGCGCCGATGGTCGCCGCGATGCCATTTATACCAAACTGCGCCAATCGCGCGTCTATGCGTCGACCAGTCACAAGCTTGATTCCGCCGTTGCCACGCAGTTGCTGACCAAAGCCGAGCGCCTGACCGCAGGCCTGATCGACTTTGCAGCGTACCGCACGGCGACGCGCGTGCTGACCGACAACCACGACCAGGAGCAAGTGGCGACACTTTCAATTGTCAAAGCGCGCGATATTTATGACGCCGCTAAACCCGAAGTGCGGGCAAGCCTGTTGGCTGAGGTGCTGCTCACCGAACCGGCCATGCTGATGAAAGCCGTGCAACTGGGCGATAACGTGTTGCGGAACTTGATCGATAAGGGCCTCGCGGCCCACGGCAATGCGTTTGAAGACTTTTGCGACCGCCCTCGGAAGTAAAACTAACCTTCGAGAGAATTGATTTCGCTTTCGTGCACGGCGCGCTCTTGGCCGGTCAGCGCGTTTTTAATGCGGTACTGCACGCCGTCACCCTCGGTTGGCATTATGCGTGTCACCTGAAACGGGCTGTCGTGGCGGGCGTCCTTAGCCGATGAACGCACAATGGCGGGCGCCACGCGGCGCGACAGCAAGTTCACCATCTGACCGACGTGAAACTTGTAATCGGTAATCGCTGCCATGATTAACGCCTTTTGTTGAAGTGGCGCTGCGGCGTCGAGCGACGCCCAGGTGCACCACCGGTCTCAGCTCCGTCTTTGTGCCGAAATACCATGCGACCTTTGTTCAAGTCGTAAGGCGAAACTTCCACAGTCACACGATCGCCGACCATGGTCCGGATGCGGTTTTTCTTCATGCGCCCGGCGGTATAAACAATAATCTCGTGATCGTTGACCAGTTTCACACGGTAGCGCGCCTCGGGCAGCACCTCGGTGATCGTGCCTTCGAACTCGAGCAATTCTTCTTTAGCCATGCCTAATGTAGCTCCTGCCAAAACAGTTGCCGGTTATAGCCAGGGGTGGGCATTTTTGCACGGTATTTATGGCCCAGAAGGCCTAAAAATCAGGGTTCTTGGCTCATTTTTGGGCAAAGCCGACAACAAAAAGGGCGGGAGTTGCCCCCCGCCCTTCATTGCAAACCGATGCGTCGTTTTTAGAACTTATATTTGGCTTCAATGCCCCACTGGCGACCCGGAGCCGGGTAGCCCAGCGCACTGCCAATGGACAGCGGATCGGTGACCGGCACGCCCGGGTTGGCCGGCGTCAGCGAGGTCGACGTGAACTGCACGATGTTGTGGAAGTACTTTTTATTGCCGAGGTTTTTGCCATACAGCGCGATGTCAAAGTCTTCGGTGGCCGGTGTCCAGGTAATACGGCCGTCCAACAACGTGTAGCTCTTCTGGCTGGCATTGGGGTCGTTGGCCGCATTGAAGAAAATGCGGTCGGTGTAGCTGAGCTGCCCGAACAACGTCAGCGAACCCATGTTACCCAGGTCAGCGGCGTATTCAGCAAACGCGTTGGCCTTGAACTTCGGCGCGTTGTTCAACCGATTGCCGGCTGCGTTGATCAAACGCGGCAAACCAGTGCGGCCCGCGCAGGCCGGATCAGCCAATGCTTGCGGCGACAGCGCTGAGCACACGCCGTAAGGCGCGCTGAAGGTGTCGTAGGTCGCGTCCAGAATACTGGCCGACACGCCCAAGGTGACAGGCTTTTGCGGTTGGGCGACCAATTCCAAATCCAAGCCCTTCACTTTGGCCTGCGCGGCGTTAGCCACCAAGGTCAAGCTGTTGAGGAACGTTGTGACCTGCAAATTGCTGTAGTCGTAATAGAAGGCCGCCGCGTTCAGGCGCAATTTACCGTCAGCGAGGTCGGACTTCACACCGGCTTCGTAGCTCCAAATATATTCGGGGTTAAACGACGGATTGGTGGGTTGATAGTCGTTGTAACCGCCCGACTTAAAGCCGCGTGTCGCCGAAGCGTACACCAACACTTTTTCGGCGGCTTGCCACTCGATACCAAATTTCGGCGTCCACGCATTCCAGCTTTTGCTATCGGAGCGGCGCGAGGCCGGAGTGAAGTTCGCTACGTTCAAGCCACCAAACAAACCGTTGTTGACTTGATCAGCGGTGACGGCTCCACCCACAAAAATGTTGTACTGCGCGTTTGTGTCGCGCTTCTTTTCGTCAGAGTAGCGAATACCAGCGGTGACTTTCACATCATCCGTAACGGCGTATGACGTTTGCACAAAGCTGGCGTAGGCTTTGGTGTTGTTGGTGGCGGGGATGATGAACACACCCAGCGGCAACGGCGCACCCGAGGCGACGCGCAGATTTTCACGCACCAGGCCCAAAGCGCCGACTTTGTCTTCTTTCAAGTAGTAACCACCAACGATCCACTGCAAGGGAGCATCGCCTTGCGACTTCAGTTGCAGTTCTTGGCTGTACTGCTCGGTATCGAAGGTTTCTGTGGTGCGCGTAATCGCGGCTTCGGTGCCGTCGGTGTTGAAGAAGAAATCCATGTCGAATTTCTTGTACGAACTGATGGATTTGAGCACCACGGAATCAGTGAGTTCAACATTGACATCCAATGTCGGCCCGCCCGTCTTCCAGTTCATGAAGGTCGGAAGGTTGTTGTATTCTTGCAGGATGTTTTTGGTTGGCTTTGCACCGAGCAAGCGCGACGCGCCCAAATTATCGATAGGGCGAATGGCGGTATTGCCGTTGTTAAAGTCGCTCCAATCCATAATGGCGGTGGCTGTGACTTTGTCGGTGGGTTGGAAACGCAAGGCCAAGCGGCCCGCCCACAAATCGTTATTATCGAGTTTATTGGTGCCTGCGGGGTCGAGGTCCTTCACGTAGCCGTCATCATTCAAGTGACGACCGGCAATACGATAGCTGAACTTGTCGGTGATCGGCCCGCCGACGGCGGCCTTCAAATCAATGGCGTTGTGGCTGCCATAGCTGCCCGAGACATACCCGTTGAAATCTTGGCTGGGCATTTTTGAGATGATGTTGATCGACCCGCCGGTGGCGTTACGGCCATACAGCGTGCCTTGGGGACCGCGCAGAATTTCAACGCGCTCGACATCAAGGAACTGGTTCAAGCCCATGTTGGGGCGGCCCAAGTAAACGCCGTCCAAGTGAATGGCGACCGATGGGTCAGCGCCCACGGCCAGCAAGTTCGAACCAACGCCGCGAATGTAAAGCTGCGCTTCGCCACCAGCCGAGCTGAACTGCAAGGTTGGTGTGCGGCTTGCAACACCCAGAATATCCGTGACCGAGGAACGCTCAAGCTGCGCGGCAGAAATAGCAACAATCGAAATGGGGACTGATTGCACCGACTCTTCACGCTTCTGCGCCGTGACAACAATTTCTTCCAAGAATGCGTTGTCTTGGGCGACGGCAGAAAGTGCTGTCGTGCTTGCCAG
>CANJSF010000074.1 GCA_947476925.1 Rhodospirillaceae bacterium | reverse complement strand
TGGACGGCCGGTAAGTCGCACAATGGTATCGAGGTTGCGGTTGGCGGCGGTCCAATAGTACGCATCACCAACATTGTGGCCCCAAGCCGACAGGCGCCAAGTCCCGGCCTGGCTTTCGACACCGGCACGTAAATCAACGAGGCTATAGGCCTTCACGTTGAGTAAGGGTAGCTCGCCCAACTGGCTATTGGTCTTGTCCTGATGGGTTACCCCGCCTCCGACAAAACCGAAGAGACTTCCACTAATCGGCCAGCGATAGTTGACGTCCGAAACCCATTGCCATTTTGGCGTATTCGGGAAGGCTTCCCCACCCAGATTGGCCAAGACCCCGTCTGGCCTATAGTTGACGAAGCCATCCTGCACCTTCGAGTCGACATAGGAGAGGCCCGCGGTAACGCTCAGGCCCTCGACTGGGAACCAGCTAGCCTGCAACTCAGCCCCGGTGACCCGGGACTTGGGTACATTGATCATCTGCAGCAAGGGGCCAAATAGGGGGTCCAACACTCGTCCAAGGATCTGCTTATCCTGATAGTCGTAATAGAACAGGGCGCCGTCGAGATGCAGCCTGCCGTCGGGCGTGGTGGTCTTGAAACCAGCCTCATAGGCCACCACCGACTCTTGCACTGCCGGCTGATATTGGCTTGCAGCTGTGGCGCCTAGCGAAGGGAAGCCACCCGCCTTATAGCCCTTGCTGATGTTGACATAGAGCAGTGTCCGCTCACGCGGCGTCCACTCCGTCCCTATACGCCAAGAGACATTGGTCTCATTCAGACTGTCTACCACCAACCCCGGGGTTATGGCAGCGTTGGCCGTTAAACACCCCCCATTCGCGATGGGCGGGTTCAGAGGCAGTCCCAGCTGTACCCGAAATGAGTTCCAAAAGGGACCAAAAATTGCTGAACTGCTGCCGTCACCCGGATCGCTTGTGCAGCCATTAAATTTATTAGTCGATTTTGTATAGCGCAGACCGCCAGAAATCTTGACGTCACTATTTATGGAATAGTCGATATTAGTGAAGACTGCCGATGTATCGGATTTTTGATTGTTGGAATCTCCGAATCCTTTGAGGACAGGAAGGCCAAATGCAGTAAATAAAAGAGCCTGGCTACTTTGAATAAATACGTTCTGACTGAACTCTTTTACATTGTCTTTTGAGTACGTCGCGCCGATTGTATATATTATATTTTTATTTAATTCACCAGCTAACCGCAATTCTTCAGAAAACGATTTTATTTTGCCGTTTGTGTCGCGACTAAAGTTGAACAGCGTCGTTCCATCAACATCCAAAAATAGATCCTGATTGAAGCGACTGGCGCTGGTGATCGACGTGAGGAGCATCTCGTTAGCTAGCTGATAATCTACTCGCGCCGAAAGCTGACGAAATCTGTTGTGGTTTCGGTAGTCACCGTCAGGATTGAAATCGGCCGCTTTGGCATTGGCTGGAGCCATTGGGAAGGACAGGAGCCCTGGAACAAAAGGTGCAGCGTCCGGCAGGGCTGGGCTGATGCCGATCAGTTGGCCTGCTTGGCTGTCGGACCGGTCGTTCGAACTATTGAGGCTCACCTGAACCTGCAGCTGTTCCGTCGGGTCCCACACGAATGTAAGACGGGCATTCTGCACATCGACGGCGCCGTTTTTGGCGTTCGAAGTGTAGCTGCGCTGCCAGTCATCCGACTTGATGCTCTGGACAGCCAAACGTGCGCCGAGCGTTTCCGTGAGCGGACCGCTGATAAAGCCTGAAAAATCCGTTTCATTGAAGGAGCCGTAGCTGCCATCAATACCCGCCGCAAAGCTTTTGGTGGGCTTTGCCGCAATGAAGTTGATGGCGCCGCCGGTAGAATTCTGGCCGAATAATGTGCCTTGTGGCCCCTTTAGAATTTCGACGCGCTCTAGGTCCAGATTAACCCCACGGCCCTCCATCGCAAACGGGATTGGGGCCTGATCGAGATAGAGGCTGACCGTTGAGCGACCACCTAAGCTGATGTCGCTAAAGCCGATGCCGCGAAGGGTGTAGATCGGCGAGCCAACATAGGAATCGGCATAACTAAACCCCGGCGAGACCTTGACCAGGTCGCGGACCTCTTTGATTCCGGCGCGCTTAAGCTGTTCTCCAGTGACCGCCGTGATCGACATGGGCACGGTATTGACATTCTCTTCCCGCTTTTGCGCCGTAACCATGATTTCGGGAACCAGAGAAACCGCGTCCGGCGTGCGCTCCTGTGCCGTGGTAGCCACACTCAACAGCGACAAGGACGAAATACCCACCGTAATCGCCGATTTCAGAGCGACGCGATTGATTTGCCGGTTTGGACGAGATGCCTGAAGCAACATCAGTGGTCATCCTTCAACAGAAAGGTTTGCATGAGCCTGCAGGACGGTCGGTAACAAGCCTGAGGCGTTGGCGAGCACGACTCTCGAACGCTGTCGGTTCGGTGCATTTGACTTCAAGTCAATATTGGATTTGATTTGGGCCTCGCCGGTGAGGCGAGGCCCAAATGTCTTGACGGGACTTGTAGGGGCGGCCTTTCGAGACGCACCTACAAGTCCATTGCCGCAGAGACTTACTTCGCAGCAGCGCGATCAGTCTCGGAGGACGCCACCGACCAGATGATTACACCGAAGGTAATCTTGTTCAGGACGTCAGCCAGATTGTAGATCAGGTTCAGCGCTGCAGAGCTATTGGATGGATCTTGACCCATCAGATAACCCACGTAGTAACCGATTGGATAGATTGCCCAACCAAAGGTAACGATCAAGCGCATGAGCTTGAACGCTGCCTGGACGGACTCAGGGGCTTGCGAAGCATTGATTTTGCTCGCCTCACCCATGAACACCTCATAGAGGATGTAAGCCCAGCCGATCATACCGACGATGAACGCCGGCCATGCGGAGACATAACCAGCTTCACCGACGTAGCCGCCAACCAGCATGACGAGGGTACCGATCATGAGGCGCCAGAATACGCCACCAGGAACCTTCGTGATCGCCGCGAGGATGAGGTAGAACTCAACCATGAGCAACGGCACAGTGATGAGCCAGTCGATGTAACGATAGACGGTCGGCGTTGCGCCGGTCGCGACCCAGACGTCTCGCATGTAGAAGTAGTGAACCGCAGCCACCAGCGTCACGAGACCGGACACGGTTACCGAGGTTTTCCACTTTCCAGACACCCGCTGGGTTTCAAGAAAGAAGAATGCCGTAGACGCCACAAGCGCCATGGAGATCATCCAGAACGAGATACCGACATAGTCGTCGGAACGCAGGTTCTGCGTGGACGCACCAGCAAGCATAGGCAACAAAGAAAGACCCGCCCCCAAAGCGAGTGCTTTCAAACTGAACTTTGACATTTTGAACTCCCTACGTAGTGTTTTTCTATCTCTAGCCATTGAGTTTGAACTATTTTCTAGGCTCGTCGTAGTCGACAATCTGCAAACCAAATGACGGTTTTATATCGCCACCGTTCTCGAAGGGCCTTGAATGTTGTTCTGACCTTCGACGCCGCGATTTGGACGATTGGAAGTTCACCATGTCCCTAACGCAGGGAAGCTGCCTGAGCGGTCTCCCCCACTTTCCCTCTGCGTGTTCCAGCCGTCTTATCTCCGACTATTGCTCAAACTAAAAACGAATTCAAGAGTTGGTTGACGGCTTGCCCGGGGGTACGGATTCTGTCCAGTACACCCGGTCCGCAGAGCGCGATTTCTGATGCGCCGCAAATGCGACAGGTTCGGACCAGAGCGGTGCATCTACGCTAACTGCCTGGGTAATCCCCCCACCCGATCGGCGGTCTGAGAAGTAGAATTTTCTCGTTAGAGGGAGCTCCGCATGACGAAGCGCAGTTCACGGGCAGACAGATCTTACCGGTGCTAAAGCAGGCGGAGGCCGGGATGGCGGTCGAAGTTTGGTGGCA
>CANJSF010000073.1 GCA_947476925.1 Rhodospirillaceae bacterium | reverse complement strand
TTTTCGCTCAACGCTCGCACAATATGGAGGCCCGTCTCGCCCGTGGCACCGGCGAGTAAGACGATTGGTTTATCGGCTGCCCATGCCGTTGTCGCAAAAAGCAAACCGCTGATTAAAAAAACAATACGCTTCAAAGACCAAACTCCGTATATCTCTGTGTTTGTCGTGCCCACATCTAGACATGGCAACAGCATTGGTCAAAGCCAAGCTCGTGAGCCTTTTGTCGAGAAATTGAATATTGGCGGGAGCTTCTGGATTCGAACCCGCGCCCCTCGGCGTGACAGGTAGGCGTTCTAGCCAACTGAGCTATGCTCACCAAAACTCTATCTCATTGATCATGCTAGCTTATTCTGATTCACCACAATAGGTCTGGCGATAAAAATCTCGCGAGTCTTTCGATCTCGTGACGGCCAAATTGCATTCAGTGATCGGGGCGCATTTTGATGACCGAATTGCCTCTCTAACCCCCGCCGCCAGTCTAATACCTGAAACCAAGGTCCAGCCGCGGCGTGCCCTATAGGTACTTTCCGGGGGCTGACCAAATGTGCGGTTGATGCGCTAGTTGAGCGACCGCTTGAGGGGGTGAAAAGAAGAAGAGCTTCGCCTCGGAAACATTTTTTTAATGGTGGATCATGATGAGTGCAGATTTTCAATATCCCCCCATCGTTTCCATTAGCTTACTCGTAGTTTTAATATGCGGCGTTACGCCTGCCCATGCGGCGGTCGTTACTGTCGGCGCTGGAGCCGGGTACGACTTCGCGACACTTTCAAGCGCGATTGGGGCAGCCCAAGCCAATGACACCATAAATATCGCTGCGGGCTTTTATGTAAACGATTTTGCCACTATCAATGTGCCGCTGATCATCCAGGCGACTGGCGGCATAGCAGTGCTGGACGCAAACATCCCGATCCCCAACGGCAAAGCAATTTTGATAACCAATGCCGACGTGACGATAAAGAACATCGAGTTTCGCGGTGCCGCAGTTGCTGACGCAAACGGGGCAGGGATCCGTGTCCAAGCGGGCAATCTTATCGTCGACGGCAGCATCTTCCGAGACAATCAGAACGGAATCCTTGCGGCCCCCGCAGCTGCCACGACCGTCACGATTTCAAACTCAACGTTCGACAACAACGGCCAAAGCGGCGATGGAACAACTCATGGCGTTTATGTGGGCGCGATAGACGCTCTGATTATTAGCGGAAGTACTTTCTCGGGAACGATTGTCGGGCACGATATCAAAAGCCGCGCTGCCAACACTATCATTACCGACAACATCCTCGACGACGGCGTCAGCGGCACAACAAGCTATGCGATCGATATATCGAATGGCGGTGTGGCGACGATTAGCGGAAATACCATCACGCAAGGCGTCAATACCCAGAACCCTGCAATGATCGCCTATGCTCCAGAGGGCGGCACCTACGCCATCAACAGTCTTTTCGTGGCCAACAATATCTTTGTGAACTTTCTGTTGAGTGGCTCAGTTGGTGTCTTTAATCATTCGGAGGTGTCTGCGTTGTTGCAGGACAACACCTTTGTTAATGTCACGTCGCCTTTGTTGGGCCCCGGGGAGATCGTGAATAACAATTCCACCTCAGTCCCGGAGCCGACGACATTGTCTTTGATGGGTCTAGCCCTGATCGTGTTTGTCCTATCTCGCCTGTCTAAGGGGACTTACCGCAGATATCGTTCTTGACGGCAAATCATACGCCGAGCCCAGGTTTGGGCTCATGTCCACCCAACACGCCTAATTTCTATTTTTGATCGCTTGCCGCGGCAATTCAATCATCCTCGCGATCTTCTGTTTGACCATTGCCACCACGCGTGCTGTTGCCTGCTCCGCCCGAGGCTCCTGAGCGAGGAAATAAAGGAAGCGAGCGGATTCGCTGCCCAGTTAAAGCGGCCCATGCATTTGCGAGTGCTGGCGCGGCTGGGGGGACGCTGATTTCGCCAACGCCGCCGAGTGAGCCGGCATTACCGTTTATGATCTGGACTTTGATAATTGGCATATCGCGCATTCGGACCATTCGGTACGAGTCGAAGTTGCGGACGTTCGCCCGCCCACTGCTAATTGTGACTTGCCCCCAGAGTGCAGAACTCATGCCATGCACGAAACCTCCCTCAATCTGCGCAGTCACTGCGTCGGGATTAACAGCAAATCCGCAATCAACCACACACGCGACGTTGTGAACTCTCATTACACCGCTTGTCGGCTGAGAGACTTCTACGATTTCAGCGACATACGAGTTGTCGGTGAAACAGAAAGCTAGCCCTCTCGCACGGCCGACCGGCAAAGGATTGCCCCAGCCTGCTAAGGCCGCCGCCGCGTTAAGCACAGCAAGTGCGCGCGCATTGTCTGAAAGCAACCTTTGACGAAACGCCAGTGGGTCAACCTCGGACACAGCAGCGGCTTCATCAATAGCGCTCTCAGTGACAAACGTATTGATCGAGCAACCGATTGAGCGCCATGAGCCGACGGCAACAGGCGCTGGGTGGCGGACATATTCAACCAGCCTATTTGAAAACTTATACGGGATGCCGGTTGCGCCGGTGATCGCCAAGAAGTCTACGCCTGTGCTGCCACCATGTTGAAAGCTATAGGACGGTGCAACAAGGCGCGACCACCAAGCCGCCACATTTCCAGAGCTGTCGAGCGCAACTTGAACTCGCGCGAGTGCCATCGGCCGATATTGATCGGCCGCAAAGTCCTGCTCCCGAGACCAGGTCAACTTTACGGGGGTTCCAGGCATGGTCTGAGCTGCTGCTGGTTTCAAAGACACGGAGTTAGGTGTCAACATGGAACCGGAGGTGGATTATGGAACGACGGAAGTTTACGCGGGAGTTTAAGTTAGAGGCTGTCAAGTTAATCAAGGAACGCGGGGTTTCATATTCGCAAGCGTCGCGTGATTTGGATGTGAACAGCAACGTGCTGCACAAGTGGGTTCGACAGTTTTCCGGTGACCCGGAGCAGTCGTTTCCGGGCCATGGTCAGATGAAGCCCGAGCAAGCCGAGATTGCGCGGCTGCGGCGTGAGGTCACCAAGCTGAAGGCCGAGCGCGACATCCTAAAAAAAGCCGCGGCCTACTTCGCGAAGGAATCGATGTGAGATTCGCCTTCATTGCGAAGCATCGAGGGATCTGGCCGGCGGACTGGTTATGCGGGGCGCTCGGTGTCTCGCGGGGTGGCTTCTATGCATGGCTGACTCGGCCACCCAGCGACCGTGCGCGCAGCGACGATATCTTGGCAGCCAAGGTGCGCGCCAGCTTTGTGGCCAGCGATAGAACGTATGGGGCCAGACGGGTGTGGCACGATGTTCTGGCCGAGGGTTTTGCGTGCGGCTTGCACCGCATTGAGCGGCTGATGCGCATCCAAGCCTTGCGGGCCAGGCCCAAACGGCGTCGATTGCCGTCAGACACGGGCGAGCGTTCGTTGGAAGCCATCCCACCGAACACACTGGATCGGCAGTTCGAGGCCCCCAGCCCAAACCGCAAGTGGGTGGCCGACTTCACCTACATCTGGACGGCTGAGGGTTGGCTGTATGCCGCTGTGGTCATCGACCTGTTCTCGCGGCGCGTGGTGGGCTGGTCGATGAGTGCCACGATGACCGCACAACTGGTGACAGATGCCCTCATTATGGCGATCTGGCGCAGGGGCAAGCCCGACGCCTTGTTGCATCATTCCGACCAGGGCAGCCAGTACACCAGCGAGCAGTTCCAACGGCTGATGACTGATCACGGCGTGACCTGCTCCATGAGCCGGGCAGGTAACGTGTGGGACAATGCAGCGATGGAAAGCTTCTTCTCTTCCCTGAAAACCGAGAGAACTGCTCGCAAAACATACAGAACGCGAGAGGAAGCAAAAGCCGATGTGTTCGATTACATCGAAAGATTCTATAACCCTAAGCGGCGACATTCGACGCTGGGATACTTGAGCCCAAT
>CANJSF010000072.1 GCA_947476925.1 Rhodospirillaceae bacterium | reverse complement strand
GGTGCAATCAACTTGCCGCAGGTGGCAAGGCGTTGCGCGTCAAAAGCCAATGGCGCCAAGCCCACGTGCACATAGCCGCCGGGCTCGATCAGCGCGCTGGCCAAGGGCGACCACGACATCACAATGTCGGGCGTATAACGCTTAAGCTCAGCGTTAATCTTACGCCGGTCCATAAATGCAAAAGAACCTGGCAATTCCATGGCGATGGTCTCAACGCCTGCGGTCTGAACACGGGTCACATGCGGACTTTGCATCGATCCTAAAACACGCTGCCCGATGCCCGACGCATGAAGCGCCAACGCAAGGCGCTCAAACTGCGCCCACGTCCCGCCGTAGCCTGCGCCTGTGGTAACATGGACAATCTTCACGGCCGAAACACTCTCAATATTTCCATACAATCTGATTACAGGTTCGCAGCTAAGAACACCAGCCGCGCCCTTAGGTTTGATTTTGGCTCAACATCTTTTGTACAGCCGTCATCACCGTCGGCACATCAAGATTCGAGATTGCGCGCGTCCCGTTCGCCAGCGGAGCCTCTACGACGCAGGCGCGCTCACTCCACGGACCGTAATGCTGTGGGTTGGTCGGGCCAAACAGCGCCAGCACTGGCACGCCGACGGCAGCAGCCATGTGTGTAAGCCCAGAATCATTGCCGATAAAAATTGAGGCCCGCGCGAGAACTGCTGCAACAACCAGCAAGTCAGCTTGATCCGTAATCAAGATGCGCGAGTCTGAGGGCACCGCGTCAATGAGTGACCTGAACTTCGCCTCCTCGCCAGGGCCAGCGAGCAACGCCACGCGCCAACCATCGCATGGTGCGCCAGGCGCGCGCAGTTTCGTAACAAGGTCAGCAAAGTTCTCGGCACTCCATGTTTTTTCGGGTCGCGCAGCGATAGGCGCGATAATTAGAGTTGGGGAATGCCCCGGCAGAATCTCTGCGGCCGCGATGTGCTGCGCATCGTCGATCCATAGATGCGGGTTCAATGGCGCCGACAGACCGATCACTTTGGGCAACCAGGCAACGCGATGCTGTGTGTTATCAGCACGTCCCAAGATACACCGTTGCTTGGCGCGCAAGGTATAAGCGGTGAGCGAGCGACGCAAATCGACAACCAAATCCCAACTTTGGCCCACCACTTGGCGCCACAGGATGATCCAATGCGCGTTTAATCGCCGTTTGGGCAGAGCAATGACCCGCGCGAGGCCGGGTACGTTGGCAAACAAACTCACTGCCAGCGGGCCGCACACCACTGTGATCTCGGCGTCAGGATGGCGGCGAGTCAGTTCGTGAAGCACCCCAGTCGACAGCACCGCGTCACCGATGCGCGTCCAGGAAATAAACAGGATCTTCATTACACCGCTGGTGTGTCGGCTGTTGCCGTCGCGGGCGCGCCAACAAGCGCGTCGAACTCAGCCGCCACCAAATCCCACGTGCGCCGACGCGTGACGGCGCCAGCAGCCGCGCTGAGGTTACGGTAGACATTGTCATCGCTTAGAATTTGTAATGCGACGTTGCCAAACGCTGACGCGTCGGGCACCAAAAAGCCGGTCTCACCGTTAATGATGTGCGCACCCGCACCGCCCACCATGCGTGCGACCGCTGGCAGCCCTGCGGCTTGCGATTCTTGTAACGTCCAACACGCCACGTCTTGCGAAAAGCTGGGATACAAATGCACGCGCGAGGCGCGATAAACATCCGCCATCCCCCGGTCGCTGCGCGGCTCGACAATCACCACATTTTTGTCAGCCACACTTTGCACCAGGGCGAGGATCGGTTTGAGTTCATCTGAAAGTTCCTCACCCTTACTGCCCTTGTGGAGGGCAGCCGAATACACCGCCATGCGCGCCTGGGGCAATTGGGGGTGAATAATTTTAGTCCAAATGTCGATAAGCCACGCCAAGCCTTGTTGCGGGTGTGTTGTGACGACAGCGTGCGGCGGCGGAATGATGGGCGGGGCATCGCTCGGTGTCAGCGCTTCACCGCCAATTTCAGGAAATGGCTCAATGGCGGCCGTCTCGGTTTCATAAAACGGGTTGCGCACGCCCGGCGCAATGACGGCTGTCGGCGACGGGCCTTTGTAACCGGCCACCTGGGAAGGGCTGACAAACACGACTTTAGGTTTGAGTGAATCAAAGAAGTCAGTCACGCCCTGGGTATTGAGGTAATCTGACGGCCCCGTGACCCACAGCAACCGTTGTTTGGCTTGGCGCACGGTGCCCAGCAAGCCTGGCTTGCGGAACGCAATGACCACATCGGCCTCGCTGGTCAGTTGCGGGTCATCGATAGGTCGCCATTTCGCACCCTCACACCACGTGGGGTACTGAATGCGGTTAAGCACCGTGACACTATGCCCGCGCTTAACCAACGCCCCACCTAAGCTGGCAAAGGCCTTTTCGGCCCCGCCTAAGGGACGTCGCGCCGAGGTGTAGCCGTCAAAGGCTATGGAATCGTCGATCAATACATAATGCATGGCGCGGAGTTATAGCGGGCCTGACGGCACGGCGAAAGCGCTTCGGCCCACCAAATGCATGACTTTATTGCGCAAGCGACACTTGCGCCGGTCCGAATCATGCGCCATATCCGACCATTCCCATTATTGGCGAGCGTATCGTGAGCACACTCCATTTCGCCACCCTGCCCCATCGCGGCCTGATCGCCGTAGGTGGCGAGGACCGTGGCACGTTTTTGCAAGGCCTGGTCAGCAATGATGTCCGCCGCGTAGAGGCCGGCTTAGCCGCGTGGGCGGCCTTCCTGACGCCGCAAGGCAAGTTCCTGCATGAATTTTTTATGTTCAGCCTGGGCAATTCGATCTGGCTGGAGTGCGAGCTAGCGCGACGCGATGACCTGATCGCGCGCCTGTCGAAGTACAAACTGCGGGCTAAGGTAACACTTGAGGCCGTGGATACGCTGATGGTTGGCACTGCCTGGGGCCGCAACGTCGAAGCGGCGTTTGGCCTTCGCGCCGAGCCCGGCACCATTACGCCACTGGGCGCGGGCGTCGTATTCACTGATCCACGCGTGCTCGACGCCGGTGTGCGCTGGTCGCTACTAGCCAACAACGCCACCGCAGTATTGCGCGAGTTAGGCTTGAGTGAAGCATCCGCCGACGACTTCGATGCCGTGCGTTTTAGCCTGGGCCTACCCGACGGCAGCCGCGATATGGAAATCGACAAAGCGCTACTGCTGGAAAATGGCTTCGATGAACTTGGTGGCGTTGACTACAAAAAAGGCTGCTACGTCGGCCAAGAACTCACCGCCCGCACGCACTATCGTGCCCTGGTCAAAAAGCGCTTGATGCCGGTGAGCATCGAAGGGCCTACGCCCGCACCCGGCACACCGCTGACGGTGGAGGGCGAGAACGCCGGCGAAATGAAAAGTGCTCACGACGGTGCCGGGCTAGCGCTTGTGCGGCTTGAGGCCTGGCGCAACGCCCCCGATGGCAGCCTACGAGCCGGCGAAACCCAAATCATTCCTCGCGCAACGCCATGGATGAAATTTGGCGCGGCGTAGGTTAGAACGGCCAACGCCTAGCAAGATTACTCAAAGGACCACCCAGATGGATAACATCCCGCCCACACACTTGAGCGTCGACCCCAAGAGCGCGCACTACAACGCCGAAGCGTTGGCCAAGGGTGTTGGCATTCGCTTCAATGGGCGTGAGCGCACCGACGTGTTGGAGTACTCAGTGCCCGAGGGTTGGATCATGGTGGCCGCAGGCAAGTCGCGCGACCGCTACGGCAACCCCATGACTATCAAGGTCAAAGGTGTGGTTGAGCCATTTTACCAGGACGTCGCACCGCAAGCTTGATGGCCGCGATGCGCGGGCAACTGCTGCGGTGCAGCACCATCACCGCCGGTATTGAAACATATCTGACGGATATACCAGCCGCGTGGTGGATAAAATGGGGTGTGTATTGTGGGGATTCGCTGCGGCGCAAAATATTTAGTGCCTATGATGCCGTTCTCTCGCGATTAGCATCGCAATTGGAAAATTGAAGGCGGGTTTAAGTGATATTGATGCTCTTGCTCGCTGCGTTTTGCGCTTCAAT
>CANJSF010000071.1 GCA_947476925.1 Rhodospirillaceae bacterium | reverse complement strand
TGTTCGGCAATGTCGGCGCCTATGAACGCATTCGCGGACGACTGACGTTTTCCATTGACCCCAACGCACCGGAAAATCAAACGATCGTCGACGTTAAATTGGCACCGCGCGATGCCCAAGGTCGCGTCACCTTCTTGGCTGATTTTTTGATGCTCAAGCCGATTGATCCGACGCGTGCCAACGGCCGTTTACTTTACGAGGTCAACAATCGCGGTGGCATTAGCATGCTCAGCACATTCAACGATGCGCGCGGCAGCAATTTACCATCTGGGCCCGAACATGCGGGCAATGGCTTTTTATTCGAGCAAGGCTACACACTTTTATCATCGGGCTGGACATGGGATGTGCCGCCCGGCGAAAACCGTTTGCGAGCAGATTTGCCGACCGCAGGTGATGGTAGCCGCGTGATCACGGGCCGCGTCAACGGCGAGATCACGGTTATCGAAGCCACGCCCAGTGCCCGGCACATTGGAATGCTGTCGGTCGGCTACCCGCCTGCCATGCCCGACGAACCCGAGGCGACGCTGACAGTTCGCAGTACGGCGCTGGGCGCGCGCAATCCCATCGCGCGCGGGCAATGGCGCTTTGGCCGCAAGCAGGGCGATGCTTTTTTTTACGATCCCACCTGGATCACGTTGGATGGCGGCTTTAAGCCCGGCCTGATTTACACGGTTACTTACACCGCGCGCGAACCACGTGTGGTGGGCCTGGGCCTTGCCGCGATACGCGATGCAGTATCGTTCTTCCGCCACAACCGCGCCGATCGCGTCGGTGCCCCCAACCCATTGCTAGAACCCAAAGGCGATCTGCCCAAATGGGCGATTGCTTACGGTCATTCGCAGTCGGGGCGCGTGCTCAACACGATGGTGCAGGCTGGGCTGGTCACCGATGGGCGCGGACGACTGGTGTTCGATGGCATATACTCCAATATGTCGGGCAGCGGGCGAGGCAGTTTTAATTATCGCTTCGCGCAATCGAGCCGCCATTTCAGCCCCGATGTAGAACTCGATTACCCCACCGATTGGTTTCCATTTTCGACCACCAAAACCACCGATCCTGTCACGAAAGAGACTGCAAGCATCATCGATCGTGTCGATGCCATTGGCCAGGTCCCGAAATTATTTATGGTGAATGGCGCAAGCGAGTACTGGGCGCGCGGAGCGTCGTTATCGCATGTCAGTGTTGATGGCGCGGTCGACATCAAGCCAAGTGATAGCACGCGCGTCTATTTCATGGCCGGTGCGCAGCACAACCCGAACCGGGGCGGTGATCGCGGCATGTTTGCCGCGTGCCGCAACCCGCTGGACTATCGACCGCTGTCGCGCGCCTTACTTCTGCAGCTCGACGCATGGGCGACCGTCAAGCGCGAACCAGCAGCTAGCTCAGTCCCGCAACTCAGCACTGAGAATGCTGGCACACTCATTCAATACGTTGCGGCATTCCCCAAAGTGACGGCCGTGCGCTTGCCGACGCAGCTATTGGAACCTCCGCGCCTCGATTTTGGCCCGCGCTTTTTCAGCGACGGCATAGCAGACATTGTCCCGCCTAAGATTGGTCAGTCCTATGCAGTACGTGTTCCGCTGCCTGATCAGGACGGCCTGGACAAAGCCGGCCTGCGCTTGCCCGAACTGCAAGCCCCGCTGGGCACCTATACGGGATGGAATTTGCAGAACGCCGCGACGGGCGCACCGGAACGCTTAGGCCGTTGGGACGGCAGCTTCTTTCCCTTCGCGCGCACAGAGACGGAACGGCTTGCAACTAACGACCCGCGCCGCGCCGTCAGTGAGCGTTATGCCTCTCGCGAAGCGTATGTCGAAGCATATGCGTCGGCGACTTTAGCAATGGCGGACAAAGAACTGATCCTGACCATGGACGTGAACCCGATGATCGAGCGAGCCGGGCAGTTCTACGATCGCATCATGGCGCACTCGCCAGATGATGAAAGCTGCGCGTATATCAACCCGCCCGCAACGTCTCCTGAAAGTGCACCATCGCGCCCTTAGGCGTGCCTTGCACTTCATCATCACGCATCACAACATGGCCACCAACAATGGTGGCTTTAGGCCAACCGGTCACGGTCATGCCATCGAATGCGGTCCAACCTGACTTGCTAGCGATCCACTTATTGGTGATCTCGCGCCGCGCCTTCAAATCAACAATGGTTAGATCGCCATCGTAACCCAGCGCAATTCGCCCTTTGTTGGCCACACCAAAAATGCGCTGCGCACCCGTGCTCAGCAGTTCGACCATGCGCTGGAGCGACAGCCTGCCTTCTGCAACGTGGTTGAGCATGAGGGGCAGCATCGTCTGCGTCCCCGTTAAACCCGAGGGGCTGCGCGGGTAGGGTCGCGCCTTCTCTTCTAAAGTGTGGGGGGCGTGGTCAGAGCCTAGGCAATCGACGACACCATCATTGATGGCTTTCCAAAGCGCCTCACGATGCCGAGCCTCGCGTATTGGCGGGTTCATTTGCGCGAGCGTTCCCAGTCGTTCATAGCATTCCGGGGCAGCAAGCGTGAGATGCTGCGGAAGCACTTCGACGGTGGCGATATCCTTGTGGTCCTTCAACAGCTCCATTTCCTCGGCCGTCGTCACATGCAGCACGTGCACGCGGCGTGCCGAAGCGTGAGCCAGTTTCAGCAGCCGCTGCGTGCATTTCAGCGCCGTCTCGACATCACGCCATTGCGGATGCATCGCAACATCCGCGCCAGCACTCACCATTGCATTGCGTTCTTTCAGCCGGTCATCGTCCTCGCTGTGCACGGTCACGCGGCGCGTGCCGCTCGCCAGCACGCGCGCCACGTTGGCATCATCTGCCACCAGCAATGACCCGGTTGAAGAGCCCATAAACATTTTGATACCGCAGCAACCGGGCACGCGTTCCAGATCTTTGAGTTGATCGGCGTTCTCGGGCGAGGCGCCGACATAGAATGCAAAATTGGTCCACATGCGCCCGGTCGCCCGGGCCACCTTATCGGCCATCAATTCAGCGGTCGTGGTTGCAGGATCCGTGTTAGGCATTTCAAACACGGTCGTTACGCCGCCCAAGACAGCGCCTAACGACCCCGATGCAAGGTCTTCTTTTTGGGTGGGCCCAGGCTCACGGAAATGCACCTGTTCGTCGATGACACCAGGCAAAACCGTAAGTCCCGTGGCATTGAATGTTTCAGCACCTTGATTTTTGAGATCGCCCAAGGCTGCAATGCGACCATGGCGAATGCCAATGTCGGTATTCACTGGCCCACCAGGTGTGAACACTGATCCGCCGTGAACAACAAGGTCGAACTTAAAACTCACCACACATTCCTATATTTGAGATTCGTCGTAACAGGATATGTCGACTGGCGATTAAAGCATAGACGGACTTATACCTGCGGGGCAGCCATTGGCGTTCGGGCTGCAAAGCTTTCAAACAGGCCAATGTAACTCTTGATCAGATTGTCAGGATTAAACGTCGCGTCGAAGGCGGCGCGGCCCGCTGCCGCCATATTGCGTGCCAATTCCTTTTCGACCAGCATAAACTTAACAGCATCGGCCATGCTACGTGCATCGCCCACGGGTACCAAAAGTCCGTTCTCTTGATGACGAATCAGTAACCCCGGCCCCAGGCTATCGGCGGCAACAACCGGCGTTCCGGCGGCCCATGCTTCGACAATGATATCGCCCAAATCTTCCTGGCGCGCGGGGTAGACGAAAACGTCAGCCGCTGCGAAATAGGGCCGCAAGTCATCTTGCCAGCCCAAGAAACGCACGCGCGGTTTGATGCCCAACGTATAGGCACGCTCTTCCAGCGCTGCTCGGTCAGCGCCATCACCGGCGACCCACAAGTAAATGCCCGATACATTGGCCACAGCCGCAAACAGGTCAGCGATGCCTTTGCTCTCCTCCAAGCGCGCCGCCGTAAACACCAAGCGCGCGGTGGCTGGTGTAAAAATCTTCTTGCGATCAAATGGTTTGGCGACGTCGGTGCCAATTGTTGCTAGAGGAAGATGCGGCAGAACATGGATGTCCGACTCTAAACGGCCAGCAGCAACAGCCGTGTCTGATCGCGACTGTGAAGGTGCAATCAACTTGCCGCAGGTGGCAAGGCGTTGCGCGTCAAAAGCCAATGGCGCCAAGCCCACGTGCACATAGCCGCCGGGCTCGATCAGCGCGCTGGCCAAGGGCGACCACGACATCACAATGTCGGGCGTATAACGCTTAAGCTC
>CANJSF010000070.1 GCA_947476925.1 Rhodospirillaceae bacterium | reverse complement strand
GCCTCCGAGCGCACCGTAAACGGTCTGTGGGCCGCGATCGGTCGCATCATCGATCTCTTCCCGCCCGCCGAATGTGCAAACTACTTCAGCGCCGCAGGCTACGATGCAACCTGATCGGATTCTGCTCTAACCCATGCTCTGCCTTATTCATTCGTGCTTCTTTTCTGATATCAAATTTAGCTGCTCTTTAGACATGGCTAGGGTATTCCGCCCTTAATCGTGTGCAGGAGTAATAGGCTAGCCTTCTTTTCAGCAATCATCGAAGCATCCATGCCGCCATATTTGGCGCGCCATTTATAAAATGATGCATTACTCATACCGTGTTGCCGGCAAAGCTCGGGCACCTGTAGTCCGCCCTCAGCCTGCTTCAAAATTCCCAATATTTGCGTCTCGCTAAATCGACTGGTCTTCATTGTGAACCTCCTCGTTCATTTTGCCGCGAAAATTCTACTTTTGAACCCCATTAATGCCAGGGGGGATTACCTTGGATACTGATTGTGTGACTTTTCTTGTAATGCTTGTATTGCTATGTTCAAACCTACGTGGTTCTAAAAGGTATAATTTTGGTAGATTATTACAGAGACTTTGCGGCACAATTCATCGCTGCCACACGCGGCGTTGACATGTCCGATGCGCAGGAGCGTTTCCTTGAAGCACTTCCGCGGCTAAACATGCCGAGAATTCTCGATGCTGGTTCGGGTTCAGGTCGGGACAGCCTTGCTTTTAGGCTCGCTGGACATCGTGTCGAGGCTTTCGATGCCTCGCCAGAGATGGTTGACGCCACGGAAGTTTTCTCAGGTGTTCCAACGCGGTTAATGCGATTTGAGGAGTTCGAATGGGATCATGAGTTTGAGGGTATTTGGGCTTGCGCCTCGCTCCTCCACGTCGCTATGGCCGACTTACCATTGGTGCTCGACAAACTGGCTTTTCGATTGGTTTCCGATGGAGTGATTTATCTTTCGTTCAAACTTGGTACTGGTGAACGCACTAAGGATGGCAGACGCTTCACGGACATGACGGAAGAAAGCCTTCGAAAAGTTCTGGACCTCACGGCTGGATTAACTCAGTTTCAAGTTTGGCTAAGCCACGATCGCCGCCCTGACAAGGCGTCGGAGATGTGGTTGAATGCATTGGTGAAGAAAGCGTGACGAACGATCCGAGCGGTATTAGCGAAAAGATGCCGGTTGACAGGTGCATATTTTGCGATGCGGCCTCCGATGACATCGTCGAGTGCGATGCGAACGTCATTTTGGTTCGCCGAGATAGCCGGCTTTATCTCGCACCGAGGCGGCATATAGAGCGCTGGCGTGATCTGAGTGGCACCGAACAAACCGCGCTTGCCTTGCGGATTGGGAATGCGCAAGAACTGTTTAATAACCCTAATGCTCCGGTACCCGTTCGGCTAGATGAAACAGGTTGCCACGTGCATTTAGTCCTGGATCCACCGCGGGTTTCGTTAGGCCTGCTACTTCAGCTACCACATGACAAGCCACTTATCTCCGGCGGAGACGATGCGCTGCATGCGCATTTGCGTCCCTTGATCGACCGTGCGTCTTCGGTCGATTTGTCGGTTTCTTTCCTGATGACCTCTGGTGTCCGATTGGTGCTGCCACATCTGCAGGATTTGTTGGATCGAGGCGGCAGCCTGCGGGTTCTAACAGGCGATTATCTCGACGTTACAGAGCCTGCGGCACTTCGCTTGGTTGCAGACCTCGAGGGGGCGCGGAAAGTGTATATCTTCCGTGCAAACGCAATTCCATTCCATCCCAAGGCATGGATGTTCGGCTTCGGTGACGGCACCGGTGCTTTGATAGTCGGATCCTCAAACCTTTCTCGATCGGCCCTGACGACTGGCGTTGAGTGGAACATTCGGGTTTTCGATCATAATGGGTCTGCTTCAATTCACACCGCCAGCACCGCATTTGAAGCCTTGCTGGCGCGGCCTGAGGTAGCCCCGCTGGATACGGCCTGGATCGACGCCTACGAAGATCGACGCATTCTGCCCACCCCAAAAGTAACTGGCGCTCCACCCGAACCAGTGGAAGAATCGCCGACCCCGCACGAGGTGCAGACTGAAGCTCTCGCTGCGCTAACTGGGACACGGGCCAAGGGATATCGGGCGGGGATGGTGGTACTTGCTACAGGTCTCGGAAAGACCTTTCTTGCGGCCTTCGATAGCTCGTCTGCGAAGCGGATCCTGTTCGTTGCCCACCGTGAAGAGATCTTGACGCAAGCAATCGCGGCCTTTCGCGCAGTCAGACACCGCGCAAGCATTGGACGCTATGATGGTAATGAGCGAGACACTAACGCTGACATCGTATTTGCGTCCGTCCAGACCTTGGCGCGGGTTGCACATTTGGGCCGCTTCGCAGCCGATGCCTTCGATTACATCGTCGTTGACGAATTCCACCATGCTGCAGCTAGCACCTACCGTCGCATCATCGAGCATTTCACTCCGGCTTTCCTTCTGGGCCTGACGGCAACGCCCGACCGCAGCGACGGGGGCGATCTGCTCGCCCTATGCGAAGAGAATGTAGCCTACGAATGCGATCTATGGTCGGGCATAGACCGCGGGCTTCTTTCACCGTTCAAATATTTTGGTGTTCCGGACCCAGTCGAATATGCGCAGATCCCTTGGCGGAGTGGAAAGTTTGACGAGGCGGCGCTCACAGCAGCGGTGGCCACACAGGCCCGCGCTGAGAATGCGCTAGAGCAACTCGCTTTGCGGG
The DNA here is from genome assembly GCA_947476925.1 of Rhodospirillaceae bacterium. GTDB lineage: Bacteria > Pseudomonadota > Alphaproteobacteria > Rhodospirillales > Rhodospirillaceae. The sequence goes on along the minus strand of CANJSF010000070.1, from coordinate 1,602 downwards.
GCGGCAAAAAGGCGATCGGGTTCTGCGTATCACGCAGGCATGCGGATTTTATGGCGGAGTTCGCGATCTCCAAAGGTCTACGGGCTGTAGCAGTGCATTCTGGTGAGAATTCGGCCCCGCGTTCGAGTGCTCTTAAGGCTCTGGAGCAAGGCTTGCTCGACATCTTATTCGCGGTCGACATGTTCAACGAAGGCGTGGACGTACCATCCATTGATACTGTGTTGATGCTGCGGCCCACCGAAAGCCCTATCATCTGGCTTCAACAGTTGGGGCGTGGTCTGCGCCGGTCGGCCGGAAAGACACATCTGGCGGTAATTGATTATATCGGGAACCACAGGATTTTCCTCACTAAGGTGCGCACTCTAATGCGGCTTGAGACGGGGGACGGGGCGCTTCGGGTCGCCTTGGAGAGGCTGGTTGCTAACAATTTCGATTTTCCTACAGGCTGCGAGGTGACCTACGATCTGGAAGCGATCGACATTCTGCGGTCGTTGCTGCGCCAGTCCCGGGATGGCGATGAGTTGATTGCATTCTATCGCGACTTCCGCGAACGGCATGGGGTTCGGCCGACGGCATCCGAAATCGAACATGCAGGTTTCAATCCCGGACGCACCGGGCATGCGGGTTGGATCGGCTTCGTATCGGATATGGGTGACCTGACGGCCGAGCAAAATGCCGCTTGGTCCGAGCACAAGTCAGTCTTGGACGAGATCGAGACGACGCGAATGACCCGCAGCTACAAGATGCTGGTCTTGCGCGCGATGATCGATGCGAAGGCGTTTCCTGGGCGGATGGCGATCGCCGATCTGGTAGAGCGCGTGGCACGTCATGCGCGTCGAAATCCTAAAATCGCTGCCGACCTAAGCTTTGATCCAAATGATACTGGAGCACTTCGGTCCGTTCTGTTGCAGCAGCCACTGAAAATCCTGTCGGAGACGCCATTTTTTCGACTAGAAAATCAGACATTTTTAACCGCGTTCGAGGGCACATTCGCTATAATCGAACTTGCCCGTGAACTCGTGGATTGGCGGTTACTTCGCTATTTGAAAAGCACAGTAAATTCGTACGAACAAGATATTGATAGCCAAACGCCTGATGGCACCGCAGGTGCTTCTAGCAGTTCTACCCGTCCAGAGGTGCTTTCCCTTTGGCAGGAATATCCATGATGAAAGCCATGATCAAAGCCGTGAAATTGAAGATTGAAGATCCATCCGCTCCATCGGCTGAGGCAGTGCCTGAGGGATTGAATGGTCCTTTCAAAGCACTCGGCCTTCAGGGGCTCACAGCCCTTGCACCCGTGCTGGTCGCCGCTCTTGCGACCGAGGAACCGCTGCTGCTGATCGGCCCGCACGGCACAGCAAAGACCCTGTTGCTGATACGGGTTGGCGCGGCACTCGGGCTGACAGTGCGGCATTACAATGCAAGCCTGTTGAACTTCGATGATCTCGTCGGCTTCCCAGATATGGCCACAAAGCGGGCACTCCGTGACAGCTGATGGAACGACGGCCTCGCATTGCGGACAGGTCTTGGTGGGAGCATCGTTAGCATGCTCGCGCCCGTTCAGATCGATGTCCTGCTCAAGTGACCCATGGATGAGGCTTG
>CANJSF010000069.1 GCA_947476925.1 Rhodospirillaceae bacterium | reverse complement strand
CAGGAACGACACCGCATCAAACAAAAAACCATCGAGCATCGTCGCTTGCTTCACCGCAAGCTCGCCGCCTAAGATCGACCAACCAGATGAGGCCAGCACTCCGCTAAATCACGACCGCATCTGTCCCAAATGATCTGACGACGCACAGTACGTGTGACCAAGACCACGCCTGACACGACCACGCTGCGCGCCAAATTTCTTGACGAGCACACCCACGCCGAAGATGAAGTTCGGTTTTTTGTCGAAGGTAGCGGTGCGTTCTACCTGCATAGCCAGAGCAAGGTCTATCAGGTCATATGTGAAACCAACGATCTCCTTAGCGTTCCGGCGAAAACGAAGCATTGGTTCGACATGGGCGACAAGCCCTCGTTCACCGCCATCCGTCTTTTCACCGATCCCAAAGGTTGGGTTGCGAAGTTCACCGGCGATCCAATTGCCCGGGGCTTTCCGTTCTATGGCAATGCGCCGTGACAGTCTCGGTCGCGTCAGTTCGATGCATCCTCACGGATATTGAAGGGACGACGACGCCAATCGCCTTTGTGGCGGGCACTCTGTTTCCCTATGCGCGACAGAACTTACGAACGTTCCTCGAGCGGCATATGCAAGATGCTGACATCAGAACGCTTCTTGGTGAGGTCTCTGTCTTATCTGGCGTTTCCCCGACTGACCTTGCGCGACTTGCCGCTGTCCTTGACCAATGGATGCGCGACGATCTGAAGGCAAAGCCGCTCAAAGCCCTTCAGGGCATGATATGGAACGAAGGCTACGAGATGAGGAAACTGCGCGGCGTCGTATTCGACGATGCCGCTGTGGCCCTCCGTGCCTGGCATACCCAGAAGATCCGGCTCGCCGTCTATTCCTCCGGATCAGTCTTGGCACAGAAATTGCTGTTCAAGACGGCCGCGCAAGGAGACCTGACGTCGCTCTTTGTCGGATTCTTCGATACGAATGTTGGACCAAAGCGCGAGACGTCATCCTACACGCGGATCGCCACAGAGCTTGGCCTTTCGACGAGCGATATCCTTTTCTTGTCCGACGCACCTGAAGAACTCGACGCCGCCGCTGGCGCCGGAATGCAGACTGTACAGGTCGCACGCGCGATGGACGGCACGCTACCCAGCGGACGCCATGCTTATGTGACCGCATTGACGGACATCGTACTCACATGACCCAATCGATTGAACCGGCATGACCATTCAAGATCACGTTGCCCGCGAAATCATCGATGTCGGCGCCTGGGTCGCGGCGCGCGGATGGGTACCCGCCACGTCCGGTAACTTTTCACGACGAATTGACGCGAAGACCTTCGCCATCACCGCCTCGGGCGTAGATAAGGGCACGCTGAGCACAGCCGACATTCGCGCGGTTACCTTGTGGTCGCCGTTGCCGTCCGGGGTTTCGGCCGAAACCCCGATTCACATGGCGTTGTACGAAGACGACCCGAATGTTGGCGCGGTCCTTCATACGCACTCCCTGGCCGCAACTGTGGTCTCTCTCGCCCATGCGCAGGACACAAAAATCGCGCTGTCGGACTATGAGATCGTCAAAGGTATCCGCGGGTACCGCAGCCACGCTGAAACATTTGAATTGCCCCTATTTTCAAATTCCCAGGACATGGACCAACTCGCGAAGGAAATCCGAATCCAGGTCAAGGCGCAGCCGCGCATGTTTGGCTTCGTTCTTTGCGGACACGGCCTGTATGCGTGGGGCAGCGACATGCGAGAAGCACGCCGCCATACCGAAGCGATTGAGTTTCTGCTTGCTTGCGAACTGGACAAAGGTCGCTACCGTCGCAGCCGAACTGATCGTGGCTCTTAGCTTGCTCAGCCGTAATGGGTCGCGGCGCTCCTGACTCGTTCCTGGCATTGCCCTCTAACGATGGCGGATCAATCAATATAATTCGCTAAGTGCACGTTGGCGCTGCCTGTGTCCGCAGCACAAAATGAAAATGTGAGAGTCTTCGGCCACGATGTACCACCGCAGGGTGGAGCGCATGGCGAAGTCGCCAATGCGTTTGTGCCCGCCGGAACGAATTTATCCTGCATCGCACTGAACGCGGGCCAATGCTTTGACGGACACCTATCGCATGCGCTCTTTCCCGCAGGTGAACGACTATATGCGCACGGCACCGGCTCGCCCGTTGCGTGCCTCGTTATCGTCGAGCCTGAGAATGATTGCTGGACCGGAAAGGCATGGTATCGGCTGCCACCTGGCAAACCCAACGGAGCCCTTGTTCCTCCACAAGGGCGGAGTCACGGCGAACCGGCCAATGCCTTCTTCACCGTGCCGCTTCCCTGAAGGAGCGTTGGACTGATCCTAAGACGCGACACGCGACTGGGTCGCAGCCCGCCTGCGAACAGAGGCGCACCGTAAACGCGCTATTTATTGATGTATAACTTTATTGGCTTTAGATGCCGCGTGTGTCCAGGCGGCCGTCGGCGCTAACCGATTGAAAAAATTGGCGTCCCCACGGGGTGTACCACAGGTGAGCATATTCAACCGGTTACGGCAGAGTGGGAATCCGGTCTTTCTCACTCGATTTCGCGGCTTCTTGCCGAGTGATTCCCACCATATCCCCCCAGTGGCTTGGACCATGGGGCGCTAATGTCGCGCCCCAGACGCTTAAATCCCAAGTTACCTTTCTGCCTCTACCTCAAGCAGTCCCAATTGCAGGTTCATAGACCCCACACGAGCCTCAGACCCCACACGAGCCTCAACGGGCTTACACCAATCGAGTTCGCAACCCGCCCCAACGAGGGGCAAAACACGAACAGATTCTGGTCACAAGCGAGGGCAATCAGGGGGCAAGGTCAATTCTTATGCAGGAATTTCGGCAGGCGCTCGAACGAACTTTCATCGAGGCTGTACCCGCGCTCCAAAATGAGTGTTATTCGCCTATTGCCGGGACTTCTCGGTTTTTCTAAATCGCGTAATTCGCGGTCGGCGCGACCGGAGACCTTGTTGATCTGCTTATCCTTGACGTTGCCCTGAATTAGCACTCGGCGAGCAGCGAGCGCGCGATCTGACGACAACTCCCAATTTGTGTAACCCATTGAATCTGTAGACGTCGACGAATCGGTATGCCCCTCAATATCTATATAATTTGGCAACTTGGCAATAACGTGAGCGATTTGAGTCAAAAGTTGTGTGGACCGAGGTAATAACGTTGCGCTTCCAGGCGCAAATATATTTTCACTATTCTGGTCGACGACTTGGATACGCAGACCTGTTGCCGTAACATCGAAGATCAAGCTACCTGCCAATTTCGATAACTCGGGCGATCCGACAATGGACTGGTTTATTTCTTCCACTGCCAGCCCAAAATTCATGGGGTCCGCAGCCGCAGCGGTACTATTGAGTTTTTTGGCGGTATCATTATCGGCGCCATCTCCGCCATTTTCGGTTGGAGCAGCCGCCAACTTTTCGACTACTCTGTTTTTTTTATCTAACGTTTTCACCCCATCTTCATTGAACGTTGGCCCTTCGGCCTTGTTAAATGACTTAGCCATCTCTCCAGCTTGCCTTTTAAACCCATCACCACCACCTTGCGCGGTAGCGCTTATCATTGCGAAAAGTCCGAATAAAAGCGTGAACAAGTCAGCTAGAGACATTAGCCAGCGTTCATTCTTTTTCTTTCGTGTGGGCAGCCCAGGAATCCCGCTCACGTCGACCTCTTGCTATAAAATATGTTTTATGTTTTTTTCTTTGCGCGCGCACTCGTTTTAGAATCAATTTTTGCGGGCGCACTCGCTTCAGATTCTTCGTTTCGGTCACGCTGATTGTTGGCCAGATAAGGCTCGAGAATATCTCTCATTTCGGTGGGGTTTGTTAATTTTTGAATTGCGATAACACACTCAAGTATTAATGCGCGCTGGTTGTGTTGACTAAATACTTTGCTCGCAAGTTTATCGGAAATAGGTAAAGCAAATAAGTTCGCCAGCAAAACTCCATATAAGGTTGCAAGCATAGCAACAGCCATGGCGTTTCCAATTTTTGTTGGATCACTCATGTTGCTCAACATTTGGACCAATCCAACCAGCGTTCCAAATAGTCCAAAAGCTGGCGCAGCTTCACCTATCGATAAGAATACATTAGATCCTATTTCCTCTCGCCGTATTTCTTGCGTCATTTCCTCAGTCAAAACCTTTCTAATGAATTCCTCGTCCTTTCCGTCAGCACATAGTTGAAGGCCTTTTCTAAAGAATTGATTGGGGACTTTTTGCCCCTCAAGTGACTGAAGGCCTGTTTTTTTTGCTTTTTTTACTAGTCGAATTGCTAGATCAATCAAATCAGCGGCCTGTAATTTGTCATTTGTAAACGCCGCCTTCAATCCCACCGGCATAGAGACGAATACGCCTGAAATTGGAAATTTAATCATCGTGTTGGCCATCGTCCCGCCGACAACAATCAGAAAAGCATGCAGATCCAAGAATATACCGAATCCAGATCCGGCGAGGATAGCAAAGCTAACCAGCGCAGTTCCGAAAACAAGACCAGCTAATGTGGCGAAGTCAAAGTTCATTTATTCTCAGACAATAAGGTTGAAGAAGAGTCCGCCAAGACCATTTCACACAGACTCACTGTGTCGAATGCTGAGCAGCAGTTTCGTCGAATTGTAGATTCGAACGCCGCAAACGGTTCGGGTAACGCTGCCATCACAACACATCGCAGACGGTGTTATGCGGCAGCCCTAGTGAGTGCAATTATCCTGCACGCTT
>CANJSF010000068.1 GCA_947476925.1 Rhodospirillaceae bacterium | reverse complement strand
GTATTACAACACCAAGAGACCACATTCGGCGCTCGGCTATAGGCCACCCGCGCCCGTGGCCTATAGCCAAACACCAATCCCACTCGAACAAAGTGAAATCATGCAGTAGACTAACATTACGACTGGTGCAGAAAATCGGTCAGGTCACTTGCGAGCCATGCCGGCATGCACGCGCGACAGATAATCGCCAAGGGCGATACGGCCTGACGTGGCGTTGAGGTGCGCGCTGAGCGGTGTGAGTTGCGGCGCGCTGAAATCGATGACCGGAATCGGGTCCAGCAGCGGTGCCTCCAGGTCGATGATGATGTTGCTGTCGGTCATGGTGTGCTCGATGTTGAGAACTAAAGGGCCGATGCGGCGAGCGTTGCAACGCGTAGGCGTGAGTTGCACGTCGCACACATCGGCCCTGGCGCAGCCGGCAGCAGCAGCATGGACAAAGGCCGCGCCTCAGCGGGGGGCTGACGCGCATGGCAATGGCCGCTCCTGCACACGCGGGCGCGACATTGCATCGCGACGGCGGGCTTACGCGGTGGGTGAAACGATTGATGTGGTGATTGAGGGCTAAGCCAAACTGCGGGCGCAGTGGTGGCGCGTCAAGTGATGCGCTTGGTATAGCCTTTTCGCAAGCAAAACATTATACCGCTGCGGTATGACACTTTTAACCAAACGCATGCGCACCCAAACCGTGCGCAACGCCAGCCTGGGCCTGATTAAAGTGCGGCGCGATGAACGCACCGGCGCGCTGATGTACCAACAGCGCGGCGGCAATCAAAGCGCGGTTGATGCGGGCGGTGTCAGCCTCGACACCTACATTCACGCACTGTTTGGCCTGACGATGCAAACGGGGGCTTGCAACGTGCTGATGATCGGCTGCGCGGGCGGCACCTTGGCCACCATGCTGCAGCGCGTGGGGTTGCAGGTCACGGCCGTGGACATTGACAATGCATCGTTCACGCTGGCGCGCCAACATTTTGGCATGCCGCGCGCGGTGCGCTGCCATGTGGGCGACGGCTTGGCCTTCATGCAACGCACGCGCGCTAAGTTTGATGTGGTGATCGTCGATGCATTCATCGGCGAAAAAGTTCCGCCGCAATTTACCGGCGATGCCTTTTGCGCAGCCGCAAAAAGATGCCTCAGCAAAACCGGTGCGATTTTTGTGAATGTGTGTTTGGACGGGCGGGCCGATCGCACCGCCGATGCCATTGCGCTGACGCTGAAGCGCAATGGCTGGCCCACACGGCTGCTGGACGAACCGGGGCCCCAACGCAATGCCATTGTGCTGGCCGGTCGGGTGCGCGCCCTGACGCGACCGAAGTTTCTGATGCGGCCCCAGGTGCGGCCCGGCTACATCATCCGGGCGCTGAAGGCCATGCGCTATCGCCGCCCCCGGGCTTAAGGTAAGCTGCCCCCATCAACGGGGAGCGCGCCATGCCTGCATATCTTTCGCGACGTGACACAATTTTAAGCGCGGGGCTGTTGATCGCGGGCACCGCCTTGGCCCCTGCGCACGCAGCCATGAGCCGTGCCGACATTGCCGATGATGCCAACCGATTCAAAGTTTATGCGCGCGTGCGCGGCGGCGCCAAAGTGGCCACGGCGCTGTGGTGGATCTCGGGCATCATCTACGCGAAAATAAAAGGCGATGTGGCCAAGCCGCTGTTTCGTGTTTTGGGGGCCAGCCAAAACACCATCACCATGCGTGCCGATGGCGGGCTGTCGCAAACCATGGAAGAGGCCGGCTACTTTGCCGACCTGAATACCGGCGCAATCATGGCGCGTTGGACCAACCCCATCACCGGCGCGCCGTCCACACCCGAGCCGTACAAAATGAAGTCGATGCAAGCCATTGCCAAAGACGGCACGGTCGAGCGACCCAATGCGCCCTTCCCGATCACCGCTTATGGCGGCATCGGCGCGGCCACGGTGAATGGCGATACGGTGTGGATTGAAGAAAATTTCTCGGCGCGCGTCGGCCTGCTCAGCCCATCGGTTGAAGGCCGCAAGCCCGAGGTGATTGCGGGGCAGTTCCGCGTGATCGACAGCCTGGCGACGTTCCAGGCGCGCGTGGACGACGTGATGTTGGGCGATGATCAGTTTGTACCGGCCACGCTTGCATTCATCGAAACCGACCCCTGGTTCCCCTGGATGAACATGGGCGCCACCGACGGCTTGCAACTTTGGCAGTTGAAAGGCCGCAAGCTGCGTAACGCCGATGAGCTGCCGCCCGATTTGCGCGCGCGGCTGAAAGCCGATTACCCCGACTTTATCTAGGGTCTGCGCTTTGCTTGAAGATGCACGCTGATTGCTCCTATAGAAGAAGCCAACGCGCTTGCAGGAGCACCCATGACGACCAACGCGAAAGCCGAGTTATTGGCCCTTTCGGCCACCACCGATGCCGGTTTTGAATCGGGCAAAGATGCCGACATTATTGCGCGCATCAAAACGCTGGCGGCGGAAGTCGAAGCCACCAACCCCACGCCCGACCCTTCGGCGCATTTAGCCAAAATGAATGGCCGGTGGAAATTGCTGTATTCCAGCTTTGGCCTAGAGCGCGACACCAACTTGCGGCGCATTTCGTTCGGCACATTGCCGCGCGATGCGAAAATTCGCGTGAGTGAAATTTTCCAGCAGGTCGATGCCGCCACCGGCCAATACGACAACCAAGTGGAATTCACCGCAGGCGACGCGGCCGGTGTGCACATCACGCGCGGCCAGTTCACGCCCGATGCCGCCGACAAAAAGCGACTGAGCATTACCTTCACCGCCAACGCCGCGCTGCCACGCGGCACCACCGCAACCGCCGAACAATTGCGCGCCGCGTTAGACGTGGGCAGTGACGACAAACTCGAAGCGCCGCTGAAATTCACCGGCTGGTCCGACGTGACCTACCTAGACGAGAACACACGGCTGATGCGCGGCAATGCGGGAAATTTGTACGTGCTGGTTCGGGCGTCATAATCTCAGGTTGAGAGAAAATCTCTCAATAGTTGAAGGTAGCGACTCGACAATGCGGATCACGTCAGTGATATTGGGATGACCTCATAGATTTGAGAATAATTTTCGAGATTTTGGCGACCCCATGAGCCTGTGCGAGATATTTTTCGAGCATTGGAAATCCATTCCGAGAACCGGGCTGGTGCCCAGCCTTGGCGATTATCTCGACCGTCCCCATCCCACAACGCAACCTTGGACCGTCATCTTCGATGTTGAGGGTGAACACCTGCCCATGCGTTTGGTGGGCACACTTCTGACGGGCGCCGTCGGTGTGGAACTGAAGGGCATCAACGCACACGATATTTACCCGGAACACCAGCGCGCCGATTTTGTGCGCCGTCACAGACTCATCACATCACACCCGTGCGGCATGTGGTCGTACGGCTCGGCCAAGACGTTGAAGGGTCATGGCATTGAAATGAAGGGCATCGCTTTGCCGCTGATGCGCGAGGCCAATCAGCTTTCGGTCGTACGCGTGATTGAACTGTTGAATCCACTCGTTCCGGGCGATCAATTCACGCAGGTGAAAACCGACCCCAAACCCATCACATGGGTGGACATTGGCGCCGGTGTTCCAGCGCCAAGTCCAGCAGCAACCTAAATCCGTTTCTGAGTGCTACGACTTCTTGCCGCGTTTGATGCCACGCGCTTTGCGGGCCGCATAACGAGCATCGCGCGCCGCTTTGGCTTCGGCTTCAGCCAGAACCAACCGGTCGGCTTCTTCTCGCGCGGCGATTTCAGCAGCAATGCGCGCTTCTTCCTCGGCGATTTTGCGCGCGGCGTCTTCGGCGGCTTTGCGGGCGGCCTCTTCGGCAGCCAGTTTTTCTTTAATCGCTTGGCGCTCGGCCTCGCGGGCCTGGCGGGCCGCCGCGGTTTTGATGCGTTCGGCTTGGCGGGCGGCAAAGTTGGGGTCGTTGGCTCCGAATTTGGCGCGAAACTGTTCCATTTGCGCGCGCTTGGCTTCGGCAGCAGCGGTCATGCGCTCGGCATGGCCTTGGGGTTTAAAGCTCAATCCGTGTCTCCGGCTCGATATGAAAATGGCCCGCGAATGCGTGGCCTGGGCTCTTCATACACGCTCCAGCCCCGCCTGTGAATAGGGGCTGAAGCGTTCAAAAACATGCCTGAAATCAAGGGCTTTTGGGGCCCTCGACAACCTCGCGCCGGGCGGGTTATTTCCGCTCTTCGGGTTTGGCGTCGCTTTCGAAAATCACGGCTTCTTCGATGACCTCGTAGCCCGACGGTTGGCCCGAGATTTTGCGCCATGAATCGCCGGGTCCGACATCAGCCGTCACGCCGCCCAGGTTCACTTTCATGCGACCGCGCACCAAATAGACCACCGTATCCATGGGGCCCATGGGCGTCATGAATTTAGCGCCTTTCGGAAAGGTCACTTCGCGGAAGGTCATGCCGCCCAAGGCATGCACGCGAATGTTGGCCTTCACGGCATTGGCCGGTGCGGTTTTCACCTGGTCGGGACCGCGTGCCACCATGGGCTGGCCATTTTCGGTCCACAAGGCTGCCGGCAATTGCGGCGCCTTCGCGCCGATCACGATGGTGGCCTTCACATCGGCCGCCGGTGCGGCGGCGGGTGCCGGCGTTTGGGCCTGAGCGGCAAAGCCTGCGACTAAGGCAACAGCGTATATAGAGTGCGCGAGTTTCATGGTGATCCCCTTCCCCAAATGAATGAGCCTTAACATAGCCAAACGGCGCTCGTTCATCTAGCCAAACCGCACCAAAATGCCCCCTCAGCACGACAATTTATTGTATGACTAACGCCGTGCCCCTGCCCTTGTGTCGCACCGCCCATGAAAATTATTGATGTTGCCGAATTCTACAGCGAGCAAGGCGGCGGCGTGCGCACGTATATTCAGCAAAAACTGCGCGCCAGTGCCAGGCTTGGCCACGAAACGATCATTCTCGC
>CANJSF010000067.1 GCA_947476925.1 Rhodospirillaceae bacterium | reverse complement strand
TTGATCGACCACGTTCCCGGAGGGCTGAGGAACGAGTAACCGGAAATACCGGCCACGTTGTAAACCTCACCGAAGCAGTTGGAGCAATCAAGCGTCAGGCGCGTGCGTTCGTCCATGGTTTCAATGCCGATGCTGGCATTGATGGTCCACACGCTGTCGGTCTGTGCGCCCGAGACGAACGGACCATCAGCTGGGTTAATGGTGATCACGCCAGTGCTGGAGCGATAGAAGCTCACGTTGGCTGCCGCCGACTGCATCGCGCCGCTGTATTGAGCGCTGGCAGCCGGAACAACCTTCACGTTCCAAGCGTCGACTGGGATTTCGTAGTTACCACCAATTGAACCCGTCCATTTTGGCGCGCGTGCAGGCTGAGCAACATTGCCGAACGGATCGATAATGCCCTGACCGCAACCACCTTGGCCAGGAACCACGATCCCAACGCCGCCGAAGCGCACAGCAGCCGAGGCGTTCGCAGCCACAGCAGCTTTACACCCGGCCAACTGGTTGGTCGTCGATGCGCCCAGATCCTTGTAGCTGGGGTCTTGGTAGCCCAACGAGGCCGTCAACGTCAGGCCTTCGCCCACTTTGGCTTGGCTTTCGATTTCCACGCCCTTGTTGCGCAAGGTGCTGTCGTTCTGGATGATGAACGTCGGGCCCGTCGCGCCAACTGGCACGAAGGACACGGGCGCTTGGAACTGTTTGGCTTCCATCCAGAAGGCGTTTGCGTTGAAACGCAGACGGTCATCAAAGGCTTGCGACTTGAAGCCCGCCTCGTAGCTCCACACTTTCTCCGGTTTGAAATCCAGGAAACCGTTGGCGCCGCCCGGCGTGGCTGACCAGCCGCCCGAACGGAAACCACGTGTGGCTGTGGCGTAGATCAACAAATCGTCGGTGGCTTGGTAGTTCAACGCAAAGCGCGGCGTCCAAATTTTTGCCACCAGCTTGGTGGGGATACCAAACGCGAGCAGGTTTGCGGTGTCGATACGGTTAGAGCGTACCACGCCGTTTACCGTGACGGTCGGAGCCACCAGCGGGCTACGCAGGTCCTGGGTTTCGACGGTCTTGCGTTCGTCGGTGAAACGGATACCCGCCGTGGCCGTCAGCTGATCGGTGACGTGAGCGTCAGCTTGGACGTAACCGGCCCAGGCTTTGGTCACGTTGTCGGTTTGTTGATCGCGACCGATCGTGCCTTGATTGGTGCCCGAAATCGGGAAGATATCGCCGTAGGCACCGTCCGTGCGTTCGTCGAAGTAATAGACGCCCGCAACGTAATCCAGCTTGTCATCCATCAACTTGCCGGTGGCTTTCACTTCCTGCGTGAATTGCTTGGTGGCGAATTGGCGGATCAAAGTGAAGCCCGAACCCAACGGATGGCCGGTCGTGCTGCCCACTGGTCCCAACGTGAACGGAACAGCCGGGCCCGTGTTGGCGGGCGAACGACCGTTGCGGCCGGACTGGAAGTCGATGGCGATATCAAGATCGGTCTTCACATAGCCGGTGATGAAATTGATCGTGCCGAGGTCGGTTTCTAAAGCCAAGTTCGATGTGCCCAACCAAGCGCGAGCCGAGGTGCTTTGGCCCGGTTCGTTGGCCTTGGTGCCCGACAGTGTGCCCGGAGCGCTACCTGCGCCGCCGATCAACAAGTTCGGATAACCGGTTGCGCCTTTCTTCAATCCTGTGAATACCCAACGGCCTTCGCAGTTGGCCGGCACGCCGGGGTTCAAGGTGTCGCAGGTGTCGTTCAACAGCGCGGTACCTTCGGTGTTCAAGTAGGCCACCGAGCCATCCCACGTCAGGGTGTCGCTGAACAACCCACGGACGGCACCACGAACGCCGTAGCTGCCTGCGTCGTTCAAGCGATCGCCGGTGGCATAGTTTTTCACGTAGCCTTTGTCGTCGGTGTAGTAAGCGCCGAGCTTGGTGAACACTTTGTCGTTGACGGGCAAATCAACGTTGGCGCGGGCTTCAACATAATTGAAGCGGCCATAACCGATTTGCGCGTTACCACCGAACTCTTCAGCAGGCTTTTTCAACTTTACAGAAATTGCACCGCCCGTGACGTTACGTCCGAACAGCGTGCCTTGCGGACCACGCAACACTTCGATGCCTTCAAGGTCGAAGAATGACAATTGGTTCGCGCCCTGACGGCTCAACACGACTTCGTCGACGTATGTTGCGACGGGCAAGTCAATCGTTGGCGCAACGTCGGTGTTGCCGAGAGCGCGCATGAAGTAGGTGTTGGCTGTCCCGACGCCGGTATTGAAGTGCCCGTGCATGTTGGGAATGAAGCGGATCAGGTCTTGCGTGGAGTCGATATTGCGGCGCTCCAGTTCGGCCGGCGTGAACGCCGTGATCGAGATCGGAACGGTTTGCACGTTTTCTGCGCGGCGCTGCGCGGTGACGACGATTTCCTCAAGGCCGGTTTGCGCTTGAGCTTGCTGTTGCTGAGCCATGGCGATTGTTGCCGTAAAGCTCGACAGGGCGAGCGTCGCCGCAGCCGACATCAAAGCGCGTTTCGAAAAATTCATGAGTGAGTTCCTTGTGAAGACAGACATATAAGAGTAGGAGCAAGCACGGCAGGTCACTATGTATTTGCCAAATAGTGTCCGCTGGCTGAGATTTCAAAATCTGCGCCGCACCATAGACTTGACCTGAGGAACATTAAAAGCCCTCGTCGCTTCGGGTCTATGCATATCGCCTGAGTGTTGTATTTCCGCCACATAGAGAGGCTACCTTTGGTGTTAATGACAAAAGCGCTCGCGTGTTGTGCCGCATTTGTTTTGCTGTCGGCCTCTGCGCGGGCCGATGTGTTGGTCCAACAGGTTTGGGTGCGATCAACACCCACCGCCGCACGCGGCAGTTCGGCCTATGCCACAATTATTAATACAAGCGCCAAAGCTGATCGGCTGATGGAGGTCTCTTCGCCCGATGCCGACAAGGTCGAACTAAAAACCAGCACTGTCGATGGCATTCGCACACAGGCGACGCTCGCACAAACGCTGCCGGTGCCTGCGAAAGCAACTCTGGAATTGAAGCCTGGCGCATCGCACGTGGTCATTACCGGACTGACGCGGCCCTTGCGTGCGGGCGAAACGCTGTCGCTCACCTTCAGCTTCGAGTTTTTTGGCGACGTTGATGTCGAGGCGATGGTCGCGCCGCTGGCGGCACAGTATTACCCCGGCCCGAAGCCCGCGCCTTAACAACACAGTCGCAAAATCGTGATCGCTAGTGGCTGCCAGAGCCGCTATCATGGATGATCAGAACCCAAGCTGTTTCTTCAGATCGCGCTAACAACGGAGCCCCGCATGAAACGTCTCATCATCACTGCCCTGCTGTCCTTTTTCGCCATCACGGCGACCGCACAGGCTGCGGGTCATTGCTGCGACGGCGGCCCCTGCTGCGACGGCGGCGAGTGCTGCGAATAAGCTCTATTTCTGAAGTCGACTTTTAGAACGCCCGCCCTTGAATATAAGGGTGGGCGTTTTCTTTTGGGCTCAACGCCTTACTTCCGCGACCACCACCGCAACACCGGCAGTACCAAAATCATCCCGCCGATTTGCGCCAGCATGAATCCGGGCGCATCAACGGGGCGAATGCCCGCGAAGGTATCGGTAAGTGTGCGCGCGATAGTCACGGCGGGGTTGGCAAAGGATGTCGAAGCCGTGAACCAATAGGCCCCGGTAATATACAGCGCAACGCTGGCCGCTGTGGTTTGCAAACCGTGCGCACGCGTGCCCCACACGGCCCCGAGCAAACCAATGGTGGCCACGACCTCGGCCAACCATTGCGAAGTACCGGTTCGCACATGGGCGCTGATTTGCAGCACCGGCAAATCAAACATGGCATGGGCCATCATCACGCCAAAAATGGCGCCCGCGATTTGTGCGGCCACATAGATGGGAACAACTTTGATCTCAATCTCGCGCAAAAGAGAGGCAGCAATCGTGACCACCGGATTCATATGCGCGCCCGACAGCGGTGCAAAAACAACGATCAGCACAAATAACGCACAGCCTGTAGCCACCGCATTGGCCAACAGCGCAACACCCACATTGCCGCCGCTCAATCGATCTGCGGCAATGCCCGAACCGACAACGGCGATCAGCAAAAAGGCGGTTGCGATGAATTCAGAAATCGCAATCTTGCTCATGGCATCAAGCCGCCAATGCGTTTGAGTTCCATTTTCAGTGCGTCCGCGCTCAAGGTTTCGAACGGCAGCGCCATAAAGGCCATCACGCGTGTCTCGAGAATGCCAAACGCTGTGCGGAACACAGCCATTTGTTGCTCGGGCGTGCCGGTGGCCGCCGCTGGGTCATCAAGGCCCCAATGGGCCGATGTCGGATGGCCGGGCCAGATGGGACACACTTCACCGGCAGCATTGTCACAAACCGTGAATATAAAATCCATTTTGGGAGCTTGAGGTGCGGCAAACTCATCCCAACTTTTGCTACGCAAATTTTCGATTGGCATTTGCATGTGGCGAAGCAACTCGAGCGCCACAGGATGCGGCGCCGACTTCGGCTGACTTCCGGCACTCAAAGCCGCGCCAACGCCCCTGCCCGCGATGATTAATAATCGCCTCGGCCAAAATACTACGCGCGGAATTGCCGGTACAAAGGATGAGTATGTTTTTGACCGAACCACTCATGCGCGCCTCTTTTGCATTTGTTTGGGTGCGGGCGAACAGGCCGCCGCATTGCCGCCGCAGCAGTTTTCAGTGAGATAACCCACCAAGTCGTTCATGCATGAAAAGTCGGCGGTTTGTATCAACTCCCGGCTACGACGTTCAGCGCGCACCAAGCCTGCCTGCTTCAGGGCCGACAAATGGAACGACAGTGTTGCGCCGGGCATGCCGGCCTTCTTGGCAATGTGCCCCACGGTCAAGCCCGAAGGCCCTGCCTGCACCAGCATGCGGAAAATCGCTAACCGCCCCTCATGGGCC
>CANJSF010000066.1 GCA_947476925.1 Rhodospirillaceae bacterium | reverse complement strand
TTGTGCTGACGGGGTACACTTGATATCCATCAGTCGCAAGCGGGTGAGAACATCAAGGATGTCAATCGAATCATCCATTGATGTTGTCTCGGTGAGTTCGAGTGTGAGCCGAGATGTCGGCCATCCATGGGCTTCGCAAATGGCCTGAACGCGGTCAGGCAGTGTTATATTGGTTAGGTTTTCAGCAGTCATATTAACTGCGATTTGGAATGTTTCAGAGATCAGCCGCGCTTGGCGATACGCTGCGGCTGCATGCAGCGCCGATGTAAGAACTCGGTCAAAGAGGGCATCGGACATGCCGCCGCCTTCAATTAAATGCAGAAAGTCAGAAGGCATAACCACGCCGCGTATTGGTGACATCCACCGCACCAGCGCTTCGGCCCCGACAGCGCGCCCGGTTTTCAGCTCACATTTGGGTTGAAAGAAGATTTCCACTTCGTCGTGCCGCAAAGCTTGCGCGACATCCGCTTTATCTATGGCCTGCTTACCCCTCAACCGTTCAAGACATGCGCTCAGCTGTGCATTGGAAAACGGCTTGGTAAACGTCGCAACAAGATCTAACCCTCGTTGCTTCGAAAGCTCTCCGGCCATGCTGACGATCTTCTGATCCATACCCGATAGAATGACGATCTTGGCTTTGCAGTCTTCGGCGGCCAGCATGCGGAGAAAGGCCACGCCATCACACATGGGCATTTGCAAGTCAGACACAATCACGGTGGGCGACCATGTGGCAATTTTTTGCCGTGCTTCCAACGGGTCGGAAATATGAATGGCCTCAAAACCGATTTGACGACCAAGCTCAGTGATGATCTCGCCCATATCGAGATCATCGTCTACAACCAGAAGTCGATCAGAAGACATAAAACAGCTCTTTCCAGTGAGGGCCTTGCAGGACCAGTGCTACGCAGAATGTCGCGTGGCAGTATGCGGTCACGAAAAAAGCTTACGTCATGTCGCGGCCGTTTACGTGCTCGCAGAAGGATGGTTGCACGTCACTAAAGTATTGACTGAGCTTGTCCTGTCGGCCGTCAGCGTTCGATTGGCAAGGTTCCATGACCTATCCATCGAGGGTGATTGGTTCAACTTACCCTCTGAAACAGCAGGAAAGTTGAACCAGCGATGAACACTTTGCCTAGTGAGGTTATTTAAGAATATGCTGGCAGCCAGCAGTTTGCATGCCCTGGGGGGGGGCCAATCGAAAATGACTACAGAGATCTCCGAGATTCGGCGCGGATGGCCGATGGTTCTCACGGCCTCCGTTGGCGTCGGCACGGGACGCACGGCGCTGTTCATTTTTTCCACGGGTATCTTTACCAAGCCAATCGGAGCAGAACTCGGCTGGGGGCGCGGCGACGTGCAGTCCATGCTCGCATTCGCGACACTTGGCGTTCTGCTGGCATCTCCGATTTTCGGCCAAATGATGGACCGTTGGAAGTTACGCCCACTGATCATTTCATCGACCATTGCCTTCGGGGTCACCTTCGCCCTGATCGGCCCACTGACTGATACGCTCTGGTCATTCTACGCCCTTGCGTTCCTGTGCTCGGTCGTCGGTTCTGGCACGTTGCCCGTGACGTGGAGCCGCGCAATCTTTGACTGGTTCTCGGTGCAACGCGGCCTTGCCTTAGGCCTTGCTTTGATGGGCAGCGGCCTTGCTGCGTTTATTCTTCCGTCATACGCGGCCTGGCTGCTCACCAATTTTGGATGGCGCATGGGCTATGTCGGCATCGGCCTCCTGCCGCTGGTTCTCTCTCTGCCGCTCAGTTACTTCTGGTTGAAACCGCCATCAGAAAAGGTGGCGGCGTTAACGCGACGCGAAGCAGCGACCGGCATCAGCCTGCGCGATGCAGTGCGCGGATTTCGATTCTGGATCATAGGTATTAGTTTCTTCTTGGCCAGTTTCGCAACCGGCGGAATTGTCGCCAATCTCGTGCCAATGATGACAGATCGCGGCTACGATCTGAAGACGGCGGCTTGGATCGCCGGCGCGCAAGGATTGGCGGTTATCGCGGGGCGCGGGGTCACGGGATATCTCCTGGATAAAATTTGGGGCCCGGCACTGGCGGCCACTGTGATCGTGCTGCCGATCATATCGTGCCTTGTTCTCGGCGGCGGCGTTCAAAGCACGCCAGTCATGCTTGGGTCGGTGATTTTGGTTGGCTTTGCGGCCGGTGCCGAATTCGACATGGTCGCATTCCTCACCGCTCGTTACTTCGGGTTGAAGCACTTTGGGTCACTTTATGGCGTGCTGTATGCGTTCTTTGTCAGCGCTTCCGGCTTTGCCCCGGGTCTTTTCGGCAAGGCCTACGACATAACCCATAATTACACGTTGATCCTCAATGTCTCTGCAGCCGCGCTGATCGTGGGCGCGATCATGGTGCTGTTTCTGGGGCGCTATCCGGTGGAAACACCGGCTGCGAATTCAGAAAGTCGCACCTGACCATTCTTTATAGAGCATCCCTTTATCTTGATGGTTTAGGCAATTGCATGCAGCGCACGAATACCGCGATGTCATCATGGAACCTCAGAACTTCTCACAAGACATGCCAAATGCGAGGCAACGAGCCGTCTCGGGGGAGCATCAAGTTTGAACAGCGGTAGAGGCCGTGTGTCAGAAATCCAATAGACCCATCAGCAGCGCCGCACCCCACGCAGCGGCGAGGATGAGCACCAGGCCCGGCACCACAGCCAAAGCATAACGCGGGCTACCGCTGCCTACGGCAAAAATCATTTTACTTACGGTGTTGGTGCTCAGTCCTGCGAGGATCGGTAGCACTGCATCATTTGGTGCAGAATTGCCGGCGGCGACAAGCGCTGCCACCGACACAGCTGCCGCGTGGGCGTCGGCCAGTCCTCCCAAAGCAGCAGCCGCGATGATGCCGCTTTGTCCGAACTGCTCTCGCAAGGCGGCGGCACCCACTGAGATCACCGCAACGGTTCCAGCAAAAATCATCGCCGTAGGTAAACTAAAGGCATGACCTGCCGATGGTTCGTGTTTCGCCTGTCCGCGCAAGGCAAGCAGCGTAAAGATCAGGCCATAAACCAACGCACCTGCACCAGCGGCCAGCAGCGGCACAGTCATAACGCGCAAAGTGGCCATACTGGTAGCCGCCAACATCAGCGACATTTGCGCGATGGTCGCCACGGACGAAAGAACCGCACCGGCGGCTGCCGGACGCAATAGCGATGGCGTTTTAGCTGCGCGTATCCCGAAGGCGGCTATCGTGGCGGTGCTTGAAATAAAGCCCGATGCAAATCCCGCCATCGGCAGACCGAAGCGCGGCCCCACAATACGCACGGCGGCGTGACCCGTAGCGCCCACTGCCATGACCAAAATAACCACCAACCAAATCGAGTGGGGGTTTAGCGCAGCAAACGGACCCATGGCGCGGTTGGGCAATAAAGGCAGAAGTATCAGCGTCGCGGCAGCGAGCACCAAAGCGTCTCTTATTTCGTCTTCGGTCAACACTTGGCCGACAAAGCGGTGAAGGGGGCCTTTCAGTGCCAGTAGAATGACGACGGCAACCGACAATCCTGCGGCTATCAATCGCTCCTCAACGGCCAATCCGCCGAGCATGACGGTGACAACAAGTGCGATTTCAGTGGTAATGCCGGGGTCTATGTCGTGAGAACGCCAATAGGCCGCAGTCGTAAGTGCGCCGACGACAAGAACAGCGGCGACGAGCAGCCATGGCCCGCCCGTCAGCGCCGCCAACGCGCCACCAAGTGATGCGATGGCAAACGTGCGAATGCCTGCAGGTTCACGCGTAGCGCCTTTGCCCTTGCGCCGCTCGCGCTCAGCGCCAATCAGCAAGCCGCAGCCCAGAGCTGCCGCTAAGTTCAAAACAACCGGGTCGATGCCGTCCATCTGGCTTATCTCCTGCCTCAGACATAGTCACACCCACCGGCCATCCGCAAGAAACAAGACACTAAATGTGAGACCGGCGTATGGAACACATCGCAGACAGACGTTTCAGGTGGATGATTGTCATTTCACATTTTGATCTGGATCAGAGCGAATGGCGCTGAGGTGAGTGTGAGATTTCGCGGCGCAGCCGCTGCGGTCTGGATGCCACAGTCACCTCTTGCGACAAGGTCGATGTATTCTAGCCAACCACAACCTTGAGCGCCTTCCATGCGGCGGAGATGAATGGATTGCTGACGGCAATCGTGGACGCGTGAGGATATGGGGCCGTAAGCTTCTTGCGTTGTTGCGACGGGAGCCTGACAATGTCCTACTTGCGAATGATGCAGAGCTAGAAAAAAGAAAATGAAATCATCCTCACCAGAACTCACTGATTTGGTCCGTGATGCGAAAATTCTTATTGTGGATGATGAACCTTTTTCCATCGTCTTTTTTGAGCGGCTACTGCGGGCAGCGGGTTACCGCAACATTCAGTCAACGTCTCACCCAACGGCTGTCGAGGGGCTTCATCGGGACAACCAGTTCGATCTTATCTTGCTGGATATCCATATGCCCGGGATCAGCGGGCTCGAGGTCTTAGATCGTCTCAAATCATTAGATCCATCGACACATGTTCCGGTCATCGTATTGACCGGGGATCAAGATGCCGCCACGAAAATCGCAGCGCTTGAAAAGGGCGCTCGCGACTTTCTGACAAAGCCCCCTCCGAAAGCAGAGGCACTAAGCCGCATTCGAAACATGCTTGAGGTGCGTATCCTCGATAAACAAAACAAACAGGAGCGTGAAAATTATCAACATCTGTTAGGCAATGTTCTGCCATCCTACATTGTTAATCGACTCAATGCGGGCGAAACAGAGATCGTCGATGAATGTACCCCGTCAGCACAAGTTGGCCCGTTTTAGGTAATTGAGTATCGGAGGGTTTTTGGCTCATCGTAGTCCCGAAGGGGAGACGAAGATGAGACAAAAACAAGACGTTACTGCAGCGAGTGCGGAGAAGACGATCCGCGACATTCGG
>CANJSF010000065.1 GCA_947476925.1 Rhodospirillaceae bacterium | reverse complement strand
TTCCAACGGCGGAAAAAACGTGGGACTTTGACCAGTGGTACCGTGAAGATAACCGGCCCAAATGATTGCAATTATTGATTGTGGCATTGGCGATCTCGCGTTGGTGCGAGGCGCGTTCCTTCGCATTGGTGTACACGCGGACTCGCAACATAGCCTCGCGACTATTCGCGGGGCAGAAACCGCTCGCTCAGCAATCTTCCATATGCAAAATTTGAATAGTTCTATGCTACGTTTTGTGAGTACCGCTATATGTTATCCCAACTTGCGTTAGATTTAGAATCCAGAGCAGATCAATGACTCCCGCACAGCAACAAGCGAAACGAACTTCGATAAACTTTGGTAAAGTAGATAAGTTCTTTTTTCTTGGAGGAGGGCAATGTCTTTTTGATGCGGTTTGCCATCTGAAATCTAGGGGTTTTGCTACTATAGTTATAACAAGTGACCGACACTATCATGCGGACGTGAACATGGATCGACAACGGAAGCCGCTATTTGATGCTCTAGCTTCCGTTGGTATAGAGTGTCTCTTGGTTAAACAGTTAGACGTTGACTTAAAGATTTTTGATGGTTTTGACTCTACAAGTCTGGCTGTAACACCGAGCGCAGAATGGATTTTCAAAGAGAGTCTCATCGAAAAACTCAGTGGCCGAATAGTGAATATTCACGGCTCACATCTTCCAGAAATGAAGGGAGGTGGAGGGTTGTCTTGGAACCTAATGATGGGGGTTAAAGAATGTGGTGCAACTATTCACATGATTGATAGCGGTATTGATACTGGTGATATACTTCTGCAACAGAAATACCAATTACCTGAAAGTGTTTCTGTACTTTCTGAAGCGATGGCAATAGCCCAGCTTCGTAACTCTCAATTGATGATTTCTTTTCTCGATAAAGTAGTGGCAGGTGAAACATTTCTTCGGCAGTCCCAGGAAACGCAGAATGGCAGTTATTGGCCTCGACTAAGAACCGATACTCACGGGTTTATCGATTGGACCTGGAGTGCCAACGAGATCAGCCTATTTTGTTCGGCGTTTAGCGCCCCTTATAAAGGGGCATCAACTTTTCTTGATGATAAGCGTGTTAGGATATTTAAATGCCGAGAAGACACTGAACGAAGGGTGTTCCATCCTTTCCAATACGGTCTCGTATTTCGGGTAGGGAATGGTGTTGCATATATCGCAGCAAAAGGTAGTGCGTTAATAGTCGAAGAAATAAAGTATGAGACCGGCGTAGCTTTAGACATCCAGAGACTTCTTGGGCGCCGCTTACATTCCCCCCGGGTTTTTTTAGAGGCCGCAATTCGGCAGCGAGTAGTTTTCGGCAAGGTCTCGGATTTAGATGAGTATCGAGTAAATTTGTGATCAATCGCTGCATTTTGTAGGTAACCATTCAAGCAAACGAACCATTGCGTTGCCATAATTATCAGTGATTTCAGCGGGTTGCTTTGTAAAACTTGCGCAAAAACTGATGAAGATCCCGAGCGGGGCTTAATCAATCCTTAGGCGATGATTCTTAGAGTAAGGGCCTGGAACTCTGAATCCGGGCCGGATCAGGGCACGACTATATATAAAAGACAAAGCGTCCAAAGGCCGGGGAATATGCCGTTGCGTTTGTTCAAGCCGTCGTTCGTTGCGCCAACCATCCGGGCCAGTGCTTTGGTGCTGGCCGCCATGGCGCTCTCGTCGTGTGCCGAGATGTCCAAGGTCGAGTTTTTCCCCGCATTTCGCGGCGAGGCTGCGCCTACACCTGCCGCTGTTGAAACCCAACCGCTCGATCCGCTGAATGCCGCGCCGCCTGCTGCGGCCGCCGCGCTCGACCCGCTCAATGCCCCGCCACCGCCTACGGCTACTACTGTAGCCGCTGGTGATCCTTCGAAAGTTGATCCACTCAAAATCGATCCCATGGCTGCCAGCGCAGCCCCCAAAGGGGGCTCGCAAATGGTGCCGCTGGGCTCGCTGAACGCCAGCGACAAGCAACCAGCACCCAAGCGCAATGGCCCCGCGCCATTGATTCCAAACGCACCACAACCCAAAACCGAGCAACCAGCGCCGGCACCACAGCCTGTGGCGCCTGCGGCGCCAGTTGTTGCGCCCACGACACCAACTCCGGCGCCCGTGGCCGCTGCTCCGATGCCAGCGCCTGCACCCGCTGCACCGGTTGCGGCGCCGCCGGCAACGCTGTTGCAATTGGCCGCCAAACCCGCGACCGCGCAGCCTGAAACGATGGCGGCAATGCCGGCACCTATCGACCAGCCCAAACGAACAACACTGTCGGAATTTTTTAATCGCACCTCGCCAACAACCGACCAAGCGGTGGCACAACCCGGCAGCGGAACATTAATTCCAGCACCTGCATTGCCCGAAGCGCGCGAATTTGTACCCGCGCAAATCTCGGTCGCTCAGCCCATGACCGCCGGTGCGACAATGGGCGCGCCAAAATTGTCAGTGGGTGAAAACAACATCATCCGCCGGTTTCAAGTGCTTGCGCGCTTGCTTGACGAAGGCTTGATGACCCAAGAGGAATTCGACAAACGCCGTGCGGCCAATATCGGCGCGCTGTTGCCGTACTCGAAAGAGCCGCCTGCCGCTGGCCTCGACCGGCCTGTGCCTGCGCCCGCTGCTATATCCGCGCGGTTGCAAGCCTTGGGACGATCCTTGGAAATGCGCGCCATTTCTGCGCGCCAACACGAGCTGGAACGCAGCACGATTTTGAACTCGCTGTTGCCCGAGCGCCCCGACCCCCGCGCGCCCAAAATGCCGCCGCCGTCGGACATGTTTGCGTTGGCCGATGCGGCTGCGCGCTTAGGCTATTTGCGTGAAGAAAGCCTGATTGGCGAGGGCGAGTTCGACAATGAAAAGACGTCGATGGATCGCGTAATGCGCGGCTCTGACCCCATTGAACGCAAATCCGTGGCCTCAAACTCGAAGGCCAACCCGACCAACGTTACTGCAAAGCCGGCAATGGGTGCCGCAGGTAAAGAGATGGCCGGAGATTCCAATGCACCGGCTGCGCCTGAAACATTCACTGGCCCGGTGTTGCACTTAGCCTCGTTCCGCAGTGCCGAGGGCGCGCGCAGTGGCTTCGAGCAAGCCAAAACCAAAAACCCCGAAGTGTTCGCCAACTTGCGCATGGAAGCCCGTCGCACCCAAATTCCGGGGCAGGGCACGTTCTATCGCCTGCTGGTGGGGCCGTTCGCCTCGCTGACTGATGCGGAAGCCACCTGCGTTGAAATGAAAAAGATGGACCAGTTCTGTCGCCCCAGCGCTGATGGGTCGTGAAGACTAAGGAATTATCATGCGCGTAGTCGCGTTCGTTCCGGCGAAGGGTGAGTCGAACCGCATCGCCAATAAAAACACCGTCGTGCTGGACGGCGAATATTTATTCAAGCGCAAGCTTATCCAAATGCTGGAATGCAAAGAGATCGACGAGGTGTACTTAGACACCGAAAGCGAGCGCATGATCGAGCTGGCGTCTGACTTGCCAGTCAAAATCATGAAGCGTGACGCCACGCTGGCCAGCAACAAAACCGATGGCCATGAGTTATTCGCCAACGAAGCGCGCCACGTGAAGGCCGATATTTATATCCAAAGCCTGTGCACCAGTCCGTTTATGACGGCCGACACGCTGAGCCGCGCGATCAAAGCGCTGAAAGATAAACCGAACGCAGACTCGCTAGTGGCTGTGCAGCGGCGCAAGCAATACACCTGGGCCAAGGGCAAGCCCGTGTATGGCGATGGTCGCATTCCAAACTCGGTGGACTTGCCCGAAATCGTGATTGAGTCGATGGGCCTTTACATGGTGCGACGGAAGCCCAACCAAAAAGCGCCCACGCGCCGTTTCGGCGAAAAGCCGATTTTATTCGAAGTCACCGACGAGGAAGCCTTCGACGTGAATTGGCCCGACGATTTGGCTTTGGCCGAGCGAATTTGCGCAGGCTATCGCGCTGTGCAAAACGCCGCATTCGATGCCATTCGTCCGCACTTGTGCTCGTCGCTTCTGTCCGACATTTGCAAAGAACGCGGCCTTAAGGCGCTATTGCCGCCGGGCTTTTCACGTGTATCAGGCCGCAGCGTTTTAGGTGTTGCTAAAACCTTAGAACTTCGCCGCTTGAAAAAAGGCGATGACTGGCAAGGCATCTATACCGCTCTGGGCAGCTACAACTTCATCCGCCCCGGCGACGTAATTATGGTGCAAAATCACGTGAAGGATAAAGCCTACTTCGGCGACTTGAATGCCAACATCGCGGTGCGCTCGGGCGCGGTGGGGGCGGTGGTCGACAGCTTCACGCGCGATTCTGCCGAGTTGAATGGTCTTGAATTCTCGGTCTTCGCCAAGGGCATTAGCTGCGACGACATTAAGTACGAAGGCACTGTGCATGCCATGAATAAGCCGATTAAAATCGGCGATGTGACCATCAACAACGGCGACACGGTCTATGCCGACGACGACGGCGTGCTGTCGATTCCCAAAGCACTGTGGCCGGAAATTCGCGATGAAGCCTTAGCCACACTGAAAAAAGAATTCGACATCCGCTACGCCATTATGCGCGGCGAAGACGTGGCCAAAGTGCTGGGCAAACACGGCGCGTTTTAAAGCTCTGCCGATACGTGACGCAGCATCTTGTGCGTCGCTTACCATTTGCGACAGCAGATCAAATTATTGTTCGAGAAGGCCCCAGCGCGGCCGATGAATTGTGCCATTTTTGCATCACATGAGAAGAATATCCCTCTTTCATGTAATCCTATGCCTAGCTTTTGCTGTGACTTGTGCTCTGTTGAGAAACACCCCGTTTTAAGTGGGGCATAAAGCTGTGCGGCGCGTCTTTACTGACACGGCGAACTTGAGAACTGTTAAAGGGGAAATAGGTCATGCTGTACGTCGGCAGAACAATCTGGACGAGTTAGGTTTTAGAATAGCGGAGAGTTTGGCTCATCTGGGTTGAAGTTCAGGCTGCAGCGTTTTGATGCAGCCGTCGTCTCTCGTTCATCGTTTTGCGTTTGATCTTTTCCCTTCGTGTC
>CANJSF010000064.1 GCA_947476925.1 Rhodospirillaceae bacterium | reverse complement strand
AGGGGTTCCTCTTATGGGTCATACCCCACAATATACCCCACACTCGGATTGCGTCAGCCTGAAACGGCATGGATCACGGTGATCAAGTAATCTATATAGAACGGCTATATCGTCAGGTTTGTGATCCAGGGTGAATTGCCCTGACACGCCATTTGGTGTCCCGTGGGGACGCCAATCTTTTCAATGGGTTAGATCGAGAAAGCTTCCCCTTAAGGGGACCCGTACGGAAATTATACGGAAAAGATGCGTGCGGATTAGCCCGGATCACAGCGCACAGCAGCGGGTGTAATATGCCCTCTGACCAGAATGTCGCGCGACAAGTGATCCAGAGGATTTCGCGCCACCCTGGTCCGTTAGGTGGTGTCCGTAGAGGCTCAATTGTTCACAAAAATAGATCTGTGGAACACTTTTATCGCTCAGGTTGAGGGATCACGCTCGAATCCGTCGCGTGTGGCTCTAATTAGAGAGAAGCTTGTCTGGGCTGGAATTGAACTTAGCGACAAAAAACTGAGGAATCCTGATCTGCAGTTGCTAGCGGACCTTCTGCGCAGCAAGAGAAAACTACCCCAGAAAGTCAGGAATTGGCTCGCCGATCTAATGGATCCCAATGCTTCTAGCGAATTCAAAAAAATTAAGTTGTCCAAAAGCAAAAGAGGCCCGAATAGAAAAATCCTTTCAGGGTTTTCCAAAGAATCAAGAGAGGCGCTTTGTTTCTATGACGGTGAAATTGAATCTAGGTCGGCTGTAAAGAACGCGACGACTGATACAATGAAAAATCTCGGCATTAGCAAATCAACACTGGCTAAGTATAAGTCAGATAGAAATAAACTTCATAAACATATAGGCAGCTTTGTCTTAAAGCGCCTCCGGCTAGGGGCTTCATAAAAATAACAACAGTGCAACTATAATTGAGTCCAGTTTATTTCGACGAATATTATTGGACCTATCCATTAATGACGAAAAGGTCGCATGGCCCAATACTAAGCCACCCGCGCACGGTCAGCGCACTTGAGGTGGCATATGAGAATCTCCAAAACACAAAGCGTTCACCCGGGCGGCGCACCCCACGATCATCATCGTGCATATCAAATCCCAGAAGCCTGTGAACGACTGCAGATATCCAGGAGTTCACTATGGAAATACGCTGGTTTAGGCAGAATTAAGCTAGTCAGAATTGGCGGCAGGACGCTGCTTTCTGGCGAGGAACTTAACCGCCTCCTAGAAGAAGGGGTGCCATAGCCGTGTGTAAACGCACTTCAGGCTTTGCGCCCATACCAACATTATCCGGCATAGATAAAAAAACTGCCCGTGTGCACCTGGGCGGCTCTTCTTTTTTGTCGCCATTTTCCTGTGAGGAAATGACCTGATGAGTATATCACATAGCAGTTTTCAGTCAAACAAACGCCCAGTACACCGGCCCTCTGCCTCTGCCGCCGCCGAGAGGGTAAAGATCAACGGCGACCGTAAATGAACGCCGTGCATCCCCTACCAGCTAGCAGCACCATCACAACGGCTTCGTTGGCTTTTATGCCCATCTGGGTCGGTTGGCAGTTGGAAGGCCGTGATGGCGCCGTCACCAAGGTTCCCTACGTCGCGGTTGGACAGAGGGCCCGCGCGGGCGTGATGGTGACAACTTCGGTTTTTGGATCAAAGGTGTTCTTGCGCATCTCGAGGCGCAGCATGACCTTGGCCATTTCCTGCTTTTGGTCTTCGCTCGCCGCAGTGGGTGAGTCTTGATTTGCGATCATGGACACCAGCAGCGTCTCGGCTTCGCGGTGCAACCAATCAGCACTCCAATCGGGTGCAAGATACCCACCGTGCCCCCACAACGCCCCCTGCTGCATGCCGCCGGTCGATTGCCACACATTTTGCCCGCGCTCGATATCGGCGCGCGTGTAAACCACCTCGCCGCTGGTCGTTTCAAAATGCACGGGGATCGGCGGGGCTTGGTGATAAATCTCGCGGCCGAAATACAGCAGCGTGCCAAACATCACCACCATGCTGGCGGCGAACAACCACCACAGGCGCTTAATTGTAAACGTGGTGCGATAAATTTCCATGTGATCAAACCCCTGCGATCGAGGCGCGAGATTGGCATTGGGGGGTCGCCCTGCTCCTTGATCGGGGTCAACTCAGGCATGAGGAAGTTTTGCGTGCCAAAATTATTTCTGCCATAATCGGGTCGGGAGCTTGCGTAAGCTAAAAAAAGACAGGCTACGCAAAGGGTTGGGTTCTATGGAACGCGGTATTTTCAGCTTTATTTTGCGCTTTAGCGGGCGCGATCAACTGATCCTCGTGGCCCTGTCGGCGCTGGCAATGCCGTTTTTGTACCTGACGTTCGAACTGCCCAAGACCATCGTCAATCAGGCGCTGAGTACCACTGGCGGGTTTCCCAAAACCTTCTTGGGCTATTCGTTCGAGCAAATTCCATATTTGGTCGCTTTGTCCGGCGCGTTCTTGGCGCTGGTGCTGGTGAACGGTGCCATCAAATTTTTTAGCTCCACATACAGATACCGCGTTGGCGACCGGCTGTTGCGTCGCCTGCGTTACGATTTGATCGAGCGGCTGTTGCGTTTTCCGGTCAAACAGTTCCGAAACACCTCAAGCGGCCAAGTCGTCTCGATGGTGACGGCGGAAACTTCGAACCTTGGCTTCTTCATGGCCGAAGCGTTTGCCGTGCCTGCGGTTGCGGCGGGAACGTTGGGCACCATCGTGCTGTTTATGTTCATGCAAGATTGGATGATGGGCGTGGCGGCGATTTCGCTTTATCCGTTGCAGATTTATTTAATTCCGCGCATCCAGCGCCAAATCAACTCGCTTCAGCGCCAAGAGGTGCTGGCGGTGCGCGGGGTTTCTGATCGGATTGGTGAGTTGGTGGCGGGCGCGCCCGAAATTCATGGCCACGATACCGCGCAGTACGAATTGGCCAACTTCACGCAGCGCCTCGGCCACATCTTTGGCTTGCGTGTTCAAATTGGCACCAAGCGCTATACGGTGAACATCCTCAATCAGTTCTTTGCACAGCTGACTCCGTTTTTCTTTCTCTCCATTGGCGGCTATCTGGTCATCATCGGCGATATTTCATTAGGGTCGCTGGTTGCTGTGCTGGCGGCCTACAAAGATATGTACGCGCCGTGGAAAGATTTGATCGACTATTACCAAAAGGCCGAAGACAGCCGGGTGAAGTACGACCAGTTGCGCGAATACTTCGCCCCACCTGGCATTATGGATCGTTCGGTCATTCATGCCGAACCTGTGCTGTTTGATCTGACACGCGCGCAGATGATTGCGTCCAATGTCGTCGTCGAGGCCGAAGAAGGCGTGAAGCCCATCGACGGTGCTAACGTCACCTTGCAGTTCCCGGTTCATGCGGCAATCGTGGGCGGCAGTGGCAGCAGCCGCGAGGAATTCGCCCGGTTGATAGCGCGTCAAGTTCTGCCGCAAGCCGGTCGTGTGTCGTTGGGTGAACATGATCTTT
This sequence comes from Rhodospirillaceae bacterium, assembly GCA_947476925.1. Taxonomy (GTDB): domain Bacteria; phylum Pseudomonadota; class Alphaproteobacteria; order Rhodospirillales; family Rhodospirillaceae. The sequence goes on along the minus strand of CANJSF010000064.1, from coordinate 2,023 downwards.
CGGCCCTGCCCGATAGCGTTACGGGGCGGCGTATCGGCTATGTGGGGCCAGACGCCTATCTGGGCTCGGGTACGATCCGCGATGTGTTGGTTTACCCGTTGCTGCGCCGTCCAATCACGCCGCCCGATTACACCGAACATGCCCGCACGCAGCGCGCAAACGAAACCCTTGAGGCCGAAAAAACCGGCAACTCGACGCAAGACCTGATGGCCGACTGGATTGACTACGACGCCACGGGCTGCGCCGGGCGTGAAGCGTTGCGTTGGCGCGTCGCCGAAGTATTGCGCGCCGTCGACATGGAGCGCGAGATCACCGACATCGGTATGCGGCGCACGCTCGACCCCGCAACTAACCCTGATCTTGTCCAAAAGCTCGTCGAAGCGCGCAAATTGTTGCGCAGCCGATTACAGGCCAGCCAACTGACCACAGCGGTGGAAACGTTTGATCGCAACGCCTACATCGTTAACGCATCAGTCGCCGAGAATATATTATTTGGCACACCTGTTGGGCCAACCTTTGCGCTCGATGGCTTAGGCGAGAACGATTACCTGCTGCGCATCATCGAACAGGCGGGCCTGACGCGCGAGTTCCTTGAAAAGGGCCGAAAGTTAGCTGCGATTATGGCCGATATTTTTCGCGACCTAGCAGCAGGCCATGAATTCTTCGAGCGCTTTAGTTTTATTCGCGCCGAAGACCTGCCCGCCTTCGACATCATCTTGCGTCGGGTTGATACGGTAGGCCTCGACAACCTTGCGCCCGACGAGCGCGCAAAGCTGATGGCCCTGCCCTTTAAGCTGATCGCCGCACAGCACCATGTTGGATTGATCGATGGCACATTTCAGGCGCGCATCTTAGCTGCCCGCGAGGCCTTTGCCCGTGGCCTGCCCGATCACTTGCGCGGTGCGGTGCAGTTTTTCGACATTGATACCTACAACGCGGCCAGCAGCGTCACCGACAACGTGCTGTTTGGCAAACTTGCTGGCACCAAAGCGGGCGGCGCGGCGCAAGTCAGCGCAATGGTCAATGACGTGCTGGCCGAGATGGGCTTGCATATCAGCATTCTTGAACTGGGCCTGGAGTACGACATCGGCGTGGGTGCATCAAAACTCACGCCCGCACAACGCCAGAAGTTGGCCATCGCGCGCTGTTTGTTGAAGCGACCCGACTTGCTGATTTTAAACGACGCGCTATCAAGCTTAGAGCCCGCCACGCAAGACGGCGTGTTTGCCAACATTCGCACTGAAATGACCGGTCGTAGTTTGGTGTTGCTTGAACCCGGCGGCAGTCGCGCCGTAGCGCTTGATCGTGTTCTGACCATGCAGGACGGCAAGATCATTGATCGCGCTGGGCCTGCAGCGGTTACGACAAGCGCAGATGCGGACAAAAAGAACGTGCCGCAAGATGGCAATGTTGATCTGTACGATTTGGTCTCGATCCTGACGCACATCCCACTGTTCGCTGACATAGACCGTTCCAAACTGAAACTGCTGGCCTTCACCAGCGAACGCACTAGCTATGAGCCGGGACAAACCGTGTTCCGCCAAGGCGCGGCGGGGAATAAGGCTTATGTCGTCTTGGAAGGCACCGCCAATGTGGTGTTGGAATCTGGTGCGGGCGAAAATATCGTGGCTCAGTTAGGCCGCAATCAGGTGTTCGGCGAAATGGCGCTGTTGTCGAATATGCCGCGCACCACCACCATCCGCGCCCGCACGGCCTTGTCATTGCTCGTGTTAAGCCACGATGTATTTTTGCGCCTCGTCGAGGAAAATGCCGACATTGCCGTGGGCATGACACGCATTCTGGCCGAGCGCCTGGCCACAACCTTGCGGGACTACAGCCGAGTGAGTGCCGAGGTCGCGGCCCAACGCCCGGTCGATTTAGATCGCGCCCCATCCCGATAATAATAATAGTTTTGTGTAAAAACTAATAATACCGTAGAGATATGATAGCGATATGGAAATTGCACCGGAGTTCAGGCCGCGATGGCAATGGTAGATGACGCCGAAGAACGCAGGCTGAAAGT
>CANJSF010000063.1 GCA_947476925.1 Rhodospirillaceae bacterium | reverse complement strand
TTGCTTTGAGCCCCAACCATCCCCGCGCCATTGATATCAATGCCTGCGCCCATCCGGAATTTTGGAAAATTTTGGCGCACTCGGGCGCGACCGAGTGAACCTGAACAGCCAGGGCGGGGGTTCAGCGACAAAGTGCCTGGGTGGGGGTCAGGAACGCCGATCCCCAGGCCTGCAATTCAGCGGCGCTGATGCCAGCCCGGTTCCATCAGGTCGGCTGAACGCACCATCACGGCGGCGCAGGTCTGACCTATATGGAGTGCTTGTCAGTCAGTGCCGCTGACGTCAGCAAAACGCACCGAGATGGAACTGACAGAACTGACAAAAGGGCTTCGGGCGGTTTAGTCAGTTGGGGGTTGGCGCTTATACGCGCCGGCGTTCGTGCCAGGGTGCGTCACCACAGATGCGGCCAGCGTAGGATTCTTCAAGGTCGACTATTTATTGTTGGCTGGGACCAGCAAGGCTGTCAGATCTATGATCTTCCCCCCCTTGTATACGGCTTCGATCCTCACCGTATTTCGGATATCTGAAACCGGATCTGCAGCAAGGAGAAGTAGGTCGGCCAACTTGCCGCGCTCAATTGATCCCAATTCCTTATCCACGCCGATATAGATGGCGGCATTCAAGGTAGCAATTCTGGTAACTGCCAGGTTCGGAATGCCGGCCTCTGACAGCAACTCCATCTCGCGATGGACATAGGCACCCATCGATCTGTCTGTTCCCACGGCTAGTATTGCCCCTGCGTCGTAAAGCGCTCGAATGTTCTTCTTCACGATAGGCATTCTGCTTGCTCGAAATGTCCCGTTAGGGGTATCCGATCGATAAGTGGCTCTGTTCGAGTCCAGATCCTCCTTGCTATCTGTTCCAACAAAGATTTGTCTATCAAAAACACTTAGATCGGAATCAGCGCGCCCCATTGTGGTGGACACTGGGATCCGCTTGGCAGCAATAAGTTTTGCAAATTCAGGACTTGCGTCCTCAAGATAAACCGTATGCGCGAGAGCGTCGATACCAGCAGCGATACTTTCGCGCGCTCCCCGCTCATCACTGATGTGCACGGCAGTCCGGATTCCAGCTTCATGAACGTGATTGATTAGGCCACTCATCACATCAAGCGGAATAAGAGCTAGATTTCCTGCCTCGTCCCCCATTCCACGCCCCTCTCGGGTGAACTTCACCATGTCGGGCTTCCGCGCAAGGAGCGCGTCTAATTTGCTAACGGTGCCTTCGTAATCCAGCACCTGCAAAGCTCCCGAGCAACATTGGTAGCCCTTTGCCGGGGTCAACAGGCGCCCGGTTGTAAACAGGCGGGGACCAAGAATTCGGTTTGCCCTTTCCTCGTCGCGCATCTTGAAGATGTAGTCATCGTGATTGCCAGAATCATAGAGCGACGTGACGCCTGCGTAGAGCGCTCCGTGCAGCACGCGCGTACCCAGCTCTATATTCATCACCATTTGCTGATTGCCAGGACCCGCACGTCCACCGGCGAGATGAATGTGAGAATTGATAAGGCCAGGCATCAGGTACTTACCCTTACCGTCTATCACCGCGGCGCCACGCGGAGCTTTGATCTCACTTGGTGAAACCTCCCTGATCCGCTCGCCTACGATCAGGACCGAGGCGTGTTCAATGGGTTGCGCACCAGTTCCGTCAATTAAGGTCACATTGCGAATCAGCAGCATGCTGTCTGCCGCGCGGACAGCTCCTGACAACCACAAAGATATTAATAATAGCCCATGCACTAACATTAAATATTTACTTATCATTGTGAGAGCTAAAGATAGTTATTCGGCCAGATGATACTGCGCCACATGTGCGCGGACGGGCTGCCATCGAAACCTAGCCCTTCTTTCGGCTGCTTGAAATTGCGTCCGATGATGTCCGTGAACTGTTCCAGATGGACTTCCGCCTTGGGATCAAAGGCGTAGAGATCGTTCAGAGTGATCAGGCGCGCTGTCATGTACCACTTATGTTTTCGCGCTTGCTCGTGGGCTGTCACCACATAAGATTCCGGTTTGTAATCGGCTCCGAACATCTGGATATATGATTTGGGGTATTCATAGCCAACAGATGCGTCAGGAAAGAACTTGAGCGCCTGATGAGCGCGAATTGCCCATGACACTTCAGGGACCACATATGGCTCCACCAACTGCGCGCCCCAATAGCCATGATCGGTACGAATAAGGGATGTGAGCGAAATGTCGTGCAGCAGGCAGGCCAGCACGACGGTCTCTGACAAACCATTCTTTAGCGCCAAGTTGGCGCTCTGGAGGAGGTGACTAGCCGGCGCGAAGCGAAGCCTAAAGAAATCAATCAGCGTCGGCGCTGTGGGCATCTGCGGGAGGCGAGGCTCGTTGTGCATCAGATAGAGACGGGTGTCCCTTGACCTGCCAAAGTCATCCGATGCGTTCTGCCGAATACGCTCGCCATTACCAGCAACGTCGCAGCCCCATGGCAAACCGAATTGACGATCAAGATCTTTGCTCATCGCGTGCTCAAGCGCATCGGCCTTCTCAGACATCGTCATCCCGGCGAGACCTGCCGGCAGAGCAAGAAATAGTCTCCGTCCAAGTTCTTCGGTCATTGCGGTTCCTCTAGTTATCGAACGGCGATGCAGAAAGACTGCAAAAGCTCGCTTACACTCGCTTAGAAGTTATAGCTGCCGCGGATTCCGAGCTGACGCTTATCTGGTAGCAGTGCCGACGCCCCGCTGGGGGTCTGGGTGGCAAGCGGCGTACGGCCAGTGTTGGTCAGATAAGCCAAACTCCAATTCTGCGTCGATACGGCGCTGGCCTTCATGGTGTCGTCGTCTAACAGGTTGTTGACATATGCGGTGATTGTCCACTTCTCGGACTTCAAACCGGCGCGCAGATCTGCAGTCCAATACGGCTCCATGTATAGGTAGTTCTCGAATGACGTGTAGCGCTTTGATGTGTAGCGGATATCAGTGTCGACGAACCAACCGAGATTGGCCGAGATGTCACCTCGAACTTCACCACCGAGCTGAAGGCTATGCTTGGGCGCACCCTCTAGCATATTTCCTGAATAACTGATCGCACAGCGGTTCTGCGCAGGGGTACCAACAACAACCACTGTGCAAGCATTTGGATTGTTGATAGCCGCCCGGGAAATCGCAGAAACGCCGTTCTGGAGATCAGTAAAGTTGTCGTACTTTCCATCATTGTAGGTATAGCCGACGTTGAAAGACAGATACCTGGTCGGCGCAGCGTTGATATCGATTTCAAAGCCCTTCACCGAGGCCTTCGCCGCATTGACGGTCTTCTGCAGCAGCTGCTGAGTAACAGCATCGACCACCGTTATCGACACCTGCTTCTTGCTGTAGTCCTGGTAGTAGATGGCACCGTTGACCTGCAGTTTATTGTCGAACCAGTTTGTTTTGGCACCGATTTCATACACCCACATTGATTCCGAGTCGTAGCGATTGGCATTACTGATGCTATCGAGTGTGAATTGCTGACCAGGCAGGTTCGGAGCCGCGACCAAGCCTGTGAGACTCGAGTTACCGCCCGGCTTCTTGCCGAGGCCAACCGAGGAATAAACGAGAGCCTCCGACATTAACTTGTAGTCAATTGTAAAGCGCGGTGCCCAGTAATTGCTCGGGACGATCACATAGTTGTACTGATTATTGACGTTAGCGAACGCCGTAACTAGTGGGCCAGGAGTAACGCAAGTGATGGTGCCGTTGGCCTGCTGAGTGCGTCCGGTTGTCGTCACGGCCGGGCAACCAAGATTGTCCTTGATTTGCGGAAAACCGCTAGTGCGTTCTTTTTCGCTAGTGTAGCGCACTTCGCCTTCGACCTTCAGGTCCGTGAAGATTTCGTATTCAGCCGAACCAAAGGCTGACAAATGCCGAGTATTTCGCTTAACAATCGAAGGAAGAGTGGCAAATCTATCGCCGATAGCAGAAAATACGCTCGCGCACCCACCGGTCGGTCCGACGCAGATCAATTTCCGCTCATTTTGCTCGAGCCTTTCGTACCAATACAAACCGCCAACGGTCCAATTAAAGCGTCCTTTGCTGTTTGACTGGGCTCGGACTTCCTGAGTCGCCAGCTTAATCTTCGTATCAAAGTAGGTTTCTTGAGCGCCGCTAATCTTAGTCAGATCGCCGACTTGGAGTGCGTCGTTGAATTGGAACTCTTTGTTGTCGCCGTAATGGGTGATGGATGTGAAATCTGCCCACTGAGTATTCAGATCAACCCGCAGTGTGTTGCGTAGTAGCGTGCGGCTACTACCAGGATAATCCTTTCCAGTCCGCGGATTTAGGCTGGGCGCAGGTGCAGGAAACGCCGACGCGTAACCCAGGCTCCCTGAATTCTGTGTGAAGAAGGAATTGGCCGGTATGGCCGCAATCGCGGTGCCGACGACGGCCGGAAGGCCGTTGGCGGGCTGCAATGCGACGGCTGGTAACCTTACAAGGCCGGGATCCAAGACCGTGCGCGCTTCCGGCGTAAAGTTGTCTTTAGAGTACTCAATCCGTGCCGTGAATTTCAGATCGTCCGAGGGTGTTAACACTGCATTGCCGGCGGAACCGCCACCATTGCCACCGCCGAGGCCCGCACCACTGACGGCGCTTTTATAAAAGCCCCCAGAGTTCCAGGCCTCAGCATTCACACCCACGGAAAACTTATCAGCGATCACGGGGCCGCTTACACTGAGCCGGCCTTCTTGCTTGCTATAATTACCGAAATCCGCCTGAACGTTGGCTTCAAATTCGTTTCCGGGTTTTTTAGTGATGTAATTAATCGCGCCGGCGAAAGCCGAGCGACCATACAAAGCCGCGTGGGGGCCCTTCACAACCTCAATGCGCTCTATGTCCATAAGGCGAGGGTTTATAACGAAGCTGCCTCCCGCCGTGGTCTGCGCCAGAGAAGAAATGTCGACCTCGTCCTGCAGGATCGCGACGTTCTGACGTCCGCGTGTAGGCGATAGCCCGCGCAGGACGATACGTGTGTCCTGCTTACTGAAGCCCTCGTCAAGAAACAGGCCAGAGGTGTATTTCGCCACATCGCTCAGGTCAGCAATACCCTTCCGCTCTATAGCGGCAGCAGTAAAGGCCGTCACAACGATCGGCACATCCTGAAGATTCTCTTCGCGCTTACGGGCGGTGACAGTGATCTCTTCAATTTGTGCGCAGACTGTCCCAGTTACAAAAAAACTGGCACAAAAGCCTAGAGACAAAGTCAGCTTCTTAATCATTGTTTTAATCCGTACTGGAGCGAAAATGGCATTGTCACAGTGATGGCCTCGAGTGGGTCGTTTTTGAATGCCATGCTCATGTAACAACATGATCATCTCTCAGCATCGACGATTACGCAACCTGTCAGGTGCTGTAACCTGACTTGTCAATTCGCATCCAACCGTGACCCCTCTTTCGCGTCCAATAATGACCCCCTCGGGGGTGCACGATTGGGCTTATCCGCGTAGTGCATAGGAGGGACCCGCGGCCGACGCCGCGCGCTTCCACGCGCGCAAGCGGAGGCGG
>CANJSF010000062.1 GCA_947476925.1 Rhodospirillaceae bacterium | reverse complement strand
TGACAACGAGGCCGATATCACCACTTGTGGTGGTTGATATCTCGTAGTCTTTGCGCGCCAGTAACCGAATGCCGATTTTGCCGCCCGGCTCGTATTTCAAACGTCCCGGCGCAATGATGGTGTGCGATTGGCCGCTCGCCCTCAAGTATGCCTCGGCCTTGGTTTTGAAATAACGCACGTACCCCGAGGCCGGGTTGAGGCTTTGATCAACCTGTGGGCCCGATGTCGCCGACGAGATGAGCACAAAATGCTTCACGCCCGCAGCCTTGGCGGCGTCAATCAGGTTGCGGTTTCCAGCAAAGTCGATGAACTCGGGGCTTAAGGGGCCCGTGCGGTCATCGCCGTTGATTGTTGAAATCACATAGTCAGCGCCTTGTATTGCAGTTGCCAACGAAGCTGGGTCGCGCACATCCCCATAAACCCAGTCGTCGGCAATGCCTATTTCAAGCCTCGCTTTCTCAATGTTGCGAGACATGCCGCGCACTTTGAATCCGGCTGCCTTGACCTTGACGGCAATGTCCCGACCAATCACTCCTGTCGCGCCGGCAATCAACACGGTGCCCGACGGTATGGTGGCGGCCAGCGAGGTGGTGTGCGCGGTGAAGCTCGACAAAAAACCGATACTCGCAATCAATGCGATGGCAGTGCGACGAATCATAACTAGGGCCATTGTGATTGGGTTAAGGCAAATTCGTTCTTCCACGCGTCGACGGGGCGTTTCGGGTCATTTATGATGGCGAATGCTTTGTATCGAGCGTGCGGGTCTTTCAAGGCAGCACAAACAATAGCTGCTACGTCAGGAATCGCGATGATCACGGCCTCATCGGTGGACGTTGTGGTTGCTGCATATTCAGCGCGCGATAAAAACCGCACACCCATCGGCGCTTTGGGTTTCTGAACAAGGCCTGCAGCACCGAGGATGGTAAACGCAAGGCCGCTGGCTTTCACATATTCCTCGCCTTTTGTCTTATAGTAGCGCCCATAACCTAATGCAGACCGAGTGCTATGGTCGGTGTACGAGCCGCTGCGCCCTGATGCAATCATCACAAATTGTTTTGCACCAATATCTTTGGCGATATCAGCCAGGTTTCGGGTGCCTGCAAAATCGACAAATTCAGGCGCATTGGGGCCAGTCGTAGTGGTAGAGCCGATGGCGGATACCACGTAGGTCGCGCCAGCCATGCCGCGGCGGAGTGAGTCGACATCGCGTACGTCACCTTCGACCCATTGTACGTTTGGCAGTTGTTCTTTTACCTTGCTGAGGTCGCGCGCCATGGCAATAACAGCGTAGCCATCGGTTGATAAACGTTTGACAATTTCCAAGCCCGTACGCCCAGTTGCGCCTGCTACAAAAACAACGTCGTTGGCGATGGCTTCAACCCGGCCAAATGCGCATGTCACGATCAAGAACGAAAAAATTGCTGTAGCGATACTGCGCACGCCTTGCTCCAAAACAAAACCGGCGCTGCAGTTTCTCGCAGCGCCGGTTGAAAAGCTATATCAGGTTATCGACAAACTAGTCTTTCTTTACAGCCGCCCAAGCGCTTTTCCATGCACCAGCTGCCGCTTTGTCGTCGCTGATGGTGTTGATGGATTTTCCGGCGGCATCTTTATTGCCAAGCGCGTTGGCCATAATCAGGCCCACGTCCGAGCGGCAAATGCGACCCTGCATTTCTTCCGTGATCGCTCCGATTTTCAGGCCGACTTTGCCAGGTTCGCAATCGGCTAGTCCACCCGGACGTACGATCGTGTAAGGCACGCCGCTTTTGCGTAAGTGGTCTTCGCCCTTGCCTTTCCACATCAAGACCATTCCGAAGACTTTATTCAGCATGGTTTCAGGTTTTGTATCGCCTGCGCCGATCGAAGACATCAAAACAAAATGTTTGATGCCGGCTGTCTTCGCCGCATCGGTCAAGTTCACAACACCTTTGAAGTCAACATTTTCTGGATTGTTTGGCGGAGCGGGGGACGTCGCGCCAACGGTCGAGATCAAGTAAGTTGCGCCCTTCAACGCGCCACCCAAAGTTTCCGGCTTTGTCACATCGGCTTCGACGACTTCAACGCCCGCGCCCAAACTTGAGGCCTTTGCTTTGTCACGCACCATGGCGCGCACTTTATAGCCCTGCTCCCCTAAGATCTTTACAAGCGCTGGGCCGCTTTTGCCTGTGGCGCCTGCCACAACAACGGTTTCACCGGCGGCATAGGCCGAGGTCGCCAATCCCATGGCGGCAGCAAACGCCACCACTGTCTTCAAAGTCGGCATGTCTATCTCCCTGTTGAGGTGGCGCCACAAAGCGCGCACCAAAGTGTAACTTCGAGACACTAGCCTAGGCCGTGGAGGGCAGGAAATACGTGCTAGCGACAAAGGTAGCCAGCGTTCACCACTTGGTTTCCTCTCGACTCGATCAGCAAAACCGCAGAAAATCGGTCCAATTCATGACTTAAAGTAGGGAATTTGTATGACTTCTCGTGTTTTAGCCACTGGCTTAGCCGTAATTGTGTTGGGCCTTGGGCTTGCAGCGTCGGCCCAAGAGAGCGATCAGCCGCCGCCTCCCCGCGCGGCACCCTTAAAGCCCGTGGAAGTCACTGAGGCTCTAGAGCCGCCGCGTGAAGGCGTTATCGTGTTTGGTGGTAACCGTGCCACCGGCTTGGAGGTCGTTAAAAACTTGGTCGCCCGTGGCGAGAAAGTCACTGTTATGGCGCGTCCCACATCGAACACGACAGAACTCAAGGCGCTTGGCGTTGCGATCATTGAGGGTGATGCCATGAACGCCGAGCAAACCGCCAAAGCGGCGGCTTCGGCATATTTCAGGGCGGCGGTCTCCACGCTTGGCGGTGGCGGAACCGACCCCAATTCGCGTCCTGACTTTATTGGCAACAAGAACACGATTGATGCCGCCAAGGCCGCAGGGATTCCGCGGTTTGTGTTGGTGACGGTGATTGGTACGGGCACCAGCGCCGATGCAGCCCCATGGTTTTCGCAAATGGTCTTGCGCAAAGTCTTGCCGCTGAAAGAACAAGCCGAGAATTACCTGATCGCTTCGGGTTTGAAGTACACCGTGATCCGCCCCGGCGGTTTGCTGATGCGCCCTGCCGAAGGCAAATCAATCCTCACCGAAGATGCCTCGAAGTTCAGTTGGATGATCCGCGCTGACCTCGGAAAGCTCACAGCCGATGCAGTGTATGATGCGGGCGCGGTCAACAAAGTTTACACCGCCTTTGATCCCACACGTGATTCGTTTGTGGGCAGCCTCTACGAGCGCCTCAGCGAGAAAAAAGAAGAGTAGTCGCTATGGCGTGGATCATGCTGGGCCTGGCAGGTCTGTGCGAGGTCGGTTTTACAACAGCGATGAAATACGCCGACGGCTTTTCGAAGTTGCTGCCATCGCTGGTTTTTGCGCTGCTCTACATCGCCAGCGCTGTGCTGTTGGCCCAAGCCGTGAAAACGCTGCCGCTGGGAACCGCTTACGCCGTGTGGACAGGCATAGGCGCCGTCGGCACCGCAGCTATTGGCATCATGATTTTCGGCGACCCGGCCACGTTACAACGGCTTTTCTTTTTGTCGTTGATCGTCGTGGGGATTGTCGGACTCAAGGCTGTTTCTTAGGTCAAATTTTCCACAATCGCCGCGATGCCCTGGCCGCCGCCAATGCACATGGTGATCAATCCATACTTCCCGCCAGTGCGTTTGAGTTCATAAATCGTTTTGACGGTGATGATCGCACCAGTCGCGCCAACCGGATGGCCCAAGGCAATGGCTCCGCCATTGGGATTGGTCTTGTCGGCCGGAAATCCTAAATCCCGCGCTACGGCGATAGCTTGCGAGGCAAACGCCTCGTTGGATTCAATCACGCTCATATCCGATACTTTTAAGCCTGCGCGATGCATCACTTTTGTAACGGCAGGAATAGGTCCGATTCCCATTTCACTGGGGTCAACTGCGGCATAGGCGTAGCTCACCAGCCGCGCCATCGGTTTCAAGCCCTTGGCGGCCGCAACCGATGCGTCAGCCAACACCAGTGCCGCAGCGCCGTCGTTGATGCCTGAGGCGTTACCCGCGGTCACCGAGCCGTCTTTTTTGAAGACCGGCTTCAAGGTGCGCAATCCCTCGGACGTTGCATCTTCCCGAATATGTTCATCGCGTTCGAATACGGTTTTGCCTTTTTTGCTTTCGATCTCGATCCCGAGGATTTGATCTTTGAAAACGCCGTCGGCACGGGCTTTGGCCGCCCGTTTGTGGCTTTCAACCGCGAAGGCGTCTTGCTCCTCGCGCGTGATTTTCCATTTTGCAGCCACATTTTCGGCGGTCACGCCCATGTGGCCGTGACCGAACGGATCGTGCAGCGCACCGGTCATCATATCGACGATTTTTGTGTCGCCCATTTTTTGGCCCCAACGTCCAGCCGGCATCGTGTAAGGCGCACGACTCATGCTTTCCGCACCGCCAGCGACGGCAATATCTGTGTCGCTCAGCAAAATTTGTTGGGCTGCTGAGACGATGGCTTGCAGGCCCGAACCACAAAGTCTGTTCACTGTCAGTGCGGGCGTGCCGATGGGCAGGCCGCCGTTCATCCCGGCCACACGCGACATGTACATATCTTTGGCTTCGCTGTGGATGACATTGCCAAATACGCAACTACCGACATCGTTGGCGTCGATATTGCCCCGCCGCAGTGCTTCTTTGACGCACAAGCCGCCCAGCACGGTCGGCGCGAAATCTTTGAGTGACCCGCCGAAAGTGCCGATGGCGGTGCGAACGGCCGAGATAAAGACAATATCGCGGGTCATGGTTTGGATCCTTCAGTTGCAACTGGCTTTGCGACCAGGCGAATCGTATCGGGCGTGTCGATAGGCAGGTCGGGGAGGGCCATGCGCCACGCCAATGGTTTTAAGTTGTCGGCATTGATGGTGGTGATGGTTTTGGAGTTGCAAGCGGTATTGGATAGGCATTCGACGATCACGGCGGCCACATCATCGCGTGAAATAACACCGACGGTGTATTGCGCGCGCGGGCGTAGCAAAATCCCTTTTTCGCCGCCTTTGTAATTTCGCAAGCCGCCTGGCGCCACAATCGTATACTTCAGGCCGCTATCGCGAAGGTACGCCTCAGCCTTGCCTTTCCATAAACGGCCCGCGCCAAATTTCTGCACTTCCGGGTCGTTCCAGTCGCCACTTCCAGCAGAGCCCGAGGTCATCAGCACAAAGTGCTTCACGCCAGCAGCTTTGGCGGCATCAATCAGATTGCGGTTACCCAACCAATCTACGTTCTCAAAATTGTTGGGGCCATCCTTCTCGCGCGAGCCAATGGCCGAGATCGCATAGGCCGCGCCAGCAAAATCTTGTTTCAATTTAGCGATGTCGCGGACATCGCCTACGACCCACTCCGCCATCTCGCCGTTTTGGCTTTTGGCTTTTGCGATGTCACGCGTCAGGCCGCGAACCGCATAGCCTTTTTCGCTCAACGCTCGCACAATATGGAGGCCCGTCTCGCCCGTGGCACCGGCGAGTAAGACGATTGGTTTATCGGCTGCCCATGCCGTTGTCGCAAAAAGCAAACCGCTGATTAAAAAAACAATACGCTTCAAAGACCAAACTCCGTA
>CANJSF010000061.1 GCA_947476925.1 Rhodospirillaceae bacterium | reverse complement strand
TTGGTGACGCGGCCCGTGGGCTATTTGTGTGTGCGCAGCATTCGCACATTTGGCGGGCGGTTGGTGGAATCACCCAGCATTTGTTTGCCGCTGGTGGGCCGTGACGGTGGCGCCAAGTTCATTCTCACCTACGGGCTCGTCTCACCCGACAACCATGGCCTGGCTGAAACCGAACTGTTTCACCTGACGCTGGATTGGACACTCACCGCCTGGCTGAACCTGGGCGCAGGCGTGCCGGAATAACCGCGCACGGCCAACGCCAGATCTCGGGGCGATTATCGCCCTGAAACTTTAGCAGATCAGCAAAACTCGCCGACGCTTAGTGCTCGTTGAGCAGCTTGCCGGTCTCCAACATCGATTTGATGTCGCTGAGAATCCACGTCCAGCCGCCGCCGCCGCGTTCGTTGAAGTTGCTGGCCGTCGCCGCCGCCATGATTGGCGCGTTGGTCATCTCATGTGTCACACACAGGCGGCAAAAACCCTGAGACGTGGGCTCGATCTCCCATGTGACACGCGTGAAGCCTTCGGCTTGGTTCTGTGGGCTAAACAGAAAACGATACGTCTGCACCAACTTGCGGGGCGGCTGAGATTCAATCACCTCGCCGTCGATGATGACCTCGGGCAAGCCCATAGCGCGCATCTGTGGGTTCGCCTTCACGCGATAGGCCCCGCCGGGTTTCAGGTCGTATTCGCCCGCTGCGCGGTAGCCATATTTTTTGTTCCATTCGGGCGACGTAATGGCCTCCCAAATCGCATCAGGTGTGGCCCTGATATAAATTTGATGGATCTGCGTCGTCACGCTCGTTTTTTCGTCTTTGACCATGTCTTGTCCTCCAACGTGGATTTGAGGTCCAAAAGCGCCGACACTTGGCGCTCGGTGTATTTGTCGATCCAACGGTTGTGAATCTGACGGATGGGCACGGCGTTGAGGAAGTGAAGCTTCTCCCGCCCCGAACGTCTCGTGATCACCAACCCTGCATCCTCCAAAATCCGCAGATGCTTCATGACGCCAAAGCGCGTCATTTTTAAGCCGCACTCCAACTCACTCAGCGTGCGACCGTCGCGCTGATACAACTCATCGAGCAAAAAACGGCGAGACGGATCAGCCAGCGCCTTGAACACCTGATCGGCATTAAACATAGGCCAGATCATAGGTGACCATTCGGTCACCTGTCAAGCGTGAGATTTATGCGTGGCGTGACGTTGGATAAAACATCCGCGTGCCCGTTAAACTTGGCGCGGGCCTACCAAGACAAACGCTGCGGGCTAACTAGCGGCAGATCTCGGGGCACTTTTTAGGGTCGGCACCCGGCCCGGCATAACACGCTCCGCCCGGCCCGGTATAACACGCACCACCAGGGCCCGCATAAGCAGGACCACCAGGGCCGTCATACCCCGCTCCACCCGGACTGCGCGAACGTGGACCACCAGGGCCATCATACGCTGGCCCGCCCGGCCCGGCGTAACACGGGCCACCGGGGCCAGAATAGGCAGCACCACCGGGGCCGTCGTACGCAGGCCCGCCAGGCCCGGCGTAACATTCGCCGCCGGGCCTGCGATTGCCGCGACAGTTGCACACATTTTCCGCCCAAGCCTGCGAGACGGACAAGGCAGCAAGCACGACAAAAGTTGCGGCAGACAAAAGAGATGACGTACGCGGCATGGACTCGATCTCCCGATACAATGTGTGCGGAAATTTATGCACTGGTGGTTAAACTCAAGCCTTCTTTCTTTTGCAAATACGCGAAGACATTTGCAAAGCGCGAGGTGGTGGGGTTGCCCGATGGGCCAAACATACGCACCAAACTTTTCTCGTGAATGCCGGTGGCTTTGGCCACCTCGGCATAGGAACTCACGGCTTTAATGTAATCGCGCACCACAGACATGGCTGTTCTGTGATCGCCACTGAGCAAACAATCCGCCGCCTCGCGCAACAACGCGGCGCGAAACTTCGGCTGACGTATGGCGCGGGCTTTGAGCGTGTGATTGAACGGGCGCGAGAGGGGCATGAGTGAAACCAACTAGTTCCGTTCACTGGGGAGCTGTGCCATACAACTCGGGTATGTTTTATTCGTGGCTAGTTGGTATTGAGGGCCGAACCGTTCTTTTATGACTTCGACAAAGCCATCTGCAGTCGGCACCCCGGCAGTAACAGAGCACCCTGCACCAATTAGAACACTACAGCCGCGACCAGACTTTTTTCCTGCTCGCAATACAGCTGCAATCTCAGCAATAGTAGTTTTACTTGCTTTTTCGCTTGAAGACGTCGAAGTAGCGAGAGTTGCCATTGGATCCAATCCAGCCCCACACGTATATCTGGCAGGGTATTGGAGCAACAACTTAACCTCAACACACTTCTCGTAAAAAATGGAAACGTTCGCTTAACAACCCTCCTCTCCTTGCGCACACCCAGCGCATACACACAAAGCGCGGCGGATCGCTCAGCGCATGACCTTTGGTCGCTCGCTCATCGATTAGTCCTGCTCATCCCCGCATCTCGCACAGTTTATCCAGGCCCTTGCGCAGGAACGCCAGGTGTTGATCGCCGCGGCGGATTTTGTCGAAGCAGGCAAACGCCGTCACGTCGTCGGCAAACGGTCCCAGCTCTTTCACCACGCGGCTGAACTTCATGCGCGCGCGTGCCGCCTCGTCGCTGATGGCCGTGATGCCGCTGTTGCTGGCGGCCGCCGTTGTGGGGGCGCTGCCGGTTTTGCTGCTGTGGTCCATGGCGTGTACGCCGTTTAGGCCGGCGCGCATAAACAACCCGCGCAACCACAACCATTGTTCGTAACGGCTGCGGCCCACGGCCACGCGGTCGACCTTGGTGCCTTCGGCGCCGTTGAGCAATCCGGTTTCGCGCAATGCATCGAGCACGCATTCAATGCGCGCCGCAGCGCCGCGATGCAGCACAATGCCCGCCTCGGTTTGGATGCGTGCGCCAATACGCAAGCCGCCTTGTTGCTGGGCGCGGTGTTTGGTGCCGTGGTCGATGGGTGTGGTTTTCATGTGTCATCGCGTTGGCGGTGAGAGCGGTGTTTCACGGCTAAACTGGCGCGCAGTTCGGCCCACTTTTCGGGCGGCACGATGTCGTCTTTGTTTTGCGATCGGTAGGCTTCAAGGTCTTTGGCTTTGCGCAGCGCCATGCTGGCGCGGGCGCGCAACACCCGACGGTCGGTAAAATCGCGCGACACGGTGGCGCGAATTTCAGCGGGCATCGGCAGGCGTTGGCCCCAGGTCCACATGTCTGTCACGCGCGCGACGGCGGCCATCAGCAAATCGTCGGGCAAGTTGGCCAGCTTCTCGCGGTAAATGCGCTGCACGGCGGCCGGGTCGCCGCACGGAATGCCGAAGGCCGTGGCAAATTCAATCAGCTTGCCCAAGGCGCGTGCGTAGGTGTCGTCACCGGCCGGAACCAACGCCCCATCCAGTTCAGCAATCATGCGGTTGAGGTTGCCCACACTCAGCAGGCGCGGCGGGTTGTGGTGCGGCTGCCAGGCTTCTAAGGCCAAGCGCGTCACGGAGTCCGGCGAGATGGTCGACCGCACTGGCGCGCGCGACACGGACGGCACGGGGTTGGTCTGCGGCAAGGCGATAGGCAGCAGCGGCTGGTCCGGTGGTGAGGGCCGGGTTGATGGCGGCGGGTGTGTGTGCGGCAAGGGATTGGGCATTTTGTAATACCTTTTCGATGTAGGGAACGGGGTCGAGCGGCGCTTGGCGCGCGGCGGCGGTAAACGCTTCCAGCACCGGGCCGTCGCCGAATTTGGCGCACCAGCGCGCAGGCGCCACCGAGCAGCAAGCCGTTGTAAACGCGCTGGGTGCTGGGGCCTTGGCATCACGGCGCTGGACATTGGTCCGCGGCGGGGTGAATGCGCGCGGCGAGAACGAACCACCTGTGGCCTCGGCGCATTGGCCAGGCGCGGCAAATTCTTGGATGCCGGTGTCTTACACAGCGATGGGTCGCTGGATGTTGGAAGAAGCGGCGGCAAACACGTTTGTTGGTTGCGCGCCGCTGGTCTCGCGTCGTAAACGCAAGTCGAACGCCGTGATTGTTCGCTAATGGACTCAACGCGAGTGTGATTCTCAACGAGTAACTCTATGACCCTTGAACCTGCCCTGTCTGCCCCGCTGCCCGTTCAAATGCACTTGCTCACGGTGCTGCCCGCATTTGTGATTGGCCTGTGGCTGATTCTCTTCAGCACCAAGGGCAAGCTGGCGCACCGCACGTTTGGATACATTTATTTGGCGCTGATGAGTGTGACGGCGATCACCACCATTTTTGTCAGCAGCAATCCCACCGGCGGCTTTTATGGTTTTAGTTGGATTCACTTGTTCATCCCGCTGACGATTTACGGCGTCTATGGCGGCATTCGCTCGGCCCGCGCGCACAACATGGCCCGCCACAAAAGTGCGATGCTGGCGCTGTTCATCGGCGCGCTGGTGATTGCCGGTGCGCTGACGTTCCTGCCCGGCCGGGTGATGAACCAAATCGTCACCGGCGGATAGCCGCACCCAACACCACATTGGTATAATATACCGGTGGTATACCAGCGCGTGCGCGGGTATCACCGCACCATCACGCGCGCGGCCACGAGACCACGGTCTCATGGCGGGGGCCTGCGGAACCACTTCATGCGAGGCCCCGCATGCCGCTGTCTGCTGCCATTCCTTCCCCTGCCCCGCCCACTATGGACGAACTGCGTGCGCTTGAGCTGCGCTACGATGGCCCCATCCCGCCCCACGCGCTGGCTGATGCGCGCAGTTGCCCGCCGCAACCTTTGGCCCTGGCACGCCTGGGCGATGCCGAGCTTCAGCGTTGGGCCGCGCTGGCCGACGCCAACCTGAAGGCCGAGCAACGGCGCTTAAGCGAACGGCGCGCAAAGGTGTTGGCGGTGCGCAGCGCCCTCACGATAGACCCGAGTGCCAAAAATTATGCGCTCGGCCTTGCGCGCAGCGAGGCGCAGTGGTCGCTGACTCAATGTGTGGCGGCGCGGCTTGAGGCCGGCGTGTTCAGGCGCGAGATGCAACGGCGCGCATGCGCGGCGCAACACCTGCGCCCACAGGTGCGCACGCTTCAGGCCCTCAACCGCGCGCTGGGTTTGGGTGGCGCGTTATAGGGGGTATTGGTTGGGGTCGATGGCGCACTTTTCAAGGTACTTGCGAATTTGCACCACCTCATCTTTGGTCAGGCTGTGCGAATGCTCGTGAAAGTTTGCCGAGTGGCCGTTGAGTTTGACCGACAATTTGCCTTGGCCGCCATGATCGAGAACCGCGCCCAGCTCGGTAAACACGTGCTCGACATCCTTGATGCTGATGTTGGCGCTTAAGGGGTGGCTATACAGCGCGTGAAGAGTTTTGCGGTGCTTGTGGTTCATGATGTCCTCTGGTTGGCCCAATGCTTAAGCTTTAGCCCCGAAGCCACCCCAGGACATTGATACCCATCAAAGACAGCGCAGCCGTTGGGCCCAGCGGACACATAAAAAAGGCCCAGATTGCTCTGGGGGGTATAGTGATATCCAACCAAAATAATAACGTCACCAGTCTCGCCACTGGTGACGTTTTGCTGACAACGGTTTGGCGTTCACATTGGTAATCGGGGGGTCGACTGTTCAATCTACCCCGGCA
>CANJSF010000060.1 GCA_947476925.1 Rhodospirillaceae bacterium | reverse complement strand
TTCCCCTTACAGCTATTGCAGAACGTAATCAGGCCGCTAAAGCCCGGGCAAGGATGGTTAAAAAAATGACAGCGGCCCAAATCGCTAAGGCACTAAAATTGGCGCGTGAGTGGAAGCCGTCTACTGGGCCAAAGTAGGACGGTCTAACCTTCACAGCCTCAAAATGCCCCGGCGCGTTCCAACAGTCTCATTGCGCCATAACACCAAGCGTCATCGGCCCGTTGGTCGGCTCTTTGCAAAGCCGCCACCTTGCGCTCATAGGTTCTCCACCGTTGCCATTTAGGCTTCGGTGGGTAGTCGTCATCGTGCCAATCGCCACCTAACTGCCGGTGCAGCTTCTGCGCCTTTCGCATAAGGCGGTCCTCACGGTTTTCCCGTTGGCAAGCATACCCAAGGCGATAGGCAGAACGTGATGCGAAGCGGCTCGCGCCATTGGGCAGGAAAAGCCTGAACGCCCGCTGGCCCGTCCGTGGGCATGAGAACCACCAACGATGGCCGCCCCAGCGGCAAGGTGTTTCCAATAAACTAAAGCGATAAGTTATTTCCCGCTCATCGCCATCGCGGGTTTCATGTGTCAAATCGATATGGCTCTCGTATCCAGAGACATTGATTTGGTATTTGACGATAAAGCCGTCTGAATATGTCATCAAACCTTGGCTCTTCACCTCTCGACCCGTTGGTACTCGGTGGGGTAAGCGCCTCAAAAAATTAGCTGACAAGATGTAGGAACCACATCCCTCGGAGGTCGGTCTGCCACCGCCGCGTCCACTGCCAGAACCGCCCATTAAGTCACCAAAACATTTTCCGAATACATATGGCTAACTCGATAACCCACCATTGAAGTCATTGGATATTCTCTGGGAGCTTTCATGGTGTTTTGATGTGTTGCTTTTGGCCTTTTGAAATGTGCTCTAAGCATCCAAGGGCCACTCATCTTTTGTCGGGTAAGGCAAGACAGCAAACTTGTACGGCCCCACTTCCAGCATGCACGCGCCCAAACTGTAGGCTCGCTCATGGATCACAACGTCCAGCCAGCCGCGCTCTAACGTGCTATTGGGCTGTCTCATCCAAGACAACAACATATCCAGCCTGTGTGCGCCGTCTTCAGCGGCTCGCAGTTCTTGAAACCTCTGTCTGAAGAACCGGCGATACTCAGCGCGGACAAGTTCACCACCATGTGCTGCCTTTGATCCGATGGTGAGTAAAGTCTGCTCAATCTTGCTCACCAACGCGGCGGTCTTCTCGGGTGCGGTGGCCTTAGTTGTCGCTGCAAAGCCACTCTCAGAACTCTCTAAACCCTCAAAACCCTCATTCACTCCGGAGTTTTGAGGATTGTGAGGACCTATTGTGTAGTTTCTCAAACCCATGATGTCTCGCCAAGCCATCATGACCACCCCTCAACTATGTCCGGGCGTACGATCACGATTGGCGAAGGCGGGCGTCCTGTTGCCTTCGCTTCGACCTCTGTGAGTTCCACATAGCCGCGTTCAACCAGCACATTGATTGCCGCCTTCACATCGACGGCGTGCGGGAACGAACCTTTCAGGGCCTGATGGATATCCCTCAAACTGACCCTGTTACGGTGACCCGTCTCAAGCCAAGTCCAGACCTTCCCGGCGGCGGTGATACCGGCATCGGCTCCCATGAGGTCGAGGGCTGCCAAGCTGTGCTTGCCGAGAACAGCCATCAAATCGAGTGCGAGGATCATGTTGTCGAGTTCAATCTGCGAACTCCACGGTTCCATGTGGGTCATCACATGCAGCACCCCAGCAATACGTATAGCTGCGCCTGGAGCCTTGCCTGCCCAATCCTTCGCGTTCTCAAACTCACCACCGGGCCGCATGGATTGCTCAATAGCTTGAGCGTAAAGCTGCCACTCCGCATAAGCCTCGGGGGAAAGCTTTAGGATATGTGCCGTCTCATGACCCTCATCATCCACTGCACTCGGCATATCCAATATCGCGGTGAGACTTTTGCAAAAAACGTCCTCAATATCCTCAGAACTCACTGGCGGCTTGCCTGTCCTGTATCCCAACGGCGACGGCGGCAGCAGATACAAGAACCGCGCAAGCAAACCTCGCCCCCGAAAACCCGGCATGCTCGCAAGACCGCGTAGCACATCAGGTTGAGGTGATAGGCCAATCGTCAGCGATGGACTTAAAAGATCCACGGGCGGTCGGCTCCCTCGATCAACCCGCTCTGGATCGCCGCTGTGTGCTTTCAACACTAGATCGAGGTTTGGAACGCCTTTTGAGTATCGGCCACCCAGCATTTCAAATATGCCGCCTTCGCTGGATAGCCACGCCATTCGCTCATCGTTGTCGGCCATGATCGTGCCCAATCGTTCCGGCGTAACGTCGCTGGTCCACAACTGTGGTGGGCGCGGGATCTGCGGCATGTTTGCCTCGATATCAGCGGCCTCCTGAGCGTAGTTGCGCGACTTCGCTTGGTCTTGCTCGCTGGCTGCCATCGTCCTGAGTTTGTTCGCCCGCGCTTCTGCGGTTTTAAACGCCGAGGTGGCCTTCTTAATTTCATCAGCAATCGCTTCGGCTTGTTTGCGCTCCCAATGCACAAGGGGCGCAGTGGCTGCTTTTTGCACGGCAGACTTTCTGTTCCCCGGCTCTAGTGCTGCCGCCAGCCAGAGATTGGTTGGTTCAACGTGGCCGTGCTTGACCATCAGCTTGAATTTACGTGCCACGGCGGTGGAGCACGCGGCCAGTACCATCGCGACCGCTAATTCTGGTGGCGTCTCGGTAGATGCCGCGAGATTGCTTGCAAAGTCGCCAGCCCAACTCGGAAGCGCGTCACCGCGCAGGCGTGGCAGGGTGGGATTTTCCAATCTTACGAGCGGTGGCCACTGTGAATGATGATCTAAATGCCTTATTATATTCATGTTCGTTGTCCTGGATCGGATGTGAACGCAAACGAAAATGCCCCGGCAGCGTGCAACCGCTCCGGGGTTTTCGTTTGAGGATCACGCCGCATTTAGCTGTTTGGTGGTCGGCATGTTTTCAAGGAAAGCCTTGAGGTCCGCCACCAACACGAATGATCGCTTAGCGTTTTTGCGAATGGCCAGTTGACCGAGTTTCGCAGCGCGATAAAGACCTGTTCGGCTAAGTGCGCCACCGCTGGCCTTCACGGCTTCTGAAATTGAAAGTGCGTATGGTTCCATGTTCACCTCGTTTTGCTACATGCATCGGTACCGCCCGACGCAAAGGTGAACAAACACGTTTCTTTTGGTGAACTTAAGTGGCCTTTATAGTGTTATTCATTTCACCAAATTGTTGACCTTTCGAGCCTCCTTAATGACGTCGAGTAATCCGTCCTGCTGAGAGAGGCCTAAGGTCTCCAGAAAAATCTGAAGAAACTTCTCCTGCTTGGATTGGGTTGGCCTGAGGTCCAATTCTTTGCGGCAAAGCCAATCGAGAGATTTTGCTAACTCTCGACGTGCGTAGTCTGGATTTTTTCGGAGAGCCGAATAGAATTTTGCTGTTTTGCGCAGAACCGATGCAAGCTTGAAAACGGCGTTGATCTTTTCAGAAAGCCCATTTTGTGTATCTGCCGACGCGTCAATTATCGCCTGATGAAGCTGCAAAAAATCAATCTCACGGTCTGGAAAATATAGTTTCGTGACCCGCTCCAAAAAGCCAACTGCATCATTTGATCGCTTCGCTATCTTTCTATTACTGATTTCTTTTTCCTGTGCACGTAGATGAACGAGAAAGCGCGAGCCAAGAATTGGCAGCTGCTCAGCTATTCCTAGCCAGCATTTGTGATTGATTGTTATCCCTAATGCACGAGCCAGTTTGATTTGTTGATCTCGGCTTGGTGGAATTGGCTTACATCGGCGGCTCTTGCTATTTTCATCCGCGACAACCCGCAAAGTCCGTATACGTTTTCTTTGCTTTTGTTGATCTGTCATGCGCTTGCGCTTCTCAAATGCACTTGGGACTTGATGCCGAGTTAACGGCGCACCTTGTGTCGCCCGCCTATGGAAACGACCCTGCCCGTTACACCCTTTATCGCCGCGTCAACTTGGCTTTTACTCGCTCCGACAATTCCTTAAGAGGACCGTCTTGCTTGCTTATATAGCGCACGGTCATTTGAAGGGGTGCGCTTCGGTACAAATCCAACTGCCCAGGGTCTGCGTACACATACCAGTAAGTCATTCATACCGCTGGACTGGTCGTTATGCGACCCACCACATCGGTTTGACTAGTTGTATTCAGTAACAACGCAAGGGAGCGCTCGACCGAGCGTCTATCACAATGAAGCAGATAATCACTTATCCGTGGAATTTCATTTTTAATCATCAGGTCAGTCCGCTGCGTCACATTACCGATCCGGCTATGCGGCACTATGTTTTGCAACTTTTAGGCGGTATGTGGGCGGTGAGTTTCTGCATCGCGATAGGCAGCTACACACTGCTTGCTGCCAGCGTTATAGGGCACGCCGTGCTCATCGGCGCGGCGTCAATTACGGTTGCGACCTGGTCCGCAGCAACTCTGAAACCGAGTTTGTTCAAATCAGGCTTCGGTCGCAGCAGCGACGGGGAGCACAACTAGACAAAACTCCGGGTCGAGACTAAGCTGCAAAATATTTCCTTAGGAGTTTGACATGAAAAAGAACGTCGGTGATGTGGATAGAATGGCCCGGTCTCTGTTCGGCCTGTTTTTTTTATCATTACCCATCATTATGACATTGCCAGCAGGCCCTACCTACGTCATCGCGTCTGTAGCTGCGGTCCTCGCCGGGGCCTCGTTGATATGGTCCGGCATCAAAGGGCATTGCTTCGTCTACGGGTTCTTTGGATTTTCAACCTGCAAAAGTGAGTAAATCGCCCTTTCGTCATCTGATGATATTGCGAGTACCACATTGAACCTCGGAACGACCTAAAGAGAGCCGTTGTCACCAGTGCCCTTCCGTTGCTTCGCAACAACTAACGCCGATTGATCGCCACAACGTTCCCAGCCTTGGCGATGGTGCCAGAGAACTTCGCCCAATCATCCATCATGCGTTTGCGCTTCTCGAATAGATCGCCGCGCCGGTAGGCCGCTTCCACCTTGTCGCCAATGGTGTGAGCCAAGGCCATCTCAGCAACGTCACGGGGGTAGTTGGTGCTCTCTGCTGCCCAGTCGCGGAATGTGCTGCGGAACCCATGTGCAGTCAGGTCGTCGCGCTTCATGCGTTTGAGCAATTCAAAGAATGCGTTGCTTGACAACGGCCTGCCCACCTTGCCGCCGGGGTTGCCGGATTGGCCTTTTTGGCCCAGGTGGTGGTTGATACGGGCATGGCGGGGCCTCAGATCAGGAGTGGAGCAGGCAAGCAGCGCCCGCCTCAGCTAGGCGCTTATTATACCACGCCCTCCAGCAGTCCGAGTGCAGCCATGCAGGCGCTGTGGTCCCGAACGGGACCAATGTGCTGCCGGGTGCATCAGCCCCGCCACACCCGGCGCATCTGTCGGGGGCTGACGGCGCTGGGTTTGCGTTCAGCCAATCAATCATGCGCGTCTGACGGGCTACAGCCTCGGCATGCTCATCCATTTGTGCCTGAGGGGGACTGACAAAACTGACAGAAGTACTTTTGTCGGTTTTGTCAGTCGTCCCTTGGTGCATATTTAGTTTCTTCAGACGCTCCAGATACGT
>CANJSF010000059.1 GCA_947476925.1 Rhodospirillaceae bacterium | reverse complement strand
TTGCACCGCCCTTGGCCTTGCGGTACCACGGCCACCAGTTTCGCAGTTACAACCCCGACCTGGGCGATGGGCGCGGGTTCTTGTTCGCCCAATTAAAAGACGGCACTGATGGCCGCATTCTCGACCTCGGCACAAAAGGCAGCGGACAAACACCATATTCGCGTGCGGGCGATGGTCGACTAACGCTCAAGGGCGGCGTGCGCGAACTGCTGGCGACCAGCATGTTGTCAGCGCTGGGTGTGAATACATCCAAAACCTTCAGCTTGGTGGAAACCGGCGAGGATTTGGTGCGCAATGACGAACCATCACCCACGCGATCATCGGTATTGGTGCGCCTCAGCCATTCGCATATTCGTATCGGCACGTTTCAGCGGCTCGCGTTCGAACAGGATGGTGAAAAAATTCAGCGCCTCGTCGACCACGTGTTGCAGCATTACTTCACCGACGTATGGCAAACGGTATCCGGTGCCAGCGCCAGCCAGCGCGCCGTGGCGATGTTGACTGAAACATGTCGCCGCGTCGCCACCACAGGTGCGCAGTGGATGGCGGCGGGGTTTGTGCACGGCGTGTTGAATACCGACAACATCAATATCACTGGCGAGAGTTTTGATTACGGGCCCTATCGCTTTTTGCCTTACTACGACCCCGAATTCACCGCCGCCTATTTCGACCACACCGGGCTTTATGCCTATGGCCGCCAGCCCGAAACGTTGATGTGGAACCTGACGCGCTTGGCCGAATGTTTGCTGCTGGTGGCCGAACGTGATGCTGTCACCGAAGCGCTGAAAACATTTCCGCAAACCTTCGAGCCCGCACTGGGCAAGATGATTTGCGCGCGACTTAATGTTTTGCCCAAAGACACCGAGAGCGACTTGGAGTTGGTGACGGCGTTGTATCAATTTTTGCACGCGACCCAGCACCCGTTCGAGCAGGTCTTCTTCGATTGGCAAAAGGGGGGCATTACTGCAGCGCCGTTTGCGCCCGTGCAACAACTGTTGGCCGACTACGAAACGGCTGAGCCGGCGCGCGCAGGCCATGCGTATTTTGCGGGCGGGGGGCCGTGCACGCTGTTGATTGACGAGATCGAAAGCATTTGGGCGGCCATTGCCACCGCCGATGACTGGGGGCCGCTGCACGCCAAACTCGCGGCCATCGCGGTGATGGCCGAGGCGCTTACGCCGGAATCAAGTCTGACTTAACGGGTGAGGTTTTGCGCAACGCCTCAATCTCGGCCATGTCTTTGGGCGGGGCCATCCACATTGGCCCGTTTTTACGAACGTGCGCCTTCAGCCATTCGTTAGGCACGGCATCGAAGCTGGCGTAACGCCAGTGCATGAGGTTGGCCATGTTGCCCGCCGTATTGCCCGACGCCCAAGTGCCCTGATAGCGCTGGTGTAACTCTTTAATCGCCGGGCCGTGGTCGAAGTAATCATAGTTCTCGCCGCTTGAAACGCTGGTGCCGTCCTTGCCCACGGTCGTGCGGAAGATGGCGTAGTTCACGTGCATTTGCTGCCCGGTGATGTGGATGGTGTACACCGTGCCTGGCCCGCCGAAGCGTGTGGATACCGTGTCGTGGCTTTCTACTTTGTAGTCGATGGTGCCATCGACCAGCGTAAACGTGCGCACCTGATAGGCAAAAATGCTGGGACGACGCGGCTTGCCCGTGGCTTTGTCGGTGACAATCACGTCTTTGTCGCGCTCCATGAAGAAGTACACCTTGCGCGAAATCGACACCGCGCTGGTGGGCGTGCGCAAGGCCTTGGGCGTGATCCAGGTTTCCACTCCGATCATGCGGCTATCAACGGTGCCGCCGATCATCGAGCGCACCAGGCCGTCGGAATACCAATAGCCCGGCCCATCCTCGCCACCGCGCATAGCAATCCAGGCTTCGAACAGGGCTGGGGTAATGACGCGCTGAGGCAAAGGCTGTGGCGATGATGGCTCTGCGGCGCGCGCAGCGCTTGCCGATGCGGCGGCCGCCACCGCACCCAAAACTAACCCGTCACGACGTGTGAGCATGATGGAGATCCTCGATTACCATTTCAGGATGACGGCGCCGGGTTTACCGGCCGTATTGACATTAGGTTCACCTCCGCGCCCCGGAGTATTGGTGCATTGATTTCCGGTTGGGTTAGCAGTGCAGTATGCGGTGCTGACAAACGCTCCTGAAACGACGCGTTCATAATTGCCCGCATAATTGGGGTCAGTTGCGGCACCAGCAACTGGGGCAGCTCCAGCGGCTCCAAAGAAGCCGATGTTTTTTGAAGAACTGTCTGCAAAGCCTGAACCACCGCCTCCACCAAAGCCTGAATGATTAGTATCAGGGCCTGCAGTGACTTCTGTAGTGGCATACCCGCCAGCCGTTCCCCCCCCGGCACTCAAAGTGCTCGTGCTCACTCCGCCGCCGCCGCCGCCGCCCCCAATTTGAGTTGCAGCACCTTCATATCCTGCCCCGCCATTGCCAACAGCTGACAAGCCTCCAATCACAGTTAAGCTTGCCCCACTTCCGCCATTGGCGGCGGTTGGCATTTGGCCACCGAGAGTGCATTGAGCATTTGGCGGATTAGCTCCGGTGGTAGGAGCATTATCGCCGCCGCGCCCGCCGCAAAGGTCTCTATTGTTATCAACTGCGCGACTGGTTGTAACCCCGCTCAAGCCAACAATATTTGCAGGGCCCCCACCGCCACTTCCGGGGCCGCACTGTCCTGAAGCGGAGCAATTGATGGTCGTATGAATGTCGTCGCCGTAAGAGGCACCTCCGCCACCTCCTCCAATCACCCCTGCGGCGTCGCTGACGGAATCCAGCCACAAGCCTGTCGCAGCGCCGCCACCAGAACCATAGTTGGCGGTTGTACTCGCCGTTCCCCCACCGCCAATATCAATGTTATATGTCTGGCCTGCAACGCTCGAAGTGTTCAATTGAAGCAGCCGCGCTGCAGAAAATCCACCTCCGCCGCCGCTTGATTCAAGCGTGGCTACACCAAAATCGTAGCCGCCACCGCCGCCGCCCCAAGCTTTCACATGAATGCTGGCGAGGCTGTTCGGAATCGCAATTGTGCCAGTTTGTGTAGTTAACCGATAATCGCATTGGAATGCGCCGACAACTGCCCCTTGGGCTCCGCCAGCAGCACACATGGTTGCTGAAGCAAATACAGGTATATGCCGTTGAGAAATCGCGACATACGCAGCACCGCCGGACAATGTTCCGTTTACGCCAGTGGCTCCGCTTGTCGTTGTAGCCGTCGGACGCGCCAGAATCGCTTCACCTGCTGTGCCAAAAATTGGCAACTGTGTCGCAGTTGTGTCTCGATCTAGCGTCCAGTTAACAATCAGCCCTGAAGCGCTGCCGTCTATAAGTGGCAAGCGTCGATTGTAGTTAGCAAAGACCTCCAGCGCCGTGCGTGCCGTGTTCCACACGCGCACATCGGTCATGTCTCCATCGAATTCATTGATGACCGCGGCCCCATCGTTTTCAGCGCCAATGGCGAACGATGCGGTTCCTTGTTGAATTCCGTTGGTAGCAAACGCTGTGGAGGATGAACGAGCGATTAACTCGCGGTTGACATAAAGCTTAGCCGACCGATCTGAAGAGCCAGTTCCGTTGTAAGTGACTGCGATGTGATCCCATCGTCCTGACTTGGCGGCGTAGCCACCAAAGCTATGGGTTTCTAACACAGGACTGCTCCCATCGCTGCCTGCGAGTTGAAGTGTGAGTGCACCGCCCGCCGTGAGATAAAGGCGATAAGATTGCGCTGCGTTTGCTCCGCTGTTCGTCCATTTCGAAATCAAGGTTTGCCGGTTCGAACCGGTTGGCAGCGTGTCCGGTCTAATCCAAGCTTCAAGCGTCAGGTTGCCTGTCGTCGTGTCATGGTTATCGCCAGCCGAGACGACTTGATCATTGCCATTGAACGATACGCCCATGGCTCCACGTCCAACCAAGACATCGTCAATCTCCACCGTCGCATCGCTATAATTGATGGCGAGCGCCCGGTTTGTATCAGCGAAGTCTTGCTGGGCTGTGGCAATGGAAGTCAACTGAACGATTGCCGTCCCAGTGGCTGCTGTAGATCCAACCTGAGTGATGCGCGCCCAAATTTGAACGCCGTCATCATAAACTTCAACTGAGTAGGCAGTATTGTTGGATATCCGAAACACGTCGCTACCGCTACTTGCGAGATTGTTACCGCTATTGCAGTTCGCAGCCGGCGTAGAGACGTTATCGCAGATGTAAATATGGTTATCGGTCGTTCCATTCGCATTGTCTGTTACATCATCGAAAAAGCGAACCGTTAGGCCATCGGTTGTGCCGGTATTGAAGATATCTGCGTTGAAGGTTCCCGCCGCCCCCGCGGTGCTGGCGCCTCGATCAACGGCTGTGGCTCGTAACCCAACGGAAACGCCCGCGGTGTTGCTTGTTCCAAGCGTTGTCGGGGTCCACTCAAAAGATATATAGCGCGCCCGTTCTGCTGAGTTGATCGACGTGGTCGCGGTCTGAATGGCAGCATTTGCACCCGTGAACCGCAATACCTTGTCCGCCGTATTGCCCGTCACTGTTGATTGCTGAACTGACGCAGTTCCTGTCACGGCGGCTAAGCGTGGCGGCAAGCTTCCAACATCGGTCTGCGTAAAATCTTCACTTAAGTCAGCCCCTGGGGCTCCAGCTGGGGTTAGTGATTCGCACAGTTCCGTCAATTGCGAGTTTGAGCCAAGAAAAACGCTGTCGTCAAAATAAGTCGACGTAGTTTCATCCTTCGGTCCTGTGATCAACACTAACTCGTCGTTACTTGTGCAATTAGTGTTTGTTGCTGAACAGTTTTGGTTTTCGGACGTGCTGGTCGGAGCGCTTCTGCGCGCGCCGCTGGCAGAAATTGCGCCCAGTCCGTTTTTCCCATGGCTAACGAAGGCATAGTAGTAGGGGGTGCCTTGCCCAGCCGATTGGCTAGATAGGCGCGCTTCAGTATCGGTCACATCATTGAGCGTGCCCGTATACTCGACGAGGGCTGAGTTATAGGAATTAGTGACTGAGGTACAAATTGCGCGGCTCGTGGCGCTGCTGGTCACCGCATATGTAAAATAATTTCCGAATGCGTCAGTCGCGTCACTCTCGCTAAGGCCCATTGTGATCCAAGGCACAACGCCCGTATAAGCCAGAGTTGTGCCGCCGGTGGCGCTACCGTCACTGAGAACGCAGTCCGTTCCATTAATATTCGATTGGCCATCGGGCGGAACATTTGTATCCGGGCAAGGAATTCGCCCATTGCGTTCGACGGCGCCCGCGCCATCGGGGTCGGTGAGAAAATATGCCACGACGGCATTCTTCAGCAGCTTCACACTGGTCGCGTTGCCGCTCAGGCGGCGCACTTCGGCATCCTTGTTTTGGCGAGCGGTCGTGGCAATAAGCGCGGCGGCGGCGGCCAGCAGCGCGATCACAATAATTAACCCGAT
This sequence comes from Rhodospirillaceae bacterium, assembly GCA_947476925.1. Taxonomy (GTDB): domain Bacteria; phylum Pseudomonadota; class Alphaproteobacteria; order Rhodospirillales; family Rhodospirillaceae. Next base: position 227 of record CANJSF010000059.1, on the reverse strand, counting down.
CACACCATCATCGCGTCGGCTTTCGCGGGCGAGGGGGGCCAAAGGGCGAAGCGCGCGGCGGAGCACAGCGACAACTTTTTTGGTCTTGTCACGGATTGGTTCCGCATCCTTGAATGATTTATCATGCATCAAGGAGAGTTATTATGGGACGCATACATACCGAAGAATTTAGACGAGAAGCTGTGCGGATGGCACTGACAAGTGGGCTGAAGCGGCGTCAGGTCGCT
>CANJSF010000058.1 GCA_947476925.1 Rhodospirillaceae bacterium | reverse complement strand
ACGCAGTTCACATATTTTCAGCAGGTCGGCGGCATTGAATGCGACCCCGTCGCCGTGGAATTGACTTACGGGTTAGAGCGCCTGGCCATGTATGTGCAGGGCGTGGAAAATGTCTATGACCTCGATTTCAACGGGCGCGGCGTAACGTATGGCGACGTGTTCAAACGCGCCGAAATAGAATACAGCGCGCATAATTTTGAGCACGCCGACACCGAGATCTTATTTCGCCGCTTTCTAGATTGCGAAAAAGAATGCGGCGCACTGCTAAATCACAAACTCGCCCTGCCCGCCTACGACCAATGCATCAAGGCTTCGCACACGTTCAACCTGCTCGATGCCCGCGGCGTCATCAGCGTGACTGAACGCGCTGCCTATATTGGCCGCGTGCGCGCGCTGGCAAAAGCGTGCTGCGAAAGTTGGCTTGAAGATGGGTATAGGCGCTAACCCATGGCCGAATTGTTGCTTGAAATTTTCTCGGAAGAAATTCCTGCACGCATGCAAGCCGGTGGTGCCGACGCATTGGCGCGCCTGGTCGGCGATGCGCTGAAGGCACAAGGCCTTGCGCCGACGTCACTGAAAGCCATGGGTGGCCCGCGTCGCCTGACGCTATGCGCCGAAGGTTTGGCCACTGCGCAACCCGACATTTCAGAAGAACGCAAAGGCCCCAAAATCGATGCCGCTCCGCAAGCGCTGCAAGGGTTTTTGAAAGCCTCGGGGTTAGCCGACATTTCTCAGGCCGAAGTGCGTGAGCTGGATAAGGGCAAATTTTACTTCGCCGTGATCCGCAAAAAAGGCCGCCCGGCGGCTGATGTACTGAAAGACATCATCGAGGCCGCGCTGGCGCAACTGCCGTGGCCCAAGTCGATGCGCTGGGGCACCAACTCGACGCGTTGGGTGCGGCCACTTCACAGCATTCTCTGCGCATTCGATGGCAAAGTTGTGCCGGTCTCGTTTGCCGGCGTCACAGCCGGCAATACAACCGTCGGCCATCGCTTTATGGCACCTGCCGCGATTACCACGACAACATTAACAGACTATACGGCCAAGCTGCGTCAAGCCTTTGTGATTGTCGACCCGGCTGAGCGCACCGAAATGATCCGCAAGGGTGTGGCCGAATTAGCTGCCAAAGAAAACCTCAGAGTTAAAGACGACATCGGCCTGCTCAACGAAGTCATCGGGCTAGTGGAATGGCCCGTGCCGCTGTTGGGCACCATTGATGCCGCCTTTATGGACGTGCCGCCCGAAGTGCTGACCTCGGCCATGCGCAAGCACCAGAAGTACTTTGCGCTGCATACCAAAGACGGAAAATTCTCGAACCGCTTTGCGCTGATCGCCAACATGGTGGCCACCGATGGTGGCAAAGCGATTGTGGCGGGAAATGAACGCGTGCTGCGTGCGCGCCTGTCGGATGCTAAATTCTTTTGGGACGAAGACCGCAAAGCCAAACTCGAGAGCCGGGTGGCAAAACTTTCCGAGCGCGTGTTCCAGGAAAAGCTGGGCACGGTGCTGGATAAGGTGGGGCGCATCACGGCGCTCGCGGGCGCGCTAGCCCCCACATGCAACGGCGACCCGAATTTAGCGATGCGCGCTGCGACATTGGCCAAGGCCGATTTGTCGACCGGTATGGTAGGCGAATTCCCCGACCTGCAAGGCGTAATGGGCCGTTACTACGCACTGCACGACAATGAAGATGCGGCAGTTGCCGATGCCGTTGCCGAGCACTATTCGCCCTTAGGTCCGAATGATGCTTGCCCCACTAAGCCACTCAGCATCGCCGTGGCACTGGCCGATAAGATCGACACCCTCGTTGGTTTTTTCGCAATTGACGAAAAGCCGACCGGCTCGAAAGATCCGTTTGCTTTGCGTCGGGCAGCCTTGGGCGTGATTCGACTTATTCTGGAAAACAAACTGCGGTTGCCATTAAAGGCGTTTTTTGAAAAATCCGCCGCGACATACCCGGCAGAACTCAAGATCAACGCGCCAGCTATCGCGGAGGAGCAGCTCAATTTCTTCGCCGACCGACTGAAAGTCTTCCTGAAAGACAAGGGCGTGCGGCACGATTTGATTTCTGCCGTTTTCTCACTGGGCAACGAGGACGACCTTGTGCGACTCATGGCGCGGGTCGAAGCGCTTAAGGCGTTTCTTGATACCGACAATGGCGCAAACCTGCTGGTCGCCTACCGCCGTGCCGCGAACATTCTGGCCATCGAAGAAAAGAAAGACGGCAAAAAATATAATGGCGATGTTGGCAATATGGGCGCTGCCGAGGCCGATGAATTGCTCAAAGCCATTCAGGCTGTAGAAGGCGCAAGCAAATCGTCGTTAGCCAAAGAAGATTTTGCAGCGGCGATGACAGCCTTGGCAAACCTGAGGACGCCAGTCGATACGTTTTTTGACAAAGTCAAAGTCAATGCCGATGACGCGAGCCACCGTACTGCGCGACTTAATTTGCTCTCGCGCATTTGCGCCGCCATGAATCAAGTCGCTGATTTTTCGAAGATTGAAGGCTGAGCCTATTTCTTCTCGATCAGATGCAGGCGTAAATCATCATACACCGGGGCATAGCCCGACACGCCGCGTGCGATGCCATCGAACTCCATGCCCGGCCACAACATAATGCCGGGCGGGTTTTCGCGCTCGAGCCGCGCGACCTTTTGATACAGCGCCAAGCGTTTGGCCGCGTTGTTTTCGGCGAGCGCTGCCTTCAGCGCTGGAACCACCTTGGGATCGCAGTGAAACGGATAACGACCTTGCGTGAGGCCGGCGCAGGTACGATGTCGATAGTCGGACAGCGCATCGTGGCCGCGCGCGAACATGTTGAACATGTCCACCGTGAGTTTGCCGAAAAACAAATCTTGCATCTGCGCCAGCTGGGGCCGCGCAAGCAGATTCAACGTGACGCCGACTTTCAGTAAATCCGCCGCGATCTGTTGGTAGTACAGCGTATCACTAGCACGTGCGCCTGATGCCACGCCCACCTCGAGCGAAAAGCCGTCGCCATAGCCGGCATCGGCCAGCAACTTGCGTGCTTGCACGGGGTCAAATGGATATGGAGGAATGGTGGGGTCGTAGCCAAAAGATCCCGGAAAGGCGAGTTGGGCCGCCGGGTCGACGGCCCCCGCTAGAAAGCTATCGATGATTGCTTGACGATTGACCGCAAGATTCAAGGCATAACGCACACGCGGATCTTTCAATGGCGAACCGTCTTTCAAAGTGTAGGCCGCCAAAAACGAAACGGTGGGCGTTTGCCGGTTGACGATGCGCCCGCCGACGCTGCGCAATTCCAAATCTTGGTCGGGCGACAGGCCAAGCACAACATCCACTGCGCCCGAGGTGATGGCTTGCAGACGTGAAGTCTCATCGGGAACTTCGCGTAGGTCGAGGCCACTGACTTTGGGCGCACGCCAGCTTTGCGGGTTTGCTTTAAGGATGGCGCGCGCCTCGCTCCATTGCGACATTACGAATGGGCCGCTTCCGATGGGGTTTTTCAGGAAGCCCTCGTTACCCAAATTTTGATATGCAATGGGGGCCGGGATTCGCCACGCTGCCGCATGCAGCGGGAAAATGCCGTCGGGCTCATTCAGGTAAATCCGCGCAGTCAAATCCTCGACCTTCTCGACGCGATCAACCTGGTACAGCGTACTGCCTATGGTTTCAGTCCGACCGATGGGGCTTGCCATATGTGCGGCCGAGGCCACCAATGCATCGGCGGTGAAGGGCTCGCCATTGGAAAAGCGCACGCCTTGGCGCAGCGTAAACACCCAAACCTGGGGTGATTCCTGTTTCCACGACACCGCCAACGAGGGCATCACTTCCCCCTTTTCGCCAATCGTTGTCAGCGTGTCATAGACGGCTTGGTGAAGGGTTATCGAAGGCAACGTGATGCCCTGATATGGATGCCCGCCATTAAACGACAACGCCCCGAGGCCCACATGCAAAACGTTTTCGGCGGCCAAGGCAGGCGCGGCTGTCATCAGCAGTGCGACCCAACCCAGAACCATAGATTTCAACTGTGACATGATGTGCCCGAGGGGTCGCCAAACGTAATGAAACAGGCGATAAGGTTAGAAGACTTTACGCAGCTTCGCAAACCTCGGCTTTTTCCTATCGCATGAAAAATGTTCTGCTGTATGCGGCTACGGTCCTGGTGTGGGGGTTCAGTTGGTACGCCATTGAACTGCAAATCGGCATTGTGCCACCCGAGGTGTCGGTGGCCTATCGGTTTGGCTTGGCGGCGCTGATTCAGTTTGCCTGGTGCTTGGCCACCGGCGTGTCTTTAAAAATGCACCCGCGCGATCACGTGAACTGCGCCATGCTGGGTGCGATGATTTTTGGGGTAAACTTGCTGATGGTTTACTACGCCACCGCGCAAATCCCCAGCGGGTTGGTCTCGGTGGTGTTCTCGCTCATTACCGTCATCAACATCATCAATGGGCGCATTTTCCTGGGGCGCAAATCGCCACCCATTGTTTGGCTGGCTGCAGCTTTAGGGGTGATTGGCATTGTGCTGGTCTTCCGCGAAGACGTGGGTGCAATGGAAGCCAGCGCAGGGGCTTTCGCTGGCGCCGCGTTCGCATTTGTCGGGGCCTACATCGCCTCGGCAGGCAATATTTTTGCCATCAAAGTGCAACAACGCGGACTTACGGTGCTGCAAAGCAACGCCTGGGGCATGGCATACGGCGCGCTGATTATTGCCACCTATGCCCTGATCAAGGGCTCTCCGTTCACCTTCCAGTGGACGCCCCAGTACATCGGCGGGCTGTTGTATTTGGCGGTGTTTGGCTCAGTCGCCGGGTTCGGATTTTACCTCACGCTTGTGCGCCGCATGGGCCCGGAGCGTGCGGGCTACGTGGCCGTGATGTTTCCCGCAGTGGCCCTGGTGGTTTCCTCATGGCTAGGCGATATGACCCTGACATTTGGCATGGTGGCTGGCGCGGCGCTGATTTTGTTTGGAAACGTGTTGGTTTTGGCGCCCACCAACGCCCTGAAACGCATTTTTGCCAGGGCATAATTGGCGGGAATACTTTACAACGTGGCCGGCCGACATCATCTGTCGGGCTAGAACCTGAGTAGAATCTGCCTATGCCGCGAAATCCCTACGACGTTTTGGGTGTGAAGAAGGACGCCACGGAGGCCGAAATTCAAAAAGCCTTCCGCAACTTGGCGAAGAAGCTTCACCCCGATATGAACCCCGGCGACAAAAAAGCCGAGGAAAAATTTAAAGAAATCAACGCCGCCAACGACATTTTGGGCGACGACAAAAAGCGTGCGCGCTTTGACCGTGGCGAAATCGACGCCACGGGCCAGGAAATTCGCGGCAATCCCTTCGCACGCGGCGGCGCTGGCGGCTTTCGGCCCGGACAAGGCGGCGGCCAAAGCGGTTTTGCCTTCGAAGATATGGGCGATATTTTCGATAGTATGTTTGGCAACGCACGCGCCAAAAAAGGCAGCCCGTTCGGCACAGCTAGCAACAAGGGCGAGGACGAAAGCTTCCGGCTCGAAATTGGGTTCTTAGAGGCTGTGAATGGCGGCAAACGCCGCGTGAGTTTGCCCAGCGGCAAGTCACTCGACGTGAGCATTCCGGCGGGCGTGACCAGCGGCCAAACCATCCGCCTAAAGGGCCAGGGCGTGCCAGGGTTTAACGGCGGCCCTGCAGGCGATATTCTGATCGAAATGAAGGTCGCCGACCACCCGACGTTCAAACGCCAGGGGCGCGATATTCATGTGGACGTAGCCGTATCCCTCAGTGATGCCGTGCTGGGGGCCAAGGTTGACGTGCCCACCACAACCGGCTCGGTGACGCTGACAATCCCCAAGGGCTCAAATACTGGCTCGACGCTGCGCCTGCGAGGCAAAGGGGTGCCCGCCAGCAAAACCGAAGCGGCCGGCGACCAATACGTGACAGTGAAGATAATGCTGCCCCCAACGCCCGATGCCGACCTTGAAACCTGGGCGCGCCAGTGGGCGACCAAAAACCCAGGCCCAGCGCGCAGTTAAAGCGCCCCCCGAGTCTGCCGGGGCTCGGCGGGCTCCCACGCAGCTGCCGGCAACGCCCCAGGCCCATGCCCTAGGTGGCCCGCCACCTGCACGCATCAATTGAACCAGGCCGATAATCCGTATACTTTTCGAAGGGTTAACGCCTCAGCAACGCTCCTTGCGCCGCTGGCGTTGAAGTGCGTCTGCCCGCCTTGGCAGAACGATAAGCATGACTGGGCAGGAGCCTGTTGGAACCGTGAAATGGTCTTGTCACGGATTAGTTCCGCATCCTGTTCTCATTTAAGCTGTTTTTCGTTCGAATGTCATGGGTGATACGCCTCCTGTTGCTGAATGTCTTCGTCGGGTGTTGTAAAAGCCGTTGATGTACTGAAACAGTGCCTGCGTGACTT
>CANJSF010000057.1 GCA_947476925.1 Rhodospirillaceae bacterium | reverse complement strand
TTTGCCCATATCAGCGCCGATGACGTCCCACCTTGGCTCACCATTTTTGTCGTCGGTCACATCATGATCTCTCTGGTTATGACGATGGAACTAAACTTCCAACTACCGATTGCGGCCACCGCTACTATTTTAGTAGCCGTAGCAGTGATCTTGACGGCATTACTTATGCCGGTCAGCAAGGGTGTCGTCATCGCTGTGATGTGGGCGGTCTCAGACAAGGCCCCGCCCGTACAATAAGTAAGCTAACTGTCCAAATTGATCTCTGCATTGGGTCGTCTCGGGCCAATCATGTTTCAATGATTTGCAATGGTCCGACGTTTTATTCGAGATCGGCGTCGAAGTTGGACCCCCGCAAGGAGTGCGGATCTACAAGTGTCGATTTAACTCTCCTAAGCATTAGGCATTGGCGAACAAACCGACGGGAGGGCTGATTGCCCTAGAATTGAGCGCGCCATTCAATCTTGCGACTTGCAACTCACCGCTTCTTCACAAATTCGGCTCGCAGAACAAGGCCCCTTATGCCGTCGTATCGGCAATCGATCTCTTGTGGGTCGCCGGTCAGGCTAATTGACTTGATGAGTGTGCCGCGCCGCAGAACCTGTCCCGCGCCCTTAACATCGAGATCCTTGATCAACGTTACTTGGTCCCCATCGGCTAAAATATTGCCGACAGAATCGCGCACCACAACCTCGTCTGCTTTTGCCGCTTCCGCCTGCTTAGCCCGCAACTCGCTGGCTGGAATCCATTCGCCAGTCGCATCGTCGTAAACGTAGTCATCTCCTTCGGGCATCATCAACTCCATAATAAATCGAGCTTGGCGGCCTGTAAGGCCAGTATTGGGGGCTTGTCGTCAAGCTGTTGTGGTCGCAAATGCATGTCCACCCGAGGGGATTTGCATTACGTCAAACTAAACTGGCTCGGTCGGTGGCCCAATAACAATCTTGCCCGAACATTCAGACGCCTGGCGCAAGGTGGTCGGCCGGTTCGCGTCTATATGCGGATCCCGGAAAAGGTTCCGACTATCCTTCCCGAGGTCGAGCCCATCAGGGGGGATTTGGACAATCCAGGCGACCTCGCCCCGATCTTAGGGGACGTTGAAACGGTCGTCTTGATTACCGGAGTGCATGCGAATGAACTCGCACGGGGCCTTTCTATCGTCGAAGCCGCAAAGCGCGCAAACGTGAGACGAATTGTTTTCATATCGTTGGTTCAGGGACCTTGGAGCGATAGCATTCCGTTTTACAAATCAAAATTGGCGATCGAGGCAGCTATTTGGGCCTCTGGAATAAAGTGGGTTGTCGTTCGATCGGCTGGCTTTATGCAGACCGATGCAGGTTTGAAGGCTGACATTCTCGAAGCGGGTTTATTTACGCCGCCCATCGGCGATGTCGGGGTCGCCCGAATCGATACCCGCGATGTTGGCTACGCTGTAGCCGAAGCAGTTCTAACAGATGCCGACGGTGAATTCCGTGCTTTTGGACCCGAAGTGCTCACCGGTGGTCAGGTCGCGAATACATACGCCAAAGTATTGGGTATGGAGGTTAAGTACCTTGGTAACGATCTTGATCGTTGGGCTAAATTAAAGGCAAGCGCCTTCCCGGCTTGGTCTTTGAATGCCTTGCAAAACATGTATGCCTATAGCCAGAGAGTTGGCATGAAGCCGGAGCCTGGCGAGTTGCCGTGCAGACTTCTTCCTGCGAAACTGCGAACAATGAAATCGTACGCGGCTGAGTTGAAGGCGTCTTGGGCGGTGTAATACTTTGAACTAGAGTAAAACATGAATTTGATTGATATCGAGAACCAGGCAGGGATATGCCGCGTTACCGCCGGCTGGAAGAAACCTGAACTTCCGTGGGAATGGGTGCGGCGCTATTGGCGTGACGTTCATAGCCCTGCCATATCCCGGCGCAAAGGCATCTATCAGTATATTCATCTGCAATACGATCCGGTGGATGCGAGCGTGTTCGGCCAGATCGAAGGCATCTCGACGTCAGCGCCAGCGAACGCTCAACTGATGTGGACCTCCGATGTCCGATATCGAGATGATGCAGCTCTGGCGGCTTTCGGCGGCGATCCCGATGAAGTGGCCAAGGCGCAATTGCTGGGCGACATTGACCTCATTGTCGAGCGCAGTACAACATACAAGTGCGTGGGTGACCGTGCACGCACCTATGTCGACATCACTGGCAACGCAACACCGCAAGGTGTTCCGGCCATGCCGGCATATTCTATTTTCCTGCGGCAGAAGACCAATGAAGCTAGTTTCTTTGCAGCCCTAAGGGCCCTGGCCGAGCGCTGGATGAAAGTGCCGGGTGTGATGCGCTTGCGTCTCTCTCTATGCGAGCCGCCTGATATGGAGGCTGAGCGCAAGGCGGGTTATCCCATCAAGACACATCCTATCGAGCAGCAGTACCAAGCGTGGATCGAACTTTGGGCGACGGATCGAAGCGTGATGCAAAGACTTCTCACACGCGAAGACGCTGACGCGATCATGGACGCGCACGCCTATCCGATCATCGCCTATCACTGCTTCGTCTATCAGGGGCGGCCAACGCTTGCCGGTTTGCGGGGCTATCCGGCGGTGGAGGCGATCCAAGCCCTGGGCAACAATCCGAAGCAAAAGAAAATCGAGATCCTGCGCTGGATGTATGGCGAGGTTGTCGGCGAAGGCCCCGTGGACGGAGTGCTCTCATGAGCAAAAGTGTCTCCGAGTGTCTGGTCACTTTCATTCAGAACGGCTTGAACACTGGCGTACCCTACAAGGTCGAAAACGAGGTCAAGCGGCTTCTGTTAAATCAATTCAAGGCGTCTGTCGGGGCGAGCAATCATTCTGCCGTAAAGCTGATGCACGACTGGGCGATAGCGCAGGGCACGCCGCCCAAGACCAGTACAGTGCTCTGGCGCGGTTCCCAGGTGAATCCGTCGCAAGCGGCGCTCGTCAATGGCGCTTTGTTCGAGGTTTTGGATTTCCACGACACTTATATTCCGTGTTTCATGCATGCGGTGTCAGGCGTGCTCCCGGCGATTTTGGCGGCAGCGGAAATCGGCGGGCAGAGCGGCCAGCGGTTCATCACTGCGCTGGCCCTCGGGTTAGAAGCAGAACTCGCTGTTTCAACAATCCTCACGCCTACCGGGTACTTTCGCGGCTATGTGCCGGCGGGTCTCTTTGGCGGCGTCGGGGCAGCGGCGGCTTGTTCCGCGCTCGCAGGCTATAACGATGAGCAGATGCGTAACGCCATCGGCATCGCAATGTGCAGCGCGTTCGGCCTCTATGTGTCGGTTGGTAGCGATACGCTAGCCTATATTACTGGCGCTACTGCGCGCTCGGGGTACACGGCGTTCGAACTCGCTGGGCTCGGCATGACCGCGCCTGTGACTGCGTTCGAAGGCGAGAAGGGAATGCTTGTCACCCATACTGATGAGCGGGCCGAGAAGATCGCGCCGGTGCTTGACGCGCTTGGGAAAGGCGAATGGCGCATCTTCGGCCAGAGCTACAAGACCGTGCCGACGGAAACCATCACTCATGCGCCGGTCGAACTTGTGCTCGCCATGCTGCCGGATGTGCAGGGCCGCACGCCACAGAAGATCGTCTTCGGCGTCTCGCCGATCGTGGTAAAAATCGTGAAGGAGCGCAACGAACGCTTTGGCTTGCCCAAGAGCGATCTGGAAGCGCGCTTCGACTTGCGGTATTGTGCTGCAGCGGCATGGCAGCGTGGTAAATTCACCCTCGCCGAAATGGATGCCGCCGCGTTTAATGATGAAAAAATTCTTGCCATCCGCGATTTGATCGAACTTGTGCCCGAAGACCGCCGCGCGACGTTCAACGGAGCATCGCTGCATGTGACATTCACTGACGGATCGCAGGCTAAGTTAAACATTGAGGACTTTCTCGGTACTCCGGGCAACCCGATGTCAGACGATCAGCTTTCGAACCTTTTCCGCACTACCGCCGCTGACCATATGCCCAAGCAGCGCATTGAAGCTCTGCTCGATGCAATTTGGAGCCTCGAAAAGGCCCCCGATATTCGTAGCATGATGGCGCTTGCTCGTACGGGAGACTAACCATGCCGACTGTGAGCATTTCTGGCGGCGAGACGATCTGGTTCAAGAAGACCGGCAGTGGGGCGCCGCTGTTGCACATCCATGGTTCCGCCTTCGGATGGCGCAATTTCGAGAAGATGACGCCGTTCATGGCGCCGCACTTTGAGACCATCGACATCGACCTGCCAGGTTATGGTGAAAGCACTCTAGGCCCAAACGGCCCGCGTCCCGGAGGGATGGCCGGGATCGCCGATCAAGTTGCCGAAACGATATCAGCGTTGGGGTATCCGAAGATCAGCATCCACGGTACGTCCTATGGAGCGATGATCGCTTTGACATTGACCGCACGACATCCGGAGTTGGTCGACAAGCTCGTGCTCAGCTGTTTTCTGTGTCGCTATGACCAAGCGGCGCGCGAGATGCGGGCTACCTGGAAGCGTGCGGCGCGCGAATCAGGTATGGCCGCAGTGGCAGATCTTACGTCCGTGGCCGGTTTCGCGCGCAGCTTCTACGAGCGCCCGGGCGCCCAAGCGCAGCTTCAGGCAATGCGTGATGCATTTTGTAAGAACACCCCTGAAGCGATGATCGCCGGAACGGAGAGCATCGAAAAGGCAGATATCACGCCCTACATTTCACAGATTAAAGCGCCTGTATTACTCATCGGCGGTGATGAGGACAACATGACGCCATTTAGACCGGCACAGTCCGGCGTTGGGTTCGCGCAGATTAAGGAGATGCGACCGGAGTGGAAGATGGTGGTACTCGAAAAGTGCGGGCACTACCTTGTTATCGAGCAACCTGAGAACGCATCTGAGCATATCATTCCATTTTTGAAGAGAGGCTGATGCTCATGAATCGGCGCAGGTCGCAAAACTTAGTGGCCGAATGGCAAACCTGGACGGGCATGCACGGTACCCCCGGCCACATACTCTTTCAGGGGCAGGGAACACACATTAGCCCGGGTCAAGTTCCACAAGAATTCCAAGATATTGTCGAACAACAAACCCAAGGTTCCTTCAGTTAAATCCGACCGTGGGATAATAAATAGGTCGTGACTGCTACTATCTCTAACTCGCTACTTTTTGCCTGGGGTTCGCCGCGCAAATCGTAGTCAGTATCGCAACCGGATACGGAAAGGCGGTAAGCCATGGCTGAAACAGAAATGCGGCGCGAATGGGGAACTGTGTTGGCCGCGACCATAGGAGTGATGGCGAGTTGCATCACGTTGGTCAATTACAGTCTTGGCGTCTTTGTGGTGCCGCTATCTGAGGAATTCGGTTGGTCGCGGCGTGATATCGCACTCGCCACGACCTGCGTTACCGTTGGCGCACTCCTGACGAGTTTCGTCGTCGGCTGGCTCGCGGATCGAGTCAATGTCGGATGGCTGATTGTGGTGTCTCAGGCGCTCTTCGGCATTGCCTTCTGTGCACTCGGTCTGTTCACGAACAGCCTCATGGTATTTTACGGTATCTACCTATCAATGGCGTTTATCGCGGGAGGAACCTTACCGATAACATTTACGAAGATCGTTGCTGCGCGCGTTGTTCAGAATCGCGGACTAGCGATTGGCCTCACGCTCGCTGGAACCGGACTAGCAGGATTCGTCATTCCCCCCGTCGTTGGTTACTTCGTCAACACATATGGTTGGCGTATCGGCTACGTTGCAGTAGCAGCATTTCCTATTCTCCTGGCGATGCCATTGTCATACTTATTTTTGCGCAAGGCCGTGGTTGTTACTCAACGCCACGCAGAAACGCCGGGGAACTACGGACTCACGCTTGCGGAAGCGATCCGCACTAGGCAATTCTGGACCCTCGTCATCGCGCTATTCGTTGCATCTGGAGCGGCTACCGCGATTTCCGCCAACGCGGTGCCTTTACTCATTGACCGAGGCCTGGCGCCTCAAACCGCAGCCAATCTTGCAGGCCTCTATGGTCTTGCGGTTATTGCTGGTCGCATCATTGTCGGCATGCTTGCAGACCGCTTTTGGGCTCCCCCGATCGCATTTGCGTTTCTGGCGCCAGCGGCCGTCGCAAGTTTGCTTTTAGTAAGCATTCCCCTCAGTTTGCCACTCGCAGCTGCGCTTTGCGTGATACTTGGACTTGCTACCGGGGCTGAAGGTGATCTCCTATCGTATTTGGTGACGCGCTACTTTGGCATCAAATCATACGGCCAAGTTTTTTCATGTATCTTTGTGGCGTTTATCGCTGCGATCGCCGTGGCCGCCCCGCTCTCTGGCTGGGCATTTGACCTCTTTAAGTCCTATACGCCCGTGATGCTTGCGGCGGCCGTTGGCTGGATCGCCTGTGGCCTTTTGTTCTTGACCCTCGGACCCTATCCGGCATGGCCGAATGCGGAGAAAGTATAGCTGTGAATGCCTTCCGCGCCGGTCACCTCCTCACCTAATCTGAGCATACTCGTGATGGAGACCGGCGACGTGAG
>CANJSF010000056.1 GCA_947476925.1 Rhodospirillaceae bacterium | reverse complement strand
TTGATCGACCACGTTCCCGGAGGGCTGAGGAACGAGTAACCGGAAATACCGGCCACGTTGTAAACCTCACCGAAGCAGTTGGAGCAATCAAGCGTCAGGCGCGTGCGTTCGTCCATGGTTTCAATGCCGATGCTGGCATTGATGGTCCAAACGCTGTCGGTCTGGGCGCCCGAGACGAACGGACCATCGGCACGGTTCAGAGTGATGAGCCCGGTGCTTGAACGGTAGTAGCTGACGTTAGCAGCGGCCGACTGCATCGCGCCGCTGTATTGAGCACTGGCGGCAGGAACAACCTTCACGTTCCATGCGTCGACTGGGATTTCGTAGTTACCGCCAATCGAACCGGTCCATTTCGGAGCGCGTGCAGGCTGAGCAACATTGCCGAACGGATCGATAATGCCCTGACCGCAACCACCTTGGCCCGGCACAACAGTGCCGACGCCGCCGAAGCGGACGGCCGCTGTGGCATTGGCGGCAACAGCAGCTTTACAAGTCGCCAACTGGGTGGCGGTGGCCGTGCCGAGGTCACGATACGATGGGTCTTGGTAGCCCATCGATGCCGTCAACGTCAGGCCTTCGCCCACTTTGGCTTGGCTTTCGATTTCCACGCCTTTGTTGCGCAACGTGCTGTCGTTTTGAATGATGAACGAAGGCGCTGTTGCGCCAACGGGAACGAACGACACTGGGGCTTGGAACTGTTTGGCTTCCATAAAGAAGAAGTTGGCGTTAAAGCGCAAACGATTGTCGAACGCTTGTGTCTTGGCGCCGGTTTCGTAGCTCCACACTTTCTCTGGCTTGAATGGCAGGAAGCCGTTGGCACCGCCTGGCGTGGCCGACCAGCCACCCGAGCGGAAGCCACGTGTCGCCGATGCATAAATCAAAATGTCATCAGTGGCCTTATAGTTCAACGCAAAGCGCGGCGTCCAAAGCTTCGCGACCAATGTTGTCGGAATGCCGAACGCGACCAGGTTGGCCGTGTCAATGCGGTTGTTACGAACAACGCCATTGACTGTCACGGTTGAAACAACGAGCGGGCTGCGCAAATCAACAGTATCGACGTGCTTGCGCTCATCCGTGTAACGAATACCTGCCGTCGCCGTCAGTTGATCAGTGATATGGGCGTCGAGCTGGGCGTAACCAGCCCACGCTTTGGTGTCGTTGTAGACGTTTTGATCGCGGCCGATGGTGCCTTGGTTGGTTCCCGCGATGGGGAAGATATCGCCCAGGTCGGTATCGGTTTTTTCGTTGAAGTAATAAACGCCGGCCACATAGTCCAGCGCGTCGTCCATCAACTTGCCGGTTGCTTTCACTTCCTGCGTGAATTGCTTGGTGCGCAGTTGGCGAATCAAAGTGAAGCCCGAGCCCAACGGATGGCCTGTCGTGCTGCCAACCGGGCCCAACGTGAAGGGCACAGCGGGGCCTGGATTTGCAGGCGAGCGGGCGTTGCGGCCCGATTGAAAATCAATGGCCAAATCAACGTCGGTTTTCACGTAGCCCGTGATGAAATTCACTGTCCCCAAGTCACTCTCAAGAGCGAAGTTGGAGCTTGCGATCCATGTGCGGCCTTCGTTGTACTGTGCCGGTACGGACGACTTCGTCCCCGTCAAAGTTCCCGGGGCACTGCCCGCGCCGCCAACGAGCAGGTTGGGGTAGCCTGTCGATCCTTCTTTCAAGCCGGTGAATACCCAACGGCCTTTGCAATTGGCCGGCACGCCCGGGTTCAACGTATCGCACGTGTCGTTGAGCAACGCTGTACCTTGGATGTTCATGTACGCGACTGCGCCATCCCAGGTCAGATTGTCTGTGAACAGGCCACGGACGGCGCCGCGCGCGCCATAGTTCTGGGCATCTTGTAAGCGATCGCCGGTGGCGTAGTTTTTGATATAGCCGTTGTCATCGTTGTAATACGCGCCGAATTTGGTCAGCACTTTGTCGCTGACGGGCACATCGATGCTGCCGCGCGCTTCTTTATAACCAAAGCGCCCGTAGCCGATCTGGGCCGATCCACCAAGTTCTTCACCTGGCTTTTTCAGATACACCGAAATCGCGCCGCCCGTGACGTTACGACCGAACAACGTGCCCTGAGGGCCGCGCAGCACTTCGATGCGATCCAGGTCGAAGAACGACAACTGGTTGGCACCCTGACGGCTCAGGACGATGTCATCGACGTATGTCGCGACGGGCAAGTCGACTGTGGCAGCAATGTCCGTATTGCCCAAAGCGCGCATGAAATAGGTATTGGCCGTTCCGGTCCCTGTGTTGGGGTGGCCGTGCATGTTGGGAATGAAGCGGATCAGGTCTTGCGTGGTGTCGATGTTGCGGCGCTCGAGTTCAGCGGGCGTGAAAGCCGAGATCGCGATGGGCACGCTTTGCACGTTTTCTGCGCGGCGCTGCGCGGTGACGACGATTTCCTCAAGGCCGGTTTGCGCTTGCGCTTGCTGTTGCTGAGCCACGGCCACTGTTGCCGTAAAGCTCGACAGGGCGAGGGTCGCCGCAGCCGACATCAAAGCGCGTTTCGAAAAATTCATGGGTGAGTTCCTTGTGAAGACAGACATATAAGAGTAGGAGCAAGCACGGCAGGTCACTATGTATTTGCCAAATAGTGCCCGCTGGCTGAGATTTCAAAATCTGCGCCGGAGCATAGACTTGACCGGAGGAACATGAAAAGCCCTCGTCGCTTTGGCCTGTGCATATCGCCTGAGTGTTGTATTTCCGCCACACAGAGAGGCTACCTTTGGTTTTGATCACAAAAGCGCTCGCGTGTTGTGCCGCAATTGTTTTGCTGTCGGCCTCTGCGCGGGCCGATGTGTTGGTCCAACAGGTTTGGGTGCGATCAACACCCACCGCCGCACGCGGCAGTTCGGCCTATGCCACAATTATTAATACAAGCGCCAAAGCTGATCGGCTGATGGAGGTCTCCTCGGCCGATGCCGACAAGGTCGAAATCAAAACCAGCACTGTCGATGGCATTCGCACACAGGCGACGCTGGCACAAACGCTGCCGGTGCCTGCGAAAGCAACGCTGGAATTGAAGCCTGGCGCATCGCACGTGGTGATTACCGGGCTCACGCGGCCCTTGCGCGCGGGCGAAACCTTGCCCCTCACCTTCAGCTTCGAGTTTTTTGGCGATGTTGATGTTGAGGCGATGGTCGCGCCGTTAGCGGCGCAATCTTACCCCGGGCCGAAGCCTTGACGCTGACGACCGTGCTATTGGCCCAGCACTTTTGTCATGCACGTCGCCGAGGCCGGGCATAAACTGGTAAACTCGCGGCTGGCCGCAATCGCAGGCGGTGCCAACGAACGCTCAACACGCACATATCCTTGCTTGTCAAAGAACGCCGTCGCCGCGGTTGTGAGCAACCAAATGGCAGCAACGCCGTTTTGCCGTGCATGTGCTTCCAGGGCGCGCACAAGAATAGCCCCCTGCCCATGACCACGGCTTTGTGGAAGAACAACGACAGAGCGCAACAACGCATTGACGCCATAAAGCTCAAACCCGCCATAGCCAATAACGCGCGACGCATCGTCGCAGCGAAAGAAAATGCGACCCCGCTGGTCGAGATCGGCGATGGGTAAATTTTCTGCACTCAGCGCAGCGGTGATGCCTTGGAATTCCGAGTGCATAAGATGATGAAGTGTCGTCATCGGCGCGACAACCACCGCAAGACAGGCAAAACCAAAATCATCCCGCCGATTTGCGCCAGCATAAAGCCAGGCGCATCAGCCGGGCGAATGCCCGCGAAAGTATCGGTGAGTGCCCGCGCGACTGTCACGGCGGGGTTGGCAAAGGATGTCGAAGCCGTAAACCAATAGGCCCCGGTAATGTACAGCGCCACACTGGCCGCTGTGGTTTGCAAACCGTGCGCACGCGTGCCCCACACGGCCCCGAGCAAACCAAATGTGGCCACGGCCTCGGCCAGCCATTGTGATGTTCCGGTTCGCACATGGGCGCTGATTTGCAGCAGCGGCAAATCAAACATGGCATGGGCGATCATCACGCCAAAAATGGCGCCTGCGATTTGTGCGGCCACATAGACGGGAACAACTTTGATCTCGATGTCGCGCAAAAGAGATGCAGCAATCGTGACCACCGGATTCATATGCGCGCCCGACAGCGGTGCAAAAACAACAATGAGCACAAACAACGCACAGCCTGTCGCCACAGCGTTAGCCAGCAGCGCAACACCGACATTGCCGCCGCTCAATCGCTCGGCGGCAATGCCCGACCCGACAACGGCGATCAGCAAAAAGGCGGTTGCGATGAATTCAGAAATCGCAATCTTGCTCATGGCATCAGGCCGCCAATGCGTTTGAGTTCCATTTTCAGTGCGTCCGCGCTCAAGGTTTCGAACGGCAGCGCCATAAAGGCGATCACGCGTGTCTCGAGAATGCCAAACGCGGTGCGGAACGCAGCCATTTGTTGGTCGGGTGTGCCGGTTGCCGCCGCTGGGTCATCAAGGCCCCAGTGGGCTGTGGCCGGGTGACCGGGCCAGATGGGGCACACTTCACCGGCCGCATTGTCACAAACCGTGAATATAAAATCCATTTTGGGAGCTTGAGGTGCGGCAAACTCATCCCAACTTTTGCTACGCAAATTTTCGATTGGCATTTGCATGTGGCGAAGCAACTCAAGCGCCACAGGATGCGGCGCCGACTTCGGCTGACTTCCGGCACTAAAGCCGCGCCAACGCCCCTGCCCGCGATGATTGATAATCGCCTCGGCCAAAATGCTACGCGCGGAATTGCCGGTACAAAGGATGAGTATGTTTTTGACCAAACCACTCATGCGCGCCTCTTCTGCAATTGTTTGGGTGCGGGCGCACAGGCCGCCGCATTCCCGCCGCAGCAGTTTTCAGTGAGATAACCCACCAAGTCGTTCATGCAGGAAAAGTCGGCGGTTTGTATCAACTCGCGGCTACGGCGTTCCGCGCGCACCAACCCTGCTTGCTTAAGGGCCGACAAATGGAACGACAGTGTTGCGCCGGGCATGCCGGCCTTCTTGGCAATGTGCCCCACGGTCAAGCCCGAAGGCCCTGCCTGCACCAGCATGCGGAAAATCGCTAACCGCCCCTCATGGGCCAGCGCAGATAACGCGGAGACAGCGGCATTTATTTTCATATTTCTAGAATAATAGAAATATATGGGCCGTCAATAGGGCCAAACCTGGCCCTATTGTTTGAAACGTAATGGGAGGCGTTAATACACCAACTCGCCGTCTTCTTCGCCTTCGGCCAGTTGGATCTGGCCCGAGTTGGCCAATTCCTTGGTAATCGTGACCAGCGCGGTTTGCGCTTCTTCCACGTCTTTCAGGCGCACGGGGCCCAACGCTTCCATATCTTCCTTCAGCATCTTGGCCGCGCGGCCCGACATGTTTTGGTAGAACAAATCCTTGATCGGGTCGGATGCGGCCTTCAACGCCAGCGCCAGCTTGTTCTTGTCGGCGGTGCGCAATAACAACTGCACGCCGTTGGCATCGAGTTTCACCAAGTCTTCGAAGGTGAACATCAGGCTGCGAATCTTTTCGGCAGAATCGCGGTTGCGTTCTTCCAAGGCCTGCATGAAGCGCGCTTCGGTTTCGCGGTTCAGGTTGTTGAAAATTTCGGCCATCATTACGTGTGAATCCACACGGGCCGTCTTGGCCAAGTTCGACATAAATTCGGTGCGCAGCGTTTTTTCCAGGCTTTCCACCACGTCTTTCTGCACGGCTTCCATGTGCAGCATACGCATGATGACTTCCATCGCGAAGCCTTCGGGGAACAGCGTCAGCACGCGGCTGGCATGGTCGGATTTGATCTTCGACAGCACCACCGCCACGGTTTGCGGGTATTCGTTTTTCAAGTAGTTGGCCAGCACGGCTTCGTGCACGTTGGTCAACTTGTCCCACATCGTGCGACCGGCCGGGCCGCGAATTTCGGCCATGATCAGCGCAGCGCGCTCTTTGTCCATGCCCTTGAGCAGCAGTCGTTCGGTGGTTTCAAACGAACCAACCAGCGAGCCGGTGTTCGACAGCGCATCGGCGAAATCGACGAACAAGCGCTCAACGATGTTCGAGCCAATGGTCCCTAGTCCCGACATGATCTGCGAGACTTCTTTAATTTCATCGTCTTCCATCATGGTCAGCAGCTTGGCCGTCTGGTCTTGGCCCAGCGATAAAAGCAGGATCGAGGCTTTTTGCGGGCCTGTGAGAGAACGGTAATCTTCCTTAACCCGCGCCATGAGGAGCACTCTTGATCTTGAAAGGCCCAACCGAGACCGTGGGATTACGGCAACAGTCGCGGACCTCAGATAGGCAATTTTTGCCAGGGGGTGGTGAAGAACTGCTTAAGACGGATTAATATGCCCAAAAAGCTGCCCAAAACCAAGATTTTGCGCCACTTGCCCCTTCCCCCCATCCCCTTTCCCCCTCCTGCAACTAAGTCATGAGTTGCAATTTGGGGTAAAAGGTCTAGAAAAGCGGCGTCGAGTTCTATGCTTGCCTTGTTTCCTGCCCCTTTATGTACGGCACTCCAAGACATCGCTGGTTCTGACAACGGTTTGGGCGATGGTCGCGTACGCCGTTTTTTGATCTCACTCTCTCTAGGAGGCCATAATGGCCAGCGGTACAGTAAAGTGGTTTAACGCCCAAAAGGGCTTCGGTTTTATTCAACCCAGCGACGGCGGCAAAGATGTGTTCGTGCACATCAGCGC
>CANJSF010000055.1 GCA_947476925.1 Rhodospirillaceae bacterium | reverse complement strand
TACGTTACGCCGCGCCCGTTGAAATCGAGGTCATAGACATTTTCCACGCCCTGCACATACATGGCCAGGCGCTCTAACCCGTAAGTCAATTCCACGGCGACGGGGTCGCATTCAATGCCGCCGACCTGCTGAAAATATGTGAACTGCGTCACTTCCATTCCGTCGCACCACACTTCCCAGCCCAGGCCCCAGGCGCCCAGCGTGGGGCTTTCCCAATCGTCTTCCACAAAGCGAATGTCGTGCGCCATGGGGTCGAGGCCGATGGCGCGCAGGCTGTCGAGATACACCGCCTGCGGATCGGGCGGCGAGGGCTTCATGATTACTTGGAATTGGTAATAGTGCTGCAAACGGTTGGGGTTCTCGCCGTAGCGCCCATCGGTGGGGCGGCGCGAGGGCTGCACATAAGCTGCGTTCCAGGGCTTAGGTCCAAGGGCGCGTAACGTCGTGGCTGGGTGAAACGTGCCCGCACCCATTTCCATGTCATAGGGCTGCACGATGACGCAGCCTTGGTCGGCCCAGAAATTCTGCAGCGTCAGAATTAGCTTTTGGAAACTTAAAGGGGTGGCCATGGCCCGGCGATCATCCTTGAATGCGGCGGCAAACTACCGGCCAAACCCTTGAGAATCAAGGTCATGTGCTCTCATTGGCGCAGATGCACACTGTTCCCGTCGCTATATATGTGCCGCATTTAGGGCAGGCGACCAACACAACAGGGACTTTGCTGGTGGGGGCGTTGGCGGCTTGCTGCGCGGCGCGCTTGGCGGCCTGCACAGCGGCTTTGAGCACCGACATGCGCCCGCGAAACTTCACCACCCACCATACGACCAAAATGATAAGTGCGGTCAGCAGCAATTTGAAAATAAAGCCCACGCGGACTTAGAGCCCGAAGCGCGCCCACCAGGCGCGTTCTTCAACAGCAGCGATCAAATCGCCGGCCCAGCCTGTGTCGTCGCTGACGCCCGGCGGAATGAACCGACCAAAGCGGCGTTGAAACCAACTCATTGGGCGATCAATGGTCATGAACCGCACGTCATCGCCAAACTTGCGACGGCAAATGGTGCGCATGTCGCCCAAGCCGTCAACCAGTCCCAATTCTTTGGCGCGCTCGCCGGTCCAGATATCGCCGTTGAACAACGTCGCGTCGTCGGCATTCAGCTTCAGTGCGCGTCGTGTTTTGACGTAGGCGATAAACTGCTTATGGATCTCGGCTTGAAGTTCGCCGATGCGCGCCACGTCTTTGGGGTCTTCAGGCCGGAAGGGGTCGAGCATGCTTTTGTGCTCGCCTTGCGTATAGATGCGCCGCTCGATGCCAATCTTGGCCAGCAGTTCGTGTGCGCCAAAGCTCGACGCAATCACGCCGATGGAGCCCACGATCGACATGGGATCGGCATAAACTTCATCGGCCGCGAGCGCCAGCCAATAGCCACCCGAGGCAGCGACATCTTCGGTGAACGCCAGCACCGGAATTTTTTTGTCCTCGGCATAAAAGCGCACCAGGCTGGCAATTTGCGAGGACTGCACGGCCGACCCACCGGGCGAGTTAATCACCAAGGCCACGGCGCGCACCCGACGGCTGAAGGCTTTGCGCAGCAGCCCTTCGAGCGTGCTGATCGAGAGTCCACGCTGCCCCAATCCTGCGGAGCCAATCACACCCTTCAGGCGCACTACCGCAACCATAGGCGGCGGCTCGCCGCGTGTGATGGGCAGATCAAGTTGAGCGACGAAATCGTTGAAGCGGTCGATGATGGCCATGGCGGAAGAATAGAGCATTTTCCCGAGAAGTGGGAACCACTTGGCGTGGAAAAATGCGACCAATAAATGAATAGAGCATTTTCCCGAGAAGTGGGAACCACCTGGCGTGGAAAAATGCGACTAAGTCTGACCCCTAAAAAGCAAACGGCGGGGGTTTTGGGCCCCCGCCGTTGGATTTAAGCAATTTTCGTAGTGCTTAGAAGTTGACTGCCGCACGAACGCCGAACTGGCGCTTGTCAGGCAGAATGGCGCGTGCGCCGCTCGGCGCTTGAATGGAAATCGGCGTACGGCCGGTCGCATTCAAGTTGGCAATGTTCCAGGGCTGAATGTACACGGCGCTGGCCTTCATGGTGTCGTCGTTCAGCGCGTTGTTGACATAAGCGGTCAAGCTCCAGTCTTTGTTCTTCAAGCCTGCCCGGAAGTCTACCAACCAGTAGGAGTCCATGCTCAGGCTGTTTTCAAAGCTGGTGAAGCGGCTTGATTGGAAGCGAATGTCGGTGTCGAGGAACCAGCCCAAGTCGGCTGACACGTCGCCACGCAGTTCGCCGCCCATGGTCAAGCTGTGCTTCGGCGCACCTTCAAGCTTGTTGCCCGAGTAATCAATTTGGCAACGGTTTTGGCCGTTAACAACAATGACTGTGCAAGCGTTCGGATTGTTAATAACCGCACGCGAGATGGCCGAGACACCAGCGTTGATGTCCAGGAAGTTTTTATACTTGCCCTTGTTGAACGTGTAGCTGAGGTTGGTCGAAAGGAACTCAGTTGGTGCGAAATTGGCTTCCAACTCAAAGCCTTTCACTTCGGCCTTCGCAGCGTTCACCACGCGGGTCGAAAGTTGGTTTGGCGTGGGCAAGCTGTTCGGATCGACGAACGTCACCGAGACCTGCTTCTTGCCGTAGTCTTGGTAATAGGCGGCGCCGTTGAGTTGCAGTTTGCCATCCAACCATGTCGTCTTGGCGCCCAATTCGTAGACCCACATCACTTCGGGGTCGTAGGTGTTGTTGACGATGGCGGCTGGCGAAGACAGAGCAGCAAGCGGGCTAAAGCCACCAGGCTTTTTGCCCAAGGCAACCGAGGCGAACACCAAGGCATCGGACGTTGCTTTGTAATCAAGGGTAAAGCGCGGCGTCCAGAAGAACGAGTTGGTCTTGGTCTGGGCCGGAGTGTTGGCAAAGAAGGACGTTAGTGTCGAAAACGGAGTGGATGCCCCTGTAATTTGGGGGGCAGGGTTGGCGCAGGTCACTTGTCCGGTTGCCGAGGTGTTACGGCCAGACACAGTTACCGTTTGGCAGCCCACGAAAGTTGGGCCAGTTACGCCGTAGCCGGTGTATTTTTCCATCTCTGCCGTGTAGCGCAACTCAACCGATGCTTTGAGGGCATCGGTAATGGCGTAGTCAGCGCTACCATAACCGGAGTAGTGGAACGTTCTGCGGTCGGTGATGTCCGCTGCGGCTAAAGTTGGGTTTGTCGAGTTGACACGCAACACATCGCCGGTAGCGGCCAGAACCGTATAGCAATCGCCGCCAGCCGAACCACCGCTTTGCGAAACGCAACGCAAGGCCTTGTTGAGCTGATTTAAGTGCTCATTCCAAGTCATGGCACCGACCGTCCAGTTCAGCGCATTTTCACCGCTGGACTGCACGCGCAGTTCTTGGCTCCATTGTTTGACGTTGGCGTCAAAGTAGGTTTCTTGCGCGCCGCTGACAGACGGACTGGAGTAATCGCCATATGACAATGCATCGTTGAACTGGAACTGGCCATTGTCGCCATAGGCTGAAATCGATGTGACCGTTACAGGTTCAAATTCTGCAACAATGCGCAAAGTTGAACGCAAAATATCACGCGACGAACCGGGGTAATCTACGCCCGTGCGTGGGTTGCGGCTGGGGGCTGGGGTCGGGAAATTCTTAGCGTTGCCCAAGCTGCCGACAGTTTGCGGGTAAAAGGCATTGGCGGGGTTCGTACAAACGGCTGTCTGCGCAACCGCGCCAACAAGACCCGAGCCGACACCAATGACGCATGGGCCAGTGGCGTTCGATAACAGGGTCGAAGCAGGCAAAGGAACCAGCCCCGGCATCTTGATCGAAGCCGCTTCTGGCCCGAAGTCATCGTTCGAATACTCGAGACGACCGTTGATGGTGAAAACGTCATTGGGGGTCGCTGTAAAAGCACCCGCGATGCCGTAGCCTTTGCCGCCGCTCAGGCCTTTGCCTGTGACGGGGCTTTTGTAGAAGCCCTTGAAGCGCCAATCGGCGACGTTGAAGCCCAATGCCAATTTATCTTCCAAGACCGGGCCGCTGATGCTGGCGCGGCCTTCGACCTTGCCGTACGTGGCGAGGTCGATTTGGGCATTGCCCATGAATTCATTGCCGGGCTTTTTGGTGATGTAGTTGATGGCGCCGTTAAACGCCGAACGGCCATACAACGCCGCGTGTGGGCCCTTGATCACTTCGATGCGTTCGACGTCGATCAAGCGTGGGTTAATGAGGAACGAGCCGCCTGCGGTTTGTTGAGCCAAAGTTGTCAAATCAACTTCGTCTTGCAAAATGGCGACGTTCTGGCGACCGCGCGTGGGCGACAAGCCGCGCAACACAATGCGCGTATCTTGCTTGTTAAAGCCTTCGTCGAGGTTGAGGCCCGAAGTGTACTTGGCGACGTCGGACAAATCCGCAATGCCTTTGCGTTCGATTGTTGCGGCTGAGAAGGCCGTCACAACGATCGGCACGTCTTGCAGGTTTTCACTGCGCTTACGCGTCGTGACGACAATTTCCTCGATTTGCGCGAAGGCCTGAGGAATCAGCGCGCCCATGCTGGTTGAAACTGCAAGTGCTGCGATGTAGGCGCGGAATAGTTTTGTCCGTGGCATTTTGACCCCGTGTTTTTGACTCAAGAGAAAGACTGAACGGCGTCCCCCGTGGATTCGCCATTTCATGACGCATTATAAGTGTAATACTTTGCGTTCGCCAAACCCCGAGTGGTGAAATAAGGCATATTATTCAATATGCTCGCTGGATGATGCAGTCGGGCAACACTCGACTGAATACAGGGCTTTAAAGCGGGTATTACGCAACCCAGAAGCCTGGAAAACTGCGGCTAACAATCAGTAGTCGGCCGAGAGTTGTTCAAGGCATACAAAGTCATAGTGCGGCGGAATCTCTTAAAATGCCTTCGGCTTGGGGCGTGTAGGTTCCATTCGCTTCGTGCAGGACCAAGCCCCCATGCACGGTGTCGCCGGTTTTGCGCTCTTTACCGGCATCGACAATCACGCGCTTGGCCGCATGGCCAGCCTTCGGGTAGATCGGATAAATCTGAAGATCGCCGCAATTTTTTGCCAGCGCGGCCATGACCTCGCTCAGGCGATCGGCACGATGAACCATCACCAGCCGCCCTTTTGGTTTGAGCAGTTTCAAACAAGCCGCGACCCACTGCTCTAAATCCACGCCACCTTCATGATGGGCTGTCGCTACCGATGCTTTGGGTGACACCGTGCCATCGGCAGCAAACGGCGGGTTTGTCATCACAATGTCAAACGGGTAAGCGCACACAATGTCGGGCAGTGCGGCCAAATCGCCGACCACAACACGCGCTCGCGCTTCAAATTTGTTCAGTTGAATGTTGTCTCCGGCAAGGGCGGCCAGCGGCGATTGAATTTCCAGCCCCGTCACGTCGATGTTGGGCAGGCGTGCGGCCAGGCACAACAGGGCCGCGCCACTGCCGCATCCGGCATCAAGCACGCGTGTGCCGGCGTTTGCTTTGACGGCGGCAGCCAGCAGAACCGGGTCAATGGCCGCGCGGTAGCCTTCTTTGGGCTGGCGAAATTGAACGCGCCCCCCCAGCAGCGTGTCGTGACTATAGGTTTCGCTAACGCTCACACCGCCTCGACTTCTTCCGGGCAAAACTCAACCATGATCGCGCGCGCTTCCGCATAGTCGTCGTCGTGCACAAACAGCCGACGGGGAAAATCGGCAAAACCCACAAGCGTATCGGCAATTGGCCCATCAAATTCGATGGCTTCAATGCCCTCGGCGCGCAAAGTGGCCTGCAACGCCGAGATCAAAACAATATTGGGAGTACTGATAAGTTCTTTCATGACACAACAGTGCCGCGCATGGCTTCAGTTCGCAAGCAGGAGGGCGAGGAAGAATTCACTATTTTGAATTGCTTGCCGTCGCCTCGCCTCCTAATGTGGCGTTGGGGACGAGCTTCAGGAAGGCTTCACACGTGGCGACAGTTGTTGCGCTCGATACGCAGAGGCGAACGAAGTCGAAGGCACTCGATGCCTTGACGGCGCTCGTTGAGGATGACCTAAAGGCCGTCAATCGGACCATTGTGGCCAACATGCACAGCCCGGTGGCGCTGATCCCACAGTTAGCGGGGCATCTGGTGGCTGCAGGCGGCAAGCGGTTGCGCCCGGTGCTGACGCTGGCGGCCGCAAAGCTGTGCGGCTATGCGGGTGACCGCCATGTGAAATTGGCCACGGTCGTCGAGTTTATTCATACCGCCACTTTGCTGCACGATGACGTGGTAGATGAAAGCGATCTGCGCCGCGGCCAGTCCAGCGCCAATGCCATTTGGGGCAATCAATCCAGCGTCCTTGTGGGCGATTTTCTGTTTAGCCGCGCTTTCGAATTGATGGTCGAAGACGGCTCGCTGAAAGCGCTGCAAATTTTGTCGCGGGCCTCGGCCGTAATTGCCGAGGGCGAGGTGCATCAGCTGATCACCACCAACGACACTGAAACCAGCGAGGCGCAGTACCTCCAAGTTATTCAATCAAAAACGGCCGAGTTGTTTGCCGCGGCTGCGCGCATTGGCGCTGTTGTCGCCAGCCGTCCTGACGTTGAAGAAGAAGCTTTGCGTGTCTACGGCCTTAATCTCGGCATTGCCTTTCAGCTCATCGATGACGTACTGGATTATTCAGCGCGTCAAAGCGAACTGGGTAAAACCGTGGGCGATGATTTCCGCGAAGGCAAAATCACGCTTCCCGTGATTCTGGCTTACCGGCGCGGAACAGATGACGAGCGCGCATTCTGGAAACGCACGCTGGCCGACTTGCAACAACAAGAGGGCGACCTGGCCCGCGCGATGGAACTGATGAAATCGCACAACAGTTTGGTCGATACCGTCAGCCGTGCGCGCCATTACGGTGCCATTGCCCGCGATGCGCTGGGTGTGTTTCCAGACAGCGTCGTGAAATCGGCGTTACTGGATATTATCGATTTTTGCATCGAACGCGCATATTAAAATTCCAAAGCCAGGAGCCCATCGTCATGAAACGTCTTGTTGCACTTGCATTTGCGCTGGCGACCATTGTGACCGCCCCTGCTTTTGCTGCCGATGCCATCAAACCGGGTGGAGTGTTGGTGTTTGGCGCCTCCGGGCAAGCGGGATCTGAGATTGTTAAATTACTCGTGGCGAAAGGTGAAACTGTCACCGCGTTTGTGCGCCCGGGTTCTGATCGCAAACGAATTTCCGGTGCCAAAGTTGCTTTCGTCGAGGGCGATGCGCTTGTCGCTGCCAATGTCGACGCGGCCATGATGGCGGCCAAGCCCCGAGTGGCCATCAACGCGCTCGGCCGCGGCAAAGACCAATGGGGCTTTTGGGCCATCAGCCAAGCCAACATCACCGCCGCAGCC
>CANJSF010000054.1 GCA_947476925.1 Rhodospirillaceae bacterium | reverse complement strand
GCGGTGTTGTCGGTTGATCCAAACTATGTTGATGCCTACATCAACTTAGGCGCGTCGTTGCGTCAGCGAGGGGATCTTGATTCGGCTGTGATCCTTTTCCGGAAGTTTGTAAAGCTTTGGCCCAACGATAGCCGCGGACACCACAATCTCGGGCGCTGCTTACGCGACCAAAAGTTGTTAAATGATTCTATTGGTGCATTTAAAGCGGCCTTAAAGATTGACCCTCGGAATACTGACACGCTTTACCAGCTTGCTCACGTTTATGCAGATGGTGGCCAGCTTGATCGCGCCATAGAAGCCGTCACTTCTGCGATAAGTCTTGCGCCAAATACTGGCAATTACTACAGCACCTTAGGGAATTGGTTGGGGCAACTTGGAGAATTTGATCGCGCGATCGCTGCACATCAAAACGCTTGCAAACTCGAGCCGAAGCGCCCGGAATACTTTTTCAATCTTGGCAACGCATTCAATGGTCACGGTCAATTTGAGGACGCTTGCGAAGCTTACCGAACCGCAATTGTACTGAAGCCCGACTATACAGAAGCCTACAATAATTTGGGCGAGACCTTGAAAGACAACGGCCGCGTCGATGAAGCCATTGCGACTTTCGATAAAGCACTCGCGATCGGGCCCAGCAAAATTACATCGGAAAATAAAGCAGCCGCTATAACGAATAAGGCTCTGGCGCTTTTATCGGCCGGTCGGTTCCAGGAGGGATGGGGTGTCTATCGTCATCGATTTGATCACTCAACAACAGCGGCTGCGCGGCGAACCTATCCATACCCACAATGGCAGGGTGAATCGCTTCAAGGCAAATCCTTGCTGCTATGGACCGATCAGGGGTTAGGTGACGAGATTTTGTACAGTTCAATGGCCCGTGAGGCGGGGTTGCGCGCCGGGAAGTGCTACTTTGAATGCTCAGAGCGCTTGTTGCCGCTCTTTCAAAGGTCATATCCGGACTTGGTTCTCCTGCCTCAGCGCACGCCGCCCGTCATCGAGATATCAACTGCGAAGCCTGATGCGCAGTCATCGCTTGCCGATCTGGGTCAATATTTGCGTGGTTCAGCTGAACAGTTTCCCCAACACCATGGCTATTTGCGCCCCGATCAAAATTTAAAATCGCGGCTGAGAGAAAAGTATGTCGCTCGGGCCGATGGGCGACGCATCATCGGGATATCTTGGCGCAGCGCGAGTGCAAATCATGGGGTACATAAGTCGATGAAACTCCCGCAATGGGGGTCGCTCCTCCGGCGTAATGATATTCTTTGTGTTTCGTTGCAATATGGATTGTCTCCAGAGGAAGCTACTGAGCTTCAGTCACTCAGCAATGGCCGCGTTTATATTGATCCAGATATCGACGCTCTCACCGATCTCGATGGGTTCGCAGCACAAGTCTCGGCCCTAGATCACGTGATATCAGTTAGCAATACGACTGTGCATTTTGCTGGTGCGCTAGGTGTTCCGGTGTGGACATTGGTGCCCAGCGGCAAGGGCGCGTTGTGGTATTTCCGCCTTGGCGAGACGACGCCGTGGTACCCAAGCATGCGGATTTTCAGACAAAGCCTTCAGGATGGATGGCCTGAGGTGATGATGCGCGTGGCAGCAGCGCTAGATGAGCTTGATGTGCCGCGGGTGCCTCAATGACTTCTCCAGGCTCCAACACGCATCAGCTGGAGATGGCGGTTGCTTTGCATCGCAATGGTCGGCTCGCTGAAGCAGAGGTCGCGTACCGCTCTGTTCTGAAAAACCAGCCCCGAAATGCCGACGCCTTAAATTTGCTTGGCGTGGTGTTGCACGCGCGTGGCCAACTCGATGAAGCGGGACTTTCATTCGATCAGGCAATCAAATCTGCGCCGAAGCTAGCGTCAATTCACTTTAATCGTGCGCGATTGCGCGCTGATCAGGCGCGGCAGGATGCAGCCATAAAAGATTATCGCAAAGCAATAGAATTGGAGCCAGCTTATGCTGATGCGCGGCTCAATTTGGGCGTTTTGCTTTTTGCCGCTGGAGATTTAAATGGCGCGGTCATCGCTTTTCGCTTGATGACGCAGAAGTGCCCGAAAGATCAGCGCGGGTTTTATAACTTCGGGAGAAGTTTAGCGACCCTAAAGCGTTGGGAGGAAGCGGAAGCGGCCTATAACAAGGCGCTACAAATTGACGACAAATATGTCGATGCACTTGTGATGCTGGCGAAATTGTACGCTGACACTTATCAAGCACCGCGTGCAGTTGATACCATTCGGCGTGTGCTGGCGATTGCTCCGCAGAATGCTCTGGCGTTAACGAATCTCGGGACCTACCTGAGCCAATGCGATCAATTTGAGGACGCTATTCAGTCATTTGACAGCGCGCTGACTGTCAAACCTGGTGATGCAAGTGCTATTGTAAATCGAGGACTTGCGAGCCTGGTTTGTGGACAACTCGCTTCTGGCTGGGACGGCTATGCTTCGCGTGCCGAAACAGATGGTGAATTTAAATTTGCCAGGCCGAATTTTCGTTGGCCCGTTTGGCGGGGCGAGGATTTAAAAGACAGAACACTCTTGGTTTGGGGCGAGCAGGGCTTTGGCGATGAGATTTTGTATGCGAGCGTGATCCCAGATATTGCTGAGCGTGCTGGTGCGGTGACGTTCGCATGTTCGCCGCGATTGGTGAGTTTGTTTCAACGTTCTTTCCCACGCGTTTCTGTTGTGCCGCACGATTCAATCGCAGCCCTTAAAGCGACAGCACGCTTCGATTATCATTCTTCAGTCATT
This sequence comes from Rhodospirillaceae bacterium, assembly GCA_947476925.1. Lineage (GTDB taxonomy): Bacteria > Pseudomonadota > Alphaproteobacteria > Rhodospirillales > Rhodospirillaceae. The sequence continues at coordinate 4,745 of CANJSF010000054.1, read as the reverse complement.
GATTTAGGTCGATGGTATCGCCGATCGTTTGGGTCGTTTCCCAATCGCCGTGCTTTTTTGTTTCCTGAGCAGAATGCTGTCGCTGCTGTACGAAAGTCCCATCAAGAGCGGATTGGCCAAAGCAAAAGACTGATTGGGTTTTCCTGGCGAAGCATGGCTCCGCATATTGGCGCGCAAAAAACACCCAACCTAGACTTTTGGTCACCACTCTTTCAGTTGCCAAACTCAGAGATCATTGACTTGCAATATGGAAGCGAGGCGGAGCTCGCTGCTGATCGCTCCGGTTTTGAACAAGCTTTTCGTGTTGGGCTGTTTCGCGACCGAGGCTTGCCTGAATCATCGAACTTCACTGCGCTCGCGAATCACATCGCAGCGCTGGATTTGGTTGTGACTGTGAGCAACACCACTGCCCATCTCTGCGGCGCGCTGGGTGTGCCGACAATCGTTGTTGTTGCACAAGGGAAAGGGCGACTTTGGTACTGGTTCCGCATCGGGGCTTACAGCCCCTGGTACCCAAACCTCCGAATCGCAAGAAATGCCAAAGAATTCATATATTTATGCGGACTTGAGACGAATAAAGGCATTGCCAGCGCGTGAAGAGTCCCTTACCCATTGTATTCACAGCATTATTTAGTGTTGCTGTCGCGCAACACCACGTTTTGCGCCACTTGACTTCCCCCCACCGATAAGCTTTTATGCGGCAGCGCTGACGGGCGCAAAGCATCTGCACGTCCGCCGATGCTTGAGTGAAACCAGATATCTGTCATTTCCAAGGGGATCCCTAAATGAAGCGTGAAAATCTCTACCTCGTAGGCGGTGCTTTGCTCGCATCGACTGCTCTGACGACCGCTGCAACCGCAGCGACGTTTACTTTGATTACAGCTGCCGCACCGTTTACCTCATCGACGGCCGTTGCTCGCCTCTCTGCTCAAAGCTTTGGTTCGTCGCCGGCAACTACTGACCGGATTGGTAACGCAGGACTTCTCGTTCGTTTGACGGGCCCTCTCGCGGCAACCTTTACTTCGACAATCACAATCACTGGCGCTAAGTTCTCTGCTGGTACCGTCACTGCTAACGACGTTGCCGCTGTGAACTTTGGTACGTTCACGGGCAGCAGCAATGCTAACCAAACCGCTGCTGCTTTAACTGGCTTGACTTCAACGATGGGCTGCGCCGTTGCTTTCTCGGCGGACACCTTAGTGTTGTCCAGCTGCAACCCAGTTCAGGCTAGCTTCGCTTCAATCGGCGGGTTCATCATCAGCGGCGTAGCGTTTGATAACGCCACTGCTCTGGCCACTGCTGGTGCATCGATCTCGCTCGGTGGCGTGATCAGTGTTGGCGGCGTAACTCTGGATACCACTACTGCTCAGCCTGTTGTCACGAGCTTTAACTCAATCGCGACTGTTGTTACCGCCCAAACCGGTATTTCGGAGCTGAACGTGAGTGCTTCTCCGGCGTTCTCGAACCTCGGTGCGGCAACCTCTCTGACGACAAAAATTGCGACAGTTACAATCACCAGCACCGGAACAGTTGCTCGTGACTTGACCAGCGCAGTTGTGTTGACAACACCGACGAACGTTATCGGTAATACCAATAACTTGTTGGTTACTTCGACCATCTTTAACGATGATGCATTGGCGTCGACATACCTCTTGGGTAACGCCCTTAGCGTTACAGCGGCACCGACGGCATTTACTGGTGGTTTCGTGACCTTCGGTAATATTACCGCGGCCAACCTTGCTACGGGTTCTTTCTCCGTTGGCGTGGTCTTTAACGGAACGGCAGCAATCGATGCGGCTTCTGCTGGTACCTTGGCTCTGACGTACTCTGCTTCAGGCGGCGTTGGCGTCACGGGTAACGCAGTTGCTCCTCCTTCTGCCTCTGGCGCTGTTGCTGGTTTGTCACGTTCTGGCTTGAGCATTGACATCAACGGCATGCAGCCCGGAACCGCTCAAGGTTCACGCACCTACACGTCGCTCCTCCGCATTGCCAACACTGGCAGCGTGGCGGGCACCGTGCAGATCATCCTGCGCAACGAAAACACAGGCGCGACACTCGGAACGTACACCTCGCCGTCAATCCCGGCTGGTGCTTCGCTCCAAATCTCGTCTGCTAACATCGAAGCTGGTGCGGGCGTAACCGCAGTTGCCTCGATCGGCTATCGTGCAGCCATCAGCGGCAGCATCAACGGCTACGTCCAGCACGTGAACTGGAACCAAGACGCTGGCTTCTTCAGCGATCTCTCTGGCTCACGTAATGGCAGCGTGACCAACGCTGCTGGTAAATAAGCTTAGAACTTTCCTCCTCTGGAGGATGCGGAACGGGAGGGCGAGTAATCGCCCTCCCGTTTTCGTTTTTGCAAAGGCGTATCCTGATCGGTGACAAGCCTTTAACTGGCTGTGTGGAGGATCCCAGCTATGATCGGTCCCACATGGATATCGCCGTATGACCGCAAATCCTTCATCTCTGTTCGATTACCAAGCCCTGGATACGGCCGGAAAGGTTGTGACGGGTAAGGTTGCTGCGCGCTCTCAGCGCGATGCCCACAGGGCTCTGGAGACTCGAAATTTAACGCCCATTTCACTGTCGGTGGCAGCAGGGCAATCGGCCCGGAAAGGCCGGACCTGGTTTCAGCGTGGGCCAACGCCACGACAAGATGCGCTGTTGGTCCAGCAAATGGCTCTATTGCTCTGCGCCGGGATACCGCTCCTTGATGCCGTCTCCAGCCTTCGCAGCCAGGCTCTGCACCCTGAATACACCGACAGCCTTGCCATCATCGAAAGGCGATTGCGTGCCGGCGAGCCTTTTGCGCCTTCGCTCGCCAATGCGTTTCCACGTTTTCCCGGCTATCTCTCGCAATTGGTTGCGGCAGGTGAAGCAACCGGGCGGCTGGGGCCAGCGCTGCAAGATGGCGTCACTCAAATGAACTACGATCTGGATGTGAGCCAAGACATCCGCAATGCATTGACCTATCCGGCTATTCTCATGGCAACAGGTTTTACCGCCGTCATGTTTATCTTCATTGTCGTTGTGCCGCGCTTTTCAACGATGCTGAAAGGCAAGATGGATCAGTTACCGTTTATTTCGCGGTTTGTGATCGATTTGGGCATGGCGCTGAACAATGCGAAAGTTCTCGTGATCGCGGCTGCGGCTCTTGTGATCGCAGCAATCGCCTATCTCGCCCAAGACCCAAAATTTCGTCGCAGATTTCGCGAGTGGCTTGATCGGGTCCCATTGGTTGGTGAGTGGCTATTGGAAGCAGAACTCGCCCGTTGGGGCTCGATGCTCAGCACGATGCTGGCCAATGGTGTTGACCTCGTTCGGGGGCTGCAATTTGCACGTGATGCGGTTTCTTTGGATCGGCTTTATCAAAAGCTGGGGCAAATCTCTAAGATGGTGCGTAGCGGGCAATCGCTGTCAGCGTCGATTGCCAGCCAGGATATCTTCACGCCCACGGCCGTCAGCTTGATCCAAGTCGGCGAAACGTCAGGTGAGCTGGCAACGCTGCTGAAATCAATGGCCGATCTGTATGCAAATTCTGGCCGTCAGCGCATGAAGCGCTTTCTCATTTTGTTGGAGCCTATCGCGATTCTGCTGATTGGCGGCGTCATCGGTGGCATCGTCGCTGCGATTATGCTAGCCATCACCAGCGTCAATCAGGTGACTCTCTAAGGCAGATGAAAACGATGCTTGTTGATCAACCCATGCACCAAGAAATGCCGCTGGTATCGGTCTATGTTCCGACATCGCGAGGTTTCACGCTGCTCGAAATGCTGGTGGTTCTCGTCATCATTGGCTTGCTGGCAGGGCTCGTCGGTCCTCAACTCCTGGGTCGTGTTGATACGTCAAAGGTGACTGCCGCTGATACCCAGGTGCGTATGTTGAAGGCATCCATCGAAACGATGCGGCTCGATATCGGGCGCTTCCCAACCGCGGAAGAAGGGTTGGTCATGCTGATGACCCCGCCGCAGGACGAGCGAATCGCACGCAAATGGCGAGGGCCCTATTTGTCTGAACCAGTCCCGATGGACCCTTGGGGCAATCCCTACAATTATCGCCCCCTTACTGGAACGACCATGGCGCTGTTTAGCTATGGGGCTGATGGCCAATTGGGTGGCGAAGGCATTGATGCTGATGTCGGCTTTCTTCCGCAAACCGATGTTGCCAAACCCAAATAAAGTATTGGCCGCTAACATAAGCGTATCCGCGGTCGCGGCGGAACTTAAGTCCGGGAGTGGGTTTACGCTCCTCGAGCTTTTGGTTGTACTTGTCATCCTTGGTCTCATATCGGCTGTGGCAATGCCGCAACTCACAAGCCTTTCGGCGAGTGTCGATTTTGCTCTCAATCGCGAAAGCGTTGAACGTTCCCTCAGCGACCTTCCGTATCAGGCCCTGAAAACCCACCAAGATTTCACTCTGGGGCAAATCGATACAACCGATCAGAACGCAACAGATACGCGTCAGCCACAGTCATTCGCGGTAGCTAAGGCAGATTCAATTGAATCTTCTTTTGTGGAAGGGCCGCTACTTGCAGTGCCTGCGCCCATTGCGCTCCCAAAAGACTGGAAGCTCTTTGTCGACAAGCCAATTATATATCGCTCGACAGGCCTGTGCAGCGGTGGCGATGTCGAAATCCGCATAGGTACGTCAGTATTTGGATATCAGCTTAAAGCTCCTGAATGTTTGCCGGAGCCAAAATGACCATCCAAACAAACAAATCTTCCAGTGGCTTTACTTTGCTCGAG
>CANJSF010000053.1 GCA_947476925.1 Rhodospirillaceae bacterium | reverse complement strand
GAAGCCGCATTGGCTCAGCAATCTCTCGACCTAGCAGCGAACACTCGCAAGGCCGTTGCGCAGCGCGTGTCGGCTGGACGCGGTGCGGCTGTGGAGGATCGCAATGCCGATGTGGCCTTCACGTTGGCCGAGATTGAAGTGTCTCGCGCCAAATCCGATGTCTCGCAAGCGCTGCAAAGCCTGGCGGCAATGTGGAGTGGAGGCGAGATCGATGCCGTCGATGCGGTTGCTGAGCTGTTTAATTTGCCCATGCTTGCGCCAGCGACTGAGCTTGCAGCCATGCTGGCCCAAAACCCAAATTTGCTCCGCTTTGCATCAGAGCGTCGCGTCGAGGAAGCCAAGCTGCGCTTGGCGGAATCGCGAGCAAGTGCCGATATCACCGTCGGTGCTGGCGTGCGCCGCTTAGTACGCGAGCGCAGCAATGCCATTGTGTTGTCTTTGTCGGTGCCGCTGGGCGCGAGCGGCCGAAGTGCCCCTTATACCGCCGAGGCGCGTAGTAACTTGCAGCAAGTCGATTACCGCGAACAAGCCGCACGCGCAGAATTGACAGCAACTCTAAAGTCGTTTCACCAAGAAGCAATGCAGCGCACCGCCGAACTTGCTGCATTGCGTGAAAAGGCTGTCCCCCAAGCCGAAAGCGCGCGCGAGCTGACTCAAAGCGGGTTTAACGCCGGGCGGTTTTCATTGCTTGAATTGCTCAACGCCCAACGCCAATGGATCGAGCTTCAACACGAAGCCATTGAGGCGGCAGTCGCCTATCACAACGCGGTGATCGAGATCGAGCGTTTGACGGCGCGCGCGGCAAGCGTGGCAGATGAAACAATGAATAAGTCGCGATAGGACTTCGGAAATGAACATCAGAAATTTTAGCATACTTGGCATCGTGGTCGCTGGCGTCGTGCTGGCAGTACTCATTTCATTTATTGAGCCCTCGTCGCATGACCACGAACACGATCACGGTGCGGAGGCGGGCGCCGCCGAAGCTGAATTTGAGCGCGGCCCCAATAATGGACGCCTATTGCGCGATGGTGATATTGCCATTGAGGTGACGATTTTCGAAGACGGAGTTCCGCCAGAGTTTCGGCTCTTTGCTTACACAAAGAATAAGCCTCTCGACCCAGCAAAGGTCAGCGCATCTGTAGAGCTGGGTCGATTGGGAGGCGTGTCCGAAAAATTTACATTCAAGCCAGAGGGCGGATACCTGCGCGGACGAGGCACAGTAGTCGAGCCTCACTCATTCGATGTTAAGGTTAACGCACGGATAGAGAACAAGGCTCATGCTTGGACATACCCGTCATATGAGGGGCGCGTCGAGATCGCCCCTGAGGCTGCTGAAGCAGGCGGGATAAAGACGGAATTGGCCGGACCGGCGACTATTCGTGAGACTTTGACTGTGACCGGTCGAGTGATCACCGACCCTGCTCGTTCAGCACTGATCAAAGCTAGGTTTCCCGGAGTACTACGAGAGTTAAAGCGGAGCTTGGGGCAATCTGTAACTAAGGGAGAAACGATTGCCTCGGTCGAAAGCAATGACAGTTTGCAAACGTATGCCATTAAGGCCCCTTTTGATGGGGTGGTAACTCAGCAGTTATCCAGTGTTGGTGAATCAGTTGGTGATCAGCCGATTCTAGAAATTGCAGATATGAGCCGACTTGTCGCCGATCTGCACGTTTTCCCACGCGACGTGACAAAGCTTCAAGTCGGGCAGCCAGTCCGCATGAGCGCAATCGACGGAGAAACTCGCGCCGATAGTGTGGTGGGGTTGATCTTGCCGATCACGATGCCGGGCTCGCAGGCTGTGCCGGTCCGCGCTTTGATCGAAAATGATAAAAACATCTGGCGTCCGGGCACGCATATCGAAGCTGAAGTAACAACCGACACGAAAGATGTGCCCCTCGCTGTTCGCGCGAGTGGCGTGCAACGATTTCGCGACTTTGACGTCGTTTTCGCAAAGGTGGGCAATATCTACGAAGTACGGATGGTTGACCTAGGTCTCCGAGACGGCGACTTCATCGAAGTCCTAGGTGGGCTTGCCCCCGGAACCGAATACGTGAGCGAAAGCAGCTTTCTCATCAAGGCCGATATCGAAAAATCCGGCGCAAGCCACGATCACTAAGGGCAGGGCCATGTTAGAGCGCATAATTGCATTTTCTATTCAACAAAGATGGGCGGTCCTTGTCGTTCTGCTGGGGCTATCTGCACTTGGTGTCTATGGTTTTCAACGCCTTCCCATTGATGCTGTCCCTGACATCACCAATGTCCAAGTGCAAATTAATACGGAGGCTCCAGGTTTTTCACCGCTCGAAGCCGAGCAGCGCGTCACGTTTCCCATTGAGACGGCTATCGCGGGGATTCCAAATCTTGACCATACATGGTCAATCTCGAGGTATGGGCTGTCGCAGGTGACCGTTGTTTTTGAAGACGGCACAAACATCTATTTTGCCCGACAATTGATTAGCGAGCGCTTGCAGGAAGTGAGAAGTCAGCTTCCTCCCGGTTTGGAGCCGTCGATGGGGCCAATCGCAACAGGCCTTGGCGAGATTTTCATGTTCACTGTCGAGGCGAAAAAGGGCGCCACAAAGGCTGACGGAAGCCAGTGGACCCTGGCGGACTTGAGAACCGTGCAGGACTGGGTCGTGCGTCCCCAATTGCGTAATCTGCCCGGCGTCACCGAAGTCAATACGATTGGGGGCTATGTCAAACAGTTTCATGTAACACCGTATCCCAACCAGCTCTTGGCTTACGGCCTCACAATGCGCGACGTAATGGAAGCCCTCACGCAGAATAACAGCAACGTGGGAGCCGGATACATCGAGCGCAGCGGCCAACAATATCTCATTCGCTCTCCTGGCCAAATTTCCGGGATTCCCGAGATCAAAAACCTCGTGATTGCAACGCGTGGCGCATCGGTCGTGCGGGTGTCTGACGTAGCCGACGTTCAGATTGGCTCTGAGCTGAGAACTGGCGCTGCAACTGAAGACGGGCGCGAAGTCGTGCTGGGAACTGTTTTTATGCTCATGGGCGAAAACAGCCGCGATGTCTCGCAACGTGTTGCCGCGCGGATGGAAGAGGTGAATCGGAGCCTTCCCGACGGAGTCATTGCTCAAACGGTATATGACAGAACCACCCTAGTAGACCGAACCATTGCCACGGTGGAGAAGAACCTGCTTGAGGGAGCCCTGCTTGTTATTGTTATTCTCTTTGTGTTGCTTGGGAATTTCCGCGCCGCACTGATCACCGCTGCTGTAATTCCTTTTTCCATGCTGATGACGATCATCGGGATGGTCGAAAACAAGGTTTCCGGCAACCTTATGAGCCTGGGTGCTTTGGACTTTGGCATCATTGTCGATGGTGCCGTCATTATCGTCGAGAATTGCTTGCGGCGCTTCGGAGAAAAGCAAGAACACTTAGGTCGCACGATGACGCGTGAAGAGCGCTTCGCGACGGCATCTCATGCGACAGCCGAAGTGATACGGCCGAGTTTGTTTGGCGTGATCATTATTACGATCGTCTACATCCCAATCTTCGCGCTCACCGGCGTGGAAGGAAAAATGTTCCATCCCATGGCTTTTACTGTCGTGGCAGCGCTGCTCAGTGCGTTAGTTCTTTCAATCACTTTTGTTCCTGCGGCCGTCGCTACTTTTGTGACCGGGAAAGTGGCGGAGAAAGAAAACATCGTTTTGCAGAGAACGCGGACCTTTTACGAGCCAGTCTTGCGCGGAGCTATGCGGAACCGAATTCCCGTAGCTGTTGCGGCGCTCGTTCTCGTGGCTCTAAGCGGCTTATTGGCGTCTCGAATGGGCTCAGAGTTTATTCCAAGCCTTGACGAAGGCGATATCGCCCTGCACGCGTTGCGGATCCCTGGAACGAGCTTGTCGCAAGCTGTTCAGATGCAGTCGGCACTCGAGTTGCGATTAAAGCAATTTCCTGAGGTGGATAAGGTTTTCGCCAAGATAGGCACAGCCGAAGTTGCCACCGATCCGATGCCTCCGAGTGTTGCCGATACCTTTGTGATCCTGAAAGACCGGCAGCAGTGGCCTAATCCTCGGAAGTCGAAGACAGAGTTGGTCGAGGAAATGGAGGCCGCTGCTCGCTTGATTCCAGGAAATAACTACGAATTCACGCAGCCTATCCAAATGCGGTTCAACGAGTTGATCTCAGGCGTCAGAACCGATGTCGCTGTGAAGGTGTATGGCGATGATCTGGACGTTCTTAACGAGACAGCCGAGCAAGTCGAAAAGGTTGTGTCGCGCGTTCAGGGGGCCGCCGACGGACGTGTTGAACAAACAACCGGCCTGCCGCTTTTGACGATAACGCCAAACCGCGAAGTTTTAGCCCGTTACGGCATCAAGATTGCAGACTTTCAAGAGGTCGTGGAGGTCGCTTTGGGTGGAAAAAGCGTGGGGCAGATATTTGAAGGTGACCGCCGATTTGATTTAGTTGTCCGACTGCCAGAAAAACTGCGCACTGACCTTCCTGCTCTTGGTCGGCTTCCGATCCCATTGCCGCACACAACATCGACGGAGCCTGCGCTCGTCAATGCGCGACTTGATACTGAGGGGCCACGCTTTGTGCCTCTCAGCGAAGTTGCAAGCATCGATTTAACACCTGGGCCAAACCAAATCAGCCGCGAGAACGGAAAGCGGAGAGTCGTGGTCACGGCCAATGTTCGTGGCCGGGATTTGGGCTCGTTCATTGGCGAGCTGCAACAGTCGGTTCTTACCAAGGTTGAACTTCCAGCCGGCTATTGGCTGGAATATGGAGGCACATTCAAACAACTTATCTCGGCCAGTGAGCGCCTTCAGATCGTTGTCCCTGTCGCTTTGCTGCTAATCTTTATGTTGCTCTACACTGCCTTCGGCTCGACGAAGGACGCATTGATTGTCTTTAGCGGCGTACCGCTAGCACTGACAGGCGGTGTGCTTGCCATTTGGCTGAGAGACATTCCGCTCTCAATTTCTGCCGGTGTTGGATTCATCGCACTTTCAGGGGTTGCCGTCCTCAATGGCCTCGTCATGGTTTCATTTATCCGTCGCTTGCGAGCCGACGGCATGCCATTGGAAACGGCTGTCTTGAGCGGCGCGGTGTCTCGTCTCAGGCCCGTCTTGATGACGGCGCTTGTGGCGAGCCTTGGCTTTGTTCCCATGGCGTTGAATGTCGGAACTGGGAGCGAAGTTCAACGCCCGCTGGCGACCGTTGTTATCGGCGGCATCATTTCTTCAACAATACTAACACTTGTCGTGCTTCCGGCTCTCTACCGCATTTTCCATAGGCCGGAAGCCGAAGAAGAAGACAACACGCATCCCCATACGGAACAAGCGCTGTGACACGAAACCAATGGCCAACCCTTCTACACGGAGAATAGCAATGAATGCCTTTGCTGAGGCGCTCAACGGCAATCCGGCATTAATTTGTATTGTCTTCGCTGGCGGCGCTCTATCGGAGATGCCAACCTTACAACGCTCGCGCGCTGAAATGGCTACAGTGGCCGCAACTCCCCTATCAACGTGACAATGCCCTCTAAACGACCACCAAAGGATCGCTTTCTGGATTCAATGCCTCGTATCCTGTCTTTGTGACACGAAAGAGGTCCTCATTATGGCCGCCTCCCCAACCGACTTCGACGTAGGGAAGGTCGATGGTTAAGACCATATTCTCCTCCAGAACGTGTTGAATGGGGGTTTCATCAATACCTGCCAGTCGGAAGGGTTGATCGGTATGAGACAGGCCGACCGAATGCGGTGTGATGAAAACAAGGTGCTCAGGAATGCCCGCCTTCACCATGGTGTTGAAGGCCATGTCACGCAATGCTGAAAACTTCACGCCAGGTTTAATCATCGCAAAGGTCGCCTCGCGCGCCAAACGATTTGCTTTCGCTCGGAATAGAATCTCCTTGGTCGGCTCACCTAAAACAAGCGTGCGCGCATAGTCACCATTATATTCGCCAAACATACTTACGGCATCGACAATATATGGTTTGCCTTTCACGGCCGTTTCATCCGGCGTCATGCCGCCGGGCATTCCCAGAATGATGGAGGTCATAGTGTTGCCCCGGGCAGCGCATTCCTGCCTGAACATATTTTGGAAATCTTCAAAGCGCATGCCCGATTGCATCCGGCGCATGGCCCCCATGGCGGCGGCCTCATTGTTTTTACCCGCGATCCGCATGAGCTCCACCTCGGTTTCCGTCTTGACCATGCGAATGAGCTTGAACACATCGTCAGCCGGCACGAAGGTTACACCGGTGAAGCCAATGGCATCGAGCATCAGCTTGATGCGCATGTCGTCAACGCCAATGCGTCCTTTTGTCATACCCGATCGTTTGAGGGCACGTACCAAAGCCCAGGCCGCTCCGGGTGCGACCGCCGCATTGACGGTGTCTTGATACGCCACCCAGCTTTTCTCGCGCTCGGTCAGTGTCACGCCCTCGCGATGCGCGTAATCGCGCGGTCTGTTGGCGCTGGGTTCAACCCCTGGCGGGTTGGACTGCCCAGGCTTTGCGCTGGTGTAGAAAATTGTCTCGGGGATTTCGCGCTCTTGGTTCGCGATGTCCCAGGTTTCGGCTGGCGTACAAACAAAGAAACTGGGCTGTGATGGATCGCTGGGAAGCGTCGCATAGCCGCCAGGGTCCGTCCGAAACTTCACGCCCAATGTAATCGTGTTTGCGAGATAGTAGACATTCAATGGGTTGCCCGCGATTAACCCATCAAGCTCCAATCGCGCCATCACATCATAGGCCCGGGCCTTGTTGGCCAGCAGCTTCCCGGCCGGGTTGACCCTGGGGATGGACGATGTTGCCGTTGCGGAATTCGCCTCGTATGACAGTGCGCTGGCAGCCAAGCCGAGGCCAGTAGCGGCTAATAGTTCACGACGATCCATTCTCATTCCCTTTTGATGCCGCAAGCTTTTCGATGATTTAATTCTAGACACTGCGCAATTTGACACGCGTGCCTTTTGCAGAGCGGGCCACCGTGTTCACATATTCGGTCGTCATTTCCAGATTCATTTCATATTGATCCGCTCGGTGATGCCATGCGCCAAGCATGAGCGGACGATTAACTTCATCCCACCACGTCACGCGAGCGCGTACGATCGGCGCATTTACTTCAAGTTCGAGCAGTCTTGCGACATGTTTGTCCGCTGTGATCACATTTATTGATTGCCGGGCAACCTGATATTTGGCCCCACGTTCAGCGAGGTAGGGATTGAGGTGCAGCATGACGGCTTCAGTGCGATCCTCAATAAGGGCGGTGACCCAGTCGGGGTATTTGAGTTCGAAATATTCAATGGGGCGATTCTGACGAATCCTTAGGTAACAAAATTCCTCAACTGACTTGAGGGCGCGACCAAAAAACTCCCGGTCACCCGACGTCGGCTTGCTGATCTTCGAGCCTAAGAAACGAAAGACATCGCCGTCCAGCCACTGACTCGTATGCGGGCCAAGCATTTTCACCTGAATATTGGCAGGTGGAGGTGTGTAGTTGTCAGAAACAAAAGTGCCCATGCCCTGGCGCGATTGCAACGCGCCATGCTCAATCAGGACAGCAATCGCGCGACGGATCGTGACGCGCGAAACTTTAAACTCTTCACACAAACTTGATTCAGTTGGAATCTGAGTTCCAGGTCGGTAGCGCCCATCATTCACCCACGCAAACATCACAGCCGCGATTTCACGATAGCCATGGGGTTGGCTGTGATGCATCTGTGCTGTGCGGGCGAGTGTCCGGGAAGGAGCCAAAACGTTGTGCCCTTTAGGAAATTAGGGTTTTCACAGTGTCGGAAATGTAGCTGCTTGAAAAGGGCATCTATCTTCACAATATGACTATAGGCCCGCCGACATCAATTGTATACGATAGGTATACAATTGCCCTATGATATTCATATTCATCTGCATTTGAGGGGAAACACCGTGACCATTTCAATGAAAGACCGTTTGGCACTTTCGACGGCGATTGCTGTTGCAATCTCTAGCTTTGCGGGACCCGCACACGCGCAGCAAACGGCGCAAGCGCAGGCTGCTCAGCTTGAAGAAATCGTTGTCACAGCGCGCAAACGCGAGGAAAGCTTGCAAGACATCCCGGTGGCTGTAACCGCGTTTTCGGCTGCGGCGATTGAATCGATTGGCTTGAACAATCTCCAAGATCTCTCGAAGTTCTCGCCAGGCCTCAGTGTGCAGAACCAGGGCGGTGGGTTCGGTGGGCGCTATATCTCGGGTATTCGCTTCCGTGGCATGAACCCGACGAACATTTCGCCCTCGTTTCAAGTCGGCGCGTTGTTTGT
>CANJSF010000052.1 GCA_947476925.1 Rhodospirillaceae bacterium | reverse complement strand
GGCCGAACAAGCCAAACGTCTGCGTGAGGGCGTGTCCTCATTCCTCCTGGGCATTCGCGCCGCATAGACCTCTCGGCTTAAAAATGCGAATGGGATGAATATATTGAGTCCGGCGACATCCCAATTCATTCGCTTTGGACTAGTAGGAGTGGGCGGGCTCATCGTCGACACCGCAACACTTTACGCGGCGATGGGTGTGCTCGGACTTGGGCTTTATTCCGCGCGCATCGTGTCATACCTGACGGCGGCGACATTTACGTGGGCCGCTAATCGGCACTTTACGTTCGAAAGAGTCGACCCGGCGCCGGCAGCGCTACAGTGGTTGAGGTTTCTGCTGGCGAACGGCGTAGGTGCGGTCGTCAACTATGGCGTCTATGCCGCGTTGGTGACATTTGCGCCCCTCGTCAGCGCATATCCGTTTATCGGCATCGCCGCAGGGTCAATCGCTGGTCTCGCGTTCAACTTCAATGCCAGCAAGCGCTGGGTATTCAAAGCTTAAGTGCTGCAGTTATTCGGCCGGGGCCATGGCTAAGTCCCGCGCCCGCTCGGAACTAGCTTCGGCGCGGTGGTCGGTTGCCAACCATGTATACATCGACGGCAAGACAAACAACGTGAACAGCGTGCCGATAGACATGCCTGAAACAACCACCAAGCCCAGCGAGAAACGGCTAGCCGCCCCTGCGCCACTGGCAAACAGCAGCGGAAATAACCCCGAGACCATGGCGGCGGTTGTCATCAAGATTGGTCGCAAGCGCACCTGAGCGGCGTGCTCAATGGCAGTGCGTCGGTCGCACTGCTCTTTAATCTGCATTTCACGCGCGAACGAGACCATCAGAATTCCATGCTTCGAGATTAGACCAATCAACGTCACCAGGCCGACCTGCGTGTAAATGTTGATGGTCGAGACCCCGAAGAACAATGGCAACAGAGCGCCGCAAATTGACATCGGCACGCTGACCAGAATCACCAGCGGGTCGCGCAGGCTTTCAAACTGAGCTGCCAAAACCAAGTAGATGATGATGAGGCCAAACGCGAACGTGTAGACAAGTTGGTCGCCCTCTTCCACGTACTGGCGGCTTTCCGCCAGAAAATCACTGGTGTAACCGCGCGGCAACTCGGCGGCTTGCTGCTTCAAGAAGGCCACTGCTTCGCCCATGGACACGCCAGGCATCGGAATGGCTCGAAATATTGCCGCGTTAAGTTGGTTGTAGCGGTTCAAGCTGTTGGGCTCGACCTCTTGCTTAAAACTGACCACGGTCGAGAGCGGGATTTGTTCCCCTGATGCGGTGTTGACATAAAATTGTGTCAGGCGCTCGGCCGAGAATCGATCGGCGCGTGAGACTTGCGGGATCACTTGGTACGAACGGCCTTCAAGACTAAAACGGTTAATGTAATTTTCGCCCACCAATGTGGCCAAGGTATCGCCAATGGCCTGCATGGAAATGCCCAAATCGCTGGCCTTCACGCGGTCGATGTTCAATCGGATGACGGGGCTGCTAAAGGTAAGGTCGCTGTCGACGACCATGAACAGGCCGCTCGCGCGGGCTTTTGCTTTCAGCGCTTCCATTGTGCCGTATATGGCATCGTATGGTCCGGCCGACGAGACCACAAACTGTACCGGCAAACCACCAAACGGTCCGGGCAGTGCGGGCAACATAAATGCAAAGCCTTTCACACCATCTAGCGTGTTGAGCTTCTTTTGCAAATCGGGCGCCATTTCCATCGCCGAGCGTTTGCGCTCACTCCATGGTTTGAGGTCCATGGCTGCAATGCCGCTGTTGGCGCCGCCGCGTCCGAACATCACGAAACGAGAGCGTGCCTCTGGGTACGTGGCCAAGATATCATCGAGCTTCTTGCCGTAGGCGGTCGTGTAATCGAGGTTGGCGTACTCCGGCGCTTGAATTTGCGACAACACAACGCCCTGGTCTTCTTGCGGCGAGAGTTCTTGACGCGTGTTGAGAAACAAGAACACGACGCTGAACATTACCCCAACGGCAAATAGCGCTACAACGGGTCGGAAATCCAAGCTGCGTGCCAGTTGGCGCGTATACCATGCAGTAATTCGAGCAAAGACATGGTTCACCGCTGTGGCAAATTTGCCTTCGCCCATGTGCGGCTTGAGCAGCACCGAGCACATCATCGGCGAGAGTGTCAGCGCGATAACGCCAGAAATAATCACCGCGCCCGCCAACGTGAACGCAAATTCGCGGAACAATGCGCCTGTCAAACCACCCAGGAATCCGATGGGGGCGTAGACTGCGGCCAGTGTGATGGTCATGGCGATGACGGGGCCCACAATCTCGCGCGCACCTGTCAAGGCCGCTTGCACGGGCGTGTAGCCCTCTTCGATGTGGCGGTAAACATTCTCAACCACAACAATGGCATCATCGACGACCAAGCCGATGGCCAGCACCATCGCCAGCAACGTCAGCAAATTAAGGCTAAAGCCAAGGGCCAGCATTAAGGCTGCAACGCCAATGATCGACAGCGGAATTGTAATAACTGGAATCAGCACCGAGCGAATTGTTCCTAAGAACAAAAAGATCACCACAATGACGATCAGCATGGCTTCGATCAGCGTGGTCGCCACTTCCTTGATGGATGCTTCGATAAACTGTGCCACATCGTAGGGCACAGCGTATTTCAGAGTGGGCGGCATCGTGCGTTCGATCTCGGGCAGGATGCGGTGAATGCCCTGCGACATCGTCAGGGGATTGCCCGATGGAGTGGGCGAAATGCCAATAATCACCGCGTTCTCGCCGCTCAGCATTGCAGCGGTGTTGCTGTTCTGTGGGCCGAGATCAACGGTGGCAATATCGCGCAAGCGGACGATCGCGCCTCCTTCAGCCTTCACCACCATATCGCGAAACTGATCAACTTCCGTCAGCGCTGTGTTGGCGGTGACGTTTGTCACAATGAAATAGCCCTTCGTTTGGCCCGGCGCCGACTGAAAGTTATTGGCGCGAATCACGCGTGCAACATCTTGTGCCGTCACACCACGCGCGGCCATGCGCGCGGGGTCAAGCCACAGGCGCATGGCAAAAATCTGGCCGCCAATGATATCAACCGAGGCAACGCCCTCGACGGTTGAGATCAAGGGCCGAACCACGCGCGTGATGTAGTCGGAAATTGCAGCGCCCGGGAGATCGGGGCTGGAAAAACTTAAGTACATTGACTGCACGCTTTGGCCGACAGACTTAGTGATGACCGGGTCGTTGGCTTCGCGCGGAAGCTGGAACTTCACCTCCTGAACCTTCGACATGGTCTCAGTCATGGCGTTGCCGGGATCGTGGTTCAGCTTGATATAGGCAGTGACGTTACTCACGCTTTGCGTCGAACTGGAGGTCACGTATTCGACGCCGTCAACCGAAGCCACAGCTTGTTCAATCGGCGTTGTGATAAACCCTTGCATCAGATCAGAGGGTGCGCCGGGATAAGCTGTGGATACGGTAATGACCGTGTTGGTGAGCTCGGGGAATTGCCGCAAGGGCAGGTCGACAACAGCGCGAAAGCCAACAAGCAAGATCAACGTGCTGACGACAATCGACAGCACGGGCCTGCGAATAAACAGATCGGTGAAATTCATGACGGCCTCGACAGTCGGTTATGGAACAGGCAAGGCGTCGGGCTTGACCAACGTGGGCGTGGCGTTCAGCGCTAAATGCGCGCCGTCGAAAAGTTTACCAAGCCCGGTTGTCACGATGCGCTCGCCGGCCTTCAAGCCGGACTCAATAACAATGCGCCCGTCAACCGTTATCCCTGTCACGACCGTCGTGCGCTTCGCTTTCAGGATCGGCTGGCCTTTATCATCTTTGCCGGCGTCCTCGATGACGTACGCTGAGTTGCCATATAGCGAGTAATCCAATGCCGTTTCAGGAATGGTGAGGCGTTCGTCACCAGCGGGCAAAACCACCGCCAGATTGGCGAACATGCCGGGCATCAATAGGCCTTCTCGATTATCGACAACCGCTTGGATCTTGATGGTGCGCGTTGCGGTGTTCACTTGCGGGTCGATCACGGCAAGAATCGCAGTAAACTTTTTGCCCGGATAGGCGTCGACATTCAACTCCACAGCTTGCCTCAAATCGAGTTGAGGGCGCGCCTGTTCTGGAAGCGAGAATTCCACAAACAGCTGAGCCATATCGGTAATCATGACGATGGCCTTGCCCGCTTCGAGATAGTGACCAACCTCGGTTTGGCGAATGCCCAAGACGCCATCAAAAGGCGCGCGAATCAGTTTTTTATCTATAATGGCTTCGGTGCGTGCAATTGTCGCTGTGGCGGCATCGTATTGGCTTTGAGCTTGATCAAGCTGAGCCTGCGAGGCGGCTCCTTTGGCGCTCAAGTCTTTCATGCGCTTGAGCGTCAGGCCTGCAAGCTTTTGCTGTGCCCGCGCATTGGCTAGGTCTGCTTGCTCGCTGGCATCATTCATCTGCACGATCACCTCGCCTTTTTTGATTGGTGCGCCGGGCGTAAAGGCAATGCGTCGCACCTGGCCGGAAATTTCGGGCGAGATGGTAACTTGGTGAATGGCAGCGATCGAGCCTATCGCGGTGAGTTTGCGGGCCACCGGCGACAATTTGATCGTTTCAAAGTTCACGCTCACCGGCGGGGGCGTGTTGGCCGCAAAAAACGATTTCATCATCTGGTTGGTGAACACTTTAAAACCCACCAGCAAACCGATCACCAGCAGGATCGATCCTCCACCAATTATCATGGCCCGGCGCATCCGCTCGGGCGAAATCGCTGCGCGTGGGCTCTGGCCCGGCGTCACGGCAATGGTGGTTGTTGGTTTGTCCTGATAGTTCATGATCTGTCCTAACGTCTTAAATTCTTTACGCAACGCGCACGAGCGTAACTGGCGCTTGGGTTATGGCGCCTTGGTCAATTGCAGGCCACGTTTCCCAACGGATCGACGCGCACGCCGCCTGCACGGCATCGGCTTTCACGCCAAGGCCGCGTAAAATGAAGCGCGTTGTCTCTGCCGCCCATTCTTCGGCTGGTCTTTTTTGTGTCGGGTTCGCGCCACCGTGAAAAGCCATGGACCCCGTGCTGATTTGCAGCAGCGCGGCTAGCCAAAACGACTGCGAGATCGGCACGACCTCGGCTAAATCTCCAGCGGCGTGTGCCGCCGTCAATGATCGCTCGAGCAGCGGCATCAGGGCGGCCCCAAATGCTGCCAACCCAATGCGCGCAAACTCGCCATCGTCGCTCAGGCTTTGCAAAAACATGCGGTGACGGCTTTGTTCGGCGGCGCTGCGATGATTTAGAGTGGCAAAGTATGCCACTACATCGTGCACAATCAGGGCTAAGCTGCTTGTTGACGGCTCTAATTTGGCCAGCGCTTCAAAGCGCGATGGATCGTCGTTGCTGCAAACTTCAATGATGGCGGCATACAGCGCAGTCTTGTTGGTGAAGTACTTGAACAGCAACCCTTCCGAGACCTGTGCGGCCTCGGCAATTTCTTTTGTCGTCGTGCCGCTAAAGCCCTTGCGCGCGAACAGCGGCATGGCGGCGTGCACGATTTGTCGGCGTCGTTCGGTGGGTTCTAGGCGCATGCGCATCGCGGCGTGGTAAGTGCCCGCTCACTAGGTGTCAAGCGCGAAGGGCGGTTGGGACTTATGCCTATTTTGCAGGGGCTTATCGGTCTCGGGGTCAGGGTTTTCTGTTAGAAACCCCCAGCATCGATCAAGGGTGCTATTCTTCTTTCTTTACAATAACATACTGCAAATATGGCTAATCGCCAGCCAGACCGAAACGATCACTCGCCGCAGGTTTCCGATAATGCAACCTTGGCCTGGGGTCGTGAATGGTTAAACTGCGGCAGGCGTGATGCTTGGCGACAAAGAATTTCTTGAAGGGGTTAGCTATGGTGGTTTCGGTACGGATGGGGTTGTTGGCCGCGCTTGGTGCGGTGGTCGCTCAACTGGCATGGGCTCAAGCCCCGGCCACTTCGCCGCCCATGACAGATCCCTTGGCCAAGGGCGAGTATATGGCGCGCGCCGCCAACTGCGTGGCGTGCCATTCGCTGCCCGATGCCCCGGCCTTTTCTGGCGGGCTGAAAATGGCCACACCCATTGGCAACATTTATGCCACCAACATCACGCCCGATCCTGAAACAGGCATCGGCAATTACTCGCTGCAAGATTTCGACAACGCGCTACGCAAAGGCGTTGCGAAAGATGGCCATCGTTTGTATCCCGCGATGCCCTATCCCTCGTATGCGAAGTTGACTGATGAGGATGTGGCTTCGCTGTACGAGTATTTCATGAAAGCGGTGCCGGCTTCGAAAGTCGCCAACAAACCGAGCGAAATTCCCTTTCCTTTGAATATGCGTTGGCCGTTGGCGGCGTGGAATGTGCTGTTCGTCGATATGAATGAATACACGCCCAAGAAAGATCAAAGTGCAGAATGGAATCGCGGCGCCTACTTGGTGCAAGGCCCCGGCCATTGCGGTGCCTGCCACACGCCGCGTGGTTTGTTCTGGCAAGAAAAAGCATTGGATGAATCTAGTTCAGCGTACTTGACCGGTGCCGAGCTTGATCACTGGTTAGCCGTAAACTTAACGCAAGATGTGAACTCGGGCCTCGGCCGCTGGACGCATGATGATATCAAAAGCTCACTGAAAGCCGGTGTCACGCCCTACGGCAGTGCCGTGGGGACCATGGTCGAAGTGATCAATAACTCGACGCAGTTTCTCACCGACGCTGACCTTAGCGCCGTGGCAACGTATTTAAAGTCGTTGGCCCCGTCGAAAGAGAAGAACGCTCAACCGTGGGCCTATGCGAATGCCACGACTGAATCATTGCGCAAACGCGATCTCAGTTCGACAGGCGCAAAAATCTATTATCAACAGTGCCGCTCGTGTCATGCCGACGATGGCAAAGGTTATGGGCAATACATGCCGCCCATGGCAGGCAACCCAGGCGCGCTTGAGCCCGACCCGGCTACGTACATCAACCTTGTGCTCAACGGCTCGATGCGCCTGGTGGTGAACGGGGCGCCCGATGGCTATCGGATGCCGCCGTTCCGCAGCGTGCTGAATGATCAGGCGGTGGCCGATGTCGTGACCTTTATCCGCAATGGTTGGGGCAACAAAGCGCCCGCTGTGACGGCCGGACAAGTGGCGAAAGTGCGCGCCGATACCGACTTTGCTACCGACAAAGTCATCGTGTTGAAGATGAAATAGCCCATCGGCGATGAGCGAGTTTCTCAAACTCTCGGCCAATTCGCTGCGCGGCAAGCCTGTGGCAATGTCTGACTTTGCGGGTAAGGCAGTGCTGGTGGTCAATACCGCCAGCAAGTGTGGCTTCACACCGCAGTACGCGGGGCTTGAGGCGCTGTATCAAAAATACAAGGACCAGGGCCTGGTCATTTTAGGGTTTCCTTGCAACCAGTTTGGTGGACAAGAACCCGGCGGAGTGACCGAGATTGAGCAAACCTGCCTGATCAATTACGGCGTCAGCTTTCCGATGTTTGAAAAGATCGACGTCAACGGGCCTTCGGCTCACCCGATCTACGATTTTCTCACCCGCCGCCTGTCGGGTTGGTTTGGTCGTCGTATCAAGTGGAACTTCACCAAGTTCTTGGTGGGCCGGAACGGCGAACCATTGAAGCGATTCGCACCTACCGCCAAACCTGCCGCCCTTGAGCCGTCGATTCGGGTGCTTTGGGGTTGTAGAAATCGGGCCGGCCATATTTTTCTACCTCTAGTTGGAAATTGCCCACCCTATTTCCCACTTATTGTAAAAGGTTTTGGTACCACCCCTTGCGTGCTTTATCCGCATAATGCACTTTAATCCCATATATATGATCCCGTAAATATTTATGAGGGTTAGGGAATTTTTGCCTCAACATTAGCGTTGTAAGGGTCTACGTTTGCACTCGAAACATGATTTGAAGCTATAGAACGATTTTGCTGATCTGCTGAATGCAGGAATATCCTTAATGAGCGACAAACCACAAACACTTTCAACTCTTGGTGGCTCCGCCGTCAATGCCGTGCACTACACCCAACTCGACGTTGGCCTGCGCGCAGCCATGGCGCAAAAGTTAGGCGAGCGTTACGGAGCAGCCGGTGCATCGGATATTGATCTGCAGGTCGCCAACGATCTGATTTCCGAAATGCTCAAGGACGCAGCCCTTCTGGTCCGCCAAGCCTTGGTGGAAACGCTGCAGAGAAATCCGAATGCGCCGCGCGCTGTTGTTAAGGCGCTTGCAGTCGATGACGATGCGGTGGCTTTGCCGCTCCTTCGCGTCAGCGAAGTTCTCACATCCGATGATCTTCTGGATATTCTCAATAGCTCGGGCACCATGAGTAAGATGACAGCCGTTGCCCAGCGGTCCAAACTTCCCGAAGTCGTCTCTGATGTTCTGTGCGAACGCGGCGACGAGAAAGTGGTCGCGACATTATTTCAAAACACCAGCGCCCAGATCAGTGCCCACGGTTTCGACCGCGCCATTACACGCGTTGGTGCGGCTGATGAAGTGCAACTCGCTCTGGTCCGTCGGCCCAGCGTGCCCCTGAGTGTGCTTGATCGTATTTCTGTGATGCTGTCTGAACATGTGCGCAATCAGCTGGTCGAGAAGCATGGCCTGTCGGTTGATGCCGCCATGTCGCTGGTGCTGAACACACAACAGCGCATGACGGTGGGTTTGGCGACCGGCATGGACGATGCAGCGGTGGCCCAGCTCACCAAAGACCTCTACAGCAACGGACGGCTGACTGATACTTTTGTCATCCGCGCGTTGTGCATGGCGAATTTACAGCTGTTTGAACACGCGCTTGCTGTGCGAGCGCTGACGTCCGTCAGCAAAGTACGTAGCACGCTTGATAGTCAAAACGCTCTGCAGATTGGGTTGTTGTTGAGGTCTGCGGCCATTTCGGAAAATTGGAAGGCGTTTATCCTCCAGGCGCTTGAGGTGTTGCACCTCAGTGCAACGGATACCGACCAAATGGATGTCGGCGCCTACAAAAGCAAAATCGTCGAACGCATTCTCTCAATCTGCGCCGATCACGACGCCGACTTTGCGCAAGAAGACCTCGATTATATTATGTCCCACAGCATTGGGCCCGGCGCTCTCGTGCAAGCTTAGCCTTACGTTCGGCAACTGGAAAAAACAAAGCCCGGTGTTTGATCACCGGGCTTTTGTATCTTTTGATGATGGTGGACACCTAGCTTTCGTTAGCAAGCATCGCGCGCTTACGAAAGCTGGTGCAAAAGATGCCAGCACGAATCGCGGCATGAGGGGCTGACGCTGGACAACACAAAGCCCGGTGTTTGATCACCGGGCTTTTGTATATTTTGATGATGGTGGAGCTGGACGGAATCGAACCGACGACCTCTACAATGCCATCGTAGCGCTCTCCCAACTGAGCTACAGCCCCGGCACCATCATTCAAATCGTAACGACACGTTTGGAGCGCATCGTTGTCT
>CANJSF010000051.1 GCA_947476925.1 Rhodospirillaceae bacterium | reverse complement strand
TACGCAACAAGCTGGCTCTGGACTTACAATAACGACCGCCCCAACATGGGGCTTGGCGGGATCACTCCCGTCCAGAAATTGAAACAGAAAACAGCCGCGTGAATTCTACAATCAAGATCCCCTAAAAATGGGGGGATTACCGTTTGTCCAGCGCGCTGCGCGACGCCCACATCACTGCGGATCATGGTTTTAGTCCCCCGAACAACGATGCCCCACGCTCAACACCGCGCTGATAATTAAGCGCGGCACCCCAAAAGGCATCTGTGACAAATCTAACCCCCTCATGGGTACCTCATTGGCAGGGCAAATCGCAAGCCAGATCACGCCCTTAGGCCAGAATTAACATTTGTATATCGCCCAGCTTTTACGCCAATCGTTCGGTAACGAAACCAAGCATGAGGTCTTGGGTGAGTAGCGTGAGCCAGAGCGCGGCAAACAGCGCGGGCGCAAAAGGGAACATGGCCTCGCCGCGAAACACTCGCCAAAGCAAGCCCAGCGCCAGCGCCAAAATGCCTGCCACGCCCAAAAACACACCGAAGGCCTGCCACGGCAGCGCCAACCCGGCGATGGCCAGCGCATAGCTATCCCCAGCGCCAATGATTGGTGCGCCAAACCACGCCCGAGTCGCCGTGGCCGTGACCAGGCCCAACGCCGCAACGGCGGCTGCGACCATCAGCCCGTTTTGAAGATCGCCGGGCCCAAGCCATCGCAGCATGCCGCACACCACGGCCAGTATCGCCAGCAACGGCAGCGGCAAGCGTTTGGTTTCAAGGTCGATGATGGTGAGCGTCATCATCAACACAGCAGCCACTAACAGCAGACCAAGCTCCATCAATCGCGCCTCGTACATCACAGCACTGACGAAAATGGCCGCCATCAGCAATTCGGTGAGCGGATAACGCACCGACACTGGCGCGGCACACACCCGGCAGCGCGCACGATTGAAGGCCCACGACAACACCGGAACCAAATCACGGGCTTGGAGCGTTGTGCCGCATGCCGGGCACTTGGAACGAGCGTTTACAAAGTCTTGCCCGCGCGGCAGCCGGTACGACAGCGCCGTGACAAAGCTGCCAAACACCAATCCCAATACGGCCGCAACCCCAAGCCATGCGGCTTGCGGAACGTTGGCGATGTCGGTCAGCGTCACGGCTTGTTGGCAGGTGGTGGCGGTGAGGCCGCGCGCGAAGAGCTATCGAATGTACCCACGGCGCGTTGCCACAGGTCCTTGCTCCACGACTGCAAGCCGGGGCTGAAGGCAAATAACGCCACAACGGCAATGGCCTCCAAGGCGATCAAGCCCATCAAAGCGCGACGCACCCAGCCGCGCTGGATCGTCGCGCGCTTGGCCAGCTGCGGTGAATCATCGATTGCCGCTTCGGCGTGTTTTTCCAACACCTGAATGGCCCCGTCGCCGTAAGCCACCAGCAAAGCTTTATCGGCCAGGATATTGATGACGCGCGGCACAAAACCTGCCGCAGAGGCCAGCGCAGTCATGGCGCTGTCGGCAAACACAGGAAAATCAACGCCATCCACACGGCTGCACTTCACGCGATGCGAGATGTAGTGCACCGCCTCGGCCACAGTCAGCGGCCCGGTGTTAAACGAAAAACCAATGCGCTGGTTGATTTGGCGCAAATTGGGTTGAGCCAACAACTCATCCAACTCGGATTGGCCGAACATCACAATTTGCAAAAGTTTGCTGCGCTCAGTCTCAAGATTCGAGAGCAACCGAACAGCTTCCAAGCCGGCCGCGCCCAAGGCTTGCGCCTCGTCGACAATCAGCACTGCGTTGCGACCCAACGCATGTTGTTCCAGCAAAAAGGCATTCAGCGCTTGCAGCATTTGCGCTTTGGTGCCCGCTTCAAGTCCGAACTCAGCACACACCAGACCCACGAGACTGTCGGGGTCGACTTGCGGCGCATTGAGATACGCCACCGCATCGTTGTCGGTGACCAGTTTGCGCAACAACAAACGGCACAGCATGGTTTTGCCGGTACCGACATCGCCGACGACTTTTAAAATGCCGGTGTTGCGCGCAATGCCGAACTGAATCGACTGAATAATTTCGACGTGCTTATCGACGGGGTAATATTGATTGGTATTCGGCGTGAGAGTGAACGGGTGTTCTTTGAGCCCGAAATGCGCGAGGTAGGGCATGGCGGATGAGACTCGCCGTTACTTAGCGCGCAGGTAGCGCACCCGCCGTTCGATATCGGCCACAGAAATTTCAGGCGCAATGCGACCGCCAGCCGCTGCAGAAAGTACACGTTCATAGCTGGCGACGGCTTGCTCCTTGCGGTCGAGGCGGTCGAGCACGAGCGCTAAGTTATAATTGTACATTGGCGCATCAGGCGTGAGGTTCACCGCTCGGCGCAAATAGTCGAGCGCTGGCTCGAATTGCCCCAACTTGGCATAGACCAAACCAATTTGCGCCTTCACCGGGCTGAACGACGGATATTCTTTCTCAAGTTCTTGCAAACGTCGCAGGGCCTCACCTGGTTCGCGCTCGGCAACAATGGCTGTGAGGTTGGTCAGCGCTTCACGGTTATTGGGGTCGACCTTCAACACACGTTCGTACGACGTGCGCGCTTGGGCCGTATCGCCCATTTTTTGCAAGGCCGCACCACGCCCTAGTTGAGCGAGCACGCTGCGGGGCTCTTGCTGTAATGCGCGGTCATAAAAGCCAAGCGCCATTTGATGATCGCCACGAACCAAGGCGTTGTACCCGGCCGTCACGTTGTCTTGGGCTTGTTGGGAAACGCGACGCACTTGCACCGACTCGCCAACTCCGGAGAAATCGTACTCATCGCGCTTAATCGCGATGGGCGGACTGAGCACGCGGGCCGGAGAATCAGCAGCCAACTGCGGCATGGGGGAATTTGACGGAACTGTGGGCGCTGCTTTGGGCGCAGCCGGTTTGGCCACTGCCTTTGGTGTCAGCGCAATCGGCTGGCTGGCATCAGCGGGCGCCTCTTCTAGCGCCGGGGCTGGGGCAGCGGGGGTCGCAGTTGGCGCTGCTTGTGCCACTTGGGTTGGCGCTGCCGCAACGGGCGCACTCGTCGCCGGCGCTGTCGTGGCAGCGGGTGCGGCTGGCATAGGTGCGGGCGTTGGCGGAGTTGCCAGCGCAGCTTCACTTGGTGCTGTCGCCGCAGGCGCAGGCGGCGGACTCATTGCCGGAGGCGGTGTCGGACGCGCAGCTTGCTGTTGTGGAGCGGGAGGCGTGCTGTCGAACAAGAAGAACGCGCCGCCGATGACGGCAGCCAAAACGACAGCAAGTCCAAGGCCCGCGACGCGCCAATTGACGCTGGGCATCGCCAGCTTCATGGCGCTCGTGGTCGCGCCTGTGGACGCGGCGCCCGAAACCGGCTGACGCTCTTCGTTTTCCTTCTGAGCTTTTTGCAAAGCCTTATAAAGGACGCTCATTCACCCGCCCCAGATCGGCCAGCCCGAAGGCCTCAGCCGACGTCCCCAAAACACGATTAAGTCCTTGAAGAACCTATACGCAAACCCCCAACGGGGCAAGGCAGAGGAGTCGCGCACTGGGCCATAGGCCTAAGGCGTATAAGAGGCCGAAGATTAAACGTATTTGGCGAAAAATCCGCCTTACCACTCTAATATAGTTTGACCCAGCAATCGTCCAAAGGTCAGCGCCGGCGTGACCATCATGCCGCCAACGGCCGCATCGCCCATGGTTTGGCCGGCACCGATCACCTCACCTGCCGCATACAAGTTGGGGATGGGCTTGCCACTCGTGTGCAACACGCGCATGTGCGCATCGATGGCGAGACCGCCGGTTGTCGACAACGCGCCACCCTGTTGGCGGATGGCATAGAACGGACCCTGAACAATCGGGCGCGGCATATGCTTGCGCCCGAAGCGATCAGCCCCCGCGGCCTGGGCCCGATTGTATTGTTCGACTTCTGCAGTCAGCGCGGCCACACCCAGCCCACACAGACCTGCTAGCGCCTCAATGCTGTCGGCGCGGAAGAATGCTTTGTGTGTGGCGTATGGGTCAGCCATGGGTGTCTCGAACCACGCCATAATAATGTCGGGGCTTTCGCGGCGGATGACGTCGTCAAAGATGATCCACATGCGCTTGCCAGGTTGGGCTTCCAGCGCTTTTTCGCGATTGTCGATAATCGGCTCGTCCTCGGCGACAAACCGTTCGCCGCGATCATTCACCCACATCTCCCACGGCGGGCGATTTTGCGGGATGGTGTTGACCCGCAGGGATAATGGGCTTGGAAACGTATCATCCTTCAATACCGTCAGTGTTGAGATGGTATAAAGGTGGCCATTGATGACATTGGCGCCCGCTTGCCGTGCCGCGAGCAAGCCATCACCGCGCGCAGTGGGGCAAAACGCCTGCTGGTACTGCGTTCGATTTTGAATTTCCTTGTAAAGCGCGACATTGGCAGCATAGCCGCCAGACGTGAGCACAACTTTTTTGGCATGCGCCGTGAGCACTTGGCCATCAGCACTGCGGGCTGTGATGCCGATGACGGCATCTCCTTCAACAACGAGCGATTCAAAGCGCGTGTCGAGCAACAATTCAACGCGCCCTGCACGAATGTGAGCCTCGAGTGCGGGGCGAAAAACGTTGATCAACGATTTCCCCTGATCGCGACCCCAGTAGGTTCGCGCTCGACCGTAAGCCTGATGGCCATAAAAGAGCGATGGCGTAACCGGATCCCAATCAAAACCAATATCATCAAGCCAGTCTAATGTGCCGGCGGCTTGGTCGACCGCCAAGCGCACCAACGTTGGATTGGCATTGCCGTTAGAGATGCGCATTACATCGGCAAAGTGCAGATCGGGGTGATCGTCGATGCCCTTGGCCTTTTGTCGCCGCGCCCCAGCACCGCTCATTTGTGCCGATGACCAATGCAGCGTTCCGCCGACATCAGCCGCAGCCTCGATGACCAGCACACGCGCATTCCGATCAGCGGCACAGATTGCGGCAGGCAAACCTGCCGTTCCAGCACCGATTACAATAACGTCGTAGGATTTAATGGCAGTCAAAGCACACTCCTAATTGCTCTCAACTCTAACGTCGGCCTCGGGCCTCACCTATACAAGAATGTTGCTTAATCGCGCTGCGAAAGTGCATATCGCTCGAGCGGCGATATTGGCTTCGCACTAAAATATGCTAAGCATTTCACATTGCAGTTGCATCAAGGTCCTTGCCATGACGCCGATTCGCTCGACAGTTCTTGCACTCTTTTGCTTGCCACTTGTTGCCGGGGCGGCCTTGGCCGGACCCGGCTATCAACAAGATCGCAAAGAATTGGAATCCGTGATGAACGATCTCATCGCGTGGTTTCCCGGCGTCTGGGATTCGTACCCGCAAATTTATTACGAACAAAACTTTGCCATGCCCAAAGGCGGCGTGCATGAGCACTGGCATCGCACCTTCGCTCGCATCAATGCGCCCCAAGTCGGCGAAGTGGTGTTCTATGGTCAGGTCAACGTCGACGGGCGCGATGGCCCGATCATTGCGGGCAGTCAGGTTCTTTATAAGGCCGTGATCGACGAAAAATTAGGCGCCGTGAATATTTTCGGCCAAGGGCCGCTCGACCCAGAGAAATATGAAAACCTGCACGAGCGACCCGAACTGTGGGGCAAAGTACAAATGCGCGAGCCTAGCGCATTGAACTGCGATTTTATTTGGCGGCGTGACGGCGCGCAGTTGTTCGGCGTATTGCAAGGCAACACGCCCGAGAAGCAAAAATACGGACCTGGCACATGCGCGTTTATTTCAAAGCGGAGTGATGCTGAATTTAGAGCCGACGCTGAATGGGTGCTTACACCTGATCAATTGTGGCTTTACGACAACAACTGGATGGCTGATATGTTGTTCCTCGGCCGTGAGGACCAAACGCACATCAAACTTTATCGCGCTGCGCCCTATGACTGCAGCATCAAAGACGCCAAGGGAACTCGCAACGTCAAAGCTTATGATCGCGGATATAAAACCAAAGTCGTGTCCAAAGACGGCAAAGATTTGGAGCTGTTGGTTTTACGTGCGGAATATCCGGCCACGTCGGGCCTGCAAGATCGCTTGCGATTAATGATTAGCGATACCTCAGCTAAGACAACACTCGCGAGTGCCGATGCCGCCGCCCTTGCGCCCAAAATTTCGCTCGGCGCTGCCGGCATTGAAGCCAGCTGCAAACTCAGCAAAACATTTGAGCCTTTGCAGAAAGCGAAGTAACGACCACCTTAGGATTGTTAATGACTGGGACTGCTGAACGTTATGCCGAGGCAGTCGCCCACTTCACGGCCGGGCGTAACGATCAGGCGGAAGAGGCATGCCGCAAGATAGTCGCCCAAGACGACCATCAAGCCGACGCTCATAATTTGTTGGGGCTCACGTTGCGCAGACGCGGCGATCACGCATCAGCGCTGATCTCATTTGATCGTGCGGCAGAGATCAATCCAAGCTTAGCGCCTATTCACCTCAATCGCGGCCTGACGCTCACACAGCTAGGCCGCATGGGTGAAGCTGAAGCTGCATTTCGCCAAGCGTTGCAAAGCGATCCGGCATCCTCGCCTGCGCACTTTCATTTGGGCGTGATCTTGCATCATCGTGCGCAGTACGACGAGGCGACCGAGCATCTTGCTGCTGTCGCGGAGGCCGAACCGAACCACGCGAATACGCGTGCCATGATGGGCGTGGGCCTGTTGATGCTCGGGCGACTGAGCGAAGCCAAAGTCAGCCTGATCAAGGCCACCGAATTAAACCCAGCATTGTCGACGCCGCATGATGGCTTGGGCGTTATCGCTGAAGTCGAGGGCCGCTTCGAGGAGGCCATTGGGCACTTTGATAGCGCGCTAACCTTGGACCCCAACTTCGCAACCGCACATTTCAATCGGGCTGTGGCCCGATTGCGACGTGGCGACTTGGCGCAAGGCCTGCCCGAGTTTGAATGGCGCTGGCGTTTACCCCGCGATGCCAGCGCGGCCGCCATGCGCGATTTTCCGCAGCCGTTGTGGACCGGCGAGCACTTGGGCGACAAAGCGTTGCTGGTGTGGGGTGAGCAGGGCTTGGGAGATGAAATTCGCGCCGCTGGTGTTGTGGATGACATGGCGCGGCGCGGGGACAAAATTGTGTTGGAGTGCGACGAGCGATTGCTGCCGCTACTGCAACGCTCAATGCCTGATGTGCAATGTGTCGCACGCCAAACGCCGGCCGCTACGGAAACCACAGCCGCGAAGGTTGGCTGGCAATGCCCCGGGGATACACTGCTCCGACACGTGCGGCCAACGCTTGATCGTTTTTCACAACGAACGTCCTATGTCGTTGCGGACGGGGCGCGGCGCACAACGTTTCAAACACGACTGAAAGAAATCGCCAAGAACCGTCCGATCATCGGCGTGTCATGGAGCAGTCAGAACGCAAAATTCATGCACGGAAAATCCCTGCCCCTCGCTGCGTGGGCCCCTTTATTGGCCTCGAAGGACTGCTGCTTTGTTGATCTGCAATATGGCGAGACGGCCGCGGAGCGCGCAACCTGCCAGCGCGGGCATGGCGTCTGCCTCACCCACCTGCCCGATCTTGATGCTATGACTGACATCGACGGCTTGGCCGCGCTGATCTCGGCCTGCGATCTTGTTATCACCGTCAGCAACACCACGGCCCACTTGGCAGGCGCACTTGGCACCCCTACGTGGGTGATGGTTCCCTTTGGGCACTTTCAACCGTGGTACTGGTTCAGCACACGCACCGATAGCCCGTGGTATCCGTCGGTCAGGCTTTATCGGCAGAGCAAAGTCGACGATTGGCCTGCCGTGTTAGACCGCATGACCAAAGATTTTTCCAATTGGCCGCCGAGCGCAGCTATTTCACCGTAATTGTAATGCGCTCGGAGATGACGGGCGGGTTGTGCGGGTGATGATCTTGATCGCCCAGCACCATTTGTAACGTATGTTTGCCCGGTGCCAATTTCACATCGGCTTCAGTTTGGCCTTTGCCAAAGTGAAGCAAGTCGGGCAAATCGGTTTTCATATAGTCCTTCATCATCGGCGACGCGGCCGTCACAGCTTCGCGGTCGACCAAGACATGGTGATGCCCGGTATTTTCAAAGTCCACGCCAGCAGGTGCGACGCCCATTCCCTTAAGTCCAAACTGCACATGCACCGGGGCGCTGACCGTCTCGCCATCTTTGGGCGAGATGAAATAGACTTTCGCAGTAGCTGGTGCCGGTGCGCCTTCAGATTTTTGCTGCGCCATCGCAGACCCACTTATTGACAGCGTCACAGCAATCGCCAGCAATTCCCGCATATTGATCATTGGCACATCTCCCTTTGCTCATTTCCGGAACCGAACGCCGACAATAGGGCATTTTCCGCACTGGTGTGTAGCGGTTTTATACGCCTAGCATTTATCGTGGCCGCGATTCGTCGCGATTTTTGGACGCTGCCGCCAAGACCGCCTGGACACCAAACAAGATCAACAAAATTCCGACAAAAATCTCCGCCGCTACCAGCATCCGGACGGCGGGCGTATGGGGCACAATGTCGCCGTATCCAACGGTACTTAGAGTCACGACGGAGACATACAGCGCCTCGGCAAATGTGATGTCACGAGTTTCGCCGCCAATGGTAAATTGAGACAATGCGGAATAGCGATCAATGATCGTGTAAAGGCACGCAAAAACGATCACCAACAATGAATACCACGTAAAGAATGCAAACGCCGGCTTGATAAGGCGTTTGGCATTGTCCGAAAAGTCTTCAAACAAAATTCCAGTATCGATGAGGAATACTGCGATATCACGGCTGGCGAGCACT
The DNA here is from genome assembly GCA_947476925.1 of Rhodospirillaceae bacterium. Lineage (GTDB taxonomy): Bacteria > Pseudomonadota > Alphaproteobacteria > Rhodospirillales > Rhodospirillaceae. Next base: position 651 of record CANJSF010000051.1, on the reverse strand, counting down.
GCCACCAAGCCAATCAGGCTCATGGAAAATACAAGAGCCCAACCTTGCTCGGTTTGATCGAACTGCTCGAAGGGAAACACAAACGACGCAACACAGACCGCCAACAATGGTGCAATCCAAAGCAGAGCGTCGATTAGTTCGGTATCGATGCGCGTGTGCCGCTCGCGCACAACGCGACGAATGGCGCTACGGCGAACGATCACGCCCAACGTGAACCCAGCCAACGGTAATACAAACCCGGCCTGCAGAAACGCCGACGGCGCACGGGAAAAATTTGCTTCGTACAGGAACACGTACAAGCAGGCATAAATGCCAACGCAGTTAGAAAAAACAAAAGTGAAGAAGGCTCCGCCCGGCAATAAGAAATGAAAAGCCACGGCGAGAATGATGGCCGCCGCCACGGACCATACCGCGATGGCCGGGGACTCACCGCCAATCGCCAGCGCAATCAATCCCAGAAGCACACTGGTAATGGCGATGGTCGCCAGCAAGTTTTTCGGCACGCCGGTTTGACTTGCCATGATCAGCCTCATCCTTTGGGAATCTACACTCTGCACATCATAGTCATCGGGCAACGCAACGCCGAGCCATGATTTGAATCAAGCGACCGTGCACGGGCCCATGTTTGGGGAGTGGCGCGCCCGAAGGGAT
>CANJSF010000050.1 GCA_947476925.1 Rhodospirillaceae bacterium | reverse complement strand
TCGCTCGGTTATCAGCCGCCGGCCCCCGAAACCGCGTCGTCGCTATGGCCGCCCTCCGGTTCCGCTACGCTCCACCTACGGCCGGCCATAGCGCTGGAGGCTGCAATGCACTAACAATCAAAACGGACCACTCAGTGGGGGCCGATCAACGGAATGCGTTCTGGTTGCCGTATGGCGGGCCCGGCCCCCGGCGGGGCGTATTGTTCGTCATGTTGGCTTCTCAAGCCCCAGTTTGAGCGTCGGAGCCTGATATTACCCCCCAACCAAACCGATGTGAATCTAGGACGAATGGGCGTGTTACCCTGTCAGCAGACCCTCCCAGCCAAGGCCGAGCGCAGTGCGAAGCTAACGCAGCTTAGGGACCTAGAGGCTGAGATGGCGCTGGTTGGGGTTCTGGAGGGGCGTGTTGGCGGGGTAGGAAGCCGAAGACGGCGAGGCACCCGCTCGCCCAAAAATCCTCGAAAACCTAACACCGGATTTATACATTATTTACAGTTGGTTACCAGTCGCCAGCCTAAGGGTTTTGCCCAACTACGGCACACCCTGAAAAATCATATTGGCGACTCTGCTTAAATCTAGCCAGATGAGATTCCGCAATCCTCCGTGCATATGTCATGAATTTCTTCGAACAAAGCTGCCCACGTGAGGAAACCGTATGGCCGAAGCAGAAAACCCATTCTTCACGAAGCCGATACTGAATTCCCCGTACGGCTATCCGGAGCGGCACTGGGAGCTTGACGATAGGGGGCAGCCGACACAGCAGATAATTTCGCGACGCCGGTTGGCTGAGTTCGTCACGCCAATCCCAAAGCCAAGAGGAAGCGCGCAACGGAATCTAAACCTGGATGAAGCTGATGATTTATCCACTGAGTCCCAGCGATACGAAATTGCCCGTATCAGCGCAGTTCGTCGGCGGGTGGACGAATGGCGCAGGCTTCCGCAAAATCAGTGGAAGGTCACTCCCGAAACCGCTCGATTGATAGATTATTGGCGCAACCACAAATTCGCTAGCATTCGTCCATTTTTCTGCCAAGTCGAAGCTGCAGAAACAATCATCTGGCTCACTGAAGTAGCGCCAACACTTGGCAAAGCCGGCGAACAGATTCTGGAAGAACTGGGGGCCGCGAACAACGACGCGAATCCTGGGCTGAATCGCCTCGCACTAAAGCTAGCAACGGGGGCAGGCAAGACCACGGTGATGGCGATGCTCATCGCTTGGCAGACTATCAATGCTGTGCGTCACCCTCAAAGCAATCGATTCACGCGCGGTTTTCTTATCATTACCCCGGGCATCACGATCAAGGACCGTCTGCGTGTTCTCCAGCCTAACGACCCGGACAGCTATTACAGAAGCCGTGAACTAATCCCCGGCGACCTGATAGATGAAATCCACAAAGCCAAGATTGTCATCACCAACTATCATGCGTTCAAGTTGCGGGAACGAATAGACATCTCCAAAGGCGGGCGCGCACTCCTTCAAGGTCATGGCGAGGAACTCGATACTCGAGAATCCGAAGGGCAAATGATCCAGCGCGTCATGCCAGAACTCATGGGCATGAAGAATGTCTTCGTGCTCAACGATGAAGCACATCATTGCTATCGCGGGAAACCCCAGGCGGCAGATGAAAGCGAACTGAAGGGTGAGGAAAAAGAAGAGGCCAAGAAGAACAATGAAGCTGCTCGCGTATGGATATCCGGCATAGAAGCGGTCAACCGCAAGCTTGGTGTCGTGCGTGTGGCAGACCTCTCTGCAACACCTTTCTTCTTACAAGGGTCTGGCTACGCGGAAGGCACACTTTTCCCCTGGACCATGAGCGACTTTTCTCTCATGGACGCCATCGAATGCGGGATCGTGAAATTGCCAAGGGTTCCGATATCGAACAACATCCCCGGCGACGAAATGCCGATATTCCGCAATCTATGGAAACATATCGGCAAGAAGATGCCCAAGAAGGGCAGAACGAAATCCAGCACCCTCAGTATAGCCGACATCCCTCCGCTACTACAGACAGCCCTCGAAGCCCTTTATGGGCATTACAAGCAGACGTTTGAACTTTGGCAAAAAGAGGGGATCTCTGTCCCGCCCTGTTTTATTATCGTTTGCAACAACACCGCAGCTTCCAAACTTGTTTATGACTTCATCGCTGGGCATCACGCGGAACGGTTGGACGGTGCGGTAGAGTTCGAAAAAGGTCGGCTTGAGCTATTCCGAAATTACGATGACAACGGCGACCCACTTCCACGGCCAAACACCCTACTGATAGACAGTACCCAGTTAGAGTCTGGCGACGCCCTAGATGACACATTCCGGGATGCGGCGAGCCAGGAAATTGAACAGTTCAAGCGCGAAGTGCTTGAGCGCGGTGGCCCGATGGCAGAAGAATTACGGCAGGGGAAGGATTTCGATGATGCCCGCCTGCTGCGAGAAGTCATGAACACAGTAGGTAAGGAAGACAGACTAGGCGGCCATATACGCTGTGTTGTGTCAGTCTCAATGCTCACAGAAGGGTGGGACGCGAATAATGTCACGCATGTTCTAGGTGTTAGGGCATTCGGCACCCAACTCCTCTGCGAGCAGGTCATTGGTCGTGCGCTGCGCCGTCAGTCCTACGACCTAAACGAAGAGGGGCATTTTAATGTCGAGTACGCTGACGTGCTGGGTATTCCCTTCGACTTCACCGCCAAACCCGTTATTGCCAAACCTCAACCACCGCGTGAAACAATTCAAGTCCGCGCGGTACGCCCCGAACGAGATCATCTTGAAATACGCTTCCCCCGTGTCCAAGGATATCGTGTCGATCTTCCAAGGGATCAGCTAGAGGCAAACTTCACAGAAGATTCGGTTCTTGAGCTTACCCCGCAATTAGTCGGCCCGACGCAAACAGAAAATGCGGGTATTATCGGGCAACCAGTCGAACTCAATTTGATTCATACCGGCGCGGTCCGCCCGTCGCAGGTAATCTACGACCTGACCTCCTACTTGCTGTTGACAAAGTATCGCGATCCCAACGGTGATCCGCGCCTTTACCTTTTCGGGCAATTGAAACGCATCACCAGGCAGTGGATAGATGGCTACCTGAAATGCAAGGGGGGCACCTATCCTGCGCAACTCAAGTACAAGATGATTGCGGACATGGCATGCAACAAAATTGTCGCTGCCATAACATCAGCATTCATCGGCAAACGCCCCATTGAGGCGGTACTCGACCCGTATAACCCGGAAGGAAGCACCGCGCACGTCAACTTCAACACATCAAAGACACTGCGCTGGAAAACCGACCCAAACCGCAGCCACGTAAACTGGGCGATTCTTGACAGCGGTTGGGAAGGCGAATTCTGCCGCGTTGCAGAAAATCATCCGCAAGTGAAGGCGTACGTTAAAAACCAAGGTCTCGGTTTTGAGGTTCCTTATCGCTACGGTCCGGAAATGCGGCGTTACTTTCCCGATTTCATTGTCTTAGTTGATGATGGCCGAGGCGATGACGATCTGTTGCATCTCGTTGTCGAGATAAAGGGCTATCGTGGCGAAGATGCCCGCATCAAGAAAGAAACGATGGATGTCTACTGGGTGCCGGGGGTCAACAATCTCAAGGCATATGGCCGATGGGCATTCGCCGAGTTTACTGATGTTTATTCAATGTCATCGGACTTCGCGATGGAAATCGAAGGACGATTTACGGCAATGTTGAAAGATGCCGTCGAAAAATCGACGAAGGAGCTCGGCTAATCATGGCGAAAAAAACCTCGGGCACCAAGAGTGTCGAAACGTTAATTCACGGAGCGGAAAACCGCAAAAACATTCCGACTGCCGAATACGAGTCGGTGATGCGAAAAGGCGAGAAGAGTTCTGTACAGGTCGCTTACGAGCGTCGCAACAAAGACCTTGATCCACAACTCGTCTGGCGCGGAAAGGACATGCAGGACTGGACTGACCTCGTCGTGCATGCGCCGCCGGTTTACATTCAGGAGAAGGTACACCCCAAGGCGCTGATAGACGATTTGCTGCGCACCTCGCGCGAGGGAGAGCACGCCGATGGACTAAGAGCCGCCGACCTCTTCTCCGATTTCAACGGCATCCCCAAGGGCGCGGACAAGACCGAGTTCTATCAGCACGATCAGAACTGGACGAACCGCATGATCCTGGGTGATTCGCTTCAAGCTATGGCGAGCTTAGCTGAGCGGGAAGGTCTGCGCGGCAAGGTGCAGTGCATCTACTTTGACCCTCCCTACGGCATCAAGTTCAACAGCAATTTTCAGTGGTCCACCACTAGCCGCGACGTGAAGGACGGCAAGGCTGACCAAATCACCCGCGAGCCCGAGCAGGTCAAGGCCTTCCGCGACACCTGGCGCGACGGTATCCACAGCTACCTCACCTACCTGCGGGATCGGCTCACCGTCGCCCGCGATCTCCTAACCGATACCGGCTCTATCTTCGTTCAGATCGGTGATGAAAATGTCCATCGAGTGCGAGCGGTTATGGATGAGGTGTTCGGGGACGAAAACTTTGTGAGTGAGATTATCGTAGTGAAGTCATCCGGACTTGGGAGCAATACGATCCCTCGTCAGAATGACTTCATCTTATGGTTTGGCAAATGCAGTGGTTCAATCAAGATCCGGCGTCTGGGCACGGAAAAGTTGATTGGAGGCGAAAAAGCTGATGCCTATGTTCAACTTGAGTCGAAAGATCTTCAAAGGCGCAGGCTGACGCAATCAGAGTTGGATGGCCAAGAACCAATTCCTGATGGCGCGCGAGTATTTCGTTTCGATAACCTTACGAAGCCCGGCCCTGGCGCAAAATATCAAGTTCATTTCCAGGGGCAAGTTTTCGATAGCAAGGCGCGTTGGTGGGGGCTTCAGGAATCGGGAATGAAGCGAGCAATCAAGGCAAATAGGGTGTCCGCAGGAGATACCTCCCTTAGCTACAAACGGTACCTGAACGATTCATCATTTACGCCACTATCGAACATCTGGCTGGATACTGCAACCGGCAGTGGGCTTAACAAGATATACGTTGTCCAAACTACAGAAAAAGTAATTCAACGCTGTCTGCTCATGGTCACCGATCCCGGCGACCTTGTCCTCGATCCGACCTGCGGTTCAGGCACCACCGCCACCGTCGCCGAGCAATGGGGGCGCCGCTGGATCACGATTGACACCTCGCGAGTAGCGCTGGCGTTGGCGCGTGCCCGAATTATGGGCGCGCGCTATCCCTTTTATCTTCTGGCCGATTCACGCGAGGGCCAGCAGAAGGAATCCGAAGTCACCCGCAGCGCGCCGAGTTCGCAGCCGGTGCAGGGGGACATCCGCCACGGCTTCGTCTTTGAGCGCGTGCCGCACATCACGCTCAAGTCCATCGCCAACAACGCGGAGATTGATGTCATCTGGGACCAGTGGCAGGCGAAGCTGGAGCCGCTGCGCGAGAAGCTGAACGCCGCGCTCAAGAAGACCTGGCCGGAGTGGGAGATTCCGCGCGAAAGCGATGCCCAGTGGCCGGACGCGGCGAAGAAGTTGCACGCCGACTGGTGGCAGGCCCGCATCGCACGGCAGCAGGAGATTGATAAGTCCATCGCCGCCAAGGCCGAGTACGAATATCTCTACGACAAGCCCTATGAGGACAAGAAGAAAGTCCGCGTTGCTGGGCCATTTACAGTTGAATCGCTATCGCCGCACCGAACTCTGATTGTCGGCGCAGACGACGAACTGATAGACAAGGCGACGGATGCTGCAGCAGACTACAACGCCGCGCAGTCCTTCACGCAGATGATCTTGGAAAACCTTAAAACCGCTGGGGTCCAGCAAGCCCACAAGGAAAATAGGATTACGTTTACCGCGCTGCAACCTTGGGCAGGTCAGTTAATTTGTGCTGAGGGGCAGTACCAGGAGGGCTCTGAAGAAGGCGCACCCATGCGTCGGGCCGCGATCTTTATCGGCCCAGAGTTCGGCACTGTAACCCGTCCGGATTTGGTAGAGGCCGCAAGGGAAGCAGGAGACGCGGGCTTTGATGTCCTGATTGCCTGCGCATTCAACTACGAAGCCCATACGACGGAATTCAACAAGCTAGGTCGCATTCCGGTTCTCAAGGCGCGCATGAATGCCGATCTTCACATGTCCGATGACCTCAAGAACACCGGAAAGGGAAACCTGTTCGTCATCTTCGGGGAGCCCGACATTGACTTAATTGATGGGAAAGACGGCACATTCCGCGTGAAGGTGAACGGCGTTGATGTATTCCACCCGCAGTCCGGTGAGGTGCGCAGTGACGGACCAGATGGTATAGCCTGCTGGTTTCTCGATACCGACTACAACGAGGAAAGCTTCTTTGTTCGCCACGCCTACTTCCTTGGCGCAAACGACCCCTACGGTTCTCTTAGGACGACGCTCAAAGCCGAGATAAACAAAGAAGCCTGGGACACTCTTAACAGCGACACCTCGCGCCCGTTCCAGAAACCAAAGTCTGGACGCATAGCCGTCAAGGTGATCAATCATCTCGGTGATGAGGTGATGAAGATATTCAAGGTCTGAAGCAATGCAATTCCTAATCGCTGACACTTTTACGGCCAGTCTTGCGCGTCTAACGAGAGACGAGCAGAAGGCTGTTAAAACAGCAGCTTTCGATTTTCAGCTTAACCCAGCCAGTTCGGGCATGCAGTTCCATAAGCTGGAAAAGTCAAAGGATAAGAACTTTTGGTCTGTTCGCGTCGGCAGCGATATTCGCTTGATTGTTCATAAAACGCAATCAAGCTTGTTGCTTTGCTACGTCGATCACCACGACAAGGCATATGCCTGGGCTGAACGTCGCAAATTAGAGACGCACCCAAAAACGGGTGCCGCGCAGTTAGTCGAAATACGTGAAACAGTAAAAGAAATCGCCATTCCAGTATTTGGCTTGGGCACAATCTCTTCACCGCCAACACAATTCGTCGAGGAGCGGGCGTTATTTTGTGATGTTTCGGATGATGACCTACTCATCTGTGGTGTCCCCACTGACTGGTTAGACGAAGTACGAAGGGTAACAACGGAAGACAAACTGTTGGGGTTGGTGGAGCACCTTCCCGCTGAAGCATCAGAATCCCTGCTTGAACTTGCTACCGGTGGCATGCCTAGCGCGCTCATCGAAATGGAAGAATACAAGCACAGGGCCGTAGAGGCGAGGAGAGTGAGTTACTCCTCCGCGCAGAGTGATCGCGAGGATAGAACTGCGTGGATGCAGCTAGATAGCATACACGCCGAATATGCAGCCCGGAACGTTATTGATAGGACCATTCCTGAATCAACAAATCCGTTGAGTCACCCAGATGCTAAACGCCGGTTTCGGGTTATTACCAGCGTAGAGGAATTGGAGCGCGCTCTAGAATTCCCATGGGACAAATGGACCGTTTTTCTGCATCCAGAACAGAAAAAATTAGTCGAACGGGAATACAGCGGCCCTGCGCGCGTCTCAGGTTCAGCAGGAACGGGTAAAACCATTGTTGCATTGCACCGCGCGGTATTCCTTACTCATAAATATCCTGACACCAGAGTATTACTTGCCACTTTCTCCGAAACTCTCTCAAACGCGCTCCATGATCGCATGCGGCGTCTAATCGGCAATGAGCCGCGTCTTGCAGAAAGACTGGAAGTCAGCAGCCTAACCACTCTGGGCATCCGCCTTTATACGCAGCAGTTTGGCGTCCCCAAACTATTGGCAAGGGAACAGCTAGCTGCACTCATTTCCGATATTTTGGGCAGCGCGCCCCCCACGAAGTTTTCCGTATCGTTTCTTGCAGACGAGTGGTGGCAAGTCGTTGATGCGTGGCAAATTTCCACTTGGGAAGCCTACCGAGATTTTCGGCGTCTGGGCAGAAAAACCAGACTGTCTGAAAAGGTCCGGCAATCGATATGGTCGATTTTCGAGCAAGCTAATAAGCGCGTTGCCGCTGGTGATTTGGTTACTAATGCTGCGATTTTTCACCGCCTTGCCGGCAAATTCGATGGCAGTATTAGGTCACCGTTTGAACATATCGTCGTTGATGAATCCCAAGATATTACTGCCGCCCAGTTGCAATTCCTTGCCGCTCTTGGCTCTGGAAAGCCTGAGGGGCTTTTCTTCGCTGGCGACCTTGGGCAACGCATTTTCCAGACCCCGTTCTCTTGGAAGTCTGTTGGCGTTGATATCCGGGGTCGCTCGCGAACACTTACGGTGAATTACCGGACATCGCATCAGATTAGGCAACATGCTGACCATCTTCTTGGACCAGAGGTTTCTGACGTTGATGGTCTGACAGAGGTTCGGAAGGGCACGATCTCTGTCTTCAATGGGCCCACGCCTGAAATTGAATCATTTTCCGACCACGGTGCAGAGACATCCGCCGTGTCTACGTGGATAAAGACCCGAATAACAGGGGGGGTGGCTATCCACGAAGTGGGTGTGATCGTCAGATCGGAAGCCGAATTACCACGCGCCAAGGCGGCTGTGGAGGCGGCTGGTTACCCCTACTGTGTTTTGGATGACCATATGAGGATTGCCACGGGACGCATCTGCATATGCACGATGCACCTCGCCAAGGGGCTAGAGTTCCGCTCTGTTGTTGTTATGGCCTGCGACGATGAGATCGTGCCGTCCCAGCCGCGAATTGAAGCCGTAACCGACGAGGCTGATCTTGAGGAAGTCTACGCTACAGAACGGCACTTGCTCTACGTCGCAGTTACCCGGGCGCGCGATCATCTTCTTGTAACGTCTGGTGGATCACCGTCCGAATTTTTGGATGACTTGAGGAGTTGTTAATCCGGGAAGCGTCCTGGCAATGGACCTTGCTCAGTTAGAATCCGTTGTCGCTCCTCCGAGTGAATAAACAATGACGGTTATAGAAACGACCCCGATGAAATCTGTGCGACACCTATTGGGTCTTAAGGATCGCATACACCGTGATCTTGCGGCGGAGAGATTTGTCGCCCACTGCGAAGCGGAAGCAAAGAAGCTTCAGTCTGTGGTCAATACTGCACTGAACGAACAGGCCGCTTATAGCAACGCACGGCGATTGCAGCTGGTATCAGACGTACATCTCGTACCCAATAGCCCCTCAGTCAAGCCGGCGTTAAAATCTGTGCTAGATGAACATTGTTTCGCGATTGCCCTCGCTGCGGGATTGGATGCGGTTTACGGAAACGTTGATCCACCGGACCAAGAACGCGTGATGACTGGCATAATACACAGGCTAATAGTCGCCAAAGACGTGGGCGAAGAAAATGTCGGCCACGCGCCAACTCCCTACCCCACGCTTGGAGTCCACGTCTCATACGCACCCGGGACCTTGACAGGCGGCGTGGCGTCGGAACTACAGAAGCTTGTTCGCCTATATGAAGAAATGAAAACACCGCCGCACAAGCTGGTTCTGCTTCTGGTGTCGCTGGGTGCGATAGCTCCTACCACTGGGATTGGAAAGGCTGTTTACCGGGATGAAAAAATCACAGCAAACTTTGTTGCTCGAAATCTCGTCGGGACCGTAGCGCCCGGAAAACCGATAACTGAATGGGACAGTGATTTTGTCATCACTGACGTGGATGCGGCACTATCTGAAATACCGAAGGTCTTGGTTGACCAAATGGTCTCGGCTATCCAAGTGGTCAACCCGTTTTGGCCTGAGTTTTCTCGCCAGCACCGCCTCACTTGGTAAGGCTGACGTGCGTGGAGTTCTATCGGCCTTCCCTGTCATGCCGCCTTCGGCCAAGAAAAGGATTGTAACCCGCTTCAAGCTCCCGCTGGCACTAGCCTTCGCCCTGCTTACGGCCTGCACAGCCGTCCAACCCACACCCACATCGCCTGTTATCCAGCGTGATGCCCACGGGCGTATAGAGCGAAGCCAAGCCGCTAAGAACGCCTTCAAGCGCGAGCATCCCTGCCCAGCCACGCATCTGCCTACAGGGCCATGCCCCGGCTACATCATCGACCACGTAATCGCCCTGAAGCGCGGCGGGCCGGACACCCCGGCCAATATGCAGTGGCAGACTGTCGAAGAGGCTAAGGCGAAGGATCGGGTGGAGTAGATTTTTTTAGCCGGGACCAAACGTAACGTTGAATAGAACAGAACGTGCGGACCAGCCGCCGCCTGCGATCATGCTGGCTGGGTCTTGTATCATTTGTATTTTGGGCCTGTCCGTCATGCAGCTCGCCACCAAAAATATCCAATAACTATCT
>CANJSF010000049.1 GCA_947476925.1 Rhodospirillaceae bacterium | reverse complement strand
TACCGCTGACGATCCCCCGGGTGGCCGTGTAGTCCAAGCCCCAAGGGTGACCAAAGGCTATGACAGGCAAGCCTGCAGCAGGCTCTCCCTCACACTTCATTTCCGCAACTAGCGCCTCGGACGGGATATTGGCGGGGTCCACTCTGAGAACGGCGAGATCCAGCTGATTATCGACGTAGACCTTCTCCACCTTTGAATAAGGTCGATCCTTGAAGCTGACACGGACCGTGGAAGGTGACTTACCGGCTACGTGGGCATTGGTCAGGATCCAACCCCGCTCGCGGTCAACAAGAAATCCCGATCCTCGCCAAGTCCCCTTCTTCTCGTTGCCGAACGAGTAATCGACTGCGGTGGTGATCTTCACCGTGAAGCGACCGGCTGCCTCGATAACGTCATTGGCTTGCCCCGCATTCCCTAGCAGGAGCACAGATATCAGGCTCAAGGCACCGGAATTGATTGACCTGCGAATCATCATGAAATCCTTCATCAGAGCAAATCCTCGACTTTCCGCCCGCGCCCGACAAGCATCCGTGACGATCTATCTCGTACCTGTAAGAGGCTTTCGGCCCCTACCGGCCCACTGTAGGTGTGGCTCATGGATGAATTTTCGCTACCCCGCGCTCTGTTTCCTCAGTAGCCTTTTTTAGAGCATTCAGATTGCCAGACATCGGCTGTACAAACTCACGCACGTCGTTAGTGCCTTCCTCCTCGATGCGCGTTGCGGCTTTTTCCACGAGGTTGCTCCACTGGTGAAGCAAAGATACCATCTGAGCTGCCGAGGCACCTAACTCATCACCAAGGCGCCACATATCTTCAGCGAGCCGGTCGATCATCGGTGGAACGGGTATGAGCGCTTGCCTCAAAGTAGCAGCGACAACCGCTTGCGGTTTGAATAACGGCATTGGCTGACCTTGGGGTAGTTCAACGAATGGATACCGCGACAAAACTTGCTCCGCTCTGCCGAGACTTACTTGGATAAAAAGAATATCAGGCAGAATCGACACAGCGATAGCCTTCGCGCGCTGCGCCGTCTCCTTCTTCCTAGATCGCGCAGGAGCTAAAATACCCCATGTAGATAAGCCGAGGGCGACCACCGGGGAAATCGCCGGTAGAACCTTGAGCAGCCACGCCCACAGCCAATCAAGCACATCGAACATCTACGTCACCGCTTCCGACTATAACCTACAACAAGAATTTTTAACCTAAATCACTTCACCACCTTCTCAATGAATCCGAGCGTGGTCGCGTTTTCGATCAGCGTGCGGACCTTTGCGCGATCAAGTCCGCTAGGCACCTCAGCATCAATTTCGAGACGAAGCGTCACTTCACTTCCCGCTATGGTTGTTAGCTGTTCAACGATAGCCTCGACGATCTGATGCATAACGCGAGCAGGACGATCAGGTGATATCATCACGGTTCCGGAGAAACGCGTGGGGTTCTTCTCAGCTTCTAAACGAGGGGGGATTGGCGGCAAGACAGTTGGACCAACACCGGGTGCTTGGGACGTCCCTCCCGGGAAATCGCCTACACCATCAGTTACAGCTTGCGGCTTGGGCCGATGAAATTCGGCCACGTCCGGTTTGATTATAACGGACTCACTGTCAAGAACGACCAGCGCTCCACTGGCGTGGTCAATAGCGAGACCAGCATAAGTCTGCTTCGCCTCATCCCACCGCTCAGCATACGCAAAGGGACCGGGGAGCATGCCGCCTACCGCTGCCTGAACGGTCTTTGTCAGAACGTCGCGGTTCTTGACACGCGGCATATAGGTGTAACGGTTCAGATATTCCCAGAGGTCTTTCAAATACAGATGGGGCTTGTCATTCCAAATGTATTTCTGCAGTTCACGGTCAAGCCGAGCAGGACCGAGTTCAGGGAGCAGACCCTCATCGCTTACTAGCTTCTTGCTTGCCCGCACAAGCAATCCATCCTGCGCGGGGACCTTTGCGGTCGTCCACTCCAGATCGGCTTGTGCTGTTTCCTGCACAGGATAGATCAGATAGCACCAAGCTTCTTTGAGGCGCGTTTTCAGCGTTTCGTTGGCCTCTACGAGCTTGGCTTTAGCTAGAGCGCTGTCACTTTGGGTCAGGTTTAGCCTGTCAATTTCCCTGACAATCTCGGCCCATGCTAATGATGAGCGCATGGAAGACTTGAGATTGTCCAGCTGACGCTGTTCCGCAGCCAAGAAGACCAGCATGTTACGGTAGACACGAGAAGTGCTTCCGCGCTGCAATAAGATATCTTTAGCTTCGGTCATGGCTTCTGACCCATCGCGTCCAGAATGTGGGTGGGCTACACCCAGCACTACAGCGCGAACGCCACCAGCTTCGTCGGGCACATCTGAAGAGCTGCCCGGCGCGACCTGTACGGCGTCAAAATGTCCACGGTCGGAGAGCCCATTTATGTAGATACTAAGCGCCTTATCGATTTCTAGGACGACAAGCGCTTCCTCGATTTGCCCAGCCCGATCTGCCGCGATCCGATTAAGGCTCGCCGACATCGAATACCAATACCGACCCAAGTCGCTGTGCATGAACCTTGCTTGGTTGGTGAGACGCCTGAGCGCATCGCCGAAGATAGCAGGACGTTCACCTGGCTGAACCACACCTAGATTGATTTGCTTATCATCAAGACCCTTATTCTCCTGGCCGTGGGTGGGAGCAGTACCAATAAAGATGGCCCGAGCAACGCGACGGGTAGCAGAATAGCGGTTCAAGTTCGGTGCTGACTGATCAATCTTGTAGGGCGTGGACGTGATACCATCCACATCACCAGCAATGATCGACTGCCAGCTGGCGGCGAGATAGTGCAGCAATTCCGGCTCCACGCGCGCCGAACTGATAGCTACGCTGCCCGGCATAATCATGACAGATGGGTCATTGCCCATCCAAAGCTCGTGGATGACCTGTGCCATGAGACGAAGAACGCCGCGCGTTCGCTGGAATTTTTCCAAAGAGCCCCAGCTCGTATAGAGTTGATCGAACATCTCAGGATGGATGGGATAGGACTTCTCAAGTTTGCGGCGGTAATCTTCATCGGCGCATCCATTCGGAAAATCGTCAGCGTTTTCACGATAGAGCTTGGCATATTGCTTTAGCGTGTTGTCGCGGTGATGAAACCGGTCGCTGGGAATTTCCTTGAACAGGCGTCGCCGGACGATCTCGTAGCTCTCCTCTTGAGAGGCCGGCCGCCAGGACGACTCCACCCGGCTGAAGGTCTGCTTGAGCCGGACCAGGGCTTCCTGCCCACCTTCACCGCCAACCTCGATCTGCGATGCAGGGAGCGATGCTACCAGCAGCGTACCCGGGCTCGCTTTAACTGCCTCGGTCAGAGCCTGGACAAACGAAAGGTTAGCATCGAACGAACCTGAGGGTAGCCCCTCGACTTTATAAACTTGTCGAAGGTAAGCAACCCACTCGTCGATCAGGATCAGCGAGGGCGAAAATTTCTTGAAGAGTGCCTCAAGAAGATTGGAGCCCGGAGCGATGCCACGCGCGTCATTTTCAGCTACCATGGAGAAGCCATCTGCCCCACCAAGCTGCCATGCCAACTCGCCCCAAGTAGTATGAATTTTAAGGCCACCATCAACGCTCAAGATATCTTGTGGGCCTCGTGAGGTGCCAACCAAGACTGCTCTGTTTATCTTTTTCGGGACTGTGAGACCGTTCTGCGAAAGCAACTGATCAAGGCCCGGCAAGTCTTGTCCTGCAACACCACTCGCCATGTGATAGAGTGCCAGCATCGAGTGGGTCTTGCCGCCGCCGAAGTTGGTTTGCAGCTCAACAACAGGATCGCCACTTGCGCTCGACAAACGCTTTGCAGCTCCAACTAGGAGGTTGCTTAATCCTTCGGTCAAATAGGTGCGTGCGAAGAACTCCGTCGGATTTCGATACTCGGAGGGGGCGCTACCATTGTGAACTTTTGCCAGATCCGCTGCGAACTCCGCCTGTTGAAATTCGCCGGTGGCAACATCCTGATGTGGCTCCACAACTTCGCGCCACGGCATAAGCCCGGCAACGGTTTCGACAGAGATATCGAGGCGGTGATTTTTGCGTCGTTCCTCGTTTCTCTGCAACTCGGTGAACTTGGTGCGCAGAATAGTATCGCGCATTTTTTCTATTTCCGTTGCGACTTCACCGGCGCTAATTGCTTCCATGAGACGACGCATTGTGTCTAACGCGCGTTCTGCATCATCATATGTGAACGTCTCATTGTGCGAGAGCCTGTTTCGCACAGCGAGGAGTTCCGACACATAGGATCGTTCTGGATGCCCAAGCACCATCGCGAATGCGTCTTTCCAGAATGCCATCATGGTCTTCAGGAGTCCTTGCTGATCCCAGCCAACCTCCCCATTGCTTGCTTTCAAACCTGACACACGCTGCACGACCTCGATTTGCCAATGCCCAGTGAGCGAGCTTTCGAGGCGCTTTTCTACAAACGGGACCAGGGCTTCGGGTAGAAGCTCCATGCCCTCAAACACATATTGACGGGTGCTTTTGGCCATCTTCCATTTCCCTCAAAGGTCCAAGCGCTGCTGAAGATTGCCGCGCGTATCATAAATTGATGCAGCCTGACGTGACAGCTCGCTCCAGTCGGCAATCAAGGCGTTGTAGGCTGTTGCCTCTTTGGCATCCTGTCGCTTGTTGGCGCTGATGTCGTAGAGGATATAGGCGAGGTCCTTAACCGCCTCGGCCTTTCCGCCAATCTTCTTCAACAGGACGGCGGTCGCCTGCGAGATGCCGTCCCTTTCGTGCATGCGCACGAGGTGCTGAAGGCATTCCCAGATCGTCAGGTGCTGATCGGTCCCGGGCTCCCATTTGTCATCCATCTCATCCCGGCGGAGGATACGAACCCTACCCGCCTGACTTTCGACGATCCCAGCGTGTTTGACACTCTCAACCGCGATGCCGCGGGCTTGGGCGATACTGTTGGCAGTGCCGTAATCTCCAGCCTTCAAGCCGTTCTGTTCGAACCAAGTGATGGCAAAGCGGGTTTCGGCGTCGAACTCGCCCTGAATGCCGCCAAGGTATTCATCCAACTCGCGGTTGATTAGTTGCAGCGCGGCCTTAACGCTCATCTGGCTGTCGTCGGATTCAAGCACGGCGCGATAACGTGAGAACACCCCCATGCCGGGGCCGATGGCCGATTGCGGCATGTCCGCGGGGGCGATATTGGCAGCCTGTAACTCACCGATTGCTTGGGGTAGTTCGCGCTTCAGCGCTCTAATGAACTCAGCTCTCGTAACTACGCTTTCCGTAATCGCTCTTTTTCTACAAACTAACACGACCGAGGTTGCAAGAGCATTGCTGCCAATGCCCCTCATCCGGTTTGCCAGCTCAGTTCGAACAGGCCATGTCCCAACAATGGCAAAGCCAGCTTCAATAATAGCTTGCAGAAATGTCGCCCAGCCCTTTGATGTTAAGCCTTCCTGTTGAACTTCGCTCTGCTTAAACGCATAGTATATAGTTGCCGGAAATTCGCCGATGCTATTTTGGGCCATATTCGTGATCGCATCGCGTATTCCAGACAGAAAGAATTCTTCAGCACGATCTTTTCCACCATGCCTAAACTGATTAGCAACCAGTTCTTCGAACTTAGGAACAGCCAGTGTTTTAAGAAGATCCGGCATTATAGAGCCAAGGCTTCGGCGTAGCCAGATGTAGAAGTAATCAGACAGATTTGAATAGGGGATATTGTCGTAGTACGGTGGATCGGTGCTTACTACGTATTGCGGCAGTTCACTTGATCGTACTGCCGCATTTTCCTGAAACACTCTACCGACTGAATGCGGATTAAGTTCCTCCAAAACCTTGAATATCCATTCCATACACGAAGACCAGTTTCCAGAAGACGCAGAGAAGGGGTTCACTTCTGCGTACTCCCAGACCATAGGAATCGCCTGCCGAGCAAAGGTATTTCTGATTGTATTTCTACTGGCGTCCCATCCACAAACTGACGCACAGCGATCTGCCAGGCGGTCAACGCCTATAGCCAGATAAAGGGCAACTGCATCGGCATAAGCTTCAGCTGCGCTTCCGCCTTGCTCAAGGCCCTTTTCATCGGACACTAGTCCGGCATTTATGCAGTCAGTCAGAACCTGCGTTCGAGCTTCTACAACAAGATCAGAAAACGTCCGCAGTGCAGTCAGTTGTCTCTTTGTAAATAGGCTATGAAATGTGTCGTAGCCATAAACCACACAATTTGTACAACTACGCCAATGATCTATTTGCGTATCAACTTCTTGTGCAAGTTCGACCTCTAGCGCCATTTTTTCTTGATAATCGCTGGGCGCGATGAACACCTTCCCGGCGCTTGTTTCGCATATCACCGAAAGAAGTCGATCACCGACCCGCTTGGCTCTGCCTTCCTCTTGGATATATGCAAGGGGAATAGTGTCACCAGAAATTGCGCACACTGCAGCGGTGCGTTGCACTGTTCCATCAATCGCTGGCTTGCCCTTGTTGTGAATGGCAAATGTGAATGAGTTCTCTTTCCGATCAACAACAGTTTCGACCCAAGCTTCCTTACCTTTGACTGATGAAAGCCATGACGACTTCATCAGCGGAACATGGGCCCCGCCGAGGGCGGGATTGGGCGATTTAACTGTTCGCGCCCAAATCCAAGCTACTGCGGTCGCGAGGCCACCGCCATATTCTTTCGGCAACTCCACATCTGGATAAAGATGGCCGATCCGCTCCAATGCCCGATCGCGCATCCATTCACCGTAAAACTTCACATCCTCCGCCAGCCCTTCGGCATTTCGGTAGTGATTGCGCTCCTTGATGCCGGAGTGGATCGGCTTCTGATCCTTGAACTTCGGCGGAATCTCGATCATCGCCTTACCAATCATCACGGCGACTGGGTTCAGATCGGACCCATAGGCAGGCAGGCCCAGCCGTTGCGCCTCCAGCGGGATCGACCCGCCGCCCGAAAACGGGTCATAGACAGGCGGCAGCACACCACCACAGCTGCGCCGGATTTCCGTCCGCGCCCGCTCCAGCACTTCCTCGTTGGTCGAGCTTTCCCATTTCACCAAGTCTTCAATAATCGCAAACAGGCGCTTGCGCTCTGCATCCTGCAGCTCCGGCGTCGGGAACTGATCGGGCAGGCTGGAGGGATCATCGACTAGCTGCGCGAACAACACAGCACGACACGCCGCCAAGGGCCGGCGGGCCCACCACAGATGCAGTGTCGATGGGTGACCATGCCTTATCGACTTTTCTCTCGCCGACGCCACGTTGATGGCCTCCAGTGGAATGGCGACTTCGATAAGTTTTTTTTTGTAGGGCTCGGTCATGCGGGTGCCTCAGCCCGCTCAAGCAGGCGCTTTATGTTGAATTGAATGGCATTTTGCTCGAAAGGCGGCTCTCGGCTATCAAGCGCACCGCGAACATAGCGTGGCTCACGGGCAAATCCGGCCTCTACTTGAACTATAGCGAGGATGAACTTTTCTGGCTCGTGCAGAGAGGTGATTACCTCCTGTCGCGTGATCATCACGCTGTCGGCGCCATCAATCCGTCCCTTTACTTCGATGAAACGCAGACGGTCGGCATTCGGATCGTAGGAGGCAATATCGTAACCAACCTTTTGCGCTGAAACGTCTATCGGCGAATTCCCAAGCGAACGCTCAGCCTCAAGGACAGCTGTCATCGCCACCATCTCGATAAGCTTTCGAGCAATTGGGTCCTCTGAAAAACCGCCCGCTGCGGCCGCATGAGTTGGTTGGCGGGCTTCTAACAACCCACGAGGGATTACAATCATTCCACCCCTAACCTTTGGAGGTTGGGATGAAATGAAGCGTTCCTGATCAAGAAGAGCCATCCGTCGCTTCAAGCGCTCGGCAAGGTCCTCAGCGCGCCTTTGAGCATTCTGCCAACTGAGTCGCGATTTCTTCCCCGCGCGTTCTTCTTCCTTCAACTCAAAGGCCCTTGAATCCCAGTAATTCACTTCCTTCTTTAGTCGTGCCTTTACTTCGTTTTCGACCTTGTCAATCTCTGGGAGCCTCCGAGCTTTAACCTCGGCAACATGTCTCTGGGCCAATTCTACAGTTGCAAAGCGGACGGCAGTCTTTTCAAGATTAGTCCGCAGCCAATCTTCCTGGAGTAGATCATCAACCAAAGCTAACTCTGCTGACGTTGCCGGTCGAAGATTAAGGTGTGGCGCAATCCCTGCGTCTGAGGCCTTCCCCTCACGGTTGATAGCCGTAAACTGAAGTTTTTCAGAAATGACGTGAGGATTTCCGTTGGACGTGTGCCGCCCGTCTTGAACGCTATGTTCTAGCAAAAAGAGAGCTGCAATGTTTTCATCATCGTCAGTATCGTCGACGAGAACTGCACCACGCTTCATGAGATGGTCGTATTGTTCTCTCACAACACTGATTACAGCTTCCATGAGCGGATGGCCAGGATACAGAAACGCTGCGACAGGCTGCTGGTTGATCTTCCCTTTTTCAAAACAGACACGTTCATATTTCTTTTGGATGGGAGCACCCGAACCAATCTGTCGATCACGCTCGCGAATAACGACGGGAACATGAGTTATTTCCCAACGCCCCTCCTCACGCCGCTTGATTTGACCTCCTAGTTTCTGAAAAGCTTCAACAAAAAAGCTTTGGACATGGTGAGGCTGAAGACGCTGTGCCTCCGCACGCTCCATCTCAAGGCGCAGCTCATGCACCTTCGTCTGCGGCATCGTATCGTTTGTCAGCGCACGACGTTCAAGGAGCTTGAGCAGATGGTCTTGATCAACAGCCCCGTCCACCACGCTAAACAGGCGGGCTTTGACGTCTTCCTGCTCGCCATATTGGATAGCTTGGAACAAGAGATCCTTTAACGCCGTTCCTTCAAACAACTCACCCAGAACGTCATAAACTCGACCGCCTAGGGCTTCTCGAGCAGCCTCAAGCTTCTCAAGCAATCGGCCATACACTTCACCTTCACGGGTGTCCGCTGCTACGAGGTTCCAAAGATGGCAGACTTCAGTTTGTCCGATACGGTGAATTCGGCCGAAGCGCTGTTCGATCTTGTTAGGGTTCCATGGCAAATCATAATTGACCATGAGGTGGCCACGTTGGAGGTTGACGCCTTCACCTGCAGCATCATTTGCAATCAGGACTAGCATGTCGCGGTCCTGCATGAAGCGCTCAACAATTTTCCGCCGCTCCTCTCTGGTCACACCACCATGAATGACGTCGACTGCGTTGGGCTTGCCGAGGCGAGCACGCACCTTCTCGACAAGGTAATGCAGCGTGTCCTTTGGCTCAGTGAATATGATGAGCTTGCGTCGGTTTCCTTCCGCGTCAATCATCAAGTCGTCATCGAGGATTCTATTCAGCTGTGTCCACTTCGTATCCTGACCGGAACCCAAAACGTTAAGAGCCATACTCTCCAGCCGTCTTAGTGTCTGAACTTCAATCTCTAATTGCTCGACAGTTTCGGCTGTCGTGGCGCCCGTCGAAACGATATCTTCGATTTCGTCAATCTCTTCCTGACCAAATTCTTCAATATTACGGAGATCATCCTCAAGAACGTTGATTAGACCGAGATCGGATTTTCCACCCTTCTTTGCTAGGCGAGCTTCAGCAAGTTGAGCTTCCAATCTTTCACGTCGCCGTTTCAGTGACTGGTATATTGCGGCAGGTGAAGAGGCTAGGCGGCGCTGAAGAATTTGGAGAGCAAAGCCGATGTTGTTTTTCTTCTTTCCGTCTTGTTCTGCAAACCTTTGAACGCGGTTCATTTCTGTCCGAACATATTCGGTCACAGCACTGTATAGAGCCGCTTCTTCGGGAGAGAGTTCGTACTTTACTGTATATGCCCGCCGCTCAGGGAACAAAGGGCGTCCGTCGAAGCGGAGTAGTTCTTCCTTCGTCAATCTGCGCATCATATCTGCGGTATCGGCATAGTGAACGCCGTCTCGAAAGCGCCCCTCAAATCGATCACCATCGAGGAGCGCCATGAAGAGCTGAAAATCTTCCTCTTTACCGTTATGCGGCGTCGCTGACATTAATAAAAGATGCCGCGACACTTGGCCAAGCAATTGGCCCAATTGATAGCGCTTGGTGTACTTTACGTCGCCGCCAAAATATGAGGCAGACATTCGATGGGCCTCGTCGCAGATTACAAGGTCCCATTCGGTAGAACTAGCGAGCTTTTGTTGTAGGTCTTCGTTTCGTGCCAATACATCCAAGCGCGCGATAAGACGGTTGTGGTCGTTG
>CANJSF010000048.1 GCA_947476925.1 Rhodospirillaceae bacterium | reverse complement strand
GACAGATGAACTTATCTCGCGTGCCGTAGCAGACGGACTCACCCCGCCAGTGCCGCCTGGGCCGCGGCCAACCGCGCCACGGGCACGCGGTAGGGTGAGCACGACACGTAATCTAGCCCCACCTTATGGAAGAAGTGGATCGACTCCGGGTCGCCACCATGTTCACCGCACACGCCCACTTTGAGGCCGGGGCGCGCGGCCCGTCCGCGCTCGGTGCCCATGGCCACCAATTGGCCAACACCATCTTGGTCCAGGCTAGCAAACGGGTCTTTCTCGAAAATGCCTTTGGTGCGGTAAATTTCAATCAGCGGCGCGCAGTCATCGCGCGACAAGCCAAAAGTTGTTTGCGTGAGATCGTTTGTGCCAAAGGAGAAAAACTCGGCTGTTGCCGCGATCTCGCCCGCCATCAGCGCGGCGCGCGGCAATTCAATCATGGTTCCCACCATGTAGGGCACGTTGATTTTGGCTGCGTCGAACACGGCCTTAGCCGTGGCATCGACCACTGCTTTCATCAACTCTAGTTCTTTCTTACCGCCGACAAGCGGGATCATCACTTCGGGCAACACGGTTTTGCCCGCTTGGACCACCTGCACAGCGGCTTCGAAAATCGCGCGGGCCTGCATTTCGTAAATCTCGGGGTGAGAGATACCCAGCCGCACACCGCGATGGCCTAGCATGGGGTTGCTTTCGTGCAGTTTTACCAACAAGTCGCGCACGCTTTCCACCGACACGCCACTGGCTTGCGCTACCTCGGCGGCCTCGGCTTCGGTTTGCGGCAAAAATTCGTGCAGCGGTGGATCGAGCAAGCGGATGGTGACGGGCAAGCCATCCATGATCGTGAACAACTTCACAAAGTCGGCACGTTGATGGGGTAACAATTTGTCCAACGCGGCGCGACGACCGCCCGTATCTTTGGCCAAAATCATTTGGCGAATATTCAAAATGCGCTCTGGGTCAAAGAACATGTGTTCGGTGCGGGCCAGGCCAATCCCCTCGGCACCGAACTTGCGTGCGGTTTCAGCATCCAACGGCGTTTCGGCATTGGCGCGTACTTTGAGGCGGCGAATTTTATCGACCCATTGCATGAGGATCGCGAAGTCACCCGTGAGTTCCGGTTGAATGGTGGGCACCTGGCCCAAAAATATTTCGCCAGTCGCGCCATCCAGCGTAATCACATCGCCTTCCAGCAAAATTTTATCGCGCACACGGAAGGTTTTAGCCTTGGCGTCAATTTGAATGTCGCCTGCGCCGCACACACATGGCGTGCCCATGCCGCGCGCCACCACAGCCGCATGGCTGGTCATGCCGCCGCGCGTTGTGAGGATGCCTTGGCTGACGTGCATACCGCCAATGTCTTCGGGGCTCGTTTCGCGACGTACCAGCACAATGCGTTCGCCGCGTTTGTGCCAGTCTTCCGCATCTTCGGCCGTGAAGACAATGCGGCCCGACGCTGCACCCGGCGAGGCGGGCAGTCCGCGCGACAACAACTGGCGCGGTGCTTTAGGATTGAGCGTGGGATGCAATAGTTGATCGAGCTGCGCGGGGTTAATGCGTTTAACGGCTTCAGACTCGGAAATGATGCCCTCACCCACCATGTCGACAGCAATGCGCAGCGAGGCTTTGGATGTGCGCTTGCCGTTGCGGGTTTGCAGCATCCATAGTTTGTTTTTCTGGATGGTGAATTCCATATCTTGCATATCGGTATAATGGCGCTCGAGCTTTTCGCGCACCTCGACCAATTGCCGGTACATCTCGGGCATCGACTCTTCCATCGCCGGCAAGGTTGAGTTTTGCGCATTCTTGCCCGCGATCGTGATTTGTTGCGGCGTACGAATACCGGCCACCACGTCTTCGCCTTGGGCATTGACCAGGTACTCGCCATAAAACAAATTTTCCCCGGTTGATGGATCGCGCGTAAAACAAACGCCCGTGGCGCAGTCGTTGCCCATGTTGCCAAACACCATGGACTGCACATTAACCGCCGTGCCCCAGCTTTCGGGGATATCTTGCAGTTTGCGGTACGTGATTGCGCGCTGGTTCATCCAGCTTTGAAACACTGCGCCAATGGCACCCCACAATTGTTCATGCACATCTTGTGGGAATGGCCGGTCGAGTTCTTCTTGAACTTTGGCCTTGTAGGCGACGACGAGTTTTTTCAAATCATCGGCGTCCAATTGGGTATCAAGGGCGACACCTTTGTCTTCTTTGGCGATCTCCAAGAGATGTTCAAAGTTGTAGTGATCGCAGCCCAGCACCACGTCGGAATACATTTGGATGAAGCGACGGTAACTGTCGTAGGCGAAGCGCGGATCATTGGATTGTTTCGCCAAGCCTTCCACAGTGTCATCGTTGAGGCCCAAATTCAGGATGGTATCCATCATCCCAGGCATGGAGGCACGCGCGCCCGAGCGCACGGAAACAAGCAAGGGGTTCGTGACGTCGCCGAATTTTGTACCAATCAAGTTTTCAATCGTCGCCAGCGCAGCTTCGACTTGGCCCCGCAGGTCGACAGGGTAACTTTTGTTGTTGGCATAAAACTGTGTGCAGAGTTCCGTGGTGATGGTGAAGCCTGGCGGCACCGGCAAACCAATGGCACTCATCTCGGCCAAGTTCGCCCCTTTGCCGCCCAGGAGGTTTTTCATGTCAGCCCGGCCCTCGGCCTTGCCTGCGCCAAACGCATAAACCCACTTGCCAGGCGTGCCCGCTGGCACCGCACCTTCGCCCGAGGGATAAAGGTCAGGTCGCAATTCCTGGCGCGTGACTTTGCCCTCGGTGGCTTTTTCCACGGCCAGAACACGTTCGGCGGGAACACGGTCCCACTGGCTGATGGCCTGGGAGGTGACATTTATGGCTCGGGCCAATGAAGCGACGCCGCCGGCTTGATTAATGGCGCGCTCTAAAGCTGTATCCCGCATAGGAGCCTCGTTTGGTAAGGAAAGCTGGGAAACTTTCGAAAAGACGTAAGCTCATAGCCTTGGTAAGGTGCCAATGAAAGATAAATATCGTAAAAATAAGGTATTGGGCCGCACTTCGGCGGCTTTTGGTAAGTGAAACCGGTAAGCAACCCTAAAATGTAAGAAAAATGGCGGCTCCTTGGAAGCCGCCATTCTTAAGTTACCGCCGAATCGGATCGGATTTAGCCGACCAGCTCGCAGGTGATCATTTTATCGGCGTCGAGCTTATCGGTGATTTTGATCTTCACGCCCAGTTGGTTGGCGTAACCATACAGGCGGGGTTTGAGCCAAATATCGTGGATGTCTTGCTCGGTCATGTCGAACTGGCCGATGCGCGTGCCCATATCCAGCACAAGACCAAACGGGCTTTTCCAGGTGCGTTTGCCGTTCTCAGAATGGTAGGTGGCGACCATTTGATAGAAACAACTGGTGCGCTCGAACATGGCAACCATGGCGAGTTCTTTATTGCCGGTTTGCTCGATGCTTTTTTTCACACGCGTCAGCATCGGGCTCATGGTTTTTTGATCGTCCTCGATCATTTCTTTAAGCAAGCCATGATTCTTAGCGAACTGAATGTGTGACAGGTGCGACTTCACCACAGCGTCATTGAATTCATGTACGTAGGGCATGGTGTCCATGAAGGTTTTCAGCAGAACGCCGACGGCTTCGCCAAACTCGCGCTCTCGACCCTCGATGCCCGACTTCATGGCGACGGTGGGATTTGGCCGCCCATTGCCGCCCACGGCATGAGCCCCAACACCCGGCGGCGGCCCTTGCGGCTTATCGGGTGCATCAAACGCAGGTTGAGGATAAATCGCAAAAGTCATGATTGTGTCCCCCTCTTCACGACGCTGACGATTAGCCCTTTAAAATTAGCCCGGAAAGCGGCCAAATCATAGGCCAAGGCCCTTCCAACAGGTGGCGATTTCAGATACGCCCACCATGAGGATAAGCCCCGAAACCGTGGCAAAGATACCAGACCGATGACATCGCCGATTGACCTCAAAACTCTGCGCTTGGGCATCCACGGGCCGCTTGCGGAATGGCTTGAGTTCAATCGCACCGGCGCCTTTGCCTCGCCTGAACTGCTGAGCTTGGTGGCACCCTTCCCTCCGCCGGCCCGCATGATTATCACCACGGGATTAACCGAGCCCAAGGACTTTGCCTCGCACGGCTACGATATTTTAAAAGCATTAAGCGAAGCGAGTCCAAAGCCACTATCGGCGTCTCATGATGTGCTTGATTTTGGTGTTGGTGCCGGGCGCTTGGCGCGGATGTTCAAAGGGTTCCGTGGTCGCTACACAGGCGTGGACGTTGACGCTGGGAACGTCGCGTGGGTCGGACGCGCGCTGAGCCACGTGAAAGCGGTGCTGACAAAACCCCGAAAGCCCTTGCCCCTCACATCTCAGCAATTCGATTTGATTGTCTCGGTCTCGGTGTTTTCACACATGAGCGAACGAGACCAGCTTTTTTATCTCGCGGAGCTCGCGCGCCTTGCCACGCCTGGAGCCGTCGTCTTGCTCACTGTTCATGGTGAGCGTGCTTTGCAGCGCGCAGAAACCGAAGAGCGCATTTTTAAAATGCTCCAGGTCCCGGCCAGCGCAATCAAGAGCGCACGACAATCATTCCAAAACGGCGGCTTTCGATTTATTCGCCAGTGGTTTGGGCATCTCAATAATTTGTTTTATGCCTACGGCATTACCTTTATCTCGGAAGATTATGTTCGTCGGGTTTGGTCAAAATTCTTTGACGTGGTATCGATACGCAGCGGTGCCATCCACGATTTTCAAGACATCATCGTCTTGCGTGCACGCTAAAGATTTTGATCGACGTTGAACGCCAGACGATTGAGCGAAACGAAAGCCAAGCTGTGAACACGCCCCCACCGAACAAATCAGCGACGAGTCACTGCCCGGTGTGCGGTGAGACCGCGCAGCTAAAGTTATTGTGCAAGGTCGACGCCTTCGACATCAAGGTCTGCAGCGTTTGCGAAACCGAGCACGCCGACCCCATGCCCAGCGCGCACGAGCTCAAGCAATACTATGACCGGCGCGAATGGTTTGAGGGTGGCGAGCCGGGCGGGTATCAAAATTACGACCAACAAACAGAGTGGTCGTTAGATTTGGTGACGTCAATGCTCGACGCGTTCGCCGTCGGAACTGAGCGATCGGTGTTGGATATCGGTTGCGGATACGGCACCCACTTAGCCCTCGCCGCCGATCGCGGCTGGAAATGCTTCGGCGTCGAGCCCTCCAATCACGCGCGCGGCGTTGCCAAACAAAGATTAGGCGGGCGGGCGTATGTGGTTGAAGACACCGCCGAGTTGATCCCGCACGAGTTCGACTTGGTGCTAATTCTTGACACCATCGAGCACCTGCCCTCGCCCTATACGTTGCTCTATAGCCTTTTTTCGATTGGCGCGATCACGGCCAAAACGCGCGTGGTGATTACCACCCCCAATGCAGGCTCGGCGGATGCCAAACGCGACCCAGCCGCATGGGCGTATCGGCATCCGCCATCTCATTTGGTTTATTACTCTGAGCGCGCGCTGACGTACTTGCTGACCCGTTTGCACTTCACCACCATCGATATCAGCGGCACCGGCGCAGACAGCGCCGGTTTGTTGGCCAGCGCCTCGGGCAGCGATTTCACCGAGTTCATGCGTGAGCGCTATGTGCCGGGCACGTGGTCTAAAATCGCCGAGTACGAGCACGTGCCGCGTTACGCGCTGGCAACGAATGTCGTGAAAGGCAAAGCCGTTTTGGATTTTGGCTGCGGCACGGGGTACGGCGCTGCCAAACTTGCCGCCCACGCTGCATCAGTGACAGGGCTTGATATTGATACGGCCGCCATCCGCTGGGCCACAGCCACACATCGAAGCACCAACCTCAAATTTGTCTGCCTGGCCGACCTTGGCGCGTCGCTGCCCGCAGCATCATTTGATGTCATCACCTGCTTTGAAATGATCGAGCATGTGGATCACGCCACACAAAAAGCCGTGATCGCAAGCTTTGCACGGCTGTTAAAGCCCGACGGCGTGATGCTGATTTCCACGCCTAACCCCGAGACAACAAAGTTGTACGGCGCCAACCCGTATCATATTCGCGAAATGAATGAGGCCGAGTTACATGAATTAGTCTCGCCGCATTTCAACGCAGTCCAGGTTCTACGCCAGCACGTTCGCGCGGGCGTGACGTTTGAGCAGAAAGACAATGATACAGGGCTAAAGTCATCATTTATTTCTGAGGTTGACGCGGCCGCACCCGACACTGCGTTAGCCTTTATTGCCGTTTGTGGCCGCGCAAAGAACGCCCCGCAACAAACGGGTTGTGTGTTTTTTGATCGCGAAGTTGATTATATCTCGGCGTTTATGAACGCGCAAAACACGCTCACCAAAACGCGTCACAATTTGTACTTGCAGTCCGAAGAGTCAGCGAATTACCAAGGCCAAGCGCGCAAATACCAAGCTGAAGCCAAGGCCTACGAAAAGCAAACATCGGCATTTGTAAATCAGATTACAGCCTATCAAACGCAGGCCGTTGCTTTCCAACAACAAGACGAACGGAACGCGGCCGAGATTGCCCAAACCCGCGCTGAGCGCGACATCATAACACACGAGCGCAATGTCGCCTTGCAGGAGCGCGACATCGCCTTGCAGGAACGCGAACAAGCCAGAACCGAAACACAAAATGTGCGGTTGGCCTATCATCACCTCTCGCAACGCCGCGACATTGAACTTGCCAGCCCGCGATTCTTATTGCGCCAAGCCTTTGCCGCCACCAAAGCGCGGCTGCGACAACGGTTTGCCCGTCCGCCAAAACAAAACCAATTTGTCGATCAACATATCGAGACCCGCGAGGCGCTGGCGACGTTGATGGCGCGTGCACCCATGATTGCTGGCACGAAAAAACCGTTCGCATGCAGCCTTGTCATCCCCACCAAAAACGGTGGCGCATTATTCAAACGCGTCGTGGACGGCCTGCAGCGCCAAACCATTTGGCCAAGCGTAGAGTTTATCATTGTTGACTCGGGCTCGAGCGACGACACAGTCGCAATAGCAAAAGCGGCCGGTGCGCAGTGCTACAATATCCCGCCAGCTGAATTTAATCACGGTGCGACGCGCGATTTCGCCATGAGCAAAGCCAGCACCGATAAAATAATACTCACGGTCCAGGACGCGACACCGCTGACGGCCGACGCGTTGGAAAAATTGCTATCCGCCTTTGATGACCCCCGCGTTGTGGGTGCCTACGTGCGGCAAATTCCTCAGCCCGATGCCGATGCCATTACCAAACGTAACTTAAACACTTGGCTCACAGGTCGCATGGATCGTGAGGTGCGCATGTTCGAAGACGTCGCAGCCTTCGACAAGCTTCCCCCGATGGACCGCTATCTGGCCAGCAATTTCGACAACGTATGCTCTGCCATTCGCAGGTCCGAGTGGGAGGAACACAATTTTGGCGCGGTTGACTTTGGTGAGGACATCGAATGGGCACAACGCGCGCTGAGGCGCGGGCGATGCATTGTCTATGAACCCGCCGCTGCGGTGGTTCACTCGCACGACCGCCCTATCGCCTACGAGTACAAACGCACCTTTGTTTGCCATCGAAAATTACACCAATTGTTTGGGCTGCATATGGTGCCGACGTTGGGTCGCGCCCTTCAAGCTTGGCTGCCCATGACGATCGCGGATATGGCCTATACGTTAAGGGCGAACGTAACTTGGCCGGCAAAAATACGGCTACTGCTAAAGCTTCCCGCGCTGACCGCCATGCAAATTCTTGGCCAGTATCAGGGCGCAAAAGACAGTATTGACGGATCGCAAAAGAAAATCAGCGGCGTTTAATCGAACCATTGGCGAATCCTTTGAAGATCCTCCTCACCGTTCACCAATTTTTGCCCGAGTATTTCTCGGGCACTGAAATTCTCACCTACAGCGTTGCGCAAGCCCTGATCAAAGCTGGCCACGAGGTTTGCGTGTTCACGGGCTTTCCCGCGCGCACGCATCTGCCCGATGCACAGCGCTTCGACACCTATGAACTTGATGGCATGAAAGTGCACCGCTTTTATCACGCCTATGTTCCCATGGGAGAACAAACGGTTGTCACTGAAATCGAATATGACAACCGGCTGACGGCGCGCTACTTCGCAGCACTCCTGAAAAATGATGCCCCCGACATCGTTCATTTCTTTCATCTCAGCCGGCTGGGCAGCGGGCTGATTGACGCCACGGTCAGCGCAGGCATCCCGGCATTTTACACGCCGACCGATTTTTGGTCGGTGTGCCCCACGAGCCAATTGTTGCTCGGCGGCGGCAATGTGTGTGCCGGCCCTTCGGCGACCGGCGGCAATTGCGTGCGGCACGTGGCTGAGTTGACGCGCGGCGCGGCTGTGAAGCGCGCGAGCAAACTCGTGCCCGATTGGGCGGTTGAAATGGTGACGCGCCTCACCGCCAACGGCACTTTGCCCCAATACCCCATGAGTTCGGAAATCGCCGCCATGTCGCGGCGCAGGCCATTTATCGTGGAACGCTTGAATTGGCTGCGCCGCATTATTTCGCCGACAAAATTGATGACCGGCGTGCTTATCGCCAATGGCGTTGACCCAAGCCGAATTACGCAATCGGCCTACGGCATCGACATGCAGTCTTATAACGCCAGCATCGTTGAACCATTGGACGCGCGACCTCTCACAATTGGCTTTATCGGCACGTTGGCGCAGCATAAAGGCTGCCACGTCTTGATCGAAGCCGTGCGCAAGCTCGATGCGACAAAGGCTCGCCTTAAAATCTTTGGCAATCTCACGGACTTCCCCGACTATGTGGCGCGGCTGCGCACGCTTGCCGCAGGCGCCGATAACATCGAATTCTGCGGAACGTTCCCCAACGCCGAAGTCGCTAACGTCATCGCCAAATTTGACCTGCTGGTGGTGCCGTCGCTGTGGTACGAGAACACACCACTGGTGGTTTACTCGGCGCTCGCGGCCAAGCGGCCGGTCATCGCCTCGCACTTCCCAGGCCTGGCCGAAGCCGTAACTCACGGCGAGAATGGGTTGCTGTTCGAACCCGGCAACGTCCAAGCGCTGACGCAGGCTTTTTCCAAACTTCTAGCCGAGCCCAATTTTATTGCGCAGCTCAGCCGGAATTGCCGTCCGCCCAAATCGTCAGTTCAATATGTCGATGAATTGCTGGCCATCTATGCGCAGGACCTGGGTGCGGGCGTCAAACAGCACATCCCCAAAGGCGCACGTTCATTCGAGCCCCTCGAACAAAGCACTGGTCAGGGCTATATCGCTGGTTGGGCGGTGATCAGCAATGACGCGCCAATGCGACTTGAAATCTTGGGCCGCGGTAAAGTGTTGTCGCACACCAACCGTTTTTTGCCACGGCCAGACGTGAAAGCCGGGTTCGCTCGACAAGGTGTGTCGTTCTCATCCGACAATGTCGGATTTGTGGTAAACTTGGCCAAGCCCTTTGATCGCAATGAAATGAAATTGCGCGTGTGCGGCAAAGACGGCGTGACGACTGAGTTTGATCTGCACACCCTCGCCCCGGGAGCATCAGCGCAGGTTCACCCCGGTTGCTTTGTCGGCATCGACCAAGAACAGCAGCCGCAAAGCTAGCCAACGTCTTTGGCGACGTGCGCGATGCACATCCAGTTAATCGTGTCTTCAGGGTCGGGATATCGGCGGTCGAGCCAAAGGGCAACGCGATTAATCACACGAAACAGCCATGGCCGATGCACGCGCCGTTCGCACAATGTATTCAATAAAATTTGACCTAGCAGCGCAAAGACACCGCCCGTTCCTTCTAAGTGATCGACAACAAAGCCGGCGCGTTGCAACAACGCTGTGATGCCAAAACGCGTAAAGCGCAAATAGTCGTGAGGTGTTTCATGATGGCGCCACTGCATCGGCGCGGTCAGTATCAAAAACCCATCGGGCGCCAGCAGCCGACGACATTCTTGCAGGTAAAAATTCGGATCGGGCACATGCTCCAGCGTTTGAGATGAGAGAATTGTATTCACCGCCCCGTTTGCCAACGGCACGGGCTGGCCGACCTTCAGCGTGATGTCGAGTGCGCGACCCGGAGTCGGGGCGATATCGGCGGCCACGTAGCGCGCGACTTTGGTTTCAAACAATTCGCGATACGGCTGACCGCCGGCACCAAAATCGAGCAGCGTGCCGTGTGCAACCGGCAAGGCCCGCGAGATCATCCACGCATGCAGGAAACTCAGAACGATGTAATGATGGTCGCGGTCGCTCAGCTGCATATTGCAGCGCCGCACGAGGTCGTCGATCGAAGTTTGATTGTCCATCTCGTCTGCGATTTATTGAGCCGCGTTTTGTGGGGATGGTAGCGGCAAGATCACACGGCGACCATCCCAATCGCGCTGACCGCCATTGGCGATCATGAAGTCCATGGCTTCGCCATTTTTTGCGAACACCCCAAGGGCGATGGCCGAAGCCTTCGGTTCAAGCAAATTGTAACGAAGGGTCATGCGGCGAAATGGGCGATCCGGGTACGGGCTGCGCGTAACTGACAAAGCAAACTGCGCATTTCCATAAATCGCGCCCGAATCATCCACCAAATGCCCAAAAAGAGTCCAGGGCCGTGAGCTCTGCGACATGGACTCGGCTGATAGCCATACGTCGACGTCGACGCTGGTGGCCTGACGCGCCATGACAACGGCAGGAATGGTGATTGAATCAGATGATTCCGCGCGATAGGCAATGTTTTCATGTACGACGCGCGAACTGGATTTCAGGTCCCCCAATTCTTGGTCAGACCACCAACGCTGTGGATTGCTCGCCAAAAAAGCGGTGGGCCAGTCGTGCTCGCGAACCAGCTGATCGAACGCTACTTCAAATTTTTGGACATCGACAATCTTGACCAGCCGCAGCGAAGTTTCGGAAACGATTGTCACACCCTGTGCTTCGCCCAGCGTCGAGGCCCACGCGTTCATGAGACTCTTCTCTTCGTAAAAATCTTTGACTTGGCGCCTTTGTAAAATTTCATGCAGCTTTTGGTCCTCGCCGACGGGTTCAAATAGCAAGTACGAGGCGCTTGCTAACTCGTCGAAGCGATACGCATTGGGCCGCTGCCAATCGATGGGCGATTGGAACCGCACGTGGGGTGAGAGCGGCTTTGTCAAGTTTTCGTAATTGAGGACGGCCTGAAAACTTCTGATGGGCGAGGTTATATCAAATGCATAGACGGCCGAGTTGGTGACGCCAGAGTCTTTAAGCGTTTTAAACAAACTTTCAGCCTGCTGATTTTCGCGCGCGAACGCGTTGACAGCGAGATTGATGCCCATGGCGCGCTGCAACGACAACGGAGGCGACGACATCGCCAGCATGAACGTTGTGGCGGCGGCAGGCAAAACCAGCAGTGAGAGGCACGCCGTTAAGGTTCGACTGCTCACCTTTGTTGCAGCGGCGAGCACAGTTGGCATCGTGAACACAAATGCCATAGCGGCGAAGGGTACGAAGTAGCGCGGCTCCCACGGCTGGGTTTTAAAGTACCAAAACCAGACGCCAACCACCAAAGACGCAAACGCCGCAACGGCATGACCAATTGTCAATTTACGTGCACTTGCAAGGATCAGACCCGCGGCGATAATGATGAGGGCCGGATAACCCAAGCTGATGCGCAGCAGCCCCTCAAGCTCGGCCAAGCTAAGGACCATCGGATTGTCTGTGTTCATCACCTCAAGTGCGCGATTGCCGAACAGAATATTCTCGGCCGAGAAATACTGCGATTGCTGAACGACAATTAGCACGCCGCCATAAATGGCGGTTCCCGCAAGCGCGCCCAACGCAAACAACTTCTTTTTTTGTGCAGCACTCAACTCGGCGTTCCACAACAAGGCCAGCCAACTCCCGGCAATGAGCGCCATGACAAGCACGCCTGACGGCTTCACCAAAAATCCCAGCGACGCAAAAATCGCAGCGACACAAAGCCATCCGATCGATTGTGTTTT
>CANJSF010000047.1 GCA_947476925.1 Rhodospirillaceae bacterium | reverse complement strand
GTCACGGCCCACCAGCGGCAAACAAATGCTGGGTGATTCCACCAACCGCCCGCCAAATGTGCGAATGCTGCGCACACACAAATAGCCCACGGGCCGCGTCACCAACTGCCACACGGCGCTGCTCATGCGTTCCCGAATGGGGGCGGCATACAGCGGCGACAGTCGAGCGCCGGTGGCATCGCGCCCGACTAAGTCGACATATCCGGTGCCCATCAAGCGCACGCGCATTTCGGTGGGCGAGGTCACTTCGGCGATGGCCACAAACGGCTGCAAGCGCGGCGGCGCATGGTCCAGGTAATCTTGCAAGGTGGGCACCAGGCCCTCGCGCGGCAGCGACAACCAATGGTCAAAGAATGCCTCAATCGCGCGCGGGGTATGGGCGGGCAGTAAATCTGCCGCGCTGGGCCGCGACACAACGAGCTTGATGTTCGGATGTACCATGCGGCGTTTTTACACTCGCACGGTTTTCACTGTGTCGCGCAAAAGAAGGGTTGCCTAGCGCAGAAGTATTGGGTTTGGCCGCACGGTCGCAGGCGGCGACTAGGCCTGGGGCACGCCCGCGCCGATGTCGATCCAGTGCGTGACCTTAAAATCAACCGTGCTTTGTAATTGGTCGGAATGCTCAATTTTCAAACTGGCTTTGGTGATGGCCGCATAGCTGACAATCAACGGCGGGGCCCCAGGCCGGTTAAACAGCGGCAGGCAAATGCTGTCGGCATGCGTGGGCCGCCCAGCCTTGGTGCGAAAGCTGCGCATACAAAGGTACGCGGCCGGACGCGTCACCGCAGTCCAGGCAGCGTGGCTGACAAGCTCGCGAACCGTCGCTGAATATGCGGTCGGCACCGGTCGGCCGGTATCGTCGCGGTCCAACAGGTCGACAAAACCCGTGCCGATCAGGCGCGGCCCCGTTTGGGTTGGCGACAGCACGTCAACAATGGCCACGAAGGGTTGCAGCGCGCTGGGCGCGTTGTCGAGGTAATCGCTCAGGCGCGGGACGTTATTGGTGCGCGGCAGCGACGCCCAATAGGCATAGAAGGATAAAATGGCGCCGGGCGTGCCCGCAGGCAAAGCGGCAGCCGACGTTTGGCTTGGCGTTTGGCTTTGGTCTGCGGTGGTTGCAAGTTTCATGACGGTTGGAAGTTTGCGTCGCTGGCGCGCGCCCGTCTAGTCGGCCGATGCAAAACGTCCGCCTCTCAGTTCTGCCGCGACCAGGGGCGGGGGCCGCAAGGATAATCAACGGAATGATTGACAATCAACAGATCAGTTGATTATAAATAGTCATGACCACAACCTCAGCCACCATCCGATTCATCGACACCGAACTGGCATCGGCCCCCGATGCCCACGAAGAACTGCTGAATCGCGCTTTCTTTGCGTTATCCGACCCCGTGCGCCGCACGATTTTAGAACGCTTGGGCGAGGGGGCGTTTTTGGTGTCGGAACTGGCAGCGCCGTTCGACATTTCTCTGCAAGCGATCTCGCGTCACATCCAGGTCTTGGTCCGCGCAGGCTTGGTGCAACAAGCGCGCACCGGTCGCATTAGCACATGCAGTTTAGATGTCGGGCCGATGTTTGCAGCCTCGGTGTGGGTGAACCGTTACAGCAAATACTGGCAAAACCAATTCGACGCATTGGCCGCCGGCCTCGCGCGCCTGGATAAAGAAGCAACGCGGCACCGCCCAACTCAACGAAAAAAAGCAAACCGGAAGGAGAGACGATGACCTACCAAGACGCCACTCAACGCTTGAAAGCCCACCGCGACGAGATCGCCGCTATTCGCGGCAAGATGCGCGCCATTCAAAGCAAAATCGAACCACAAAAGGTGAAGGACTACACCTTCACCACCTTAAAGGGCGCGGTCAAATTATCGGCGCTGTTTGGCGACAAGAAAGACTTGTTCATTATTCACAACATGGGCACCGGCT
Source organism: Rhodospirillaceae bacterium (assembly GCA_947476925.1). Lineage (GTDB taxonomy): Bacteria > Pseudomonadota > Alphaproteobacteria > Rhodospirillales > Rhodospirillaceae. The sequence goes on along the minus strand of CANJSF010000047.1, from coordinate 11,197 downwards.
GTGTTTACTGCACGCTGTGGGCCGACGGGCATAACGGTGTGTACGGGCATTTGGCCGATCGTGCGGCGTTTGTGGTGACAACACCCGATGCCCCCAAGGTCCAGGCGCAATTTGCCAAAAGCCGCGGGTGGAAATTCCCCATGATCAGTCACCAAGGCACTTCATTTGCACTTGATATGGGCTTTGCCACCGAGCAGGGCCGTTTCGCGCCGGGCATTTCGGCGTTCAAAAAGGCGCGCGGGAAAATCGTGCGCGTCTCTGACCAACAACTCGGGCCTGGCGATGATTTTTGCGCGGTGTGGCACATGTTCGACATGTTGCCGGAAGGCTCCGACGGCTGGCGGCCGAAGTTCAAGTACGCCGCCTAACGCACCATCCGGTTAAAACCGCTTGCGTGCGGCGGCGAAGGCTTTGCTCAGGTCTTTCCAGGCCTGATCAGCGCCGGCCTTGATGTCGCCCCAGGCTTCGTCGCTGGCCCGCTTCAGTGCGGTCAACCGCGCCTTGGCAAGCTGCTGTTGGGCTTTCAGCACGGCCACTTCCAATTCCAATTTCACTTTGGCATCGGCTTTGGCTTTGCCGGCTTTGGCGGCCAGAACCTTCATCTCGGCTTCAAGGGTGTCGAGGTTGGCTTTAAGTTTGGCTTGGTATTTGTCGCGCATGGACATGCAGTGTCTCCTTTTGTATGGGGGCACTATCGCAATTATCGAGGCAACGTCCCTTGACCGAGATCAATTCTACATGGCGGGCGTGGTGGGCGCGCTAGCGCGGCACGCCCGCGCCGATGTCGATCCATTGCATAAGTTTGAAGTCCAGCGTGTTGTGAAGTTGGTCGTCGGCGTGAATGGACAGGGCGTCGGCGGGGAATGCGGCGTAAGTCATAATCAGCGGCGCAGCGCCGGGTCGATTAATCAGCGGCAGGCTGATGCTGGGGGCTTCCAGCGCTCGCCCAATTTTGGTGCGAACGATGCGCGTGGATAAATAGCCCGCCCGGTGACCTACTGCGCGCCAGGCGACGTTTCGCACAAGCGCGCGCGTGGCCTCGGGATAGATGCTGGGAATGGGCTTGCCGGTTTCATCGCGGCCCAGCAGGTCGGCAATTCCTGTGCCAACCAGCCGCACGCGGGATTCATCGGCCGAGAGAATATCAACAATACTCACGAACGGCTGCAGCGCGAAGGGCGCATGATCGAGGTAGTCGCATAAGCGCGGTACCAAATTTTGGCGCGGCAGCGATGCCCAACAGGCGTAAAACTCCGCAATTGTTTGCGGCGTGTCGGCGGGCAGTGTTGCGGGCGGGGGGGTCATTAATGTTGTGTGCATACGCTCGGCGTTGAACGACAGCAAATGGGCAAATGGGTTGTACTCAGATCTAACCCCAATGGGTTTCGGCGGCATTTTACATTTGGTTTGCGATAGCCGCGAGGCCATATTTTACCAAGGCGCAGACGTGAATTAGCGCAGATGTCACGCGCTTTGTTACAGGGCGTGCGCGAACTTTACGACTGCGCGGTGTTTGACAGTCTTGCAATGTAGGGTTTACTGCGACATCTTGAGCATACGGGGTCGAACCCTCCTCCCCTGAGTGTGGCGGAAGAGGGCAGGGTGAGGGGGTTTTCAGTTTTGATGTGTCGTTTCTTTCAACACGGCCCCAGCGCACTGATGGGCGTTGCGTTGCTGGCACTTCCCGCGGCGAAGGCCGTCGCGCAATCCGACAATGCCATTCTCAACGCACGCGATGCCTTCGGCGAGCGCGTGGGTGTTGAGACAGCGGGCATTTACTCCGAAAGCCAAGTGCGCGGTTTCAGCCTGGCCAACACGGGGGCTTATCGCATTGAGGGGGCGTACTTCGTGCGCGACTATACGCTGCCCGATTCCGTTCTCGCCGGAGTGAGTGTGAAGGCCGGTGTGAATGCCGCGCGGCTGGCCTATCCGTCGCCCTCAGGTGTGGTGGATTATCGGTTGAAATCATCAAAGCCCGGCGATCAAAGTTTTTCGGTGACCTTCAACCAGCGCGAGCGAGGCCAAACCGTGATCGACACCACATTCTCGCTGGCCGACAAAGACGGCAAGTTTGGTGTGGCCGGTGGCACATCGTACACCACGCCGGTGATTTACCCCAACGAGGTGAACTACAAAGTGCATAATGTGGGTGTGGTTCCGCAGTGGCGGCCCGCCGACAATGTGCGCGTGCGCGCACTGGCCTCGGCCGAGTGGTCGCACTATCGCGGCGAACTGATTTTTCTCAGCTCTGTGGCCGCGTTGCCGCCCAAGCTGACGTATCACAACTACGGCCCGCCCTGGACGACCCTGGAGCGGACCACCATCAACACCGGCGTAATGGTCGATGCCGCAGTCGGCGCGTGGTCGCTGTCGGCTACAACATTTTACGCCGATCATCGGCGCTCACCGTCTGATGCCACATTGATCATCGCGCGGCCGGATCGGACGGGCGATGCGTTCTTCAACCGCACAAATGATCAGCACAGCAAGTCCGTATCCAGCGAAGGTGTGGCGGCGTATCGGTTTGTCACGGGCTCGGTCACTAACACACTCACCACAGCGGTGCGCAATCGACGCAGTCGCTCCAATACCGTGACGCTCGCGCCCATCAGTTTGGGAGTCATTGATCTCACACGCGATGACGACGAGGGTTTTGGTTACGGGCCCGAGCCCACATACCCGGTGCCGGTGGGCGGCACGCAGTCGGATGTCGATCATTTGACCGGCAGTGTGGGTTACACCATGCAACTCGGTCAGGCATTTGAACTGCGCGGCGGGTTGCACCGCAGCCGCTATGACAAAACCGTGATATCGCCGTTGAATGTGCGCACCGAAAGGTTGGAAACACGCTGGCTATACAATGCGTCGGCGGTGTTGGCCGTAGGCTCCAACACGACGCTTTATGCCAATGCCGTGAAGGGCATTGAAGAAACCGGCATTGCTCCGCAGAACGCGCGCAACCGCGACGAAGTGCTGCCGCCGGTGGTGGCTGAACAATTTGAAGTGGGCGTGCGTGAGGCGATAACGCCAAAACTGTCGTTGTCGGTCGCTGGGTTTGAAGTCAAGAAAATGATTCCCGGTTTGCGCGCCGATGGCATTTACACCCTAGTGGGCGATGTGCGCCATCGTGGCGGCGAGCTGTCGCTCTCGGGTGAAGTGTCGCCGGGCACCACCATTGTGCTGGGTGCACTAGCCATGAACCCGCGCCTGTCGCGCGCGGGTGTGCCGACCACCAAACCGGTCGGCGTGTCATCGGATGTGTTGGTGGCCAGCGTGAACCATCAGCTTGACTGGCTGGGTGTAGGGCCGGGCTGGTCGGTGGATGCGCGGCTGACGTGGCAAAGCCCGCGCTTGGCTAATGCGACCGGCAGCATCAAAACGCTCGACATTGCATCGCTCACGGTCGGCACGCGCTATGAGTTCAAACTGGGCGGGTCGCCTGCGCAGTTTCGCCTGGTGGCGGTGAATGCTGGCACGTCGCGGCCCTGGAACGCCGGGCCAAGCGGTATTCTAAATCAAACCGATCCATTTGGTATCCGCGCCAGCCTGCGCATGACGTTCTTGTAGTTAGACCTTCGTATTCACGCTTTGCCCGACGTGCGTGTTGATGGGCACGACGAAGGCTTCGGGGCCATTTCCGGTTTCCACTTTTCGTGCGCGTGTGGCGGGCGAGGCTTCCGTGACATCCGGCGCCAAAATTTGCGGCGTCGGCGCGAAAGGTTTTATGGGAAGCGATGCTTGCGGTGTGATGATCGGCGTTGTCATCGTCAACACTCCTTATAACCTGCGAGAGGAAAGTGCGGTGTTGCCGGCATGCTTGATCATCTCAAGCGTGCCGAGCACCACAAACACAACGGCCGCCATTAACGGCGGTCGCTCAGTTTAAGCTTTGATGTTAACCGTGCGACCGCGATTCGAATCAGTCGGCACCGAGTTTGTGGTTGCCGGCTTATCGTCTTTGCCATTGTCATGGTCGCCGTCATTATCGACGGGCGAACTGGAGTTGGCTTGCGGGGCAGGTTGGGCTGTTTGGATGCTTTGTGCAGCCTGAACGGCTGGCGAAGCGGAGACTGATCCAACATTCATGTGGAACTCCATTTGCTCAGACGAGAATTCTGTCTCGCCACATGCCGAGAAAAATCATTCTGATTTTGATCGACATCTTTGGCGTACGCCTGCGGGCCGTTCAAAACAAGTCAATAACGCGCGCTGAACCAATTAAGGCAGATTCAATACGAAAGTGCCGTGCAACGGTGCGTGTACATTGGAGCCGCACATACGTGTGCGCGAGTGGCTGTGCATTTTTATACACTCCGAACAAGATTTGTACTGCCTCGCCGAACCTCACAAAGATGCAATCGTGCGCGAATCATTCGCATCGCAATTCTGCCACATTGTCGGCTCAATCCGCTCAAGTGTTGATCGCACGTCGTCGTCGACTCGCAGAATTGAGCGTTGGGCTATTCAATGAAATTGCACGTGTTCCAAATGCGCTTTGCAAATTTTACCGGCCTTGCGAAATCCCTCGCGTTGATCATCGTGGCGCTGGCGGCGTTGAATCCTTCCGCTCATGCGCAATCGCTCGATCTTGCGCCGTACAAAGGTAAAGTCATCTACGTTGATTTTTGGGCATCGTGGTGCGGTCCTTGCCGTCAATCTTTTCCGTGGATGAATTCGACGTACGCCGACTTTAAGGCGCGCGGCTTTGAAATTGTCGCCGTCAATCTTGACCAAGATCAGGCGCTGGCCAAAACCTTCCTTAGTAATTTTACGCCGCAGTTTCCGGTCGTCTTCGACCCCAAAGGTGTCGTGGCGACGGACTACCACGTGAAGGGAATGCCCACGGCTGTTCTGATTGGGCGTGACGGGCGGATGCGGTTTACGCACGACGGTTTCAAGCCCGAGAAGGAGAGCGAGTATGTGTCTCACATCATGGCTTTGCTCGATGAGAAAGCGCCCTAGCATGCCGCGCAAGGTCTCCCGCGCCGGTGCATGGGTTGTCGGCTTCACGCTGACGGCGCTGGCGTTGAACGGTTGCGCCTCCATTGGCGTCAAGCCGTGGGAGCGCGACTTGATGGCGCAGAAAGCGATGGCGGTGGACTCGCACCCGCTTCAATCGGCGATGGATGAGCATATCTATTTCAGCAAAGAAGCATCCAGCGGCGGGCGCGGATTTGCGGGCGGAGGTTGCGGGTGCAATTAGTCAACAAGCGACGGAGCAACGTTTGTCGCGCGTTGGCGGCGGCCGCTGCGGGCCTTCTGCAAAGCACGCAGGCCAATGCGGCTGATACCACCACGACGTTCGAAAGCGGCGTTCTATATTACAAGGAAAATGGCGGGCGCGTTCAGGCCATTGAGCCGTCGGTCACTGCATCCTACGACTTTGGCAATCAGCACCGGCTTTCGCTGGGTGTGATTTACGACAGCTTGACCGGCGCATCGCCGAACGGTGCTGTTCCGTCGACCCAGTCGCAAAACTTTGTCACACCCATCAAAATCGGCAGTACCAAAACCAGCGTCACCAGCGCGTCCGGCGGCAGCACAATTATCTCGATCCCGCCGACGCCGGGCCAGTTGGCGCAGGCCGCCTTTGGGCGGCAGTACACCGTCGATGCGGGCAAGTTGCCGGTGGACCCTGGGTTTAAAGACCAGCGCATTGCGGCGAACGTAGATTGGTCGCAGCCCATGTTCGAGGGTTCGACAATCGGCTTTGGTGCGGGCTTTTCGCACGAACATGATTATCAAAGTCTCGGCGCGCACACACGCCTGGCGCAGGATTTCAACGATAAGAACACCACTGTCAGTTTAGCGCTGAATTACGAGCACGATACATCGCGGCCACTCGGCGGCATTCCCGTTCCGTTCACGTCCATGAGCCCGCAATGGAAAGGCCCCAACGACGGCAAGAACGGCGTTGATGCGGTGCTGGGCGTGACGCAAATTATGAATCGGTTCTGGCTGACGCAGTTCAACTATTCATACAGTTGGTCGAACGGTTACCAGAACGATCCTTACCGCGTGATTTCCGTGGTGGCACCGCTCACGGGGTTGCCGGTCGACAACCTGTATGAGTCACGGCCCGAGAAACGCCGCCGCCAAAGCCTGTATTGGGATAATCGCATTCACATGGATCGCGATGTTCTCGATTTATCGCTGCGCTATTTTTGGGACGATTGGGGTGTTCACTCGATCACAGCCGATATATCAGACCGCTTTAGTTTCGCCAGGCGTTGGTTCATCGAGCCCCACGGGCGCTTTTATCATCAGGACTCTGCGTCATTTTATAAGCCGTACCTTGTGCAAGGCCAGCCACGGCCGGCCAACGCCACATCGGACACACGCCTGGGCACGTTCAACGCCTATACGGGTGGTCTGAAGCTGGGCTGGATTCCCAACAAGGTCGATGAGCTGGGACTGCGCGTCGAATACTACAAGCAAGTCGGCAATGGCCATCCCCCCGGGGCCATCGGCCAACTAGCAAAGCAAGATCTGTTTGCGCAAGTCAGCGCCGTATCGGCGACGCTGAGCTATTCCTACGGCTTTTAGGCAATCGGTGAACGCGTCTGTTCCTGTCATGGCGATGCAAAGCAACTCACAGTCCACTCCCGTGAACGGCCTAACGCGCGACGGAGATTTCTTTCGCTATGCCTTCAATGCCATGGCCACGCCATGCGATTTGAAAATTGAAACAACCGACGCTGCACTGGCCAATCGCGCGGGGCACGTGGTCGAAGCCGAAGCGGCGAGGATCGAGCACAAGTTCAGTCGCTACCGGGCCGATAGCGTTGTCAGCAAAATCAATGCCAATGCGGGCACGAGCATGGCCGTGGATGATGAAACCGCGCAGCTCATCGACTTTGCCGTCATCAGTTACGATCTCAGCGCAGGCCTTTTTGATGTGACATCGGGGATTTTGCGCCGGGCCTGGACGTTCGACGGCGGAACTCGCGCGCCGTCAGCCAGCGACATCGCAAAGGTGTTGGCGTTCGTTGGCTGGGACAAGGTTGATTGGAACCGGCCCACGTTACGCCTAATGCCGGGCATGGAACTTGACTTCGGTGGGATCGGCAAAGAGTACGCCGTTGATCGTGCCATTGCGCTGCTGGGCGAGCTGACCGATGCGCCGGTGTTGGTGAACTTTGGCGGAGATTTGCGCGTCTCGGGGCCGTCTCGACATGGCGGCGCGTGGCGCATTGCGCTTGAATCGACCGATGCGCCGGGCTCGGCGGCAGGCACGTTCGATCTGTTTTCAGGCGCGTTGGCAACCAGCGGCGATGCGCGGCGGTTTGTTGTCAGCGGCGGCAAACGCTACGGCCATATTTTGAACCCTAAAACCGGCATGCCGGTCGATGATCCGCCGCGGTCGGTGACCGTGGCCGCGCCGACATGTGTTGAAGCGGGAGTGATCGCAACGCTTGCCATCCTGAACGGTGCGCAGGCCGAAGAGTTTTTGCGGGCCGAGCAAGTCCGGGCGTGGTGCATCAGATGACAAGACGTCACACCTTCAACGCCCCAAAAAGCCCATGAACTTGCAACCAAAGTTTCTTGATGAAATCAGATTTGTGTCACCGACAAGGTCTAGAACCAGGCCGTGGCTTGATCGCTATTGCGTCAGGAATCTGTCATGAATGCAGTGACGACAATTCGCCCGCCGCTTCGCGTGGCGTTGTTTTCGGGAAATTACGACTATGTGCGCGATGGTGCCAACCAAGCGCTCAATCGGTGGGTTGATTTTCTCGAGCGGCAAGGCGCGACCGTGCGTGTGTATTCACCCACCGGCGATAAACCGGCGTTCGAACACGCAGGCACGCTTGTATCGGTTCCGTCAGTCGCCATTCCGCGCCGCCCTGAATATCGCTTTGCGCTGGGTCTGCCCAAAGCCACGCAGACGGACCTCGAGGCTTTTCATCCCAACATCATCCATTTGTCAGCCCCCGATTTGCTGGGCTATCGCGCCCTGAAGCTGGCCGAAAAGTGGCATGTGCCTGCTGTGGCGTCTGTTCATACGCGGTTTGAAACGTACTTCAGTTATTACGGCATGCCCTGGCTGGAGAAGTATGCGATTCGGTATCTACGTTCGTTTTATGGCCGCTGTAAGCAAATCTATGCGCCCACAAACAAGATCGCCCAAATTCTGAAATCGCAGGGCATGTGTGACAACGTCGGCCTTTGGGGCCGTGGTGTCGATGGTGTGCGGTTCACACCCACCAAGCGCGATCAGCAATGGCGTGCGTCGCTGGGCATCGAGCCCAACGAAGTGGTTGTCCTTTTCGTCGGCCGCTTGGTCCTGGAGAAGGGTTTGAAAATTTTCGCCGATGCCTTGGATAGTTTAACTCACCGCGGCATTGCCCATCGTGCGTTGGTCGTGGGCGAGGGGCCGGAACGCGACTGGTTTAAGGCGCGTTTGCCCGGTGCAATTTTTACCGGCTTTCTGCAGGGCGATGACCTGGCGCGGGCTTACGCGTCGTCGGACATTTTCTTTAATCCCAGCCTCACCGAAACATTCGGCAATGTGACCCTTGAGGCCATGGCTTCGGGGCTCCCCAGCGTTTGCGCGACGGCCACGGGCAGCGTAACGTTAGTCAATCAAGGTGTGACGGGACTGCTGGCCCAAACCGGTTTGATCAATGAGTATTCCGATCATTTGGCTGGTTTGATCATGGATTTACCTGTTCGCATGGCCATGGGCGAAGCGGCGCGGCTAGCCAGCCAGTACTATGTCTGGGATAATGTGATGATGAGGTTGCTGGAATACTTCCAAGAGATTGTCACCAAATTTTAGCAGCGCAGGTCAGCTTGATCGTTGTTCGGCACATATGTGTTGTCGCGGTGTGCGGATTGTTGTCGTGCGGGTCGCTGCCCGCTGTGGCGCAAGACAGCGCGCCTGCTGTTCCCGACATTGCAAAGCCTGACCTGGCCGCATGTACACCCGGCGCGCAAGATGTTGCCCTGATTACAGTTAGCGGATTTCGCGACCGCAAGGGCAATGTGCGTGCCGAATTGTACCCCGATAACGATTCTGATTTTTTGGCCCCCGGCAGCAAGTTGCGGGCGGCAGGAAAAAGTTTCGCCCGGCTCGATATTGCAACGCCCGCCGAAGGACCTGCGCGCATTTGTCTGAAATTGCCGCACGCCGGGCACTATGCGCTGGCGATCTTGCACGACCGCAACGCCGATGGTCGGCTTGACCCGTTCTCCGATGGCTTTGGTTTTCCGGGCAATCCCAAAATGGGCTTCGGCAAGCCCAAGGTCGCCGACGTGAGCTTTACCGCACCAGGTGAAATGGTAGAACTGGCGATACGCCTGAACTATTGGCAAGGTCTGAATGTCGGGCCGTGGCCAACGAAGTAAAGCCCGCGCGCCCGTCATGCCCCAGCGTTTGTTGATCAGCATCCACGATGTGACGCCGCGTCACTTTGAACGCCTTAAAGTCATCACCGAGTTTTTGAAAACGCACGGCGTGGGCGCGTGCTTGAGTATGCTGGTGGTGCCCGACTATTGGAGCGCATGGCAGTTGGACCAACACCCTGTGTTTTGTGAATGGCTGCGCCGCCAAGCCGCCGACGGCGTTGAAATGATTTTGCATGGCTACAGCCACCGCGACGACACTGCGCACGACGGCGTGGTTGCGACCTTGAAAGCCAAACACCTGACCGCCCGTGAAGGCGAGTTTTTGGGGCTTGATGCCGAGCACGCCAAGCGTCGCATCGAGGCGGGGCAATTGATGTTGCAACAAATCCTCGGAGCCCCGGCCAGCGGATTTATCGCGCCCGCTTGGTTGTATGGGCCCGGCGCTTTGGCAGCATTGACCGAGATGAAGTTTGCCTTCGCCGAAGATCACTGGCGCGTGTGGTCGCCGGCCACGGGGGCGGAGTTGTCGCGCTCGCCGGTGATCAGTTATGCCAGCCGTAGCAAAATGCGCATTGCAAGCTCGCTCGCGTGGTCGCGTGTGGCCACTGTCCTGCTCGCGAATGTGAAAACCGTACGCCTTGCCATTCACCCCGGCGACTTTGACGTGCCCAGCCTGATCGCCGAAACCGCACGCGCCATTGCGTCGTTTTCAAAGACTCACAAAGTGAGTTTGTATCGCGATTTACTGGCCGCTTAAGGCGCGGCTTTGCGGGCATCAACCAGCGTTTGGTAATGTGCAAACAGTCGGTCGAAGTGCGTTGCCGCATCACCGACTTTCGCGGCGGCGGCCTCGGCGGCCGCGCGCGACAATTCTGCCCAAGGCCGAGCCAGTAACCGTGCAATGGCCTGCGCCGCCGAGTCAGGTTCACCGGCTTGGTACACTTCGGCATAGGCAGCGCCCGCCAAATCAAATGCACCACCGGCATCGGGCACAATCACGGGCGTGGCTGCACACAACGCTTCGGCCACAGCCAAGCCATAAGTCTCGGATGCGCAGCCGTGAATCAGGGCATCGGCGCTGGCCATGAGGCTGGCGACCCGCGCGCGGTCGGTGATTTGCCCGGCGACGAACACATGCGGCACTGTTGATGCTTTGCGCTCGACCCGTTTTCGGCTAAGGCCGTCGCCGACAATATACAGGCCGACTTTTTGGCCGGATGTGCGGTTGGCGATGTTCACGGCGTCGATCATGGTGCCGATGTGTTTCTCGGGGTGATGTCGCCCGACGCAAATCAAAATTTTGGCGTCGTGCGTCAGCCCACAGGCGGCCAGCATCTCGCGTCGCACAGTCTCATGGCGCAATGGCCCATGAAACAGCCGCCGCTCAACGCCCAGCGGAACGGCTTGCATTTTTTTTAAGCCAAACGATTCAAACCGCGCCGCCAACCATTCGCCCGACACAACCGTGGTGTCGAAGTGCGCATTCAATCGGCACAGGTAATTCCAGAACCACCCGAACAACGCGTCGATACGCGGGCGCGACAGAACCGGGCGCAGCACCGTGTGGGGATAGGACGCCACCGGGTCGGAATGCATAAACAGGCTTTTGACGGCGCGGCCCGGCCACGTGGCCACAATCCACCCGCCGCGCCAAGGCGAGGAGCCTTCCACCACATCAGGTTGCTCGCGGTCTAAAATACGCCGCACCGCAGCACCGCGCACAAAGATGTGGTAGCGCGGATCGACCACCAACACCGGCGCTTTGACCCAAATGATTTTGCCGCCCGCCACAACATCTTCCCGGTCGCAGGGGCCGGGCGCGAGAATGATCGTTTCGTGGCCAAGC
>CANJSF010000046.1 GCA_947476925.1 Rhodospirillaceae bacterium | reverse complement strand
CCGAATGTCGCGGATCGTCTTCTCCGCACTCGCTGCAGTAACGTCTTGTTTTTGTCTCATCTTCGTCTCCCCTTCGGGACTACGATGAGCCAAAAACCCTCCGATACTCAATTACCTAAAACGGGCCAACTTGTGCTGACGGGGTACATGTTCGGAATTGGTTGGGGACTCGGTGGCTATTGTCCGGGCCCAGCACTTGCGGGGCTTGGATTTGGCAGCGGAGAAACAATTGCCTTCGTGGCTGCCATGTTGCTTGGGATGATTGCTGCGCGGCGCAGCAGTAAGTTTTTCAGCAGGCTTGCCTGGCGCACAAAGAGTTCGGCGTGAGCTTATGAATCAATCAGAAAGCTGAGAAACACCATGCATGTGCAAGCGTTTTTCGATAAGGCCACGTTCACCGTAACGTACGTCGTATTCGACGTGGCGACCAAAGCCAGTGCCATTATTGATCCGGTCTTGGACTTTGATTCGTCGTCGGGGCGCACATCCACTAAATCCGCAGATCGCGTCATCAGTTATTTGCGTGACCAAGGACTGCGCCTGGAATGGATTCTTGAAACTCATGCCCATGCCGATCACTTGTCCGCAGGCGCCTACATCAAGTCAGTCGTTGGTGGAAAAATTGCAATCGGCGCTCACATCGTAGATGTGCAGAAGATATTCGCCAAAGTATTTAATCTGAAGGATGGATTTGTTCCAGACGGCACACAGTTCGACGTGCTCCTAAGGGATGGCGACACGCTTGCTCTGGGCGAGCTGAAAGGCCGGGTGATGCACACACCCGGGCACACGCCAGCGTGCGTCACTTATGTGATCGAAGATGCGGCCTTCGTCGGCGACACCCTCTTTATGCCCGACTATGGAAGTGCACGCGCTGATTTCCCGGGTGGCGACGCCCGAACGTTATACCGCTCCATGCGCAGGATTCTGGAGCTTCCAAAATCCACCCGAATTTTTACCTGTCACGACTATAAGTCAGCGGGTCGATCTGAATTTGCCTGGGAGTCAAGTGTTGAGCAGCAGCGCCGATCCAACATCCATGTCAGGGACAGCATCAGCGAGGACGAGTTTGTTGCTTTGCGCACCGCTCGCGACAAGACACTTGGGGTGCCACAACTTATTCTGCCATCGATTCAGGTCAACATTCGCGCGGGCTCACTGCCGCCGGCCGAAGAAAATGGCGTGGCCTACCTAAAGCTTCCCCTCAACGCACTGTGATGTTCATGCTCCCTGATATACTTGCAATCATTTCCGGTGGGTTGGTCGGTTTGGTGCTTGGACTTCTTGGCGGCGGAGGCTCAATTCTTGCTGTGCCGCTCCTAATGTATCTCGTCGGTATTGATGACCCGCATCTGGCGATAGGCACGAGCGCGGTCGCAGTTTCGTTCAGCGCGCTCATCAATCTATTTCTCCATGCGAAACACGGGAATATTAAGTGGCCCTGCGCCTTAACGTTTGCCTTTAGCGGCAGCTTCGGTGCGTTTGTCGGAGCTGCGTTAGGTAAAGCAGTGGATGGTCAGAAACTAATTCTGGCCTTTGCCGTCGCCATGTTTGGCGTCGGCGTGTCGATGCTCTTACGCAAGCCCGATGCCGGCGACGTTGACGTTCGCATCACCCCTCGTCTTGCAGCGCGGCTCATACCAACGGGATTTCTGACGGGGGTGGCTTCAGGTTTTTTCGGGATCGGCGGCGGCTTTCTCATTGTTCCCGGCCTAATTGCCGCGACCAACATGGTTATGCTGAATGCCGTCGGCTCGTCATTGGTGGCGGTCACTGCCTTCGGAGCGGCAACAGCCGTGAGCTACGCCTTTTCTGGGCTGGTCGTCTGGAAGGTTGCTGGACTGTTCGTCCTTGGCGGAGTTGCCGGCGGCTTTGTCGGACAACATATGGGCACAACGTTGGCGGGGCGCAAAGGCGCACTCACGCGAATATTTGCCGGATTTATCTTTGTGATTGCGACCTACATCGCTTGGAAACCTTTAGCCTAGCGCCTGTGTCGTCAGAATTCCCGTGCCATTGTTGATGACTGGCCAAGCTATTCAACCGACTAAAGGGGGTGCGAAGGTTCCTTTCTGGTCACGACGACGAGTGACCTAAAGTTTGTTCACGCCTTCAGCGGCAGCATGGATTGGCCCAGCAAACGCCCGAAGGTGAGCGCAGGCGTGACCATCATGCCGCCTACAGCGGATTTGCCCATGAGTTGGCCCGAGCCTAAAATTTCACCAGCGGCGTATAGCCCGATGATGGGCGAGCCATCCGCGCGTATCACACGCAACTTGTCGTCGACGCCAATACCCACAGTGGAGGTAATCGACATGCCTTGTTGACGCACGGCATAGAACGGCGCTTTCTGAATCGGCAGCGGCATGTGCTTGCGCGCGAAATCTGGGTCAACGCCCTTCGTCTGGGCACTGTTATAGCGCGCCACGGTCGCTTGCAGGCCCGCAGCATCCACGCCGCTTTTGGCGGCCAGTTCGGCCAAACTGTCGGCTTTGTAGAAAACGGGGTGCGAGTTGAACGCCTCGATCAGTTGTGCCTTGTCCCATCCATCAATGCCCAAGGGCGCAGCGTCGAAAATCGCCTGATCGAACACCAGCCATGTGCGCAAATCGGGCTGTTGCACTAAGGCCTTCTCGCGCTCGTCAACACTGGGGTTGTCCTCCGCCACATAGCGCTGGCCACGCGCGTTCACCTGAATCTCCCACGGCTGACGACGATCAGGGAATAAAATCCAGCGCGTTTCGGGCACAGCAGGTTCGTCGGTGGTGGCCATGATGCGCGGCGAACCGCAGATGTAATTCTCTTTACCGCGCGTAAAGCCGCCTACCGCCACCGCCATCTTATAGCCGTCACCTTGACTGTAAGGGTACGAAGCATTGCCGTAATGTTTATAACCACTGAGTTCGTAGAACATCTTGGGGTTTGACGCATACCCTCCGCTGGCCAGCAACACCGTGCGGCCTTCAAAGTCCAGCATTTTGCCGCTATCGATTTCCGCACGCACGCCCACCACTGCACCGCTGCGCTGCAATAATTCGCGTGCGCGAAGTCCACGCTTAATGGTCAAGCCGCCTTTCTTTTCCTCCGCCAGCACCAGAGGTTCGATCGCTTCCAAAATCGACATGCCGCCTTCCGGGCCCCAGGCATAGCGCTTCTGGCTGTAGGGTTCGTGCGCAGCCCCCAGAATGGGATGCTCGGGCAAGGGCTTCAAACCATTGTCCATCAACCAATCAAATGTGGTTGCAGCGTTATCGACCGCTAAGCGCACCAACTCGGGACGCACTGTACGTCGACTAATGCGCAGCACGTCGTCAAAGTGCAATTGCGCGCTGTCTTGAATGCCTTTTGCTTTTTGCAGGCGCGTCCCTGCGGCACTCATTTGACCGGTGGACAAAAACAACGTGCCGCCGATTTGCAGCGAGGCCTCGATGAGCAGCACCTTAGCCCCGCGACGGGCAGCAAAAATCGCCGCTGGTAATCCGGCTGTGCCACCGCCGACAATGATCAGGTCCCAGGCCTCGGCAGCCTTGGTCTCGCGCGACCATCCGACTTGCGCCGCCAATCCGGCCGCCGCAGACGATGTCGCAATCAACAGCGCGCGGCGATCAATCTCGTCAGCGCTAAACTGCGCAGCCCAAGGTGCTTTGGTGGTGGTCATGGCGCTCTCCCCTCTCGATTATCGATCAGAGCCTAGCGCAGTTCACGGCCTACGCCCACCCGCTTCGTGGTGCCAGTCGTGCCCGGGAGGACACGTGTAGGGGGCGCTCGCGGCCTTTTCCTTGACCACGCCCCCCTCGCCGATACGCTTGTTCGGTAAAGAACCAGTTGGTTTCCGCTGCGCCTTTAGGCGCCCGTAGCAGAAAATTCCTCATTTTGAATCTCCATCACGCCTACCGATTAAATCGGTTTGGCGGAATATCGATTTACCCAGATCATTTCTCTAACGCGCAAGGCTCTTGCTTTGCGATGCGCAGCAACTAGAGGAGATGGCGATGCGATTCCGCTCAACGTTAAAATCTTTAAAGTCTCACTTTCTCAATCTCGCGATTGCAGGCTTAAGCTTCGGCATGGCGGCAAGCGTGCAAGCAAAAGATTTGACGCTGTTGAATGTCTCGTACGATCCAACGCGCGAGTTGTATCAAGAGATTAACACCGCCTTTGCCGCGCGATGGAAAGAACAGACCGGCGATACAGTCACCATTCAGCAATCGCATGGTGGTTCAGGCAAACAATCGCGTGCCGTCATTGATGGATTGAAGGCCGACGTCGTCACACTTGCGCTTGCCTACGACATCGACGCCATTGCGGAGAGAGCGAAGCTTTTGCCCACCGATTGGATTAAGCGGCTGCTCAACAATAGCGCGCCCTACACGTCGACGATTGTCTTCGTGGTTCGTAAAGGCAACCCGAAAGGAATCAAGGATTGGAACGATCTGGTGAAGCCGGGCGTATCGGTGATCACGCCCAATCCGAAAACATCGGGTGGCGCCCGCTGGAACTATTTGGCCGCGTGGGGTTATGCGCTGCGCAATAACAACGGCAGTGAAAAATCCGCTCAAGAGTTTGTGAAGGCCCTTTTCAAGAACGTTCCCGTGCTTGATTCCGGCGCACGCGGGTCGACCACAACGTTCGCCCAGCGCGGCATTGGAGACGTGTTCCTCTCTTGGGAAAACGAGTCCTACCTGGTTCAAAAGGAATTTGGCGCCGATAAGTTCTATATTATTGTACCATCGGTCAGCATCTTGGCTGAGCCCAACGTGACCTTAGTGGACAAGAACGTCGACGCAAACGGCACACGCGCCGCGGCGGAAGCCTACCTGAACTTCCTCTACACACCACAAGCACAGAACATCATCGCCAAGAACTTCTATCGCCCGCGTTTGAAAGAAGCGGCAGCCGCATCAGGCGTTAGACTGCCAGAGATCACGTTGTTCACGATTGATGACGTGTTCGGCGGTTGGCGGAAAGCTCAAGCCACCCACTTCGACGATGGCGGCATCTTCGATCAAATTTACGCGCCTTAATCTGATCGATTGGTAAAAACTATGGGAAACCCTTGATTACCAAGCGCCAAGCTTATGGACGGATTTTTTAGTTACGACGAACCTGTTTGCGCATTCCGCCTTCAGCCAAGATGCGCAATCCTCACCAACTCAAACCGCTGACGCAGTCGCCGCAGAGAAAGACAATGAACTCATTGCCGCTAGTGTCAGAGGTCTCCCGCGCCGCAGTCGCCATACCTGCGGCGCGCTTTAGCTTGGTGAAGCGCTCGGTGCTGCCGGGCTTTGGCATCAGCTTAGGATTCACGCTTTTCTATCTCGGTGTCATCGTTCTCATCCCGCTGGCCGCCATGGGGGTCAAAGCTTCGGGCCTGTCGTGGGAAGAGTTCGTCAAGGCCACCCTCTCTAATCGCGCGCTTGCCGCTTACCGCCTCAGTTTTGGCGCAGCCTTGCTGGCTGCTGCCATTAACGCCGTCTTTGGCTTGATTACCGCGTGGGTGCTGGTGCGGTACGATTTCCCTTTTAAGCGCGTAGTCGACGCCATGGTTGACCTGCCGTTTGCTTTGCCCACCGCTGTTGCCGGTATTGCCTTGGCTGCCATCTACGCCCCCAACGGATGGATTGGGCAATTGGCGGCGCCGCTGGGTTGGAAAATCGCCTTCACGCCATGGGGCGTGGGCGTGGCCCTCACCTTCATCGGCTTGCCGTTTGTTGTCCGCACCGTTCAACCCGTGCTGCAAGATTTAAGCCGGGATGTGGAAGAAGCGGCCGCCAGCTTAGGCGCCACGCGCTGGCAAACATTTCGCCGCGTGATCATGCCAGCCATCGCGCCATCTCTGATGACCGGCTATGCGCTGGCGTTCGCGCGCGGGCTTGGCGAATACGGCTCGGTCATTTTCATTGCGGGCAATCTGCCGATGATTTCCGAAATCGCGCCACTTCTGATTATCGGCAAACTGGAGCAGTACGATTACGCCGGTGCCGCTGCCATCGGTATGGTGATGCTGGCCATCGCATTCTTGATCCTGCTGGGCATCAACCTTCTGCAACGTTGGGCGCGCGTGCGTGGAGGCGAAGGATGAGCGCTCAAAACCGCCATCGTGCCCCGCTTGACGAAAGCCCCATCGTTCGATGGCTGTTGATTGGCTCGGCTCTGGGCTTTTTATTCCTGTTCGTCCTGCTGCCCTTATTGACAGTGTTCATTGAAGGCTTGCGCGGCGGTCTTGCGCGCTAGTGGGCGTCGGTCAGCGAACCTGATGCTTTGGCTGCTGTGAAACTGACAGTGATTGCGGCTGCCATTGCCGTGCCTTGCAATTTGGTCTTTGGCTTAGCGGCGTCATGGGCCATCGCCAAGTTCGAATTTGTTGGCAAAAATGTTCTAATTACATTGATCGATTTACCTTTCTCTGTATCACCCGTGATCGCCGGCCTGATTTATGTATTGCTGTTTGGCGCACAAGGCCTGTTGGGCCCGTGGCTCTCCCAGCACAACATCCAAATTGTTTTCGCGGTTCCGGGAATTGTGCTGGCCACGATCTTTGTCACATTTCCGTTCGTAGCCCGAGAATTGATTCCGCTGATGCAAGAACAAGGCACAGAAGACGAAGAAGCCGCGCGTTCATTGGGCGCGAACGGCTGGCAAACATTTTTCCGCGTGACATTGCCCAATATCCGATGGGCACTGCTGTACGGTGTGCTGCTATGTAATGCGCGCGCCATGGGTGAGTTTGGCGCGGTGTCGGTGGTCTCGGGCCATATCCGCGGCCTCACCAACACCATGCCGTTGCATGTGGAGATTCTGTACAACGAATATAACTTCGTTGCGGCGTTTGCTGTGGCCTCGGTGCTGGCTTTCCTGGCCCTGGTCACGTTGATCATCAAAAGCATTTTAGAGTGGCGCCACGGTGGCGAAATTTCCGCCGCCCGCGCTTAAGCCTTAGGGATACTGCAATCATGGCCGTTATCGACATTCATGCCGTGTCAAAACAGTTTGGCTCGTTCACCGCGCTGCGCCAAGTCAACATGGCGATCAAGGAGGGTGAACTCGTGGCACTGCTGGGGCCTTCAGGCTCGGGCAAAACCACATTGCTTCGCATCATCGCCGGCCTTGAGTTCGCCGACCAAGGCCACGTGAGCTTTGAAGGTGTGGATGCGGCGACCAATCCCATGGTCAAACGCCGTGTCGGTTTCGTGTTTCAGCACTATGCGCTGTTCAAGCACATGAGCGTGTTTGAAAACGTTGCGTTTGGGTTGCGTGTCATGCCCAGCGGCCAGCGCCCCACGAACACCGATATTAAACGCCGCGTCGAAGAGCTGTTGGAACTTGTTCATCTCGGCAATTTGGCAGGGCGTTTTCCCACGCAATTATCGGGCGGCCAACGCCAACGTGTCGCTTTGGCGCGCGCTCTGGCCATTGAGCCACGCGTGTTGCTATTGGATGAACCGTTCGGAGCGCTTGATGCGCGCGTGCGGAAAGATTTGCGCCGCTGGTTGCGCCGTCTGCACGATGAAATGGGCCTGACCAGCGTGTTCGTCACGCACGATCAGGAAGAAGCCCTGGAACTGGCCGACCGCGTTGTCGTCATGAACAATGGCGAGATCATTCAATCAGGCACACCGACTGAGGTGTACGACACGCCAGCAACACCTTTCGTCTATGAGTTCTTGGGTAACGTGAACCGTATTCCCTGCCAGCTTGAGGGCGATCATGCATCATTCTGGGGCCAGAGTATCTTACTTGAGGACCTACCTGTCGGCGGGCAAAAGCGCACGGGCTTGGCGTACGTCCGCCCCCATGACATTGAAGTCGTTGATGGCCGCGCGACAATGGGACAGCCGGCCATCGTGCGCCACGTCTCGATGCTGGGATCTATTGTGCGCGTAGACCTTGCTGTAGAAGGCGCTGAGCGGCCTATCGAGATGGAACTCTCACGCACCAAATTCCAACAGCTTGATCTTCGCACCAATAGCGCTGTGCATTTGCGCGCATGTCAGGCTCGCGCGTTCCCGGCCTAACGCAATATTAGTTCCATCGACTTGAGACGATTGACCCGCACAATAACAGCCGTGATCCTGGCCATTACTTGAACCAGGTATCCACCTTTGCTAGCGCAAGTATTCCCATCACCGCGAACATCGCCGCCGCAATCGAGTGAACAAGCTTCATGGGAATCTTCTTAGAGAAGTGATCGCCAACAAACACAGCCGGCACGTCGGCAATCAGCATCCCTAAGGTCGTTCCGATCACAACCAAGATCGGGCTTGCGTAGTTGGCGGCCATGGCCACCGTTGCGATCTGAGTTTTGTCGCCCATTTCAGCCAAGAAAAATGTGACGAGTGTGGCACCAAAGACGCCGAGGCGATTTGCAACCTGCGTTTCCTCTTCCTCAATTTTGTCGGGGATCATCGTCCAGGCAGCCATGCCCAGAAATGACAATCCGAGAACCCACCGCAGAATTTCGGGCGTCAGCAACGTGGTAATCCAAACCCCTAAGGCTCCGGCAAGTCCATGATTAACCACCGTCGCACAAAAAATCCCCGCTATGATTGGGAACGGCTTCTTGAAGCGAGCCGCGAGCACAAACGCCAGCAGCTGGGTTTTGTCGCCAATTTCAGCAAGGGCCACGACCCCGGTGGATATGAGTAATGCTTCCATTCTTAAATTCCGGGACGAGGCACCAGAGGAAATTAAATCAATCGCGAAACGACATATTGCTTTGGCTGTAGGTCGGCAACCCGCCGATCTATTCGGCAGCTTAGATAGTTTCCGTGGGCCATGCACGAGCAATAGCCTCGGAATCTACCTAAACACCCGACAACTTAACATGTTTTCGCCTCTCGCAAATAAATTGGCCAGTTCGGGCCCGACGGTCGGCGAGCGGTAAATGCACTCAAACAAGATTTCCGCGCTGTCCCAATAAGGACATCCTCCATTCTCTGGCACGCTGCGGCAAGTTTTAGAGTTCTCAAATCCTTACGATTTTGGTTCGAGGACTTTCGATAACGCGTCCAGGCGCCCTTCACGGGGGTCGACACGAACTTTGGGGCCTTGGCGCGTAAACTCCATAATGGTGCGGCCGTCGTACTTGGGCCATGGCGTTTGCCCCGTAGCTGACGGATTGCCGGTGACAGCGAATGCACGCCACATGGCGTTCATGGCTCGTGCCGCAGCTTTTTCTGCATCACCGGTCAACGGCTTAGTGCCAACATGAAGCGTGTCAAACACGTAGCGTACTTCGGCAGCATGGGCCGCACCTTTGCCGGCGGCGGCGTCTTCGGCGGTCACCACGCTAAAAAGGTAGAGGTACGTGGGGTGGCCGTTCTTCAGGTGCCGCCGGGCCAAGCCGCGGGCCTGCTCGGTGAAGGCCACATCGCTGCCAAGGTGCGCGAGATACTGGTCCTGCCCGCCATAGGCTTGTGCCAAGGATGCGTCTTCCGATGGGGGCACCAACTCGCGCAATTGGGGGCGATTGATATCGCTCATGGGCGTTTCATGACTGTTTGAACCAAGAATGAAAGGTACGGGTGCTTCTTTATTCTGGCGGAACGCGTCCCACAGGTCTGACGTGATGAATTTTCCATCGAGAATAAAATTCATGCCCATCAACCCCTTCGCAGACTCAAAAATGGCATCGGCCGAAGCCGCGCGCAGGGTGGCAGCATCGGCGTTTTTCAGGCCGATACTTTCAGCAACGGCAACGCCTTCCGTTTCGGCTGATGGCTTACCGTCGGGCGTTGGTACCGACAAGCGCGGATATGCACCACGGCCGTAGCCAGACTCCGCAATAGCGCGATGGAACAGGCCCCGTGCCTCAGGCGAAATCATCAACGCATCGACAGAATAGGCGCCCGCGGATTCGCCAAAGATGGTGACATTGTTTGGATCTCCGCCGAAGGCCGCAATGTTGCGCTTCACCCACTGCAACCCCGAGATTTGATCCATCAAGGCATAGTTGCCTAAGCGTCCGGCGTCGGCATTTTCTTTTGTCAGCGCTGGATGCGCGAAAAGGCCCAGGCGCCCCAAGCGATAATTAATCGAGACGAGAACCACCCGACCTTTTGCAAACGCTGTGCCGTCATGAGCAGCGACCGAGGAAGCGCCGGCCACCATGCCGCCGCCATGAATCCACACCATCACGGGCAAGGGTTTTGAGATCGCCTTGGGTTTGAAAATATTGAGCGTGAGGCAATCTTCGCTCATGTCTTCGCGGCGCATCGTAATGCCATTCAAATCTGTCCGTACGGCTTGCATGCAGATCGCGCCATACGTATTGGCCGCACGCACACCTGGCCACGAGGCTGCTGGTTGCGGGGCACGCCAGCGCAAGGCGCCCACGGGCGGCGCTGCAAAGGGGATGCCCTTGAAACTTTCAATGCCACCCGATTCAAGGCCCGTCACAAGGCCTGTATCGATTTTGACCTGCGCAGTTGGGGTTTGTGCGCTTGCATTTGTGACAACAGCGACCATCAGAGCCGCGCAAATAAAAATCCGCATGAAATCCTCGCCCGCTTGAATGCTGAACCTGCGACATCAAACCAGAGAATGGTGCTGGCTTTAACATAAATTGATTGCGGCATTCCACGTCATGGCCTCGGGGCTCGTGCCCCCTCGCCAGGGTTTTCGGGCTGTGATATGGCCCGCCACATTGCATTGAACGAAAAGCGGACCGCCGCCGAAGCCGTCAGCTAATCAGAAATAGCGCACGCAATTCAGAGATTGCTTCTTCGCACTCTTTACCGCGCTTATCGGTTTGCCCTGAGACCTGGGCAACAGTTTACCGAACCAGGCCATCGCCTCAGGCGATTCATTGGAACTATCGACCTTCATGAGCGTTTGCCTAGTAAGCGCACGACAGTCTCTCTGTTGCTGGGCTGCAACCTTGGCAACCAATAGGAGCTAAAGCCCATGGCCGAAAAGAACGAAACACCGAAGCCCTTGGAGCCATTGACGCAGCCATCGACCATCGACGCGCCGCGTACGAACCCGACCAAAGATCACCACAGCGGCGCGAAACCTGATACCGACGACGATGACATCGGGTCCGAAAACTCGAGCAAGCAGGCGCTCGCGTCAAAGGCGTTTGCATAGTTAAAGCCCACGGCCGAACGTCTGGTTCCGATCATCACGTCGTGCTGACGCTTTAGCACTTTCAGCAAATCGTCGCGACCACACAATAACTATGAGCACGCAGCCTGTTTGACTTCACGCTGCGTGCTCTCGAAAGCTGCGACGTCAGGAGGTTTGGTACAGCTTGATGTGATCCTTCACGAACTGCTCGACCGATGTCGGCGCGCGCGCCAAGATTTGTTGAATGGTATCGGTCGTACGCGCGGTGGCTCTGTTGCTGAGAAGTTTAAATTCGTCACAGACGGCGTTGACACGCCAAGCCGGCAAGCCGACCTGCGTCAACACTTTCCGGAAGTCCTCCACGGGTTGAGCAACATAGCGTATTTCCCTGCCCAACACTTTCGAGAATGTCTGTGCCGCTTGAGCCAATGACATGGCTTCCGGGCCTGTCAGGTCATAACTTTTGTTGAGATGAGCATCATTGGTCAAGACAATGCGTATGACTTCTGCAACATCGCGTATATCAGTGGGCGCGACCACCGCATTGCCAAGCGCCAAGACGATTTCATTGTTGGCCTTGATCGTCCGGACTGCCGGCAAAAAGTTTTGTGTGAAAAAGGTCGGCCGTATCATTGTCCAGTTCATGCCGGACGCCCTGATATGATCCTCGGATGCGACGTGCATCGCCGGAATAGGCTTGGTCGTCCCAGGCTCAGACTCCATCGATGAGAGTTTCACCAAGTGCTTTACGCCCACTGCCACAGCGCAATCGGTAAACTGCTTTTCGATGGTCAGTTGGTGTTCGCCGTTTGCCATGATGAGCACCGCCTTACTGACCCCCTTGAGGGCCTCATTGACGGCGGCCTTATCGGCCATGTCCCCTACGGCAACTTCAGCTCCAAGGTCCTTGAACGGTGCCCCCTTCTCTGCATTTCGCACGAGCACTCTGAAAGGAATTTTATGAGCCGCCAACTCCTGAGCGACTGCATTGCCGGTTTTTCCAGTAGCGCCTGTGACGAGTATCATGTGATTTAAGCTCCCCTTCATCGATTCATGCCTCTCGCGGTTTGACTCGCAAGGGCTTCAAGAATGGCGCAAGAATAAACCTGCGCCGATAGACCACTCAATGATACGTTTTGTCGGCTAATGCAAACACCACCGCTCAACCTCAAGCAGCGCTGATTGCTATTCTGATTTGGCTGTCGGTCACGACGACAGCGCGCAGTATTGGCGGCGCGCTGCTGATGAATGCATGTGATCGCAAGCTGGGATAGTTTGTCAGCGCGGGAGCGTGCTGGTTTACACCCGCCGCCGCTGGTTGCGGTGAGATTTGCATTGTAATCAATGGGTTAGAATTAACTGAATAAAGGGGTGATTCCTAGAAATAGTCGCGGCGGCGACCGCCCTACCCTTAAATGCTCCAGAACGTGCTCGTAAGTTTGTGCCGTTCAAATAGCGCCAAGGTTTGTTCTCGCGTTCGTTTACGCCACGGGACCTCAAGATAACGGCCGTACCAATCGACCGCGAATGCCCAGAGTTCAGGAATTGTGAACACATGCCCCCGAGGAAGGTCGTGGCGATTGCACCACGCGTCTATCTCTGCTTCCGAGCGGAACGGCTGAAATGTCGAACATGCAAAAATGACATTGTCCCACCATTTCGCAGCAGGCGTTGAGAGGTGAAACACATCGCTGGTTACTGTCGGTTGGCCATCGACAATTTTGTAAACTACTGGTTCGGCCTCTCCGGCCAAGCGAGTAGAAATAACTGCCTCACACTTTAATGCAGCAGCAATTCCGAATCCGCAGTAGAGGCAATTTGCCCAGTATCCTTGTTTAGGTGATTGTACCCAGCACGAGCCAGGCGCCAGCGCAAAAGGATGAACGACCCAGGGCTTACAAACATGCGGATGAAGTAGCAGCGCGTGGTTCTCGTGCAATCTTTTTAAGCCAGCGTCGACTTCGGTAACTGACAGGTGGGCTAGGCGAGCCAAGTCAGCAGGAGTTGGTGCGCGTCCGCTTTCGGCTATTTCCCGAGTCAACAATCCGCGTAAATCTTGATCGATCATCGACAGCATTGAATTGTCGCTTCCGGTTCAGCGTGGCCTGTAATCTATAATTCGTAGGCTTGAACTATTGTACTTTGAATCTCCGGCCTACGCGAAGCACGCCTAGCGGAGCGGGCAAAACACTCACGCCGCTACCATCAACTCACCTGAGATATTAATTTTATCGGAGCGTGGCAGCGCGGGAGCGTGCTGGGTTACGCCCACCGCCAATGTTTACGGTAAGATTCTCTTTGTAATCAATGGGTTGGTGTAAATCTAGAAAGCAGACTTCTTCCTATTCTTAGTATGCTGCATAAGTCAAAAACCTTCGAATAATGCAGCACCGTCCTGGGATAGAATGACGTCAGCTTGGAATATGGCGATAATAGTGAAATTTTGCTCGAAGCATATCCATCTCAACTTGCGCTCATAACTTTAAAATGATCTGGCTTTCGAATGATTGATTTTAAAACATCGTGTACCCCGTCAGCACAAGTTGGCCCGTTTTAGGTAATTGAGTATCGGAGGGTTTTTGGCTCATCGTAGTCCCGAAGGGGAGACGAAGATGAGACAAAAACAAGACGTTACTGCAGCGAGTGCGGAGAAGACGATCCGCGACATTCGG
>CANJSF010000045.1 GCA_947476925.1 Rhodospirillaceae bacterium | reverse complement strand
TTCCCCTTACAGCTATTGCAGAACGTAATCAGGCCGCTAAAGCCCGGGCAAGGATGGTTAAAAAAATGACAGCGGCCCAAATCGCTAAGGCACTAAAATTGGCGCGTGAGTGGAAGCCGTCTACTGGGCCAAAGTAGGACGGTCTAACCCTCACGGCCTCATGAGCAATTGATAATCCATCAAATGATGGATCATCATATATCAGCCCGTGTATGCAGATGGTACTTTCGGGACAAGTAACGACTGTTAAGCAATGTTAAGGTTGCCGTCGCAGTCATGTATGCAGATGGGACTTTCGCGACAAGTAACGACTGTTAACCAATGCTAATATAGCCGTCGCGGTCATGTATGCATGATGGGAGTTTCGCAACAGGTAACCCCCCTACCGCACCGCCAAACCTCATGCATAATTGGCGATCAATTAGGAGGCACGATGCCCAACGCACTTAGAGCCGTTCTGCTCACTGCAATATTCTTGGCATTGCAGCCTGAGTAATCTTGGGTTCTTAATGTAGAGTAGTCAGAAGGCAATCGCGTTTGACGAAAAAATCTCAATAGGAGCGGGTATGACAAAGTCAGCTTTCCGGTGGAGTGCGATAGTCGCATCAAGTTTTATGCTCTCTGGATGCGTAACTGCCGAGTCAATTCTTCTGGCTTCGCAAGAGGGCTGTTCGCGCTATGGCTTTAGTCCGGGAACGCAGCAATATGCAACCTGCGTACAGCAAGAAAATGCGCGTCTAACTAATCAACATAATGAAAAAGTATCCGCAGCAATGTCGATGGCGAACGAAGCAAACCGTACCAATATGCAAACATTAGAAAATATGAATAAAGATAAGAGTTCAGACAGTATGTTTAAAAACAAGAGGGACCCGAAATAGGACCGATTGAACTGTCTGTTTTTGCAAGAGCGTCACCACGCTTGTCATCCGTCCATGCCGAGCCTCATCCGATCACAAGCCGGACGAGATAAATGGTCGAACATTGCCGCCGCAGTCATGTATGCAGATGGGAGTTTCGTTACAAGTAAACCCCTGCCCGTTCCAGCAATCTCATCGCGCCAACGCCCCAGGCATCATCGGCGCGTTGGTCGGCTCTTTGCAAAGCCGCCATCTTGCGCTCGTAGGTTCGCCACCGTTGCCATTTAGGCTTTGGTGGGTAGTCGTCATCGTGCCAATCACCACCCAATTGCCGGTGCAGCTTCCGGGCTTTCCGCGTGAGCCGATCAAAGCGGGTTTCCCGCTGGCAAGCATAACCAAGCCGATAGGCCGATCGTGAGGCAAAGCGGCTCGCGCCAGCGGGCAGGAAAAGCATAAACGCCCTTCGGCTCTTGAAGGGGCATGAAAACCACCAGCGATAGCCGCCCAAGGGGCAAGGGGTTTCCAGTAGGTTCACACGGTAAGTAATTTCCCGTTCGTTCCCGTCGCGGGTTTCATGGGTCAACTCAATGTAGCGTTCCCCTGGCTTGACCGTAGCAACATACTTAACTGTGAAGCCATCCGAGAAGGTAATCGAACCCCGACCAATCGCTTCTTGGACTTCCGGCACATTGTGGGGCATACGCCGCAAGGTCTTAGCCGACAGGGTGTAGGAATTGCACCCCTCAGCCGTCGCAGTACCGCCACCGCGCCCGCTGCCATAGCCGCCCATTATTACCTCCAAAGATTTTCCGAATACATATGGCTAACTCGATACCCCACCATTGAAACGGTTGGATTTTTGCCCATCGCAGTCATCAGTTGCGGCTTTATCGTCGTTTGTTAAACCGTCCATCACGCCTCGCGTTTCAAAATCAATCATACCACAACGCCTCAAGACTGCGAACAACTCGGCGCTTCATCGGTCATCCCGCCCAGTTGGTTCGTTGGTCATGGGACCAAGATATAAGAAGGTGATCACTGGTGGTGAACTCGTGGACACCGCTCTTTGCTTGGGCCGGATCACGGGTGGTGTGGCGAGGAGAGTTCACGCATGGTGAACCGATTGGGTTCACCCGTGGTGTGGCGAGAACGCGTTTTCCTTGCCGCACGATATGCTGCGATTTCAGCATCAGTAGTTTTCTTCCAATCGTTCGTCGCAGCAACGTAGTAATCACTACTGGTCACAGTATCGCGTCGCTTCTCCGGAAAGAACGTGAGCCGGTATCTATTCATATGATCAGAGACTAAGTTCTTCTTACCGCCACGATGAACGGCAATTAAACGAAGCGCCTCGCCCTCACGGATTGCTTGCGGGATGAACCGACGCCACAGCCCAAACTCCTCAAGCTGTTGATAGGGCGCAACCAGGTTGCCGTTTTCACGCCCAGCATGGCTCATGTGTTCCCGGAGGAGAAACTCAATAAGCCGCACAAGATGAATGGACCGCGAACGCCAAGCAGACGAAATGATCAGTCCTCGCGTGATCCACACCCACGGCTCACCATCCGGCGGAGAACTAACCTTGCGAAAGTCCCCGTCCTTCAACTTTGACATTGGCGCACTACCGCTATCATCGCCTCGCTTTGGCATATCTCTCCGGCCGGGGCGGGGGTTTCAGCGCGAAGTCGAGGCGGGCTGGCAGGTAGGGGTGGCCTGTGCACTCGTGTCAAATTTTCCCGCGCCCATGGATTTGTTCCCAAGCGGAACGGCCAGGATGGGCATTTAACTGCTGCGCACAAACTCACTTCATGGGCGCTCCCAACACAGCAATCCAGACAACGTGCCCGGAGTGCCTTAAGCGGGCACATTCTCACGTGACCCATCGAGCAAAGCTTATCTGGTGTCAGCCGGGTGCTCGACATCACCGAACCTCCCCACCGAGACCGTTGGCTTCAATGAAGGCTTGCGCGTGAAGTTCAGTTACGCGGCAGCGGGAAATGACTTGGCGAACAATGGGCGAGCGGCGGTGGCGCGTTTGCTGTGCATCGGCCCATTGAAATAAATCCAAGTTGAAAGACTGAGTTCTGTGGCGTATTTCCATTTTGCTGTTTCCTTGCAAGTGGATTTAGCGAACGAAATTGCCCCGGTAGCGTTGACGCGCTCCGGGGTTTTCGTTTCAAGCGGCTTTGGATTTCGGAAGAGACGCGAGCCAAGCACGCAGCGATGCCATCGTCAGCAAAGTGCGTTTTCCAGCTTTGATTGCCTGGAGGCGACCAGCGCAGAGTTCCCTATACAACGAGCTTCGTCCTATGCCTATGAGACGGCCAGCTTCGGAAATACCTACTGCGAGAGGCTCAATCTCATGCCCCCTCGCATCGTACAACATGGGGGCTTTCTTAGTTTTTTGGACCATCGCTTTGCCTCTTAGGCTGGTTGCTGAGGTCCCCAGCATCTCAAGCATGGCCTCCGACGTCCAAAAACTAGTTAGCTCTTTTTTTCGACCTAACTTTTTTCAAGCGAGCTTGACGCCCTTCAAGTTCCAACTTTCGGGATTTATTGATCCTATTTACATAACCAGCCACCGAACTAGCGCTCACTCGCAATTCAATAATTTTCGCGACAGAAATGACAAACCTTACAAAAGCGGAGCGAGCTTTGGCTCCAACGGAAGAGCCAGAATGTCCATCATCAATTGTATAGCTGGGCTTCGCGTCGAAAGACTTTTGAAAGATGTCCATGAGTGTCTCTACGAAGGCCCGAAAATAAATGTCGCCTGTATTGGTCGATGACCGCGTCGCTTGTCGTTCCCTCTTGGCCGCTGCGATTTCTTTCGCGAACTTAGTCTTTGATCTGCGAGCACTAAGTGCAAGCAATCGAACTGCGTCCACCGCTTGTAAAATCGGCTCTATCAGTCCTATGTCAATATGACGGCGACGGCGGGCTGGTACACGTTCAATAATTCTTCTCGCTTCTTGATGCAAAGGTCGGTGGACTTCACTGGGCGGCGCATGACGACCTTCGTGGCGTCTCAGATCTAATGCCTTTAGCAATTTGTCGGCCTTCGACTGAATATCGGCAAGAATGCGGTGCTTTGATGAAAGAGGCCAAGCCAGCGTGCGTAGCTGGCTTTCGTATGTCGTGGCTGCATTTTCTAAATTGGTAGCCAGATACTTTCGTCTGCTGTCTTGCCCTTTCTCGTCTTCAAGATAAGCAGCGTTAGCATTAACAACCTTAATCGGCCCATCAGGCAGCTTCAGTCTCGTCGCTTCGATAATCTCTTCAATATCGGTCTCTAGAAAATTCCGCTTGCCAGACAGTGTGTCTATAATGCTATGGGCATTTTTTGGCCGCCTAATAGCACTGGACTTCTTTTTGGTCATCAGGCCTCCGCATCCCCCGCATGACTTAACGGCGGCTGCTACGGTTCCAGCTTTTCGGGTGTGACCCAAGTCGCGCCAACTTCATAGGCTCGTTCCCGATGCGGCCAGATTATTGCGCAACCGGGTCGCCGGCTCTCTTGTAACCCTGACGCTGGAAATCATTTACGCATGCTCGCAAGCGCATATCCGGCCCAATCATGTTGTCGTCCGTCACTTTCATGCTGTACGGGCCGCACTGAACTTTTTCGCCAGAGGGACTAATCAAAGAAATTGCTTCTGTCGCACATCCAGCAAGCATTAGGCAGGCCATCAAGACTATCTTTCTCATATTATCCTCCCTGATAATTCAAACAAAGCACACTAGGTTCTGGTACTGGAATTTTGTCGCAAAGTTGCCTGAGTGGCTGGCTAACGTCGGCGCAGCATATCGGCTTATTGTTTTTGACGCGACCCTATTGCCACCACATTCCCCGCCTTCGCCACTGTGCCGCAACACTCCGCCCAATCGTCCATCATGCGGTTTTGCGATTTGAGTGAATTCCGCGCATAGTTACTCTGCCCGGCGGGGCGCTTTGTCACCCGCCGAGATATCATGCGTCCACACTTCTACTTCGGGAAACGGGGCAAGTAACGGCAACATAGCGGCGTCAGACTTAGTACAAAGCAGGATTGATCGAACTGAAATTGCGCCAAGTTGAATAGCCAGTCGTGCTGAGAAAAGCGCCTGGCCCATTAAATACATACCCATTCTTCGCGCCTTGGCTTGAACTACGATAATATTTTTGCCTTTAAGGTCTATATGCTCGCTCCTCTGGTAACGTTGCATTGGCATATCAGGCAGGATGATGGCGTCGGCGTAGCGCGGTGAACGATCCGTCGCTTTCGCAACCAGCCTGTATTCCTCCATCAACGCACCGTTGGCACAATGCTGCCAAAAGGCGAGGGTCATTGGTGTTTCATGTTTACTCATGTTTTCGCTTGCCTTGATTAATCGCCACCACGTTCCCCGCCTTGGCGATGGTGCCGCAGAACTTCGCCCAATCGTCCATCATGCGCTTGCGCTTCTCCATGAGGTCGCCGCGCCGGTAGGCAGCTTCGACCTTGTCGCCAATGGTATGGGCTAACGCCATCTCGGCAACGTCGCGGGGGTAGTTCGTGCTCTCAGCCGCCCAGTCGCGGAACGTGCTGCGGAAGCCATGCGCGGTTATATCGTTGCGGTCCATACGCGTGAGGTGCTTTAAAAGTGCATTGGTCGAGAGCGCCTTGCCTTTCTTGACGCCCGGAAAAACAAACTCGCTTTCTTTAGTCTTGGCGAGTTGCTTGATGATGGCGAGCGCGGGGGCTGACAATGGGATGCGATGCTCTTTACCCGTCTTCATGCGGTCAGCGGGGATAACCCAAAGCGCCTTGTCCTGGTCGATTTCATCCCACCTCACTCCGATGGCTTCGCTGGTGCGGGTAGCGGTCAGGATCAGAAATTCCAGCGCCCTAGCTGCCGTTGCTTCTTCGTGACGTAGGCTTTGCATGAAGGTGCCCATCTCGGCGTATGGTAGCGCGGCGTGGTGGGTGACCTTCTGCACCTTGTTGCGGGCAGGTAATGAGTGCTCAAGGTTGCCGCGCCAACGAGCGGGGTTTTCCCCGGCTCGGTATTGGCGAACCTTGGCCCAGTCCAGGATGACCTCAATCCTGCCCCTGACCCTTGAAGCGGTTTCAGTCTTGCCACTCCAAAAGGTCGGCTTGCCTTCCAGGTCGTCGCATTTTTGCTCAAGCACCTTGAGCACATGGCCAACATCAACGTCCCGCACCGGCAGCTTGCCCAGCTTCGGGTAGGCATAGACTTCCAGGGTAGCGGTCCACTGCGCCGCATGTTTTTCGTTACGCCATCCCTCACGGTGAGCGGCGATGTAAGCTTCGGCACAGTCTTTGAAAGTAATGGCTTTGCTTAAATCCAGGGCAGCAACAACCTTGTCGCGCTTCCGAGCCTCAATGGGGTCAATGCCTTGCTGTATTTGCCCGCGTTTAGCAGCCGCGTTTAAGCGCGCTGCAGCCAGGGACACATCATTCAGCGAGCCTAAGCCCATATCGCGGGGAGTTTTGCGCCCGCCCATGCGATACCGAAATATCCAAGACCTCGCCCCAGTGGCCGAAATTTGCAGGTAAAGGCCACCGCCATCGGAGTGGAGGCCGGGTGTTTTCAGCCGCTCAACTTTGAGCGGACTTAACTTTTCAAGGGTTTTGGCCATGCTTTCCTACCCATCCCTGTACCCATCCCAAGCGCCGAGATTGTGGCGGACACTGGGGCACAGCACAAGACATGAACCCTACAGAATATGGCTAAAACAGGGGTGAAGCGGGATGGGTGGGGACAATCAGAAACAACCTATTGGCGGCCATAACCTCCGCCACCGGGCGTTCGGATTGTGATCTGGTCGCCCGGCTGGATATCGACGCTGGCGGTTGCGCCTAGCGGTTCGATTTGGCCGCCTGCTCGCTGAACAAATGTTTGCCCAGCCGCGCCGTCGTCTCCGCCATGCAGCCCAAATGGGCGAGTTTTTCTGCGCCCCGATAAAATTGATGCCGTCACCGGTTCCACGAACTTCAATCGGCGTTCCACGCCGTCACCCCCGCAATATTTCCCGTATCCGCCAGAGTGAGTTCGAATTGCAAACTTTTCTAATACGACGGGGAATCGCCACTCTAATATTTCAGGATCTGTCAGTCGCGAGTTAGTCATGTGGGTTTGGATGGCCGAGGCACCATGAAAAGTGGGTCCTGCGCCGGCCCCGCCGCAGATGGTTTCGTAATATTGTCGGGTCGCATCCCCAAATGTGAAGTTATTCATTGTCCCTTGACTCGCGGCCAACACGCCGAGTGCGCCATAGAGCGCATCACAAATAATTTGTGACGTTTCAACGTTACCTGCCACCACCGCAGCGGAGGCGTCGGGGTCAAGCATTGAGCCGGGCGGGATGTGAAGGGTAATAGGCCGCATGCAGCCGTCGTTGAGCGGAATGTCCTCATCAATCAGCGTTCGAAAGACATACAACACAGCCGCTCGACAAACTGACCGTGGTGCATTGAAGTTTGTCGGCCGCTGAGGTGACGTTCCTGTGAAATCCACCACGGCTGACCGCGTATCGTGATCAATAGTGACGGCGACTTTGATGATTGATCCATCATCCATCGGGCATTCTTGTGTGCCTGAATTCAATTTGCCAAGGGCACGGCGCATGGCCTCTTCGGCATAGTCTTGAATGTGCGACATATAAGCGCACACAACATCAACACCAAACGACTCGCAGGCTTGAAGGAGTTCGGTTCCGCCGATGGTTGTTGCGGCAACCTGTGCCTTCAAATCTGCAATATTTTGCGAAACGCTGCGTGCGGGATAAGGCCCGCCTTCTAGCAGTTCGCGGATTAAACCCTCGCGAAAGTCACCATCGCGCACCAGAAGCAAGTTATCGAGCAACACGCCTTCATCGCGAATTGTCTTGCTTTGCGGTGGCATGGAACCGGGGGTCAGCCCTCCGATATCGGCGTGATGGCCTCGGCATGCCGTGTAGAATAGGGGCTTGTCACTATGGCCCCTGAAGATGGGCGTGACGACTGTGATATCTGGTAAGTGTGTCCCCCCGCTATGGGGTGCATTCAGAACGTAAGAGTCACCCGGTTTCATCGCTGCGGCATGCTTCAGGCGCACAACGCGTACACTTTCACCCATCGAGCCCAGATGCACAGGCATATGCGGTGCATTGGCGATAAGGTTGCCATCCGTATCGAATACGGCACATGAAAAATCCAGTCGTTCTTTGATGTTTACGGACCGTGCCGTACTTTGCAAAACACCGCCCATACGCTCGGCAATGGACATAAAAAAATTACTAAAAATCTCAATCCGTGCGGGGTCACGCTCGGGTCCCAGGGACCGGGGTTTGATGCCCGTTTGGTGTCGCGTCAAGATCAGGTGGCCATCGCCGGCCACAGTAGCTTGCCAACCGACTTCGACTACTGTTGTTGAATTGGCGTCGATGATCAGCGCAGGGCCGTGAACGATGGACCCGGTGGGCAATTCTTCGCGCTGATACACCTGCGCTTCGTATGAATTGTGCTTCGAGACGAGGCTGGTCGTCTCTAAAGGCTGCGGCTCTTGCTGCCGGTGGCTTGACAGCATGACCGACGTGGGCTGGATGCTGGCCGCTTGAACAATTTCAACCTCAATACTCTCGCAGATGATCTCGCGCGTCTCCGGTTCAAAACCAAACTGAGCGCGATAGCGTTCGGCAAATTGAATTCTCATCTGATCGATTTTCGCGAAGGAAATGACAAGCGCCGTGTCGCTGCCAATGCTTCGCAAATGAAGGCGTTGATGACAGACGATCTCTGTCTGGCCGACATCTTGACGAAGCTCTTGTTCTGTAGGTTTAACTAGTTGATCAAGTTTAGCGGCGATGTCGATAATTGTTCTGCTGTTGAGGGGCTGCTCTACGCTTTGCTGTCGCGTGACGCTTTGGCGTGCTAGGCCAATCCCATAGGCCGATAAGACGCCAGCCAGTGGGTGTATAATCACGGTCGACATATCCAACGCCTCGGCTACTAGGCACGCATGCTGGCCGCCGGCACCGCCGAAGCAGCCCAGGGCGTATGCTGAGACGTCATGACCTTGCTCGACAGAAATGCGTTTGATCGCGCGCGCCATGTTGTCGACAGCGATCGCGATAAAATCCGCAGCCAGTTTTGCCGGCATGATGCTTTTGCCAGTCACGGCAGAGATGCTTTTAGCGAGGGCCGTCAACTTGAGCTTAACTATCGTGGGGTCAATCGCCTGCTTGCCGTCTGCGCCAAAGACATGCGGAAAATGGTCGGCATGTATTTTCCCCAAGTGCACATTGCAGTCCGTCACTGTGAGCGGCCCGCCTTTGCCGTAACACGCAGGGCCGGGGTGTGAGCCGGCCGACTCTGGCCCCACGCGCAAACGCAAGCCGTCGAAGCTGCAAATTGATCCACCGCCCGCAGCAACCGTGTGAATTTTCATCATTGGTGTGCGTAGTCGCACGCCAGCGACTGTTGTTTCGTAGGCCCATTCTGTTTTGCCAGCGATATGCGAAACATCAGTTGATGTGCCACCCATATCAAAGCCAATCACGCGGGTGTAGCCAGCCGCGCGCGCGGTTTCGCCAACACCGACAACTCCACCAGCAGGGCCAGACAGCACAGCATCTTTGCCTTGAAGGCGCTGGGGACTGGCCAGCCCGCCATTCGACTGCATCACATACAAACGCGTTCCGTTGGTTTTGGCCGAAAGGCTATCGATGTAGTGCCGGAGCTTGGGTGAGAGGTAAGCGTCCGCGACGGTGGTGTCGCCGCGGCCGATGATTTTCATCACCGGGCTCACACGATGTGAAACTGAGATCTGCGTGAAACCAACATCGCGTGCGATGATTTCCAGTTGTTGTTCATGCGCCGGAAAGCGATCGGCATGCATCAGCACAATGGCAAGTGCTCTCAACCCGGAGTCAAATGCGGCCGAGAAGGCGGCCCTTGCGTGCGCGATATCAAGCGGCCGAATTAGCGCGCCATTCGCAGATACACGTTCGCGAATCTCGATCACGTGCGTATACAGCATGTCGGGCAAGATGATGTTGAGGTCAAACAGGCGAGGGCGATGCTGCGTTCCAATGCGCAAGACATCACCAAGGCCTTCTGTGATCGCGATAGCCGTAGGTTCTCCCGTACGCTCAAGCAGCGCATTGGTCGCCACGGTTGTTCCCACTTTAATGACGTCGACCTGGTGAGAGGGGAAGTTGTCGCTGGGCTCCAATTTCAAGATCGCGCGCATGCCGTGCACTGCGGCGTCATCGTAATGCGAAGGGTCGACCGATAATAACTTCGCGGTGCTGATGCGACCTTGCGGCGAGAGAGCAACGATGTCTGTGAATGTACCGCCGCGGTCGATCCAAAACTGCCAGCCCATGGATACGATCCTAGTGTCCGAGTCGGGCCCAGACGCGGGCATTGGCAAACATCTGGATGCTGGTGGATCGCTCAGCCATTTTCCCCGGCGGTCCTGCGAAAATGTAAACCATTGCTTTCTATAACGTTTTTACGCATCGCGAGTAAAATTGATCCAGATCATGGCGCTTCTTTAAATTGCGAACAATTCTTAATTGCAGTATAGCCATGCTCTATATTCGAGCTTTCGAGCACGATGGTAACCAACGCGAATGATGATGTCCCCATTAGAACACTTTCCACTCGGCAGCCTTAAGGTTGGCGAAAGCGCCCGAGTCATCAGCCTCGGCAAAGCCGATCGCCGATATCGCGAAAAGCTGTTGGCATTTGGCCTTACACCAGGAACCTTAGTTTCGGTTGAGCGCGTCGCCCCTCTTGGTGATCCGCTTGAACTTCGCGTGCGTGGTTTTGCCCTCAGTCTGCGGCGCGGCGAGGCTGATATCGTGATGGTCGAACGCGCATGACACCCAAAACTATTACTGTCGCTATTGTCGGCAATCCCAATTGCGGCAAGACATCGCTGTTTAATGCGCTGACCGGGTCTCATCAAAAGGTGGGTAACTGGCCGGGCGTGACCGTCGACCGCAAAGAAGGGAGCTTCACCTTTAACGGCCAAAAGGTGTTGGTCGTAGACTTGCCAGGTGTCTATTCGCTGGCCGTGGCTGGCGAAAGTTCAATCGACGAGCGCATCGCGCGCGACTACATCCTCGCTCAGCAGGCCGATGTGATCGTCAATATTCTCGATGCTTCAAACCTCGAGCGTAACCTCTATCTCACAACGCAACTGTTCGAGATGGGCGTGCCGATAATCGTGGCACTAAATATGATGGATGCGGCAAGGGCCAAAGGCTTGATCGTCGATCTCGATCAACTTTGCACGCGGCTGGGTGTTCCCGTTGTTGGCGTTGTTGCGCCAACAGGCGAGGGCCTTGAGACCCTCAAAGCGACCATGCTGGCACCCGAATCACGGCAATCTGTGTCCGGTTTGAGCGTCAAATTTGGCGAAGCGGTCGAAACCGAAATTCAGACACTGCAATCACTTCTGCCGCCTCAAGATAACGGCAATCCAGCGCATCAGCGATGGACGGCAATTAAGCTGCTGGAAGACGACGCCAACATTACTGCAAGCGTAGATGCATCTATTCAGCAAGCTGTGCGCCAAGCCCAAGCGCGCATCAGTAAGGCCGCAAATGAAGATACAGACATCTTAATTGCTGATCGGCGATTTTCTTTGGCCCACGAACTTGTTCAACAAGCTGTCTCGCGCCGTGGGATTGCCAGTCGTTCGATCACCGATCGCATCGATGGCATTGTGCTCAACCGGATTCTCGGCATACCGATTTTTCTGTTCGTAATGTACTTGATGTTTTTGTTCACCATCGATGTCGGCAGCGCGTTTATCGATTTCTTCGACAAGTTGGGCGGCACGATATTGGTCGACGGCTTTGGCCATGCGTTGCGCTTGGTGGGCGCGCCGGAATGGCTGGTGACAATTCTGGCTGGTGGCGTGGGCGGAGGTATTCAAACCGTCGGCACATTCATTCCCGTGATCGGTTGCCTATTTTTGTTTTTGTCGGTTTTAGAAGACAGCGGGTATATGGCGCGCGCGGCGTTCGTTATGGATCGGTTCATGCGTGCGCTTGGGCTGCCGGGCAAGTCATTTGTGCCGATGATGGTGGGCTTCGGATGCACGGTGCCGGCCGTGATGTCGACCCGCACACTGGACAATCATCGCGACCGTGTTCTGACGGCTGTGATGTCTCACTTTATGTCGTGTGGCGCGCGCTTGCCTGTCTATGCCCTTTTTGCCGCAGTCTTCTTTCCTGTCGGCGGGCAGAACATTGTTTTCCTGCTTTACTTGATCGGCTTATTCTTCGCTGTTGCGACAGGACTGCTGCTCAAGAGCACCATTCTTTCAGGTCGTTCCGCTCCGTTTTTGATGGAATTGCCGCTCTATCATCGCCCCACGTTGCAAGGTGTTTTAATTCGCACCTGGGAGCGATTGAAGGCTTTCATTTTCAAAGCTGGCAAGTTCATCGTTATGGTCGCAGTGGTTTTAACGTTCCTCAATTCCTGGGGGCGCGATGGCTCGTTCGGCAATGAGAATACACAGAACTCGGTTTTGGCCGCTGTCGGCGAGAGCTTGATTCCTATCTT
Source organism: Rhodospirillaceae bacterium (assembly GCA_947476925.1). Taxonomy (GTDB): domain Bacteria; phylum Pseudomonadota; class Alphaproteobacteria; order Rhodospirillales; family Rhodospirillaceae. Next base: position 1,635 of record CANJSF010000045.1, on the reverse strand, counting down.
CAAACCCATGGGTATTCGAGAAGACAATTGGCCTGCTGCCGTTGGTTTGTTTACGGGGCTGTTTGCCAAAGAAGTCGTGGTTGGCACGCTTGATGCGCTTTATACGCAAATGGAAGCTGACTCGAGCGGCGGCAAGCAAGACGCAGCAGATTTTGATCTTTTGGCCGGCGTGACTGAAGCATTCCAAACCATCCCAACGAACCTTGCGGGGCTGGCAGATCGTATTCTCGATCCCTTGGGTTTTGACGTGACGATATCTGATAATCTGGATCAAGCCGCTGAAAAGCAGTCGGTGGCGCGCGGAACATTCGACGTGATCGCCTCTAAGTTCGATGGCGGCATTGGCGCCTTTGCCTACCTCATTGCCATATTACTGTATTCACCGTGCATGTCGGCGCTATCGGCGTATTACCGCGAACTCTCGGCCGGGTGGACAGCTTTTGTGGCACTTTATTCTACCGCTCTGGGATATGGATTTGCTGTTCTCACCTACCAAGTCGGCACATATAACCGCGATCCTGCGACAGCAACGATGTGGATTGGCATCATCGTAGGCCTGATCACTGCGGGGGTTGTCGGATTGATCGTCTCGGGTCGACGCGACCGCGCGGCTACTTTGGCGCCAGCCGAGTAACCCGCCATGTTACTCACCGACATTCGTGACTACTTATCGAGCCGCAAACGAGCATCAATTGCAGATATCGCCGGTCACTTCGAAATGGAAGTTACTGCCATGGAAGGCTTGTTGGCATCATGGCTGGCCAAGGGACGTGTGCGGCGTCTCAAAGATCATTTGCCATGCGGCACGTGCGGCAAATGTGAGTCGTCGGTCACCGACATATACGAGTGGGTCGGGGTCAATGGCTGCCCAGACTCGACAGCTGTTCGCAGTAACTAGCGGTATGCGAACTCCGGGGCCGTCGAGATCAGGGCCACAAGTCGGCGCAATTCGTTCTCTTGGGTTTGCACACTCGCGGTTCCATTGCCCAAATAAGACGATATGCCGGTACTTTGCGCGGCCATAGTGCGCAACGCCGAATAGCCGGCCGATGAGATTTGGTAGCCGATAATTCGGCCGATCCAATCATCCAGTAGGGCTGAAACGGAATTGGTTTGTAACGATTCGTTGCGCAATGTCACGCTCAACGCACCATTCGCCATGGCCGTGAGGTTGGTGTTCCACTGCGTCATCAAACCTGTTGTGCTGAGCCAATATTCACTATCGTCAGGCCAGCCGTTGGGCGTGCCCCACAGGAACAGAGCATCTTTTGTCGCTGCAAATGCGGTCGAGACCAAACGGGTCGGCCGGATTTTCGAATTTGTCGCGCGTGCAAACGCGATCACTTTTTCATACGGGCGGCGAACCTTGGTTTGCGGGCCCTGCATCAGCTCTGGCGACATCAGGAATGTCCGCATCACCAGTTTGATTTGCTCGGGGCTTTCGCGATTGTCGAGCCATGTCTTGACTGCGGCATCAACAACTGCTTTTGGCGGATCATCACCAAAAATGCGCTTGGCGATTTTACCGACAACAAAAACAGCGGTTTTCTCGTGTTGGGCCGCCAGCTCGATCACCTTGTTGCCTTGGGCAATGGCGCCTGTTTGGTTTTCCAAGTTTGCCGCAGGCTGAAGAGT
>CANJSF010000044.1 GCA_947476925.1 Rhodospirillaceae bacterium | reverse complement strand
GGTGCTCCAAATCTGTCCAAATGTCGAATTCAAGCCTAAACATCTGCCCATTCGGCTGCGGAATATTCTCGAGAAAGAAAAAGTGCCGCATCTTTAACTCGCTGCCGTCATTGCGTTTTGCCTTCGGCTCGTCCTTGAGCACGATGAACACGTGGTCATCGGTCAGTGCCTGTGGGCGAATTAGGTCTTGTCCAGCCCACAGAAATTCCTGCTCGCCAGCGGCGGCAAAGTCGTAGTGTCGGGTCATTACGAACATTGGGTTTGCGCTCGGCGCCATGTCGATCAGACAGGTTGGATCACACACAGATATTGAGCGTGTAGGCTTGCCCTTACCAGTAACGGTGACCGCGACCCGGCGCGGCTCACGTTGGAGTGCAATGACCACTGGCTCACCGTTGTAAACGCCAATGCCATGCACCGAAGTCGCGTTCCATTGGGCGTCGTAATCAAAACGCCCGTTGACGCGATAACTGCCGTTGGCCGCCGTGATGGTGTTGAGGATGGAATAACCTCCGTCAGGTCGCTTCACGTACTCAAAAGTTTCCTCCCGCGCATTAGGGCCGCTGGCGACAACCATTACGCCGCTGTCTAAAACAGAGGCGCCAACGACGCCGGAATAAAGCGACGGCTCGGCCGCGTGAACTGGCAAGGCGACAAGAGCGAACACCGCAAGCAATCGAAACATGCGACACCTCATTTGAATTTCACGAACACAGAGGAACCTTTAACGCAGGCCACATTCAGAGATTAATAGAGGTACATTTAGCTCAGCAGCAGCGCAATTTGAATCAGCATGCGTCCATGCCCCAAGCCGACGATCATATTGATCCGACTACCCGCTGTATGGTCGAGACACCAACACCAAGCTCGCGGACAATCCGCCGCATCCCAATACCTTTCCGTCGCGTAACACGAACATGCGAGTTGGTAAAAACGTCGTGGCAATAGGAGTCAAGGCGATGCTATTGGTTAGCATTGGGGAGTGTCCCGGAGCGAATTTTGGCGGGTTGTGTACGCTGTATGCCACCCGGTGCCGCGCAGCATTCTGTGGTTAGCGTCGGATTATTTGTCTCTGTTCGCGTGGTGCGCAGCGACAAATTAGCGGCCACGATCATGCCCTGTGTGGCCGATGCGGGCTTTTCTTTTGAAGCGAGATTCGTATTCTCAGAAGGTCACGCGCAGCGTCGCACGCCAGGTACCAGGGCCAAACTGATTGAACAGTCCACTAGGACCGACAATAAAAGGCCGGCCGCCAAACAGGTTGGACGTGAGCAAGCGCACTTGGGCCTGCTGCTCGCCCCACATAAAGTTATAACGCGCGCCGAACGACGCCATGACAAAGCCTTTTGGCCCATAGGTATTGGTGGGATCAGCCGAACGTCCGGCTTGCCACGACATCCGCGCGTCAAACGCCCAATCGGGAGCCCAGGAAAATTTCTGATCAAGCCCCGCAAACGCGATGGACGATGATACGCCGACGGGACGCGAGCTCACGAGGCCCGCATTGACCAAAGGGCTCGAGAGTTTAGGCTCGATCGCCATAGCCCCCAACACAACCGATGTGCCGTCAATTACTTTGCCGGTCAACGAGGCTTCGACGCCGCGATGGCGAACCTTGCCGACCAGCGCAAAAACGCCCACCGGATCAAGCCCTGCGATCAACTTGGTTGTATCGAAACCTGAAACATTAAGGCCCAAGGTTTTAGTTAGTTCTTGGCGAACACCGATTTCGTACTCGCGCGCCACCACCGGCGGCAATACCGCAAACCGGTTGACCGAATTCTGAGGCGCTGTGCCGCTTTCTTCCACACCCTTGACCGTATTGGCAAACACGGCGGTGGTTTTCGTCAGTGCAAAAATCGCCGAGGCGTCATACAGTGTCTTGCGGTCGGTTCTGGCGGTCAAAGTGCCGCCGGGCGGAGTGACGGTCTTTGTATAGATCGACCGATGCAGCCCCAGTTTGATTTCAAGACGGTCGAAGTAAATTCCGCTGTAGCCAGTGCTGAAGATCGTCTGGTCGACGTCAGAGTCCAAAGCTCCGATTGCCGGGGCTAAGGTCGGCTCGGCCGGATAAATGGGATTATCCAGACTGATGATGCCGATACTAAAAGGTGCGCGACTGATCGTCTTGGACCGCGACAGCCGGCCCCGCGTGGCAGCATTGAAGGTGTGTGCCGAATTGCCGATTTCAAATGCGCGCTCGACAGTTGCCTCACCGGTTAAAGAACGGCCATGGGCGAGATCGCTGCGAATATAAGTAATGCTGGCTGTTTGGTTATCGGCGAGCAATCCGACATTGGTGAACTCCGACGGTGAACGACGCGTATCTGCATAGTAAGCCGTTGCGGTCACGGTCCATTCGGGCGTTAGCTCGGCGTCGACTAAAATGCCGGTGTTGATGCTGGTGCGGTGCACGTCAGCCCACGGCACACCATAGTTTTGAAGTTTGGGCTTTTTCGGCACATATCGCCCAAGCGTCGAGAACTGAAAGTCGCCGTTGTATTCGGCCCGTTCAATGGCAAACAATCCGCGGATGCGGACGGTCTCGGACGGTCGCCACTGCGGCACCGCCCCGGCGTTAACGGAAAAGCCCTTGGTCTCGTTTGCAAACCGTGTGCGGGTTGCAATTGTGCCGCCAGCGATACTGAATCGTCCAGTATCGTCGCCGTAAGCACCGGTCATTTCGACAAACTTGGCATTGCTTTCCTTGATTCCGGTGTGGACGCTTAGCGAGCGTGAGCCGGGCGCAGCTGATCGCAAGCGATAGTCGACCACGCCGGACGGCGAAGGATACTTGAGCCGCGCGGCATTGGTGCCGACTTTGACAGTCACGCCGTCCAGGATCATGTCGGGGAGTTGAAATTCACGAAGAAAGTAACGGCCTTCAAGACGGTAAGCCCCAGTTGTCGCCAAATCAAAGCCACGCACTTGATTTTCATTGTAGAGACCGACCTGCTCCTGGCCGACACGTTCCCCAAAGGCGTCCCGCGCACGGGCAGCCGCATTGTCACCGGTGGCCGAGGATGCAGCCGTTGTTGTAGACTGAGCATGTGCCGCATGGGCAACAAGCAAACTAATGCCCATGGAAACTAAAGATCTAAGAAAATACGCGCTCAAAATTGATCAATCCCAAGTAAAAAAATCTAGCTCAGCCGCGATCAGTATTCCATAGCAGCAGCGCGCAAGATGCTCAAATAGCAATAGCGCCTGCCCAGTGAATGTCGGCTAAATGTTCGGTTGGTTCTAATGCCGTGCTCAGGCAATCGGGCGGCGATGCCAACCAGTGGCTCTGACTGTTGCGGCTTCCTGAGAACAGAGTAGCCAATGGCACAATTCGCCAGGGCGTATCACCGTAATGATGCCAATGATAGAGTCCCCTCCCACGCTTTAATATGCGTCAGAATCAGTGCTATTATTCCTGCCATCAAGTCACACGATAAATGAATCGTCACTCGATGGTCTGATGTGGACAAATCCGAAAGGTAAAGCATGAACAGACGGGAAGTGATCGCAATGGCCGCAGCCGCAACGGCCGTGACCGAAGCACGCAGCACAGCTTTAGCTGCCGTAGGCGAATTGCCCAATTATATTCACCCCTCGTTAAAGGACCGTGTTGTCATCATCACCGGTGGCGGACGAGGGTTCGGCTGGAACATGGCCGAAGCGTTGTTGAAAGCTGGCGCTAAGGTTGCGCTCACGGCAAGCCGAAGCCCCGAACAGTTAGTAGCCGTGCAAGCGCGGGCCGATGCGATAGCGGGCAAAGGCCGTTGCGTCACTCTACAAGCCGACGTGACAAAATGGCAGGACTGCCAATCGACTGTGGCTGCCACGCTCAAGGCTTTTGGCAAGATTGACGTGTTAATCAACAACGCCGGACGTGGAACGACGGAATATCGCAAAGAGGCTAGCGTGCGGCGTCCGATGTTCTATGAAATCGAGCCTGAGGCTTTCGCCACCATTATCGAGACTAATTTGATTGGTGTATTTTATATGACTAAGGCCGTGATGCCCTATTTCATCGAACGTAAGCGCGGCAAGGTGTTTTCCATATCTACAAGTCTCACCACCATGATTGGTCAAGGCCTGTCACCTTACGGGGCATCCAAAGCGGGATTGGAACTGACCCATAGAGTTTGGTCAGAGGAAGTAGCGGGGAGTGGCGTCGACATCAATATTCTTCTGCCGGGTGGCGCGTCGGATACGTCGTTTATTCCCCAAAGTTCCGTGGCCGGTGAGATCGGTCGGCGCGCAAAAGAGGGCGGCCTGTTGCCTGGCAACGTGATTGTGCCTCCCGCAGTGTGGTTGTGCTCCGATGCCACGAACGGCCTGACGGGGCAACGCATTATCGCCAAATTTTGGGATGATAATCTGCCGGGAAATGCGGCCTTGGCTAAGTGCATCCAGCCACACAATCCCGTCCCCGGGATTATGTAGAAACCTAATTTGGCAAAAACCCTCTCCCCTGCAATTAACTCATCGTGCTTGATGCGCGCACGGCGCGCTTGAGTCACATCCGATTTATTGTCACGGCGGTTGTCGGTCCATGAATAGACCGCCTAGATAATGCGCTCAAATCTTGAGGAATATGCCCTTGCCTCCGGTTCGCTCGATAATGAGCGGTGTTGATGAGATCATCCTCAACTCTCGGAGAGCCCATGGGATCAATTAGCGATGCGTCGTGAAACTTCGTGGCTTGTGGTGAATGACAAGCAATTAAAATTGACGGCATGAATTATCGCTACTTTTAATGCTTTGACTTCGAGTACCCGCAGTTAATTTGGTCGCTTTTGGCTGTCTATTGGCTGTTGCTCGGCACCTTGATGCTGACGTGAAACTCTATCCGATGGCGTAGCCCCGCACCGCATCTGTTGCTCCTTTGCACCGACTAGTCTGCATCGGCTTCAGGTCTTGGTGATGGTCCCTTCCAAGAGATGCTGATGAGCCAGTGATTGAAGGGCTGCCAATCCGACGGGCGAACGAACCTGCCAGGGCAAGAAGAATAGCATCTTCGCCATACCGCTCCGTACACGGTCGATCTGTTGGCGCTCACCTACGAGTCTTTGCCTTAGCAGCGGATCATGAGTTCCGGCGGCGAGCAGGCTTCTGTTGATGATCCAAGCATAGGGTTCAATTTTTGCGCGGCGAAGATCGTCTTGAAGGGCCGCAGCTTGGGAAACCGGCGTCGTCTCCGCCAGTGTGACCAATACAACACGGGTATATTTCGGGTCCTGAAGACGCATCATTGGCGTAACAAGGCGGCCGGTAGATGCTTGTGGGTCGGCATGCCGCGTCATCTGTCGATGGTAGGCACCAGTAGCGTCCATGAGGAGCAATGAGTGACCGGTCGGCGCAGTATCTAGCACGACAAATGCGTCACGCGCTTCCGCAACAATGCGGGAAAAGGCGTGAAAGACAGCAACTTCTTCCGTACAGGGGGAGCGCAAGTCTTCCCGCAGCAGGGCTTGGCCTTGTTCGTCGAGTTCACGGTTGCTATCCATGATTTTCGCGATATACCGCTCGGTCTCCGCTTTCGGATCGATTTTATCGACGTGAAGGCTGGGAAGATCTCCAGCGAGTGTCAGCGCGATGTGAGCTGCAGGGTCGGTTGTAGTGAGATGTACGGAGTGGCCGCGTTCGACCAGGCCCACGGCAATGGCGGAAGCAATTGTAGTCTTACCGACACCCCCCTTGCCCATAACCATAATCAGGCCACGGCTGTCGGCGGAGAGACTATCTATCAATTGATCGAGCCTCGGAAGGTCATCGCCGATCTTGGAAACAATATTAGGCAGCGGCGACGACCGATCACTCCCCTCCAAGGTAAACAGTGACCTTAACGCGCCCAAACCGAGCATTTCATTGGGCCGGAGCGGAATGTTGTCGCGTGGAAGGGCGCGTAACACCTCAGGCAAATTGGACAGCGCATTGCGGCCCTGATCTTCAAGTGATGCGGCAATTACATCGGCGCGGTCTGTGGCCTGAAAGACACCATTGACCACAAGGCGTTGATTGGAAAATCCAATGCTCTGCAGTTCAAGGGACGTACGGCCTGCCTCGGCTATAGCGCCGTTTTCAGGTCGGGTAACGAGGACGATGGTCGTGGTCAGAGGATCGCTGAGTCGCGCGAACGCAGCTTTGAACCGCTCTTCCTGCATCTTCAATCCGGAATGAGGGCCGAGACAGGATGCCCCCCGATCATTGCCTTCCAAAAATCCACTCCATGCTTTTGGAAGACTAAGGAGACGTAAGGTGTGGCCGGTCGGTGCGGTATCGAAGATGATATGGTCATGCTGAGAATCTGGGTCAGCCAGTCGTCCTGCAAATTCATCAAACGCGGCGATTTCGGTTGTACAGGAGCCGGACAATTGCTCTGCGATTGATTTTCTTTCGTTGTCAGTCGCGCCAGGCGCCATCTGAGCCAAAACTCGGGCACGATAGGATTCGGCAGCGGCGGTGGGATCAATATTCAGAACCCGGAGTCGGACCGCGCCTGGAACCACGACTGGATGATTGCTCAACGGGACGCCTAGAATCTCGTCCAGGTTGGAAGCCGGATCGGTACTGACCAACAGTACTGATTTGCCACGATCCGCGAGCGCCAACGCCGTCGCTGACGCAATCGAGGTCTTGCCGACACCGCCTTTTCCAGTGAAGAACAGAAACCTCGTCGGATGAGCAAGGAACTCAGGTAAGCGTTTTTCTGCACTTTTTGTCACGTTAACCTTTGAAATTGCGATTCACCATAACCCGGAATGCGGTACATCTCGTAACGTCGTCCGAATTGTTGAGGCTACGGGATACACCTCGGTAATAATAGAGTATCTCAAGGTGGGTTGGACGAAGGCACAGCTTTTAGGCCTTTTCTCGGCCGCCAGGCTTACGCCACGCACTGCTCTTCGTGAATCTAAGTCGCTGGCGCAGGAATTAGGACTGCTTGAAACAGGGGTCTCTGATGAAAGACTTTTGGACTCCATGATCTCCGAACCGATTTTAGTCAATCGCCCAATAGTGTGTACGAGCTTGGGCGTGCGACTGTGCCGTCCCAGCGAAGTCGTACTTGATATACTTGATCGCCTACCAGCAGGGCCGTTCCTAAAAGAGGACGGTCAACTACTTATTGACGCAAAGGGAAATAGAGTTGGCTGATTCAATCGACACGCTTCCCAATTTAAGTCAGGAGAGCATTCAGAAGATCGACAATTGCAAACTTGTGGGCGCGTCGGGCGTCAACCACTCGCCGCGAATCTTGTTGCTATATGGGTCTGTGCGGAAGCGCTCTTTTAGCCGCTTGCTCACTCAAGAAGCAGCGCGACTTCTTGAACACTTTGGCGCGGAAACCCGCATCTATCATCCCGATGGCTTGCCTTTGCCAGACGCTACAGATGCAGACCACCCCAAGGTCCATGAACTCCGCGAAGATGCTAATTGGTGCGAAGGAATGGTGTGGTGCTCACCCGAGCGCCATGGCGCGATGAGCGGGATTTTGAAGGCGCAGATAGATTGGATACCGTTGGCACTCGGCGCGGCACGCCCAACACAGGGCAAGACCTTGGCCGTTATGGAAGTAAGTGGCGGCTCCCAATCATTCAATGCCGTGAACCAGCTTCGAGTATTGGGGCGATGGATGCGTATGTTCACGATTCCAAACCAATCGTCCGTTGCCAAGGCGTACTTAGAATTTGATGACAACGACCGCATGAAGCCGTCGCCGTTCTATGATCGCGTTGTCGATGTAATGGAGGAATTGGTCAAATTCACGCTTCTTCTTCGCGGCAATACCCAATATCTCGTTGACCGATATTCAGAGCGCAAGGAGACGGCAGAAGAACTCTCTCGTCGTGTCAATCAAAGGGCCATCTGACAATCTGAGGCGACATCACGAATACGCTCGGACGACGTAATTTAAAGGGACAGACGCCTTTTCTTGGAATGCTTAATCGGATAATCACGCTCCGCCGCGCGCCGGTGCAGGCTTCTGCTCGCGGGCATACCATTCCAGTGATGAAAGAGATGGCTCTTCCCATTGCGTCGGCGCGTCGAGGAATTTCGGATACTTCTTCGCAATATGCTCGACAATTCGCTGATCGGGCATGTCCTCGAGACGCTTCACAGACGCAAAATTGCAGTTGTAGAGACAATGGCCATCGGCCTGCCCCATAAGCATCCACGGGAGCCAAGGGGTCACCCGTCCCCAGACGCCGGTACTCTCGATGGTCGTCAACTCAGGATTCTGTAGGTCTTCGAGCGACAACGAATAATTGAAGGTTTCGGTGACCCTATTCATCGGGCCCGAACTTTCGCGCACCCATACCTTCGGATCGAGCGCATTGGGATAGTAGAGATGAACGTGAAGCTCCATCATCAACTTGCCGCCGATCATTTGCCAATTGAGGATGAACGGCCTTGGTTTGGGTTTTTCGGCATTGAGCCCGCCGTAAGACGGCGGATCCGGCCACACGTCTTTGAACACTGCATTAAACGGATTGTTAGCGACCGGGACCACGCGAACTTTTTCGCCGGTAAAGGGGTTCTCCATTTCTTCAAGAATTTCCCCCGTCTTGAGATCAGTATAAAATACAATCTCGCGCAGCACGCGACGATATCCGTATTCCGGTCCGTCATACGGAAGGAGCCGATTGCACCCGATCCCGCGGAATCCACAGATATCCCTGACTGCTCCGCCCGGCGCAATGCCCATCACATACCCATCAATCCAGCCGTAGTGCGTGGATTTCATATCAAGATTGGACGTCAACTTGAGATACGCATCGACGTTGCCCCGCCCTGTTGTGAGATCGAAGGTTGGCCCGCGCAGTGAGGCGGCTTTATCGGGTTTTGTCATGCCTAATGCACGGCCCGGGGTCAGAACAGCCTCGGTGGCCGCCGCCACAGTGATTGCTGTGCCAGCTGTTAAAAGAGAACGTCGCTCAACTGATATGGACTTCGGCATATACAATAGCTCTCGAGTTAATTGTGCTAGGCGTCAAATCTTAAATGTAACTGGTTTATCGAACTCTCCCCAACGGGGCGCCAGTAACTCTGGGTACTCGCGCTCGAGCCTGCTGAGCATTTCTTGTGGGATCTCTTGGGGTGAGTTCAGCTTCTTGCCGTCCCAGAATCCAGACAGGTGCCCGTTGCCTTTCGGCATCTTGAGCCACGGGTAGTACTCGAAGGCATAGTGTCCGCAGAAATGGACAGGAAGAGATGTAATCGTCTTGTCTTCAAATAGGTCCTTACCCACCCATTGGCATGAATTTTCAATATGAGTCGCAGGCCAATCTGCGGGGGCACTGCGCACACTATCAAGTTTGATAAGATCATCCTCAATACGGAATTGGCGATACACCTCTTGCGGCGTTCCATCGCCATTAACATTACGAAACCCTATCGGACTAGCGATCGTTCCGGGATCGTGCAGCAGTAGAGAGATTGGCGCCTTAACGCGCTCGCCAGTGATCGGATTGACGACAGTATCGGTGAACTTGTTGGTTTTTAGATCACGCGGGAAAGAGATGTTATGTGCATGTATGCGGTAGGTATTATTTCCGAGATTACGGAAATAACTGTATTCGATCCCCTCATACCGCATCAGTGGCTCCGGTCGGCGGCCGCCAGGAATCAGAAAAACCATCCAATGATACCAAGTTATCGTTGACCCCTCTCTCTCAGAAAGGTCGCGTTCGATGCGCATATGCGCCCGAAATTCCTCCACCGGATCATCGAAATACAGAAACTCGGATCGCACCTGGTGGACTGCGGGCGAATTAGAAACTTGATCGTTCCCCGCGACCGAACGCGCACCAGTCAGCGTAGTTGCGGCTACAGCAGCGGATGACACAAAACCACGTCTAGAGTACATCGGAAGCCCTTTCAAAGAATTGGTGCGCTGCTCTTCAATCGAAGCGCAGGGTCACATTCACAGATGCGCCGCTAGCGCTTCATGCCGCGGATGACGGTATTGACCAGCGCCGCATGGTCCCAATCTTTGACCTGCTGGCCCAGACGCAAGATCATCAAGTCACGCGACGGAACCATATAGACAGTGCGGAAACCGCCACCTTCCATCATACGCACGTCGTCGGCCAAGAACGGCTCCGATTGCGGCATGACTCCGGGTTTCCCCTCGAAATAGCTGCGACTTGCCACGTATGGACTACCCAACCAAAGGCCCAGCCCGAAGTTCGGATTGCGGGACGATGGTGTTGCCATAGCTTCCGCCCAACCTTTGGGCAAAACCTGTTGGCCGTTCCAGCGCCCATTCTGCATCACCAGAACGCCAAGGCGAGCCCAGTCACGCGGTGTCGCGCGCATGCAGCACATGACGCGCGCTACGCCATTGGGTCGGTCGAACTGAAAGGCTGCGTCGCTTGCGCCGATTTTTTTCCAGACCCGTTCCGACAACAGTTGCTGCACAGGTACATTCATTGCGCGTTCGATCACGAGTGCGAGCAGCTGAGTATTTTCCTGAGCCACTTCGAACCGCGTGCCCGGTGGGCTGGTGCGGTCGTAGTTCAGCGCGGCCCGCACCACGTCACCGCAATACGCCAAGCAGAGGTCTTTGTTGCCGTAGACCTGCGTCACCGGCAAAGACTCGGTGACCTCAAGCCCCGACACATTCTGCGCCAGCTGGCGCACCGTGATCTGGCCCCGGAGATCGTCTCGCCACTCGGTAATGTATTGGCCAATCGGATCATCAAGTTTGAGTTTGCCATCAGCGACCGCAAAGCCCAGCAGCATGGGCGTGACACTACGTGTGATCGCCCGTCCGTTGGTCAACTGATCGGCGACGACCTTTTTCCAATACTGCTCCAACTGAACTTTGCCTCGATGAATCACGATCAGGGCAGAACTTTCATGGCTCTGTGCCCATACGCTGGCAGCTTCCAATGCTTTGGGGTTCACTGTTGTTTGGCCAACTTTTGCAGCCAGTAAGAAAGGTGCAGGGGCGCCTGTAATTACGGCTGGCGGCCAATAAAAGTAGGGATCGGGCTCAAATACGTCCTTGGGCAGCGAACTCATCCGCCACCAGAATACCGGGTCGTGATAGATTGGGTCCGATAGCGCCTTGTCGGGGTCGGCAATGCCAGCTGGCACTTCGGCAGCATGCGAACCCGGCGCAAAAAGAAGAAATGCGGCGGTAGCTAATATAAGCGGAGACATATTCATTGCTGGTTTCATTCCGAAATGGTGTGGTTACTTACCATCGCGCGGGATTGATCAGCCTGCACTAGCGTGGAGACCGATCGAAGTAGGATTGTGATGATCCTATTCCGTAGCATTCGCTTCCCCGTCAAAGGAATGGCCCGCCCTCCCCAATAAGGACGGCGGGCCACTAACACATCGGTCTCGATCCTTTTATCAGAAGCGATAACTGACCGTGATGCCGCCCTGCCGTTTGTTCGGCAGCACCGCCTCAGAAGCGGCAAGTTGGAAGAAGAATGGGTCGGTCGCGCTGTCGCTGTTGTAACGGGATGACTCGAGCGTCTTCTCGTTAAATAAGTTTTTCACGAATAACGTCAAATCCCAATTGTCGGCCCGCAAACCGCCGCGCAGGTCAACGCGAACTTGGGCGGGCACATAAGCAAGGTTTGCAATGCTATCCCACATGCGGTCCCGATACGTAAGATCGCTGCGCACGAACCAGCTGCGATCACCGGAAATCGGAGCCTCGTAATTGGCGTAGACAGCCCCCGTGAACGGGGCAACCTGGCCGAACTTGAAGCCTTTGGCATCTGCCAAGCCGAAGAAGCGCAGCGGCAAAGTTTCGTTCAGCGCCTTAGTGATCTTGGTATCAGCGTAACTCGCGCTGCCGCCAATGGTGATTTGGTCGGTGAGCCCGAACGCGCCGTCAAACTCGATGCCCTTGGTATTGCTGTCGCCCGCCGCGAAAGGTACGGCATTGAAGGTCTCGCCTGCTGGCGCGGCACCGGTCTGGATGATGCCGTCTCCATTCAGATCGACCTGCACGGTCCGCACACCTTGGCGCCCCACCCACTTGAGGTAGTAGACAGACCCGTTGAGGTACCACCGACCGTCGTCCGCGCGGTGTTTGATGCCAAGCTCGTAGTTCTCCACCTTCGCCTCGGGGACGGTCGGCAAGACGCCGTTCGCCAGCGCCACAGCCTGTTGGGCTGGAGTGACCTGGAAGAACGTCGCGTAGCCTTGGGTGGGTTGGTTCCCCTTTGCGTAGTTGGCGTAGACGTTGGTCTCGTCAGAGACCTTGTACTTCGCAAGGACGCGCGGAAGGGTCGCCTTCGTGTTGACGGAGAACTGCGTCGGCAAGCCAATGCCGCTCGCGATCGTGTCATCCTGATAGCGCGCTTCAACGCTGACGTTCAGTCGCTCGGTGATATCGTAGCCGAGGCTTCCGAACACCGAGTCAGTTTTCGACGAGTTGCGTGCCGGGCTCAGCGAAACAAGGCTGGCAGGGCCACCCTGCGTGGCACCGAAAAGCGTACCGTTGATGAACGCGCCGATGGTGTCGTATGTGGTCTCAAGCCGCGCCACACCGACCATGTATTTGAGGCGGTTTTCGTTTGGCGAGGTCAAGCGCAACTCGTAGGAGTCTTGTTCCTGCTCGATATTACTGTAGGCCCAGTAACGGTCTTCAGGCGCGCGCTCGAAGTCGGCTAAGCGACTGACCCTATAGTCTTGTGTGCTGACGACTGCCGTGATCGAGTGGCCATCGCCGAAGCTGTAATTCGCTGTTCCCGAAAGCAAAGAATGGTCAATCTCAGCTTTGCTTTCCTTCAAGGGCACTTGGGAAAGAATATTGGCTGGTGGAGTGACGTTGATGGCGATTGGTCCAGACGGCGCTTTGAGTGGCCCGCAATAAGAGCGGCGCGCCTGCCCAACCGTGGTAAAGCTAGGGGGTAGACCTAACAGCGAACGCGTCTGAAAGCCTGGGAACGGTCCGCAGTTGTGCTCGGTGAATCGGGCGATCAGCGGCGTTGCCTCAGGACCGTCTTCGTCGCTGCGGTCGCTGTAACGAACCTTTAAGTCGAAATTCTCGCTTGGCGTGAAGTTCAACACACCAGTGTAAAATAGCCCTTTCGTCTCACCGAGCCGTCCGCCGAGGCTGTTCTTATAAAATCCGTTGAAATCGTTTGCTGCAATTGAGAACCGGCCCGACAGAATACTCGGGACAATCGGACCTTCGACAGACATCGAACCGCGGTAGTCGCTGTGCGTGGCGGCCGTGGCGCTGACCTGCGCCTTGAATTCGTCGCCAGGCGTGGTCGTGACCATGCTGATTGCGCCGCCGAAGGTGGCGCGTCCGAAAAGCGCTGATTGTGGGCCTTTCACGATCTCGACTCGCTCGAGATCCTCGACGCCATAAGTCGATGGCGCGCCGACCAGCGGCACGCCGTCAAGGAACACTGTGACGAGGTCGCGGCGGTTGTCGCCGACCGCGCCGACCTGATTCATGCCGCGGATTGTAATAGACGAGCTACCGCGATTGGTGCCTGAGTTGAAGTTTAGACCGGAACTGAACTTGGCCAGGTCCGCGAAATTGTTGATGCCGCGCTGCTCGATCTGTCCAGCGGTGAATGCTTGGATGCTGAGCGGCGCCTCCTGGATGGTCTCTGCACGCTTGCGTGCCGTGACCACGATTTCTTCGAGTTGGCCCGATTGCTGAGCCATAGCCTCTGAACTTAGACCTACAACGAAGATCCCTAACAACGCTCGCGACCGTGGATTCATATCGTACCCCCAATGGTGATGACACCGAGTCCAGCTGGAATTTCGGCGCTCTTGGCTTAATTGATTAAAGACTAGTGTGACGGCACGACCCAGCACAAGAGTAAGGTTGTTGATTTGGTTGGCATTTTTCTTGAATGCCGTTTGAAGTAAAGGCACTTTCCGTGAATTGTCGCTCAAGATTGACGTCTTATGGCTTCAACGGTCAGGCCGACTTCGGTTCTCGAACAGCTGCCGCCAAGAATCGGTGTTGTTGTAGCGCACCGCGGTACGACAGGCTGACCGGAACCGCCAATCCATTGCGCAGCGTCAATCGATAACTTTTTCCGACGGGCTCAATCGCGACCACCGCATCCTCGGCGACCCAGTATGAACGATGGACTTGCAAACCGGGCGTACCGGTCAGTTGCTGAACCGCGTCGCCGAAACGATAGTGGATCAATTCATGACCATGGTCCGTGTGAACCTTGATGTAATGTTCCTGCGCCTCAAGCGCAAGAATGCTGCGCCCGAGCTCAGGCCGAAGCTTTTTGACAAACTCAGGATCCGGACGCGGCGCACCATCAAGAGATTCCAGAGTCGAACGAGGTGAGGCGTCAACCGCCTTGATGAAGCCTCGAAAAAAGACGACCTCGCCAGTTGCGGCCTCGTATAGCCAATGCGCGATTCCCCAAAGCGGTATGATCATCAAGCCGGTCGCTCCTGAAACATAACCGGCAAAGCCCCCAACCAGTGCGCGTCCATCAGGCTCAAGCGTGTGCTCAAGACCTGGAAACGAGGCGCTGAAAAAGATGATAAAAAGCAGAATAAGGACGTAACTTAATGGCACAGCAAAGATCGCGCTCCCGGCCAAGGCCAGAATTGGATGCCCATTGGTTTTGCGGACGATTTGAAGGAGGACATAGGCCACGCCCCCGCTGATCGCCCAAAGCGGCACGCTGCACGAGGCGAACATCAGGAAAGTTTTAATTGGCCCGAGGTCGGGCGCCCAAATCGAGCCACGTATGCCGTTGTATAACGCCAGCGCGAGCGGCATCGCCAAGCAAAACATTAAAAGACGCCTACCAGACATCCAATTGCTCCAAACCTAACTCCTACGATTATACATTCGTCGTAAGTAAGCTGTCTCTGGCGAGTATGGCCATTTTATTTCATTAAATCAGATACTTAAAATGCATAGGTGTATCCGCAGGACAGGCAATGCCGATCCGGTAATCCTCCCCTGGACTAGCGGTATTTGAAGGTAGAATTTTCTCGGCAACAGCATCGAGGAGATTCTGATGAGGAAGAGCAGATTTACGGATTCACAGATTTTGGTTGTTCTGCGTCAAGTTGAAGGCGGCTTGGCAGTGGCGG
>CANJSF010000043.1 GCA_947476925.1 Rhodospirillaceae bacterium | reverse complement strand
TTTGAGTGTCGCGTGATCACCAGTCTAGAAGCTGGTCTTCACTTTGAAGTTCCATTTCATCGGCTCGTTGAGGAACGAATAGCCGCCCAACGACGATGTGGAATAGGATTTGTTCAGGCAGTTGTCGCATTCCAGTGCGGCACGCCAGGCGCGGTTTTCGGTTTCAAAGCCCAAGCTGGCGTTGAACAAAAACACACTGCCGGTGCGCGAGCCTGCAATAAACCCGCTGCCGCCCGTGGCGTTGGGTGTGGTGGTCACGGCGTTCACGGCGGTGGCGTAGTAGCTGACATTGGCCGGCGCGTTTTGCCAACGGCCCTGGTAGCTGATGTTCAGCGCGGGCACCACAATCACGCCAAAGCCCGAGTTCATATCAAACGACGCCCCAGTCACGCCCGACAGCTTGGGCGTGGCCACGGGCGAAGCAATGAGGCCAGCGGGTGTCACGATGGTCGCACCGCACACGCCTGTTCCCGGCGTATTGGCCCCACGTGCGGCAAGGCACGTATTGGCCAGGGTCGTAATGAAGGGCGCGGCCTTGCTGTATTTGGCTTTTTGGTAGGTGAAGTTGCCGTACAGCGTCAGCGCTTCGATGGGTTGCAATTCCAACTCGGTTTCTAAACCGCTGTTGGAGAAACTCCCGACGTTGCCCGCTGTGTAGGTGGGCGTGCCGGCCGCACCCGTAAAGAACGAGTTGACCTGGAAGTTACTGATGCTGGTGCTAAACAGCGCGACGTTGGCGTGAATACTGTCATCCAACCATGCGCTTTTGGCACCGGCTTCGTAGGTCCACACTTTTTCGGGGTTGTAGGCATTGAACGAGCTCACTTCGGTGGCGCGTGCATTCCAACCACCGGCGCGGAAGCCGCGTGTGGCCGAGATGTACATCAAAGCGTCAGGCGTTGCGGCATAGCTAAAGGCCAAGCGCGGCGTCCACTTTTTGGCTTTCAGGCGATCGGCCAAACCGGCCGCCACCAAGTTGGCTGTGGTTAAGCGCAAGTCGGGACGAAACACACCCAGGAAGAAGGGCGAGGCATTGCCATCGCGCTGATCAATCAGCGTCAGGCGCTTTTGGTCGATGGTGTAGCGCATCCCCAACGTCGTGGTGAAGTTCTGCGTGACGTGCAGGTCAGATTCAAAGTAACCGGCATACTGGCGGTTTTTGTTTTTGATCAGGCGATCAGCGACAACGGAATTAAGCACAATTTCGGCCGCATCGGTGCGGTTGGCTTCGCGCGCATAGTACAGGCCGCCCACATAGGTAATGGCGCCGTTCAGGAAGTCGCCGCTGGCGCGGAACTCCTGCGACCAGGTGGTGTTGGTGGTTTTCGAATTCAGCACATTGGCACCGTTGGGTGCCATGGCAATAACCGATGTTGCCGGTGCCGGTGTGGCCAACGAGCGCCCCACACGACCATCGAGCAAGTCAAAGTTCGATGCCCCACGGGAATCGATGTAACCGGTGATGAAGTTGAAAGTGGTCGCCTCGCCGATCTCAAGCGCGACGTTCGACGACACCAGCGTTAAACCCGCAGGCGCGCCCACTTTGCGCTGGGCTTTGTTGCCGGCCAATGTGGTGGGAATCGCTCCGGCAGGCTTATCAACCGTCAGGTTGCTCACCGATGGCGCAACGCCGCGCGCCAGCTTTGTAATGGCAAAACGGCTGGGGCAGTTGGGGTCGGCCGGTGCGCCCGGTGTGCGGAATGTGGTGCTGAACATTTTGCATTTAAAGTTCAGCGCGTTCAGCTCGTTACTGTGCATGTGGTTGATGCCGACATCCCATGTCACCATGTCGGCGGGGCGCAGCGTGGTGGCCAAGCGGAAGCCGTAATCTTTCACGCCGTTGTATTTGTCTTTGTTGGTGATGTTGGTCACATAGCCGCTGTCGTCGGTGAAATAGCCGCCAAGCGACGTCAGCACCGCGTCGGAAATGGGAATGTTCACGCTGGCGCGAACTTGTTTATTGCTGTCTTTGCCGTAGCCGATTTCAGCCGTCCCACCGAAACGGTTCTGCGGCTTTTGGAAATTCAGGCTGATGGCTCCGCCGTCGACGTTGCGGCCACCTGCCGTTCCCTGGGGACCACGGGCAATTTCGATGCTGTCCATATCGAAGAACGCAAAGTTGTTGAAGCTTTGGCGCGAGACAAAAATATCATCGACATACGTGCCGACGGCAGGATCGGCGGTGCCGATGGTTTCGGTATTGCCGACGCCGCGAATGAAGTAGCTGTTGGACGTGCCCACACCTGGGCCGCTGGTCGCAATCATGCTGGGCACTGACGACGCCAATGCGCGCGTTTTCGTGATGTTGCGCTGTTGCAAATGCTTAGGCTTCAGCACCGTGACGGTGGCTGGTTTTTTCTGCGCGGCTTTTTTGCCGCGCGCTTTGCCCGGTGCTGCCATTTTTTTAGCCGGCATCGGTTGGGGGGCCATAACAGGCTGAGGCGCAGCGGCGCGCGGTTGTGCGGGGGCAGCACCGCCTTGTGCGCCTTGCATTTGCTGAATTTGGCGCTGGAGCTGTTCCATCTGGCGCTGCATCTGTTGAATTTGCGCCATCGGGTCGGCTTGCGCCGCCGGGGCTTGCGCATTGGGCGCTGTGCGGCCCTGGGAAAATGCAACATCAGGTGCGATCACCCAAAGCAACGTCAGTGCTGTGGCTGTCAGCCAACGTTGGCGCGCAGTGCCTACAGCACGTTTTGGTGATTGATGTTGGGTCATGGCCAATAGTCCCTCATGCAAAGTGATCGAACATTCTCGTCGCGCGAAACCAAGAAGCACGACCCAGCAGCAAGACATGAATGCTTGCGCGGGCAGCAACATCAGTTCCGCTTCGATCCTCGCCTCACCCCATTTTTTCGCCCGAATTTAAGCATCCGGATCTTGTTTGGTGCGGCTGACGGCGCGGGTGACACACCTCGCGCGGCCCCGGCCATGCGGGAATGGCCGAGGCTCCACTTTGCCTTCGAGGGCTTAAGAAAGAGTTGAAAAGGTTAATAGCTCGGCTGCGACCAGCCGAGCTATCCCAGATTTTCCGTTAACCTATTGATATTATTGTATTTTGCCGATTATTTGGCAAATCGACGGCCGGCCTCAGCCGTTCTGCATGGCCTGCCCCATCGGCCTGTGGCGTTGGGCCACCAGGCGCTTGAGCGCATCTTTAATGCGCAGTTTTTGGCGTTTGAGCTGACGGACCACAAGTCCGTCGGGCTTCACGCGCGTTTGCTCGTCGCGCAATTGAACCTCGAGGGCTGCGTGTTTGGCCATTAATGAAACCGTGTGCGTATTCTGCGTCATCGTCGACCTCCGCTGTTTTGCCACGCCGCAACAGTGCGGCCACCTTATTGACGTAGTCGCGGCCAGGCCAAAGACAAGGCAGGCAACGCCCTAAAACCGGGTGCTCGCGCGTTTGTGAGAACGCCCAGGGCGTTACGTTGCAGCGCAGCAATTCGTGACGTGTGGGGTCAGTCTTGGGCGGTGAATGCGGAAACATCCAGTAGCGCATCGATGTCTTTCAAAGCCACCCTTACCCGCTGGGTTGCCAGCAGTTGCGGTGCGCCGCCATAGCCATCTAACGATAGCTCGAGTTGTCGCAACCACCCGCGCTGATCACCGGCGACGGTTTTCGGCATTCGTGCTTTTATCAACGTCATCAGATCAGCATCGTTCAGGGTTTTGCCGCCCGAGGTGATGAATTCGCGAATTTGGATCATGATCTGCGTGTCTTCATGAGTGCAGCGCTGTGAGGTCTATCGCTCATGAGAAGAGCTCCGTCGTGGAATGCTCCCGACACCGACTGATGCAAAGAGTAACGCCCGGCGACGGCGCGGTAAAAAGGGTTCACGTACTAGAAACCCTCAGGTCCACGCGCATCGCCGAGCATCGACCAAAGCACGAGAACAGCGCCGGTGATGTTGCCACCACGTCGCGCCCGTTGCTTGGTCAACTGGGCTTAAATCAAATTGTGAGTGAAGAGCGCCGGGCCACTTTGGCAGGAACGGCGTTTGCACAGCCTATATGGCGTGCCAAGGCCCTCCTGGCAAGGGCTGTGGCGAAAAGGCTAACGTGCGGTCAGTCGCAGATCTCGGCTCGTCGCAGGCTGTCGCTCACCATAAGCTGGCCGTCATTTTCCGGGGGGAGCATGGTTCAGAAATCGGCGTTTGGAACCTCAATCTTGTCGATGTCTGGCATGCTCGCCGCGTCATCCCTGTGCGCGGCAGAAGCACCCCTTCCCGCCGCAACCTCACCGCAGTTTTGCATTGTTGTTCAGCAAAAACTGGCAGCGACCGAGATGGTTGGCGAGAACACCATTTTTGCCGACATGCCTTCGTACCGACATTCGAAGCCCGCCATCAAGCCCCTGAAGATTTTTCAAGTCGTCACGTACGACAAACAAATGCCGATCGTGGCGTCGTGCAAAATGAAAACAGCCGCGCACCTGCGCGAGGTCTATGGCGCACAAGCCGCCGGGCGACAACTGTTCTGCCCCGACATGGCGCTGATGATGCAAAAGCAGGCCATTGATGAATTGACCAGCGAAGGTCAAGCCGAGGCTGCGGCGCGACTAAGCGCGTTTATCGTCGATCGCGATGCGCCGTTCGTCACCGGCCAAGCGTATCTCAATGATTTCCGCACCATCTATCGCGCCGCCGACGGAACCATTCACGTCAGCTCACCGGGCCTGTATCAAGACCCGGAGAGTTGGTACACGCCCTTGCTGCCGGAGTTCTTGAAGGGCCAAAGCTATTGTCACCTGGCAACGGTGGACTATTTGAAGGCGGTGGCAACCGCGGCTATGGCGCCCGGCACAACCATCACCACCGGCGATGATGCGCCGACGCAACCCTTCGCCCAGGCCAATTCTCGGTGATGGGCTTGCGACCAATACCCATCGGCCACAAACCAATCGCCACGCGCCTGATCAAACTTTGGGCAAGATCGGGCTAATCATGATCACAGTGCTGTCCAGCACCTGGTCGATGATCAACTGAGTTTCCGACGGCAGGCAAGCGTAACTACTGCCGCAGAATGTTCTGCCGTCAGCGGTCACGAACTTGCCGTCGACGACGAACAGCTCGAAGCCACAACCGACATCAACTGTCTGCGGCTGCGCGTCGTCACGTGCCAGCGCAATCAAACGTGATGGTGCGTGTGACGGCAACGCCGGTGCAGCACGATTGTCGGCAACACTCACTATCGCGCCAGGTTTTTGTGTGTCGGGCAATGACGGTGCTTGTGAATGTGACTGAGCATCTTGAAAAACCGGCGTCACGTCGCCGGTTGTGCGCAAATACATCACATAGCCATTTGGGACGCGCACATCGGTGCCATGAACGCATCCCGCAGGCAGAAAAACGTAAGACCGTCGCGGCAACCAAATATCGTTATCGAACGTGAAGTCGGGCCCTAACGTCAAAAACTCTTCCGTGCCGGTGTGAAAGTGCGCCCGTCGCCGGCTTGATTCCGTTTCTGCGCGCGGCGCTGAACGCAGCAGCACGGTGCGATCGCTGGTCGTGGGGTCGGTACTCAGAATCTTGGTTGCGGTGCTGCCGTTGTCGGCCCACATCCATGGCAACGTTTCAGTATCGACATGTGTGATTTCTGTGCGCATGGCTACTTTGTTTGATGTTCACGTTGTCGTTTTGCCCAGCAGATCGCGCGGCGTCCAATCGATCCTGGGCATGAAACCATGCGCTTAGCATATTTCAACGCACTTTATTGGCCACGCAGGGGTTAGGTGGTTGCGTGCGGCTTGATTTAGCGGGGCCTGCCCGGTTTGATCGGGCCGACTTCGTAGACATAGGCTTATGACCATGAACCGTGACACGGCCGTGAAGCTTGCCCAGCAAGCCATAAAAGCCAACAACAAGCGCCTGGTGGACGCGTTGCTGGCACGCAAGGCCGAGCGCGACGCCAGCCCCTCGCCTGCAACATCCGAGCTGCCCACCATTGCGGTCACCTGTGCCACCGGCTGGGAGTGTTACGCGATTGTCGAGGAGCTGGTGGCCACGCGGCGTTTTAAAGTGCGCGCGCTTTATCGCACGCCGGGCACGCAAGCGGCTGCGCGCCTGGAAGCACTGCTGAAAAAAGCCGACACCGAAAGCCCGGGGCTGCTGACGCTGCAATCGGGCGTGGATATGAATTCAGCCGAGAAGCTGACACAAGCGTTTAAGGGCTGTACCGGCGTGGTGCTGTACAACACGGCCAACACCAGCATGGCCGGTAAAATCACCAACCACGGCAACGACCCCGTGGGCGGGCGACCGGTGGTGATGCGCCAAGTGCAAGCCGCACTTGAAGCGCTGCGGGCCAACCCCTCGGTGCAGCAAGTCATCACCCTCATTTTCCCCACCGATAAAGTCACGGGCATTGCCGATGACGCGCCGCCCATTCCGTGGTGGATCGATCAGAAATTGCGCCTGTCGGATTTTCTGCGGGGCCAAGGCGTCAACGTGACGTGCATTTACCGGCCCGCGTATTATTACGCCATGCACCGTGTGGACTATACGGCCCAAGCGCACTTCCGGGGCAGCGGGGCGCTGTCGCGCAACATGATCACCGAGAATAACATTCCCGGCATTACCGACCCGGACTTTTTGGTGAACTGGGTTGACGTGCGCGATATCGGAAAATGGGTGGGCACATGCTTTGAGTACCCCGAAGTTTTTAACAACGAAAACTTATCGCTGGCCTCAAGTGCGGTGACCGGCCATCAGCTTGTTGAAATCGCCGAGCGCTGCAACCGTCACGGCACCAAATTTAAATACCGCCAATTTCCGCTGTGGCTGATGAAAATACTCAGCCGCATTTCCGAGGAAGTGGTTTATCCACTGCGGTATGCCGAGTGGTACAACGATAAGGGCAACGGCTACGACTTCGCCTGCCAAGAGGACTTGGCCGACCTGAACCGTGTTCACCCCCTGTGGACCTTCGAGCGCGAGCTTGAGTTTTGGGGCATCAACGACATCAAACCTGCGGCAAGTCAAAAGGCATAACCATGAAGCGTTGGGTGAAGTGGACAATCGGCATTGTGGCGGCCCTCGTCGTGGGGTCATACGGGGTGATGCTGCAACAAAAAGCCGCGCGCCATGCCGATGCATCGCCCTTGGCTATGGCGGCGTCCGTGTCCGATGCCGATGTGAAGGTCGAGTACAATACCTACCTCACGTTCCGGCCCACGCATGTCACAGAACGCATGGGCCTGATTTTTTATCCCGGCGCCTATACCGATTTGCGCGGCTATGCGCCAACCTTAAAGCCGCTGGCGGCGGCGGGGTACCGCGTGATTGCTGTGCCCATGCCCTTTGAGTTGGCCATTCTGGGCATCGACAGCGCCGCCAAGGTTTTGGCCGCCAACCCCGACATGAAACACTGGGTGATTATGGGGCACTCGGTCGGCGGCACGGCGGCTGCCGCGTTTGCGTCACAAAACCGCGCGGCCTTAGACGGCGTGGTGATTTGGGATTCTTTTCCAGCCGCATTCGCCGCTTTAAGCGACTACGAAAAACCCGTGTGGAACATTCATCGCGCCACACCCGACAAAGCGCCGCCGGAAACATTTACGCGCCAGCGTCATCTTTTCCCGGCCAACAGCCAGTGGGTGCCCATTCCCACGGGCATCCATATGTATTTCGGTTCGTTCAGCGGCGGCGGCTACAAAGAAGACTGGGCGCCCGGCATCACCGAAGCCGAACAACACACGCAAGTCGTGGCCGGCACATTGCGCGCGCTGGCCGATGTGGAACGCTCTGCCGGAATTGCGCCGGTCGAAGCGGCACCTACTTCGAATTAAACCGTTCGACAAAATCCCATTGAATACCGGGCGGGTTGGCGGCTAGGTTTTTGCAGCGCGCCACATAAAGCTGTGCGGGCGCATCATGGGGCCGTAAGGCTGCCAGTTGCTCGAAGGCCTTCAACGCCTCGGCCCAATCACGCTGACGGTACATTGCATACGCCCGGTCCCACGCTGCGACAAAATCGATGTCGGCCGCACTGGGGCGCAATTCAGGTTCATCCAGGCAACCCATCAGTTCGTGGATGGTCGTCACATCAAGGGTGCCCTTGGGCATCACCACGTCGATGACCCGGAACAGAAAATTATTGCCGCTGCGTTGGCGCATTTGGTCGGTGGCCAGAATGTCGGTGCCGTAAAACTTGTTCAGCCCTTCAATGCGCGAGGACAGATTGACGGCGGCACCGATCACCGTGAAATCAATGCGCTGTTCGCTGCCGATATTGCCCACCACGGCTTCGGCGCAATGCAAGCCTACGCGCGTTTTCCAGGGCCACTTGTTTTGCGCGCTCCAGGCGGCCTCTAATGCTTTGCTGGCCCGCAACACGCGCAAGCCCGCACGGCAGCACGCCTCGGGATGCTGGGGTTGATCGCCCATGCCATTCCAGAAGCTAAAAATCGCATCGCCCACATATTTATCGACGGTTCCGCCGCGCGCTAAAATTTCCTGCGTCATGGCCGTGAAATAGGCGGTCATGTCTTTCAGCAGACGCTCGGGCTCAAGTTGCTCGGAGATGGTGGTGAAGTCGGTCACGTCCGTCATCAACAGCGACACTTCGCGCCGTTCGCCGAAGACATGGGCCGACCCGGTCGAGATAATGCGCCGCACATGCGCTTCGGGCACAAAGCGGCAGATATCGCGAAACGCGCCCCTCACCGTCCGAAAGCGATCAATCAAACCTTGGATTTCGATGATCGACGAGCTTGATTTTGAATGGGCGGAAAAGTCGAGTTCTAAGGTGCTGTCGATGGTCGTGCGGAGGGAATGAATGGGCCTGGCAAAGCGGCGCGCATATACCAACAAAACCGGCACGGCCAACAGCATCGCCACACTGATGACGATAAGTGCGATTTGCAGGTTATCGCGGAGCGGCTTCTCAAGAACGTCCATCGGCGTGGCAATGCCGATCAGCAACTTTTGCCCTGCGCCCGACCCACGAAACTCCAACGGCATCACCGTGGCATAGTATTCCCGCCCCCCCCGATGTGAGGCTGTGGCCGGAGAACGCTCCGTCTGTTTTGTAACCGTCGAAGATGTCTTGGGCTAAATCGTCGCGGCACAAACTTTCTTTGCTTTGCTCGGCCGCATCAATCTCGGCCTCGTCGAGCTTTGCCGAGCTGGTTCCAAAGCACAGACCATCGACATCAAACACAACGATGTGTTCATCGACCGACTGTGCTGCCGAAATCAAGGCGCGCGAGATTTGGTCATGCCCGACGTCGATGCCAATGGTGCCCGGCACGCTGCCTTCGTAGCCGCTGACAAACGTAATGCGGGGGCCCACGCGCCCCGAGACAACGCCGCTACTCCAGGCCACGGCCCCAACCGTGCGACGCCCCAAGTTATACCACTCAAGCTTTTGAACATCGGTGGTGGACGCGCTGTCCAATGGCTCGCCGGTGGATTCATAGGTGCCATTGCGAAACTTCACCGTTTGCGTTGCTTCGCCCGGCGCTTTCGGCGTAACGGTAACGATGGCAATTTCAGCATCGGCTGGCGGCACGTAGTAGCGCGTATCAGGCGGTCGGGTAATGCGATTCGTTGTAAAATACAGGCCCGACTGGCTGCCAATTTTGATGTTGGCAATTTGTGGGTATGTGCGGTGCAGGGTTAACATCACGTCTTCTTGGGTCGTGATGTCGCCGTCAATTGTGCTGCTGGACGCGGCCAAACTCAGCGCCGCGACGGTGGGCACCGCAAACAACTCGCCCAGCCGCGCTACCACCGTTTGCTCGCGCGAGACAAACAGCGCACGCGCCGCAACCTCGACCATGTTGCCCTGTGTCGCGCGGTAAGCCAGCACCAAACCGCTGATCAGCACCAAACAGAACGCGCCCAACATCAGCAGCACCGCCGTAGCGATGCGAACCTTGGGTGCGCTGTCGAAGGAGATGAACTTGGTCATTGGCTCAAGGGTCGCGTCCCTACCTTTTGCACGCGGCTACACCCTTGCACCCGACCCCGTGGGTGGTTTGTCGGCGTCCGACTTGCGCTTTTGCTTCCACTCATAGTCCGCCACTTCGGGCGGAATGTCTTGAATGTAGGCCTTCTGCACATCAATGCGGTCGTTGCGCGTGGTGAAGTCCTTGGGCGCTTCCAGGTATTGCGGCGCATGTTTTTCCAGGTACTTCAGAATTTTGGGATGAACCTCCGCCGTGCCCTTCAGCCCTTTGTGACTGAACATGCGACTGATCATGATGCCGTCTTGGTATTTGCTGCCGCCCATACGCATCCAGGGCCACCAATTTGACTGACGCGAGAAGCCCGCGCGTGCGCGCACCGTCGGCAAACTGCGGTCTTCCAACTCGCGCTTGGACACATAATACGTGAAGTGCTCAGACGGCGAGACGCGCGGCCCCACCGAGGCCT
This sequence comes from Rhodospirillaceae bacterium, assembly GCA_947476925.1. GTDB lineage: Bacteria > Pseudomonadota > Alphaproteobacteria > Rhodospirillales > Rhodospirillaceae. Next base: position 4,745 of record CANJSF010000043.1, on the reverse strand, counting down.
TGGGCCAGCCCTTGGGGTCGACGGGGTTGGTGTAGTCGTGCGTGTAATCCCACGACATTAAAATGTCATCCTCGCCCACCTGCATGAACGGCATTTGAAACGGCACCTTGCCGTTGTCAGCCGGAAACACCGTACCCTGATTGAACAATGTCGGTGAATCATTGGCCGTGCCCAACACGATGGGGGCCATTTGTGTGCCGATGGTGCTGGCCAGCGACGGGTTATAAAAGTGATAGACCTCGACCGTTTCTTCGGTGAAGGGGTTCTTCCACGTCTCTAACGGCTCGCCGGTGCGCAGATCGGTAAAAAACGCCGTCTCGCGACTTTTGCGTTTCAGTGTTCCTGCCACGGGGTCGAACTCGGCCATGGCCGCCCCCGTGCCACAATAGCCAAACAACGGGATCAGACGTTGGTTGCCGATGCGCGCATATTGAATGCCGTGATAGGCGCCAATCAACGGCTCGCCGTAACCGGAGTTAATTTTGCCGAAGGCATACAGGTTATCGACCGGGTTGCTGAAATCCAGCCCACCCTTTTTAGTCGCAGGCTTCATATCTGCAGCCTGCGCTGCGCCCGCCAGCATGACTGCAGCAATGCCACTCAGCGCCTCGCGCCGGTTGCTCATCAGGTCGTTGATAAAATCCGATGACATCGCCGCCCCCCAACTTCAAATCCTCCCCAAGAGTGGGATAAATCCATTGCGCCCGGCAATACAATTGTGACATTTAACCCGTCCCAACCACCTTATGGAATGCCCCATGGACCTTGTCTTAATTTTAAAATCAGTGGTGATGGGCATTGTCGAGGGCGTGACCGAGTTCCTGCCCATTTCCAGCACCGGGCACCTTATTCTGGCCGGTGATCTGTTAGACTTCCTCGATAAGCCCAAGCGTGACATCTACGAGATCTTCATCCAACTGGGTGCAATGCTGGCCGTGGTGTGGAACTACCGCGTGAAGTTGGTGGATACCGTTGTGGGCGCAGCCAAACCCGGCCCACAACGCAATTTGTTCATCGCGTTGGTGATTGCGTTTTTTCCAGCAGCGTTGTTGGGGTTGCTGTTTAGCTCAGCGATAAAGCACGCCCTCTTTGCCGCCGTGCCGGTAGCGCTGGCGTTCATCGTCGGCGGTGTGATTATTTTGTGGGCCGAGAAACGCACACATACTGTTCAAGTCGCCACGGTTGATGATCTGACGCTCAAGCACGCGCTGATGATTGGCTTGGCACAATGCTTGGCGCTGATTCCGGGCACGTCGCGCGCCGGGGCTACAATTATCGGCGGTTTGTTCCTGGGCTTGTCGCGCAAAGCCGCCACGGAGTTTTCATTCTTCCTCGGAATCCCAACGCTGGGTGCGGCGTCGCTGTATAGCCTTTACAAAGCCCGCGATAGTTTAGACGCGGGCGACGCAGGTGTGTTTGCCGTTGGCTTTGTGGTGTCGTTTATCGCCGCCCTCATCGCCATTCGGGCGTTGTTGCGATTTATCTCGACGCACACATTTGTGGCTTTCGCCTGGTACCGCATCGGCTTCGGCGCGCTGGTGTTGCTCACGGCCTATTCTGGCTTGGTCAGTTGGGATAACCCGTAAACGACGCGGCGTTTACTGGCTATCCTTTTCGAATCCCCGACAAGAACGACGCCATTTGAGCGTTCAGCAATTCGGCTTGGTGTGACAGGTCAGCTGCAGCATCCAGCACCTCGCGAGCCGAGGCCCCCGTCGCCTCTGTTGCACGAGCCACGTCGGCAATATTCTCGGACACTTCGCTTGATCCACGTGCCGCTTCCTGAACACTACGCGAAATTTCATGGGTTGATGCGGTTTGTTCTTCAACGGCGGCTGCAATCATGCCCGAGACAGAACTCAGTTGTGTAATTTTCTCGCTGATAACTTTTATCGCGTCGACACACTCACGGGTGACTTTTTGAATATTCGCAATCTCGGCACCAATATCGCCCGTCGCTTTTGCTGTCTGTGTTGCCAGCATTTTTACTTCACTGGCGACAACAGCAAACCCTTTACCGGCTTCACCGGCGCGCGCGGCCTCGATGGTTGCATTCAGAGCCAGCAGGTTTGTCTGACTGGCTATTCCGCTGATCATCTCAACCACATCATTGATTTGCTGAGCCGCGTCAGCGAGCTGATTAACTTTAAGTGTTGTCGCATTGGCCGCCTCGACAGCCGAACCTGTCAGCGTTGTCGACTGCGCGATTTCACGCGAGATTTCCTGCACTGCCAGCGTGAGCTGCTCTGCCGCTTGCGAGACGCCCGACACACTTTCCGTCACGTGGGCCGAGACTTGATTGGCGTCCGTGGACTGCTTAGTTGATAGCTGCGCACGCGCCGACATCGACTCGGCTGACCCCCGCAACTTCGTGGCCGCGGTCGCGACAGCGCGTGTCACCGACCCGACGGCAGACTCAAATTCATTAGCTAATTTAACTGTCGCTGCTTGGCGGTCGCTTTCCATGCGAGCCTTTTGCTGGGCTTGATCTGCACGCATACGTTCAGTTTCGCGCAGCCCGTCCTTAAAGACCGTGAGCGCCTGAGCCATAGCTCCGATTTCATCACGGCGAGACGCGGCCGCAAGGTCAATATCAAGTTGCCCTGCTGCTAACTGGCCCATCGAGTCTGTAACCGCCTGCAACGGCTTCAAGACATCGGTTTGCACTAAAGCAGCAATCGCAATGCACGCTAGGACCGAAATCGACCCGACAATCATCGTGACCAGCAATAGGTTGCGCGCTGCACCATCGACAGCGCCTAATCCCGTCTGGATCTCTGAAATAGAACTATCCAGCGTGTCTTCCGAAAGTTTGGTCAGCTTGTCCATGGCATCGCCCAGCTTTTCGCTGTCGCCATCGAACTGCGCCATCATCTTGTTGCCCTCGGCTGGGCCACCGCGAACATACGCTTCGGACATCTTCTTGCCCGTGTTATAAAAGTTCGGAAATGCTGCACCAGCATCGTCAAGCGCGCGCGAAATCTCTTTGGTTCCAAGTTTCTTACTTAGCTCTTTGGCCTTTGCCAGATTGGACTGAAACTCTGAAGCCTGTGCGGCTGCCTCTTGAGCGCCGTCATCAAGCCCATCAAGCCCACGCGTTGCGCTGATGTCAGTCAAAAATTGCTGAACCTGGATCACGTTAATCTGCAGATTTTTGGTTAAAACGGCCAAGCCAGCCGATCGCGAAACTGACGTCTCAAATCGGCCACTCACCTCGGCCAAATCGGACTGCTCTTGCTTCGCCGAAATATACGTAAAGACACCGCCAACGGTGCTGACCGCAGCTAAGAACCCCAATGCAGCCAATATTTTGCTACGTATATTCATCTTCAACCCACCTTTGACTTTATTGAGTCATTCAACTTCTGACAGCCACGGCTATCAAGGCCCTGTTTAAAAAGCGGGCTTGGTAAAGGCAATACGAAAGCCAAAAAAAAAAGGCCCAGCTTTCGCCGGGCCTCTTTATGAAATCGATTTTGATAGAGATTAGAACAAACGCAAGACCGATTGTTCGGATTGCTGCGCAATACCCAGCGAGATTGTACCCAACTGTTGGCGTGTTTGCAGTGACAGCAAGTTGGCTGATTCTTCGTTCAAGTCGGCGTTGACCAACTGCGATGCACCGCCATTGAGTGTATTCACAAGGTTCTCGGTGAACTGACGACGAATTTCCAACATCGACGAATTGGTACCCAGCGATTGGGCGGACTGGCGGACGGTCACCAAGGCAGAGTCGATGGCGCGGATGGCCGTGTTGATGGCCGTAATGGCCGCGGTGCCCGTTTGGCCCCAGACCGTGGTGTTGCCCGCCGTACCCGTGGCAACGGCAGAGCGCGCCGTAATCGTATTAAAGTCGGAGGTGTTCAAACCGCTGACGACCAATTGGTTGATCGCATTTGCCGTCGTGCGTTCGTTAAACCGGACCGTCAAGCTATCGGCGCCAGACTGGAATGCCCCGGTGGTGTTTTTCAGCAAGTTGATACCGTTGAAGCTGGAGTCTTCGGTGATGTTGTCAACTTGGCTGCGCAGTTCGTTGAATTGGCTGGCCAATTTGGCGCGCGTGGAGCTTTCCGGCGACGAGACGGCCGACTGCGCCAAGGCTTTCATTTGCTTCAATGTTGTTTCAATTGTCTCTAAGCCCTGCACCGCTGCTTTGATGGTGCTGATGCCGTTTGAAATTTGATCCTTGATCGCGTTCAAATCGCCGGCGCGGGCATTCAAGTTGCGCGCTTTGAAGAACGCCAACGCGTCATCGATGGCGCTGTTGACCTTTAAGCCCGAAGCCAAACGCTCCTGGGTGCGCCCAATGAGCGTCGATGTGCGTTGCAACGACAAAAGGTTGGTGCGTGTCGAGGTAGCAAGTGTGACGTCACTCATCGGGGTCTCCTACTTTGAGTTGCGGTTCTGCAACGGATGCAAGTTCTTTAAACTTGCGGTTGAAGCCGTTATGCCCCCAAGATGTTAAAGAGAGGTTACGAAAGCCTACTCGAGGTGCGGTTTTTCCCTGAAAACCGCAAAGAAAAAGGCCCGGATTTCTCCGGGCCTTTTCACACAATAGTTGAAGATTTTTATCGAGCTTAGAACTTGGTCTTCAGCTTGATCGACCACGTTCCCGGAGGGCTGAGGAACGAGTAACCGGAAATACCGGCCACGTTGTAAACCTCACCGAAGCAGTTGGAGCAATCAAGCGTCAGGCGCGTGCGTTCGTCCATGGTTTCAATGCCGATGCTGGCATTGATGGTCCA
>CANJSF010000042.1 GCA_947476925.1 Rhodospirillaceae bacterium | reverse complement strand
TTTAGTTTAGCGATCACAGCCGAGACTGCGTGCTGTGTGTTTGGGCCAGCAAAGTCCCTAGGCCCGTCCGAATTTCCAAACCCCGGCAAGGAAACAGAAACTGCGAGGTAGCCGCGAGCTGCAAATTTATCCAATACACCCCATTGGACAAACTGCAGACCACCTGGTCGAGACCAGATGTTCTGATGGCCGTGCAACAGCACGACCGTCGGCCAAGGTCCGGAGCCTTGGGGTTGCTTGATAAAATATTCGACCCGTGCAGAAGAACTGTCTGGGTGCGGAATAGACAAAGCACCCGCATGACTGTGATCAGAACACGCACCAATGGCAATCGCAACCAGCGCAATTATTCGGCTACGCCAAGTCATCAACACCTCAATCCGTGGTCGATTGATCGCACGACGCGACCGCGTCAGCATATCGATGACGATTTCAGCAGCGCCAATTGCAAAGATGTCATCCAGATACTGAATCGCCTTCAACTGGTGACTCAAAAGGTTCGCGTCCGCGCGAGAAAACAGTCGCAAGCGATGTGCCGCGCCGGAATACCGCTTTTTGTTGGAAATCAAACGCTTAGTGGAAAATGGTGCCCAAGGCCGGAATTGAACCAGCGACACACGGATTTTCAGTCCGTTGCTCTACCAACTGAGCTACTTGGGCATTTGGGCACGAATGGCCGCAAAGAGGCCGCTTTATAGACGGCGTTAGGGGCCCTGTCCAGACACCAACAAAATGGGCTAACCTATTGGCTAGGAACCACTTTTGGGCCCCGTCAGGCGGCTTGGCCCCTGGCATGACGATCCCTTTGGCGAGGTGCAACATGTCGAAATTGAACTGGTTGGCAGGCTTTGTCGTCGCTGGGGGCCTGTCGGGCCCAATAACAGCAACCGCCGATAATGCCCCCGCAAGCTTGCGGGTCGAGCGCGGCAACATGGTGACGGAAAACGTACCCGATGTTCCCGCCGCCTTGGCCGAGCGCCTGCAACAATATGCCAACACTCGATCAGCGAGCTTTGCCGACTGGCATCCTGACAGCGCTTCGTTGCTGATTTCCACGCGGTTTGGCGAAGCACCACAATTGCACAGCGTTCGCTCGGCCCTTGGGGCACGCCGTCAGCTCACGTACTTCGACGAGCCCGTCAGTCGGGGGCGTTATGTCGCAAACGGAACAGCGCTGCTGTTTATTCGTGATGTTGGCGGCAGTGAAGACTTTCAAATCTACATTCAAGACGTTGCCACGGGCCGCACACAATTAGTGAGCGATGGAAAGTCCAGGCATACCATGCCGGTGCTCTCGCCCGATCGCACCAAATTCATGTTTTCATCCAACCGCCGTAACGGCCGGGATATGGATGTCTATATTGCCGACGTTGCCGCGCCTGCGCAGGCCAAGCTGCTGTACGAAGCCGCGGGGTCGTGGTCGCCAGAAAGTTGGTCGTCCAATGGGCAGCACGTCGCGATAACGCAAAGCATTTCCGTGTCTGAAAGCCGCTTGTTCGTGGTTGATGTTGCCACGGGTAACACACGCGAAGTGAAAGCGCTGGGCGGTAAGGCCGCATTGGGTTCACCGCAATTTAGCGGCGATGGCGATGGCTTGTTTTACACATCGGATGATGGCAGTGAATTTACCCAATTGCGTTTTCGCAACCTTAAAACCGGGCGCGAACAAACGCTCAGCGCCGACACGCCTTGGGATGTGACCGCTCTTGAAATGTCGCCCGATGGAAAGAGGCTGGCCTATGTTGTGAACGCCGACGGCCTCGATCAGCTCCGGTTGCTCGACACCCAAACCATGAAACCGATCGCCGGGCCACGTTTACCCGACGGCCAGGTCGGGCGGTTCGATTTCAGCCCCGACAGCAACAGGCTGGCCCTGAGCTTATCCACGCCCACCAGCCCCAGCGATGTTTATGTTTACGATATCGCGGTCCAAACAGTCTCACGATGGACCGAGAGCGAAACCGGCGGCCTTGACCCCGCAACTTTTGTCGCCGCTCAGAAGGTCCGCTATCCGAGTTTCGACAAAGTCAAAGGTGCTCCACGGCAAATCCCCGCGCTGGTGTACAAACCAAAAACTAAACCCGGCCCTTTTCCGGTCATTATCCAAATTCACGGCGGCCCGGAAGGCCAAGAAACAGCAAGCTTCGTGGCCGAGACACAAGCTTTCGTCAACGAGTTGGGGGCCGCTGTTATTAAGCCCAACGTGCGTGGGTCAACCGGCTACGGCAAAAGCTACCACACACTTGATAACGGCATTTTGCGCGAAGACTCGGTGAAAGACATCGGCGCGCTGCTCGACTGGATCGGCGCACAGCCCGACCTCGACCCCAAGCGCGTGGTTGTTTACGGCGGATCATATGGCGGGTTTATGGTTTTGGCCTCGATGGTGAAATACAACGACCGCTTGGCCGGAGGCATCGACGTTGTCGGTATCAGCAACTTCATCACGTTCCTAAGCAACACGCGTGGCTATCGGCAAGACTTGCGCCGCGTCGAATACGGCGATGAGCGTGACCCCGCAATCCGCAATTTTTTTCAACGCATCTCGCCGCTAAATAACGCCTCTCGAATCACCAAACCGATGTTGATTGTTCAAGGCTTTAACGACCCGCGCGTGCCAGTGGGCGAGTCTGAGCAAATGCTCGCCGCCATCAACAAGAACGGCGGCCAGGCGTGGTACGTGATGGCCAAGGACGAAGGCCATGGATTTCGCAAAAAGTCGAACCGCGCCTATCAACAACAAGTCGGATTTATGTTTCTTGAAAGGCTGTTCAAGCCGTCAACGAATTAGCGATCAGAATTATGATCGGGGATTTGCGGCATGTCAGTGGTCTCGCCTTCGCTGAGGGGTTCATCGCTGGGCACCCGGTATGCGCCCGAGACCCAGGCGCCTAAATCGATATCCGCGCAGCGTTGCGAGCAAAAAGGACGAAAGCGCGCCTCAACCGACTTGCCACACCTTACGCACTTCGGCGCGCTAACGCGCACACCGGCGGGACGCGGTGGTATCGAGGTTTTGTCGTGATCGGGCGGCCGGCTCATGCGCAATATCATCGCCAGGCTTTATGTAACGTCAAGCCACCTCAACGCGGTCGACGGCAAAATCTGCACGCGCTTCAATGTGAATGTCACCGCTGGCCATGGCGCGAGCCTCGTCCAAGCATGGCGCGAGACGTTGGTTCAGTAGTGTTGCAACGCTTGGGGCCATGCGCAAGGTGATGGTCGCGATGCGGCGTGCAATAAGTTCGCGACACGCCATTCGCAAAGCGCGATAGGCAACCGAGGCAACACTTTCGCGCGCCATCGACTGGTCACATAGCGTCTCGGACAATGAGGGGCGTATCCGGCGACGGATGACATCAATCATGCCTGACGGCGTGAGGCCCATGATTTGAACTTGGGCTGGGTCATCTGCGGTTGCCTGTCCAAGCTGAGTGACAAACTTGCGACGGGCGCGAGTTGGAATGAGGTCGATCAGGATATGCCCCGCCAAATTGCGCAATTTCATGTGATGCGAGATGGCCTCAATCGCCTCGGCGTTCGCGACATCGGCCGCCGATGACCCGCTATCGATATCAATGGCCGTCAACGCTTTGGTGGGCTCAATCGTGATCCGCCCGCCGCTGGGCAAACTCACGGTGCGTTCTAACGCCGACTGAATCTGCTCTTCGATCTCGTCGAAGCCTGAGGAGGTGACCTTGGCCACGATGATTTTAAGGTTGGCTTCACCATAGCGCGCGATCCAAACAGCCACGGGATCTGGTGCGGGTTTTAGTAATGCCGGTTCCTTTTCAGCAGAGCCGAACGTGTTCTTGGACAATTTCAGTTTGGGGCCCTTGTCGGCGCGTGCGGGCGTGAGCACTTCAACCGCGACCCATTGGCCGGATGCAAACTTAGCGCCCTTCGTTTCAAGGACGCCGTGGGGCGCGAGCCCAATATTCACAAACACATCGGCTGACTGTGGGACGCGCTCGCCGACGCAGCCTACATACACCGCGCCGGGCTGAGCATCGGCATCGCGGACATGAACAATTTCAATCAAAGATTCGTCGGCCAGCAATGCGGCCCGTGTTTCACCGGGACCACGCATGATTAGAATTTTGTCGGGCTTGAACATCAGGCCGACAAAGCTGCCGCAATCAACTTGTCGGCCTCGTGCACACATAAGCCGACAATGTTGGTATACGAGCCGTTGATGCTGGCCACAAACGCGCCGGCTCGGCCCTGGATGGCGTAGCCGCCTGCCTTGCCCCGCCATTCATCACTGGCGATGTAGGCATTTACCTCATCGCGCGCGAGGCGTTTGAACCTCACAATGGTTTCGACGTGACGATGCCACGCCTTGCCATGGGCCATCACAACCATGCCGCCATGCACGCGATGTCGTCGACCCGAGAGGAGGTCGATGCAATCTCGCGCTTCTTGTTCGGTTTCCGCCTTCGGTAATATCCGCCGACCGCACGCAACCACTGTGTCGGCGGCCAACACGACGGCCTGCGGATGTTGGTTTGCGATCACTTGGGCTTTTTCGAAAGCAAGCCGATCTGCGTGGATGCGGGGCAGTTCGCCTTTCAGCGGCGTCTCATCGATGTCAGCCGCCAGGACAAGATCTGGTTTGCGGCCAATTTGTTCCAGCAGCATCAGGCGACGCGGCGAAGCTGAGGCAAGGATCAGGGTCATAGCATCAGAACCGCGGGTCATCAGGGAAGGGAAAGAGATCGAGAATTTTCTGGCGCAACTGATCGCGCACTTGCCGGTAGGCATCAAGTTTGGTAGCGCGGCTGCCCTCGACCAATGAAGGATCAAACGTATTCCAAAACTTCACGTCACAATGCATGTATCGCGTCAAATCCACGGCTTTGTGTTGCGCGTGAGCCGACAAAGAAATCACGGTGTCGAATGAATCTGCCGTTAGGTTTTCAAACGTCTTGGGCTTGTGGTTCGACATATCGATATCCATCTCGGACATGACATCAACCATGAGGTGATCGAGCTTTCCTAAGTGAATGCCGGCCGAATCCACATACACACGCTTGCCGTGATAGCGCTTCATCAAGCCCTCAGCCATGGGCGAGCGAATTTCGTTCATAGTGCAACAAAACAAGACCGCTGATGGAAGGAAACTAACCATGCCCCCTCACCCGCGCATATGTAAAACGCAAAGCAGCGTGAACAGCCGCCGGGCGGTTAGCTGATCAAGTTCAGCTTCAATTTGCAGGCGCTCGAGCAGCATTTGCGCCCCTTCATTATGTAGCGCACGACGGCCCATATCGATGGCCTCGATTTGGGACGGCGAGGATGTTTTGATAGCGTCGAAATAGCTCTCGCAAACGATGAAGTAGTCTTTCACCACCATGCGAAAAGGCTTCACGGCCAACGCCAGCTCGCGGACAAGCTGTTCATCGGTATCGCGAATGTCGAACTGCAATCGGTCGTCGGCAAGCCGTAGTCTGACATGATAGGGGCCGGGATGAGCGCCCTCGCCATTCAATCGAAATGTGTTTTCTTCGAGTAAATCAAAGATGGCGACTTCACGCTCGTGCTCCACTTCGGGGCGGCGGCGCAGAAATGTTTTCTCGTCCAAGATCAGCTTGAGGATCGAGCGCGGACGGCTCGTGATGGCATCGCCGATATCATCGCTCTTGCCATCACCGGGCGCGGTCATTAGTCCCGGCTCATGTTCAATCGGATGGACACTGACAACGCATGCGCGGCCAGCTCCTCGGCCCTTGCCATCGCCAATGCAGCGGGCCCAATGGCGCTTAAGCCCGCCGCCGAGCAATCGACGATGGATGTTCGCTTCAGGAAATCAAATACGCCTAAGCCCGATGAGAACCGCGCTGTGCCTGACGTCGGCAAGACGTGGCTGGGCCCTGCGATGTAGTCGCCCAGGGCTTCAGGGGTATGACGACCCACAAATATAGCCCCCGCGTGATGAATGGCTGCCATGAAAGGTTTGGGATCGGCCACCGCCAATTCCAAATGCTCTGGCGCAATGCGATCGACGAGCGCAGCAGCGCTCATCAGGTTTGGCACGACTATAACCGCGCCGTTCTTTTGCCAGCTGGCGCGTGCAATATCGGCGCGCGGAAGCACCTTCAAGTGGCCCTCAACAGCGGCCAACACGCGTTTTGCAAAGTCTTGAGAATCGGTAATCAGAACCGATTGCGATGACACATCGTGCTCGGCTTGCGACAAGAGATCGGCGGCAATCCAGCTTGCATCATTACCGGCATCAGCAACGACCAGGATTTCTGACGGGCCCGCGACCATGTCGATGCCAACGATGCCGAATACCTGCTTCTTGGCGGACGCCACATAGGCATTGCCCGGCCCAACAATTTTATCGACGGGTGGGATGATGGCCGTGCCGTAGGCCAGCGCACCAATAGCTTGCGCGCCACCGATGCGATAAACTTCATCGACGCCAGCGATTTGGCAAGCAGCCAGCATTAGCGGGTTAGTTTTGCCGTCGGGTGTGGGCAGCGTGACAACGAGGCGATTCACACCGGCCACTTTCGCAGGAACGGCGTTCATCAACACGGACGAAAACAACGCCGCGGTGCCGCCCGGCACATACAGACCTGCCGAGGACACCGGCGTCCACCGCCAACCCAGCGAGATTCCATCGGCACCGCGATACATCTCGTCCTTTGGCATTTGGCGGCGATGGTAGTCGGCAATGCGTTCGGCTGCGATGTGAAGCGCCTTCAGCGTATCAGCGTCGCATTTTTTATGAGCATCACGAATCTCGTCGGCTGGAAATCGCATGGTCGCAGGCGTGAGTACCTGTCGATCCCACTTTGCGGTGTACTCTAGTACCGCGGCATCTCCCCGCTTTTTGACGTCAGCCAGAATGGCGGCAACCACGCCATCGACATCGCTTTTTTCGTCGCGGCTGGCCGTGATCAGCGCGCGAAACGCTGTCTCAAACCCGGCGTCAGCGGCAAAGAGCAGGCGTGACATGACGCACCCTAACCCGCAACTGCCGAACGAAACCGTTCGATCCAGCCGCTGATTTCTTCCGAGCGCACTTTCAGAGCCGTTCTATTCACAATGAGCCGTGATGACACTTGCGCAATAGTGGCTGACTCTTTCAAGCCATTGGCCTTCAGCGTAGCACCCGTCGAGACAAGGTCGACAATGCGAGGGCACAGCCCCAGCGCAGGCGCCAATTCCATCGCACCGTTCAGCTTCACGCACTCGGCTTGGATGCCATGCTCGGCAAACCACTTCGATGTGATGTTCGGATACTTGGTGGCAATGCGCACGTGGCTGAGGCGCGAGAGATCGAGGTCTTCGGTCATGTCAGTGCGCTGTGCAATGGAAAGGCGGCACTTGCCGATGCCTAAATCCAGCGGCGCATATATTTCCGAGTAATCAAACTCCATCAACACGTCATTGCCGGCGATTCCTAAATGCGCTGCACCAAAAGCCACGAACGTCGCCACATCAAAGCTGCGAACGCGAATAATCGACACATGCGGAAGATTGGTTGAAAACCGAAGCGCGCGCGAACTGTCGTCGCCCAGCGCGGCCTCGGGCTCGATACCGGCACGACGCACAATGGGCAGCGCTTCGTCGAGAATACGGCCCTTGGGCAGGGCAATGATCAGCGGTTGAGGTGACATGGCCTTAAAACTCTACGCGCCGGAGAACAGCCCCGGCGCGCGGCGGTTTTACACGGTTTTGGGGGGCGTCACCACAGCGGATCAGCCTTCAAAACCAACAACTTAGCCCCCGCCCACCCGTTCGATGCGTGCACCGCACGCCTCGAGCTTCTGTTCCAGCCGCTCGTAGCCGCGGTCGAGGTGGTAAACGCGGTTGACCAATGTTTCGCCACTCGCGGCGAGGCCCGCCAACACGAGCGACACCGATGCGCGTAAGTCAGTGGCCATCACTGGGGCACCCGACAAATGGTTGCCCTTGCCACGCACAATGGCCGACGTGCCATGCACGTTCACGTCAGCGCCAAAGCGCGTGAGTTCGGGAACGTGCATGAACCGGTTTTCGAAAATCGTTTCAGTGATCATGGACGCGCCATCAGCGGTGGACATCAACGCCATCCATTGTGCCTGCATATCGGTGGGAAAGCCGGGATAGGGTTCGGTCATAATGTCCACACCCTTCAGCCCGTTCTTCGCGCTGACGATAATGCTGTCGCCTTGCTGCGTGATTTCGACACCGGCTTGCACCATCGAATCAAACACTGACTTCAGCAAATCGTAGCGCGTGCCTTTGAGTGTGAGTGAGCCGCGCGTAATGGCCGCCGCAATGGCATAGGTGCCTGTCTCGATGCGGTCCGGGATCACAGGTACGCGTGCCGCATGCAGGCGCTCGACGCCTTTAATGTGGAGCGTGCCCGAGCCCATGCCAGTAATGTTTGCGCCCATGGCGTTCAAACAGTCGGCCAGGTTGCCGATCTCGGGTTCGCGTGCTGCATTTTCGATGATGGTTTCACCCTCGGCCAGGGAAGCAGCCATTAATATGTTTTCTGTGCCGCCGACCGTGACCTTTGGGAAAATAATCTGCGCGCCCTTGAGACGTTTGGGCACTGTGGCATGCACATAACCCTGCTTGAGTTCGATTTTGGCACCCAGCGCTTCCAGCGCTTTTAAGTGCAAGTCCACAGGCCGCGTGCCGATGGCGCACCCACCTGGCAATGAAACTTTCGCTTCCCCATGCCGCGCTACTAACGGGCCCAACACCAACACCGAGGCGCGCATGCGGCGCACCAGGTCATATGGCGCGGTGACCGAGGCCACCTTCTCGGTGCGCAAGGTCATGGTGCGGCCGGTCGCGCCTGCTTCGGCGCTATCGGCGCCGGCCTCTAACGCCGACTGATCAATCCGCACCCCCAACTGGCGCAGCAAGTTGCCCATGGTGGCGATGTCGGCAAGCTCGGGCATATTGGTGAGCGTCAACGGCTCGCTCGTCAACAATCCGGCAGCCATTAGCGGCAGGGCTGCATTTTTCGCACCGCCAATGACGATGGTTCCGTTCAGCGGCACGCCGCCTTGTATGCGAATGGCATCCACTATTTTTATTCCCGTTCTTGCAGTGCAGGCGTTATGGCGTTTGTTTGTGGCGATGGTTTGTTCTTAAAGGCGCGGAAGTGTGACACCCTTTTGGCCCTGATATTTTCCTTTGCGATCGCGATACGACACCGCGCACGGACTATCGGCCTTCAGGAAGATAAATTGGCAGGCGCCTTCGTTGGCATAAATGCGCGCGGGCATGGGCGTGGTGTTGGAAAATTCCAGCGTCACGTGCCCTTCCCATTCGGGCTCCAACGGCGTGACGTTGACGATAATACCGCAGCGCGCATACGTAGACTTGCCCAAGCAAATCACCAACACATCGCGAGGAATCCGAAAGTATTCCACGGTGCGTGCCAAGGCGAATGAGTTGGGCGGAATGACGCAGGCATCTGTTTTACGATCGACAAAACCCTTATCGGAAAAGAATTTGGGGTCAACGATGGCCGAGTCAAGATTGGTGAAAATCTTGAATTCGTCAGCCACGCGCGCATCATAGCCGTACGACGACACGCCATAGGATATGACGTTCTCGCGTTTCAAGTTCTCGGTGAACGGCTCGATCATGGCGTGTTCGGTCGCCATTTTGCGAATCCAGGTATCGGGCATCACAGGCATCTGAGGGAAACCTTCTGGGATTGCAGATGATGCGTCGTTGTAGCCCAGCCACTCTCACCCCTCAAGTTAGCTGGCACCCCTTAAGTTAGCTCCGTGTTTCATCCTTGGCTGGAGCGCCGGGCCTTGGTTCGGCAGCCTCGCGGGCGCGGGCCTGGGCCTTGCGTTTGAGCAAATTGGCCCTCAGCGCCTCGGCCGAACGAGCCTGGGCGCTGCTGGATTTTGGTTTGGCGGCGGTTGAGGGGTCGGCTTTTGAGTTCATGACGATGATACTTAACGCTGGGTCAGAGTGGCTTTAGACTATATGCAATCAATAAAAAAGGGGATGAGGATGGCGCCCGCCGAGACCACTGCGCCAGTGGACCAATTTATACCTTCGGGCGAGGATGCCCCCGAGGACAATACGATCGGCGGCTTGGTCGATAGCTTGCCCGCGTCCTCACCCCAACCGCGTATCAAAGCTGAATCCTTGAAGGGTGACCTTGCAGGTGGCTTGGTGGCCGCTGTCGTCAGCGTGTCAGAATCCATCCCTTACGGCCTTTTGGTATTCGCCTCGCTTGGAGTGGCGGCGGCTGCCGAAGGTGTAATGGCCGGGCTGTACGCGTCGGTGTTTGCCGCGTTTGTCGCGGCTGTCTTTGGCGGTACGCAAAATCTCATCAGCGGTCCCCGCGCATCCACCTCGGTGATCATGGCCGCAATGGTGGCCACGCTGGCCGCGGCACCGGACCTCGATGCCCACGGCGGCGCGAGCATCGCCATGGCCCTGGCGTTTATGGGCGTGTTCCTCGCAGGACTGCTGCAAATCGGGTTTGGCCTTCTGAAGCTCGGTCGATTTATCAAGTTCACGCCTTACCCGGTGATTGCCGGCTTCATGAATGGCGTCGCGGTACTGCTGCTCATCGGCCAACTTAAGTTTCTCTTGGGCCTGCCCGAGCATTTTGCCTGGGGCCAATGGCGCGAGATTCCTGCCCTGATTCAGCCCTGGACAGTTTTGGTTGCCGTCATCACGATTGTCGCGATCAACATGGGCCCGCGCATCACGCGCCATGTGCCGTCGCTCGTGGTTGGGTTAGCTGCGGGCATTGCCAGCTTCTACGCCATCGCCACGCAAGTGGGCCTTGAAGCCTTGGGCCCGATTATTGGTGATATCCCGTCAGCGGCGCCACGCGTCACCGCTTTAGTGCCCGTGCTCTCGAGCGGCTGGAATGACTGGATGATCGCGCGCATGACTGACATCGCGCCGGCGATTGTTGTGCTGGCCGTGATTGCCTCGATCGATTCACTGATGGGAGCGGCCGCGCTCGACTCCCTGACGCATCGCCGCCACAACAGCAACCGCGAACTGCTCGCTCAAGGTTTGTCGAACATGACGGCCGGGATTGTCGGCGGGTTGGCCTGCTCGGGTGCCGTGGCGCGCAGTGCGGCCAGCTACCACAGCGGCGCGCGCACAACATTGGCAGGCGTCGCCCATGCCATGATCGTCCTCGCAACAACGCTGATTGCGGGGCCATGGGTCGGCACTGTGCCGCGCGTTGTATTAGCGGCTGTGTTGACGGTGGTTGCTTTTGGCATGATCGACGCCTGGAGCCGCGAATTGATGCTGCGGCTGAAAGCCGCTGGTGGCTACCGCCGTGCGATTGCGGCCAACTTGGCCGTAATCATAGCTGTGGCCATCGTAACGGTGACGATCAATCTCATTGCGGCAGTGGCCATTGGCATGGGCATTGCCATGGTGTTGTTTGTCACACAAATGAGCAAGTCGATTGTGCGACGCGTGTACGACGGCCGCTTGCGCCACTCGTTGAAAGTCCGCGACCGTCGCGATGCAGAACTGCTCGCCGCGCACGGCGCAGACATCGTCATTGTCGAATTAGATGGCCCGCTGTTTTTTGGCACGGCAGATGCGTTGTTGTCGGAAGCCGATACCGGCGGGGCCAACGCCCGGATTGTGATTCTCGATTTCCGCCGCGTCTCTGAGATGGACGCCACCGGCGTGCGGCTGTTGCAGGTTCTCAACCGCACCATCACCAACAGCGGGCGCAAATTGCTGTTAGCGCACGTGCTGGCCGACAACGACCATGGTCGATTTATTGCTGCTATTGGCGGGCGGCACTTATTTGGCTCTGCTTTATGCTTTGCCGATACCGATGCCGCGCTGGAGTGGGCTGAAGACCGCTTGGTCGAATGGTACGCGCCCGGCAACCACACAGACCGTGAATTAGCCTTGCGTGAGTTATGCTTGGCTGACGGCTTTATCGATAACGACACCGCCATCATCGAACGCTACGTGCAACGCAAAGAATTCAACATCGGTGACGTTTTATTCAGCGAAGGATCTGTGGGTGATGCTTTGTATTTGTTGGCGCGCGGCACAGTGACCATTCGGCTTGGCACTGAAAACGGCGCGCTGCGTTTAGCCACGCTCATTCCGGGTGTGATGTTTGGCGAAATGGCCTTGCTCGAAGGACAGCCCCGCTCGGCTGATGCCGTGGCCAGCAGCGCCATCGTCGTTTACGAAATGGACGGGGCGGGCTTTGCCCGAATCCTCGCCGATCACCCCGCCTTGGCTGCGAAACTGATGACCAACATGGCGCGCGAGATTGCCGCCCGGTTGCGGGCGACGAGCGATCACTTGCGGGCCGTCAGCTAGAAATACCGCAGATTTCCTGGGATTTTAGTGGGTTTGCGCGGCTTGCCTGGGGTGGGGGCTTGTGGCATGTTCCCGCGCCTTCTGAAGCCTTTTCCCGAGAAGTGGTCTGCCGCTTGGCGTGGAGAATGCAACCAATCAGGAAGGGAGACCCCAGCGCCCGTTTGTTGCGCCGATGGGGTCGCCGGTTCGCTGCCGTAGCTCAGTGGTAGAGCACCCCCTTGGTAAGGGGGAGGTCCGCAGTTCAATCCTGCGCGGCAGCACCATTATAAATCAATAACTTACGAGATATTAGGGCTGGAGGCTCTATATCCATTACTGTCAGGGGCAATCACCGGGCAAGCACCACAGAGAGATGCCTGCCTCCCGTTCTGGGCCGTGGCGTCAGCGCCGGTGGATTGCACCGGCAGCCCCCGCCACTTCCCGACCCCCCATCCCCCCAAAACCGGCAGGGGGGGGGTATGCTCAATCCCGGGTCCCCAGCCATGCATGGCGCGTCGGGATTTTTTACGCTAGGCGGTGGTTCAGCTCCTTCTGTCAGGGTCAATTCTCTCAAATCAACCGGTACAAAAAAAGCCGTCAGGTCAGTCTGGTAAGCAGCTTCAGCCGAACCCGAGTTCGGCTGAAGCGCTTGAGATTTGACTAAAAGCGGACGCCGGCCCGGACACCAAAAGTTTGCCCTTCTGGTGGGGCAAGAATAATCAGGTTCAGGCCCTGAGTCGCCAGCGCATTGGGATTACCATTGCGCAGGATGTTTGACGGCACTTTGCTATCGAAAATGTTCTTGCCGAAGGCCTCGATATTGAAGACCTCGTCGGTCACACCGATTTTAGCGTTGAAGCGATGGGATGGCTTTAGCCAAGTTTTGTTGGCTGCCGTTTCGTACTGGCGTCCAGTATAAACATAATCGATGTGGAAGGTACCATTCCATTCACCGACAACGGGTTGTTCGTATGTCATGCCCATCGTGCCGCTGTAGGCCGGATAACGCTCCATTCGATTGCCGACGGGGTTCAAGACACCGCTGATGGCAACGCACTCGGTGCAGCTGGTTGCGCGGATACTCGTAGCTGCCCAATCCAGGGTACCCTCAAAAGTGAGGTGGTCTGTCGCCTTGAATGTCCCTTCCAACTCAAGTCCCCAAAGATTGGTCGAGCCATTCGCCAAAGTAAAAGTGTTCGTCGAGAGAGTTGTGGCCGTGGGTGTAGCAAAGAACGAGAGATTTTGGTTAATCTGCCGGTCGCGCCATTGGCCATAATACGCTGCCGCCAACAACCGTAAGCGCCGATCAAGGAAGTCGCCCTTAAGACCAGCTTCGTAGGTCGTTAATTTTTCCTCGGGCACGGCCAGTGGGACAGAAAATTGCGTACTAATTTGCTGCTGCGCAAATGCCGAGAGCGAAAGGAAGTTGATGTTGAAAGTGCCTGGGCGTGTGCCGCGTGCATAAGAAACATAGGCGTTAGTGGTGTCGTCAATCTCGTAGTTTAAGATGACGCGTGGAGAGAACGACTTGAATGTTCTTTCAGCGAAGAAGCCATTCACAACGCGCTGGATGTGCTTGATCTTGTCCCACTGGTAGCGGGCTTCAGCGTTTAGAGTCAGGGCATCCGTGATGTCATAACTGGCAGAGCCGAAAATGCCGTCAGTATGAGCGAGGTAGTCGGTCGCAACGGTCAAGGTCGTTAAAGGACCGCCGGCGGGCGGTCGCGAAGCGCGGACCTGAAAGAAGATGCTTTCAGAATAATGGTTTCCACCAAGCAAGAATTGGAAGCGTTCGGTCGATGGCGAGGCCAATCGTACTTCGCCCGACCAATTATTGATGTCATAGGGAAGATAGACAGTAGAGTAGTAGTTGGTGGCTTCAGGTGGGCGATTATAAGTGTCGGTTACCGCAGCCCAGCGATTATGGTTTTTGCCGAAGGCTGCGGTGAGTGTGTAGTCGCCGATCGAATAATCGCCAATCAAATTGGCCTGGTATGCGTTGCGATGCAGGCCGAGTTCAGTGATGAAACCATCGGGCTGGACGACCAGGCCTGATGTCAGCACGCTCGGTGCAACTGGTGGTGTCGTGTTCTGCGCAATTCTGTTCAACGGCACCGACCCGATGCCCCCGCAAATATAGTTCAGGCCGTTGACGGCCCGCCCGTTTCCCCCTGCAGTGCAGTTATAGTCTGCCTCAGTCAGCGCGCCTTGTGCTGAGGGGCCATCCTTATCGCGCCACGTCGTGAAGTAACCGCGAAGCTTAAGGTCGTCAGTCGGCTGCGCCAAGAGATTGAGCGCGCCAGACCAGGTTTCCTGAGCCCCCAATTTTCCAGTCCGCCCGAAATTATCGAAGCGCCCGCTTGTTTTATAGTACCGCGTGGAGATCCGCGCCGCCATTTTGTCAGCTGCGATGGGTAACTCGACATTGCCATTGGTTTCAAACGTGCCATGAGAAGCAACAGAAGTCGTTATGGCCCCTTTGAATGTAGAGCCGGGTTCGCGCGTAATGAAATTGATGGCACCCGCAAATGTTGAGCGACCGAAATAGGCACTTTGCGGGCCTTTGACGATTTCCACACGCTCGATCTCGCTGAGGCCAGGGATCGCCCCGCCGGGAATGGGTACGCCGTCGACAAACGCCGTCACGGCTTGGCGGTTGGGTGAATCGCCGGGATACATGCCGCGCATCGTAAAGGTGTGGAAACCACGGTCGTTTCGGTTCGCCGCCGAGTTCTCGTAACGCAGGCCCGGAACGAAATCGTTGAGTTGATCGTATCCTCTAATGCCGCGAAGTTCGATTGATTCGGCAGTGATTGCCGATATGGCTACCGGCACTGAGATCAAAGACTCCGAATTCTTTCGCGCCGTGACGATAATTTCTTCGATTCCCTGTTGGGCCTGCGCTGCAAGCGGCAGACTAATGCTGAGCCCAAGCATCGCTTTTGCAAATAACCGCTGTGCCGATTTGACGTGATCGTTCGATGTCATGGCCGTTTCCCCCAGCTCGATGTCGGCTTGCATCGCGCAAATCCGCTCTACTCGTATGCCTACACTTGATGAGGGGGCGTTTTTGGTCCAGGACGACTAAGGATTGCGACCGCTTAGCGATCACTTTGCGTCAATTTGGCTGTGAAATCGCTTCCAATTGTGACCCCCTCATAATCAGAGCAACTCCGTTCGGATCTCTCCAAAGCTCTAAATGAGGGCGACAGTGAAAGTGCGAGGGCTTTTGCAGCTTTGGACCTTGGTCTTACTACAGGTGCGAATATTCTGTCAGTCCGGCCTTAGGCCGTTAGCGCCACTTTCCGACCCCCATCCCCCCGAAACCGGCAGGGGGGGGTATGCTCAATCCCGGGTCCCCAGCCATGCATGGCGCGTCGGGATTTTTTACGCTAGGCGGTGAGTGGTAGCGGGATGGGGTGGTGGCCGGGATGGCTGATTGCGGTCATCAGCTTGGCTAACGGCTGGCCAGAGTTGTCGCAAGGCTGCTGTCAATGTGACAATGCCTGCCTGCTTGCGTGCTTGGGGCGACAACGTGACAATGCCTAATTAGATGCAAAGGAATAGATCAATG
>CANJSF010000041.1 GCA_947476925.1 Rhodospirillaceae bacterium | reverse complement strand
GCGGTCTTGCCCTGCGCCATCAGCACCTCGATCTGCCTTAACTTGGAAACAATCTGCTCGGCTCCAAATCCACGTTTGCCCATCTTCAGCTCCTTCTATACGGGTCAATTCTCTCAAATCGACCGGTACAAAAAAAGCCGTCAGGTCAGTTGCAATTAGAATGCAACAGCTAAGGCGATCTGCTCACAGCTATGCTTTTGCCTTTCCGTCAAACTTTTCGTGGGCGAGGTTGTCCTTTTCTCAGAGTTAGTTGAAATCGATTTGGGTATGCATTGACGGATCGGAGTCTTACTGTTGTGGTTGAGACCGGAGTTCATCCGTTGAAAGCCTGTGAGTAGGAGATTTCCATGTTTGATCGTCGTGATGTGCTGACGGGCGTTGCCGTAGGTGTGGCGGCCTTGGCCGCTTCGGGCAAGGACAACCAAGCCCAAGCCAACTGGGGCATGCCCGGGCTTAATCAGCCCTTCGACCGACGCATGGTTGTCAACAAACCGCGCGCCTACCAAATCATGGAAGAGGAAAAGCTCGATGGGATCATCGCGCTTAATCCCCTCAACGTCTTCTATCTGTCCAATTTCGTTAGCTACCGCGTCAAGATGATGAACCCGAACCCCAGTTTCGCGGTTATGGCGCGCGACGAGAAGCGGCCGATCGGCTTGACGGTAGCTTCCACCGACATGCAGGAAATCACTCTTGCCGAACGCGACTTCGCCGGACTGGTGATACCCTATACTTCGCCTACCAACTGGCGGGAGATTGCGGCCAAGGGTGATTTCACGATTGAGCCTGCAGCGGCAGTTGGGGGCGGGCGTTGGCCGGTCTTGGAATCAGCTCAAACTCCGCGCGAAAAATCCTGGGCGCAATCCGATCGCGCTTGGCAGGGTAAGCTTGCGCCCACGCCCGAGTGGGGATTGATCCGGTTATTGAAGGAGATGGGCCTCAGCAAAGGGCGTATTGCCGTCGACGACTGGCGCATCGCAGGCACCTTACAGGCGTTGGGATTTACAGGCGTCGTCTGCGTGCCCGGCGATAATACATTCAGGCGTATTCGCGTGATCAAGAGCGAGGTGGAACTGGGTTGGCTACGCTTAGCGGCGCGCGCGAATCAGGATGCGGCCATGGCGACAATGAAGCAGATCGAACGCGGCGCGACCAATGCCGACATCGAACACCTTTTTCACATCGAAACCGCCAAACGCGGCGCGCTGTTCAGCACCATTCAAGCCGGCTCAACGGGCGGATTGCAAGACCCGGAGCTTAAGCCGGGTCAGTCCGTGATGGTAGATTGCGTTAGCCTCGTGAACTACTACCATGGCGACTTCGGTCGCACGTTTGTCCTCGGCGAGCCGTCTGCAGCACTGAAGAAACGCGGCGCGATGATGAAAGTGGGATGGGACGAAGCCTTCGCCGCCTTGAAGCCTGGCGTCAAATTCTCTGAGATCAGTGCCATTGGTCGCGAGGCCATGAAGAAATCGGGCCTCTCTGAAATGACTGTTGGCGTGGGGCCACACTCAGTGGGGCTGCAACACACTGATCATCCGTTTGTCCCAGGCTTGCCATACGCTGTGGCAGACGACATCAAACTTGAGGAAAACATGACTCTGACGGTTGACTTTCCGAGCCTGTCGTTGGGCTACGGAAACGCGCACCTGGAGGACTTAGTGCGAATCACCAAGACTGGCGCCGAACCTTTGGCCAGCATGGATGGTGTGCTCGTCGTAGGCTGACGTTGGCTTGATTTTCTTACCAATGCCGCAGCTAGCGGCCAACCATGCACTAGGCAGCAGAAATCTCATCGGCGAGTGCTTCTGGGTTGACGTCGCCCTCACTCTGCAGCGATTCAAGCTCCTGGTGGACGATGCGTAGGATGCGCGAGATGTATTCGGCGTGCCACGCTTGTCGGGCTCGGGCTGCGTCGTCATCTGGTTTGAAGGCGTTGATATTTGCCTTGGTTACCGGAGTGCCTGCTTCCAACAACCGCTCAATAGTGTCGAGACGTTCCCGTGTAACGGCCAACTCGCCAGCCACTGCCATCGTGATTGACAGCACACGCTCCACCGCCGGATCGTCGAAAAAGTACGGGCGCTTGCCCTTGGCTTTGGCGTTTGCGAGTGCATTTATGTCAAGAATGGTCATCGGTTTTCCTAGTTCCATGCCCCGAACAGGTACATGCCACTCTTGGCGCGCACTGCCTTCGTCGATTTGCGCGCGTTTGCCATTGCGTGTTCAGCATCGTGGCGGTTCACAGTCTGCACCCAGGCTGGATAAGCGCCAGCACTGCGCACTTGCGGCGCCCATTCCTCAAACACCTGCGCTGGCGTGAAACCTGCGGCAATCATTTCGTCGCGGAAGTTCAACGTATGCAATTTTGCCCAGAATGGCTCATTGTTGTACCAAGCGTCCCAATCACGCAGAAATTTTTCGACCATCGGCGTGTCGGGATCGAAATTGGGTTGCTCAAAATTTAGCGACAGCCCGCCGGGACGCAACAGCGTGCGGATCTTCTTGAGCATGTTGCGGAATGGTCCAAGTGCAGTTTCGTGCCAGACCATCGTGGTTTGCACCCAATCCAAGCTGCCCAATGCAAGATCGAGCGTCTCACCGTCGGCCTGAAGGAATGTAATGTTGTTCACGCCGAAGGCTTTTGCGCGTGCGTGGCCGTAGCGCAGCATTGGCGCCGCCACGTCCACGGCGATCACTTCAGCGTCGGGGTAGAGTTCAGCAATTGGCAAAGCGTTGAAACCGCCGCCAGCTCCGAGATCTAGAATGCGCTTGGGTTTGAAGTCTGGGAATTGCCGTTTGACGAAATGAGCGATGGTTCTGCCCGGCCAATCACTCTTTCCGCCGGTGCCACCGCCAGCGGTGACAAAATGCCCAGCCTCGTAACACGCGCCGGCGGCGATATCACCGGCTAGCACCTCGCGTTCGTAACCGCCCGGGCTGAGGTGATTATCAACGGAGACATACTTCGGTACCTGCACCTGCGGATTGAGCTTTAGGGTCGGTGCCCCATCATTGAAACGGCGCGCAGCGGCGTCGATCTCCTCGAGTTGCCGGAACACCATCGCTCGACCGGCCTGATGACGCATTTCCTGGGCACCGCGCCGCAACGCCGCCCAGGACTGATACGCAGGTTCTGCGCGCATTGCCTCGCGAACCTCGCTGGTATTGGCAAAATCGCGGCCGCGTGACTTTTTAAATGCTGGCTCTACGCGCTTGGCGTAGACTGCGGGCATAGCCGGAGCGATGTCTTTGCCGACATGGGACACCAGATTGATCAGAAAATTCATGCGCGCGGTTTCATCGTGCGTCGCGACCGGTAGCATGGGATGGCGGTGTAGAGCGCTGTAAGGCGGCGGCAGCGCGACCTCAACGGGGGTGGGCGTTGCGGTTGCAGTCGTGGAAACGGGTGCATCAGTCACAAGAATATCCTTTGCCGCTTAAACCGACATTCCCCCAGTGGGGAGCGCGAGAGTAAATTGGCTCGGCGGCGCTCGCAAGGCCGCTTCCCATCTTTGATGACATTATAGCCTTAGATGACGTACACGCCGCTAGGCGATGTGGTCAAAGGCCAATATTCCAATGGAACGCATACACAAATTTCGCCGACTAACGAATGACCGATTTCGGGGCCAGCTCAGCGACGGCGCAGGACCCCATTCGCGGTAAGCACGCATTGCGTGCTTTGCAGCGTGCGCGGTCGCACACGGCCGGTTTCTGGGCGAAAATGATTATGCTGCACTGATCTTCGTTCAAATAGCGTCAATACATAACAACCGAAATTGCGCCAATGTCCCCTGTCACTGCAGGCGTGCCTTCCCCCGCAATAAGTGAATCCCTTCGCCTCGCCCTGCGTGGATTGGCGAAATCGGTTGTGATAATTTCGATGATCGACGGCGAAGGAAGAAGGCATGCCATGTCTGCAACGGCCGTCACTCCAGTCAGCATGACTCCACCCTCAATGCTGTTTTGCGTCAACCGCGACGCCTCGTCGTATTCTACGCTCGTTGGTGGGGCAGATTTCTGCATCAACATCCTAGCGGTCGAACATCTAGAATTAGCGCGACAATGTGGCGGTGGAGCCAAAGGTGAAGCACGCTTCAATACTGGTGCATGGGCGCAAGATGAATCTGGTGTTCCCTATTTGAGTGATGCTCAGGCATCGGTGATTTGCGTTCAAGACCAGCGGATACCCTATGGGACTCATGACATTTTTATCGGATTAGTTCGAAAAGTTGCAGTTGGAGACGGCATTAATCCGCTGATCTATGCCAATGGCGCTTACAAGCGAATTAGTGATTGATAACTAGCGGTTTTTGAAAAGCAGGGCGGCCCATCAAAATATTTGTTCCCGAACGCGAGCATTTATTGATCGCTGACAAACGACTATGCGGTCGAACTCAAGCGTTGTCGTTCTCGCCTTAGTGCTGGCACTCTTGGCCTGGAGCCGGTCATGGCGAGGGCTTGTGTTTCATCGCAGCAGAAAAATTGGCCCACAAACAAGTAATTTGCTCTATGCGCTGTCTGCGCGTCGGATCGGCTGAACGTAACAGAGCAATCAGCACTGCCCGCCCACTCAGCCCGTTGCCACCTCATCCACTTTCACCTTGCCCGCTTGCAGCTGGACAGCGGGGCCGGGTTTTTTGCTGATAATCGCTGTAAAGTCGTCTGTCGCGCGCTTCAACGATGCCGTATGCCGCTTGCCGTACGGGGCCACAAATCGCGCGAACAGTTCGAAGGATCGATGGGATGCGGCGCGATCGGCCCAATCTTGCGTTGGTATCAGATAACAGCCTATTTCGCCGACAGCGTCCTGGAGGGAATCAAGGTAGGCAACCGCCCGGTCCGGCGTACCGATGATAACTGAGCCGCTGGCGTTCAACCGATCAATCGTGGTGTCGACATCGTCATCGGGTGAGACGTGGCGGGCGCCAGAAGCATGCATAAACCCAACGAACTGACGCAGCCCGAATGCCACGTCGCGGCGCGCCTCGGCGTCTGTATGCGCGAGATGCATCCGCGGGCCAGCCAGGCGCCACCCCTTCCGACTCACGGTTGTGCCAGACTCTGCGGCTTTCTGTTCTGCAATCCTCCAGGATTCGGCAAGCCGTTGCGCACCGCCATTGGCCAGCACGCCGAGGGAAAGCATACCGAGGCCAAAACGGCCAGCGAGAGTCGGACCTGTCGATGACGATAATGATGAAACGACAACCTCGATCGAGGGCTCTTGGTAGGGCCGCAATTGCAACCGCCCCTTGCGAATGGTGAACCAGTCGGCCTCACGGTCAATTGGCTCGTCAGAGTTCAGGAGCGCGAGAATGGCTTCAAGCGCCTCTTCATGCCGTGCCTTCAGACAATCGGGGTTTAACCCCATCATTGGAGCATCCACTTGAGGCCCGCCTGGACCAGTCCCCAAGATGACGCGACCCTTTGATAGATGATCTAGCAAGACCATGCGATCCGCGAGCATAAGCGGATGGTGGAAGGGGAGTCCGGCAACGCCAGTCGCCAAACGGATGCGTGTAGTCCGTTGGCTTGCCGCCGCGATAAAGGACTCTGGAGAAGCGATGTATTGCCAGCCAGAGCCATGGTGTTCCCCAAACCAAGCCTCGGCGTAGCCTAGCGCTTCCAAATCCTCAACCAGCTGCAAATCGCGGTGAAGGGCGAGTGTAGGATTATCGTCGGGACGATGGTTGGGCGTAATGAAGGCACCAAAGCGCATTTTTGCATCCTTAATCTTTCGGCATAACGGGGCGGTCAACTTCTTGACCGGAGAGTCTTTGTGTTCAGCCGCGGCCTGAGTTTGGGTGAGAATTACAGTCGTGACGCATACTTCTATTGGTCGCTACCGGATGACGATGTCCTCAAACAAGAGCCCTGTTGCACCCATCTCGATATTTTCGAGTCCAGGCTTGGAGGCCGTGATTAGAATCGTATTCGTCAGCCAAATGGCCGGCGCTATTTCTTTCATACGCGCCATAATCTGTTGAAGCATCTGCTTCCTTTTTTCAGGATCTGCCTCTGATCGGCCCGCTTTAATTGCGTCGGTGACTGTCTCATCACAAAAGAATGGATTTGGTCTCAGACACGAGAAGTACTCGATTGCCCGACCGACATCTCGCATCGGCTCGTTATTCCACAACAGCGAGAATGCATCATACTCGCCCCATTCGTTCCCCATAAAACGACGCAGAAACTCGGTCCCCGTGATCGGTCTGATCTGCGCATTTACGCCAACGTTTGCCAGATCCTGGGTGACCTTCTGATAGGCGAGCATTCCAATGTCGCCCTCGGCCTGCAAGACAGCGATAGTGAGAGGAAATCCGTTCTTATACCCCGCATCGGCAAGCAAACGTCGCGCCATATCGGGGTTAAACGGATATGGCTTTAACTCTGGATTAAAACCAACAGTACCCGGGACAGCGCCCTGGCTTGCAGGTTCCACTAGTCCACCGAAAATGTATTTGGCAATGCCAGGGCGGTCGACCGCTAGGTTCAGCGCCTGCCTGACTTGCGCGGATTTCAGCGGCGAGTCCTGGCGCCCCATGTTGGGCAACGCGATGGAAAGGACCTGCGCGCGTTGATGAGCTTTGATGTTGAATCCGGCGCTACGTATACTCGTTACAGAGTCTGGATTAAGGCTATCGATGATATCTAGTTTTCCCGAAAGCAGACCCTGTTCACGCGCAACCGCATTGGGGACCTTCACATACACGAGGGTATCGACCTCTTTAGCTTTTCTCCAAGCGCTGTGCGTGGCCTTCAGGGTCGCAGATCCGTCACCGCGTCCCCATTCGACTAATGCGTAAGGTCCAGTGCCAACTGGTGCTCGAGCATAGTCAACGGGCCCGAGCTTTGCCCAGTTCTGCGGCTCGATCATCATCATGAGACTGAGTCTGCGCGGAAGAATAGCGTCGGGTTCAATTGTGATGAATTCGACTTCGTGATCGCTCAGCGCTCGCACCCCGGCAATATTCTTCACTTCATTTGCCAGCAGAAAACGCGAAGCCTCCGGGCTTTGCAAATAGCCAATAGTGGCAACGACTGAGCGCGAATCAAAAAGTGCGCCGTTATGAAACTTGATGTCATTGCGTAGGGTGAATTTCCATCGTGTTGGCGCTACCTGCACCCATTTTAGAGCGAGTGACGGACCCAAATCTCCGTCCTTGGTAACGATTGTCAGGGCGTCGTAAAGGCTTCCAAAGAAGTACCCTGACGGCATTCCCATTGCGGTGTACGGATTTCCGAGGGCGGGCGGCAGGTCCGTAATTCCAAATCGAACTGCCGCGCCACGCGCATACGAACCCAATAGAAGCAGGGAAACCATAGCGCACGAGATGAAGCGAAGAATTGCCATTTTCACTCAGCAGCGACGGTTGAATTGAGATGGGAAAATGAAGTGTCACCAAGTAGCTCGAAGGTTTGTTCCGTCTGAGACTTGTTCACATTGTTCAGGTGATAGAGTCCCAAACGATTCCTCGGGAAGCCCCTGCTTAGTTCACCCAGTTTTCCTGCAATCGTTTTGCGGCTGCTGGAATGAACTTGCCAGATCTCAATCACCTTTTTATGTCCACGCCTTAAGCAGGCGTATGGGGCGCCGCACGTGCGCTGCAGTTGCGTTGAGGTAACGTCCTTGCTGGCATACCTTGGCGGAACCATTTGTCCTCGATTTAAATTGCAGCATCACCAAATCATAGTCATTTCACCGCTTAAACAAAGTTGTCATGCACGCTCGCAATGCGTGCAGATAGGTATGCGGCAACTGCGAGGACGGCGGCATTAAGTGTGTATAGCGATCATACGCCAATGGAGCAGATCAATTGAGGCTACAGAATTGCTGCCTAGCGCCCCTGCGGAACTGAGACTCCCTTATTCTTAATAATTCCTCGAATAATTGTGTTGGGTAGAAATGCATTGTCCCATTCCTTATCAGCACCCCGAAGTGGGAATTTACCTATTCGAAGAATCACGAGATTCTGTGATGGGATAACGTAGACCACCTGATTCATATTTCCGTCGAACAGATACAAGTCGTCGGCAAGATAGGGTTCGCTATGAAGGGTTTTTCGCAATTCGCGGTCTGGGTTTGCAGCTCCCAATCGCTCGGTATATCGACCCGCGACATATAGTCCCAAGCCGTAATGCGGGTTCTCTGCCGTTGCCGTTTTCATTTCATTGACAAAGGATTCAGGCACGAGGCGCTGCCCGTCCCACATGCCGTTATTTAGAGTAAGAATGGCAAGTCGCATAAAATTTTCGGCTGGAACAAGCATACAACAACCAGCATGCGGCACGCCGCCTTCGCGGTTCACCCACACCGAACCGCCCATGGCCCCGACTTTCTGCCAGATCTCAGTCCCAATGAATTCGGCGTAGCGTCGCCCGGTCGCACGCTCAATCAGAACTGCCACCATTTCACTGGCCGCGTTGTTGTATTCGTAGCGCGTTCCTGGCTCATCCACGACCGGATATTCCGCGACGATGATCTCATCGTGTCGTGGATGCAGGAATGTTCGAGACAGAATGTCAGTCGGCCCATTCGGAGTTAACTGCGCCAAAAACCCGGCTCGCATATCGAGCAAGTGGCGCACAAGAATTTTGGCGCGCATCGGATCGTTCTTCCATTCGGTAACATAGTCGGCGACCGGTTGGTCAAGCGATTTGATCTTACCGAGCATCATTGCACGACCAACCGCGATCGCTGTTACCGGCTTCGCCAGCGAAAAGGAATTAATCGGCTTAGTAATCATATTGTCGTCAAAGTATGATTCAGATTCGACTTTTCCATTGCGCCAAACAATCAAAGCGTTGGAGTTATTGGCAGCTGCGTAACTTGTGGCAGCACTTATGGCCTGGTCCGAGATCGTTCGGTCCTGCGCTTTGGACACCTCGAGCGGCTTCCAATCACTCGCGCCAGAGATCGCCTCTAGTGGTGCATATATTTCGGCCTCGGCGCGGCGGCTTTGAGCTTGCTCGTAGCGCTTGAGGTATAAGTCCTCATTCTTCCGGCGAGAATACGCGCTTTCCGGCGTAGAATCGGTCGACTGATCGCTGCTGCGGCTGAGCCAGAGTGGTGGTAACCCAAACGAGCGCAGCCGCAACACCAAGAATCCAAGCCTGAGGAGTCATTTGTATTTTTTGGAAGAAAGCCGCGATTAAGAATTAGGCGTTGGGCTGCCTGCCCATTTTCTCGCGCCACCGACGCTCGGCCTCGAGACCTTCAGTTAATGCTGCTTTCTCGGGCGCATAGGTTCCCGGATGTCTTGCGTTCTCTAAGCCTATCACCTGACCTTCGGGATCAACGAAATAGCAAACTTCGCCCCAGTACACATCGATCTTACGATTAATAATTCTCGTTCCATGAGACTCAAGGTGGGCACGGTATCTTTCGATTTCATCAACTCTCATGATTATAAGAGCATCGGCTTCCTTCCGATCCTCCGGGGGGGTCATTACCACGCCTCCAGGCACAAGCTCGAGGATGACGTTGTCGCCCAGGTCAAATAGCGGGCAGCTATTCTCCGTTCCAAGCTCAGCTAATCCCACAACCGTCTTGTAGAAATCCGACATGCGGGCCAAATCCGCAACGCGCCTTTGTATCCAGCCGATCTCTTGAAAACCCTCTGGCATGGATTTACAGCCGGGGTTGAACGCTTCACCGCGCGACCACCGGCGCCGTGCCTCGGCATCTTGTGGCAATGCCGCTATCGGTGATCGTTCACGCAGGGCAATTGGGTGCCCATACGGATCTAGCACAATGGCCTCGCGGTCGCCCCCGCTCTCGCTGACTTTCTCGGCGGACAAGCCTTTGGATTTTAACCTTGCGAGGATGGCATCCAAACCATGCACGCGATAGATCGGCATGTATGCCCATGGACGACCTTGAGGAACGCCTTTTGGCAGCGAATAGGCGAGTTCGATAACGACGGCTTCGCCAGCCCAAGCAATATCCATGGCTGGCCCGACCTTACGAATTAATGGCATGTCGAGTTGTGTGAGCCAAAAATGCGGAGCTAAAGATGCATCGGGAAAATATCTCATGAACCAGCCGATTGGCCGAATAAGATTCAACATATTTTGTGACTCCCTTACCAGTTTTAAACGCGTGCCAAATTATTCAAGTTGCGAAGAGAAAATTGCATATCTCCTTAGCAAGACGATGCCGCGCTTTTTGGAAATGTGCAAAATCTCCGCCTTCGGGGATCAGCACAAAAGACTTGTCATCCGTCGCTAGTTGCTCAAAAAAGTCCGCGCGCGAGATCCCGCCTTGCATATAAGCAGCTTTCGCAGATTCTATGCCGTAAATCATCTGGGTTGGGCGTGTAATCTTGTTGGGATTGACTGACGGAAACGGGCGTGCATTTTCAAGTCGAATGCCGTTAGGCGATCGAGATTCATGCAGGGAAACGTATTCGCCGAACGCCTGTAGAAATTGGGAATCGGTAAATTCTGCCTCTAGTTTCTGCGAATAGTGCTCTGGAAGGTTTGTCCACCACGGATCGGTCGGCACTGGCGGCACGAGGTTGCCACCGCGCGCTGCGTCGTAAAGTACCAAGCGATCGATGCGATCTGGATTGTCTTCTACATATCGACCCGCGATCCGACCACCCCAAGAAAAGCCGAGTAAATGCGGACGTTTGTATCCCTGCTGCTCAACCCATTCGACGACCGAGGCGAGATCTTCCATGCCCGCCTCGGTCGTCACTGTAAACGGGTCTTCGGGAGCATCAGATTGCCCATACCCACGGATTGCGAACGTAACCGCCATCAAGCCTCGTCCGCACAAAACATCGAGAAGCGAATAGTCATTCAAAGATGGCGCTGAGAAGTCAAACATGGCCTGGCCCGTGATATTCGACCCTTGCACCAAAATAATGGCTTTCTTCGGTGAAACTTCGCTGCACTTCGTTCGCACCGAGATCCGTCCGACATTGCCTGGAATAAAGAGGTTCTTAGTTATCGACACCAGCATTCTCCCTTTTCGCTTACCCGTTGTCTAAGTGGGCCGCAGAACCTGTCCGCCGCTCTGATGACGATTTAGATGGGCCGCCGCTCTGCGTTCAATCGAGCAGTGTGTTCCGCCTGCCACCGCGACCACATATCGGCCGAATCAGGAGGTTGCTCAGGATAGGTCAGGTAATGAGATCCGATTTCGACCCACGGCTGAGCACGCGACGTCCATATATGTGCGACAGGGACGAGCCATCGTGTGTCATCGAGTGTTCCCGGTTTGAGATTGATGTATTCGGGGCGCGTATCTTTGCCATGCACAACTCGTGTACCGCATTCAGAGCAAAACCGACAAAATACGTTGGCCCCACTGTCCGCTGGACGGCCCCATTCTTTCAACAATCCCTGCGTTACTTCAAACTCGTCAGAGCGAACTGTCAGAGACATTGCAAACGCGCTAGCAGTTTGCTTCTGACATTGGCTGCAGTGACAGATGTAGAGGGTCCGCGGCTCACCTTTCACCACGTAGCGAATTTTGCCGCACTGGCAACCACCATGATATGGCGCAGTCATCGTCGACGTCCTCAGTTATGGCGGTCGCGGCCGATTAACGAACCGACCTTCCCAAGCATACTGTTCGGCCAATCAAAATAAAGCATGCTGAACATCTGTCACACTGAATGAATTGCGCGGTGCACGCAAAGCGTGCATATAATCGCTTCAGATGTCATTTTACGAACGGAGGTTGTTCACTCATGCTGGTAAAAAGCACCGTTCAATCATTTGACCGCGGCCTTGATGTGTTGAGTTGCCTCAACGTTAACAACGGCTCATCGATCAGCGAAATCTCGAAGATGACGAGGATCAATCGCGGAACGGTCTATCGCTTATTGGAAACGTTGCGACGACGAGGTTTAATCCGCAAAGATTCGGATGATAGTCGCTATTGGTTGGATGCTGCCGTTCAACAGTTGTCCGATGGATACGTTGAAGAAGCGTGGATTGACAACTTAATTGTGCCCCGCTTGGCCGCTTTAACCGAGACTCAAAGATGGCCCCTGTCATTCTGCGCACCCTCGGGAACGACGATGCTGGTGCGAGCAACCATGGATTTTCAAAGCCCGCTCACCCTGAGGAGATTTCCCGTTGGCTATCGCGTTTCGATGGTGTCTTCCTCAGTTGGCCTTGCATATTTGTCAGCATGCGCAACGCGTCAGCGAGATGCAATGATAGAGGTGCTTCTCCGAACGGTGACTGATAAAGGAGAATTGGCAACACTTAAGAAGTCATCTTTTGAGCAGCAACTCAATGACATAAGCAACAAAGGCTTCGCGTTTGTTGCAAAGCAGGCACTTAAAATTAGCGGGATAGCGGTGCCGATTACTGCCGGTAAAGCCGTTCTGGGTGCGATTGCAATTAGATTTTTTTCCTCGGCACTGAGCCAAAAGCAGGCCGTTATCCGATACGTGCCCTTGCTACAACAAGCAGCCGCTGAGATTAAACTTGAATTTGAGTCGCTTTGACTTGGCGTCGGACGCACGATAGGCGTGCAGTTACGCGCTCCGCTCTTGTGTCGGCTGAAACGAAAACAGAAAGTCAGGCGTTATCCGTAGTAGGGTTAAAACAGCTTGATGTCATCCCCGCAGCTAAAGAGCCCCCCATCCATGAATAACGTCAAATCGAACCTCAGCAATTCTCGCATTCTCGTAATTGGGGGTGGTATCGGCGGTTTAGCTTTAGCGCTGGCGTTGCAGCGCCGCGGAATGCCAGTGGCGGTCTTTGAGCGTGCGCCAGAACTTGGCGAGGTCGGTGCGGGCGTTATGTTGACGCCAAATGCGACCCGCGCGCTGGAACATCTTGGCGTTCTTGGAGAAGTTGAAGCCAATGCCACGTTGCCGGGTTTAACGACTGTAAGGCATTTCCAGACTGGCGAGGCGATGAGTTCAACGGATCTCGGCGAAGCTTTTACAAAGCAGCATGGCCATCGATACTATTGTGTCCACCGCGTTGATATCCATCAAGCATTGCTCAAGGCTGTGATAAAGAACGACCCACAGTGCGTTCACACATCTCATGAATTTATTGATTCCATGGAAATTGATGGTGGAGTGCGGGCTCACTTCGGGAATGGCAAGACAGTCGACGGTGGCTTGTTAGTGGGCTGCGACGGAGTGCGTTCAGTGGTGCGCACAAAGATTGGCTTTCAAGATGGTGCGAAATTCACCCATAATATTGCATGGCGCGGACTGATTCCGGTTGAGGATTTGCCAGTTCATCAGCGCGGCCCGGAGATCACGATTTGGTCCGGCCCAAAACGCCATGTCGTTGAATACACAATTCGACGTGGGCGCATCAAAAACTATGTTGCCATTGCAAACTCGCCTGCATGGGAAGACGAAGGTTGGTCAAAGCGCTCAAATATTGGGGCGGCCTTGCGTGAATTTGAAGACTGGCATCAAGATGTGCGCGCGATAATTGGAGCGACCCCAGTTGATAGAGGCTATGTTTGGGGCTTGTTCGACCGAGATCCTCTCGACCATTGGAGCCGTGGTCCGCTGACACTCCTTGGCGATGCCGCGCATCCGATGCTGCCGTTTCTCGCCCAAGGTGCGGCGATGGCCATTGAGGACGCGATCATTTTGGCCCGCTGCCTCGAGAAGGGCTCTGGCGTGGCGCTAGCTCTGGAGAACTATGAGCGACTGCGCCTCGAGCGGACCGCGTGGTGTCAACTGCAAGCCCGAGAAGCTGGGCAGCTGTTCCAACGAGTGTCAAAAAAGTCCGAGCTAGACGGCGACCGGGCTGCACGCGCAAAGCAGCTTTATGGCTACGCTGCAGATAAGGTTGCCCTTTAATCGGCTGGCGCCTCCGACCACAATACAAGAAACATTCTGCATGATCGGTGACTGAGTGAAGATTTGTCTTGTCTGCTAGGATTTCATCTCGATGAGTAACTCCAAAATGAAGCTCTACCACATACCGGGATGCCCGTATTCGGAACGCGTCGAAATTCTGCTCGAACTCAAAGGATTGGCACACCTCGTCGAAGACGTCGAAATTGACATCACCAAGCCCCGCCCGGATTGGCTGCTCGAAAAGACACGCGGATCTACAGCCTTGCCCGTTATGGATGCACCAGAGGGCTCGTTGAAAGAGAGCATGGTGATTCTTCGGTACTTAGAGGATCGGTTTACTGAGCGAGCAGTGAAGCAACAGCAGCCTTATCGTCATGCGATAGAATCCCTGTTGGCGATGACCGATGGCGCATTTTCTGGTGCTTGTTACCGTATGATTAGAAACAGAGCCCCTGATCAGAGAGCAGCACTTCTTGCTGCGGTTGACGATCAATTCCAACGAATTGACTCGTTTCTAACTGACTACAATGCGGATGGAGTGTTTTTGTTTGAAGACTTCGGCTGGGCAGAAACAGTCTTTACGCCGCTTTTGAAGCGATTTTGGTTCCTTGAGTATTACGAGAATTATGAGATCCCCACGAAGCTCGTCAGGGTGCGGCGTTGGCGGGATGCATGTGTGAACCATTCAGCCACCCAAGGTCGAACTTATGAAGAAATCATCAAGCTTTACTACGACTACACACAAGACTCTGGTGGCGGGAAAGTGCCACCCGGCAGATCCGTTTCTAGCTTTGCGCTAACGCCTCGTTGGTCCCAGAGACCAATGCCTCCGCGTGATAAGTGGGCTGCCCCAGCAACTGACGCTGCTCTTGGCCTAGTCGTTTGACCGTTGGCCTGTCTTGCCAGAGATTGCGGACCTTTCGTCCAGCGTTAGATAGAACGACTTTTGGTTCATCGCCGTTTGTTGACCGAAATTCGTCCGGGCGCACATGCCGGGAAAGAATGAAAGGTCGCACCCGCCATCACGGCAAGGCAACGATGTAGAACAGATTTCTGGCTAATCCACCGGAGCACTGTGAACACACCATCATCTGCACCGAGGCAGCATCACCGCACATCGTCACTTTGCCAGCCTCAATTATGACTATGTTTGCCGGGGGCTATCGAAAGGGATTTGACCAGTTGGACCCATACCAACTCGTACCTATCGGGTCACTGTAACGGCGGCCGTTTCGAGACGTTGGACAGCCGTGCGCGGCGGGTCGGGAATGGTCATGCCCTTGATCACAGCGGGCCGCGCCGACAGCACCTCAAACCAGCGGGCGAGTGCTGGAAACAGCGTGAGGTCGACGCCCGACCAATCGTGCTGTGCGACCCAGGGGTAAGTTGCGATGTCGGCGATGGAGTATTCGCCAGCGAGAAATGGAACATCCGTCAAGCGCGCATCCATTACGCCATAGAGGCGTTTCACCTCGTTTGTATAGCGCGCAATGACTGAGGGGATCTTTTCGGGGAAGTATCTGTAGAAAACGTTGGCTTGGCCCTGCATGGGGCCAACGCCCCCCATCTGAAACATCAGCCATTGCAGCACCACGCTGCGCTTTTTTTTATCGCTGGGCAGGAGTGCGCCTGCTTTTTCCGCAAGATAAATCAATATCGCGCCGGACTCGAAGACAGCGAAATTATGTTCATCACGGTCAATGATGGCTGGGACACGGCCATTCGGATTGATTTTCAAGAACCAGGGCTGCTTTTGCTGCTGTTCCTTGAGCACCACCCGATGCACCTCATAAGGCAACCCAAGCTCCTCGAGTGCGATGGAAACTTTGTGGCCGTTGGGCGTGGCCCATGAATACAAGTCGATCATGACTCAAGTTCGAATTTCAAAAGTAAAGCCGAAATTTTTGGCGATATTTTTCTTTTTGAGATCGCCGCCGACACACTCGCCATCCGCCCCCTGCGCCTCAAGGTTTGTGTTGGTCTCATTGGTGCATATGCACACAAAATTTGTTTGTGTTTCGGTCGGAAACGGCACTTCGTGCCACACGCCAATATCCATCACCAACCCGCCCGAGCCGTCGAAGTAGAACGCTGCCACATTTTCGGGATCTGGCAAATCGGCAACAGCCGAGTTGACCGAGCCATCCGGCGTCATGCGCGTGGGCTTACCTAAGACCATATAGAATGGATGGCCCTTCAGTGGAATGAATGTTTGGGTATGCTTCGTATGATATTCCATCCAGCGCACCTGAAATGGACGATGGGTGAAAGTCACAAGATTAAGACAAAGATCGTCGTTACCGTGAAATGACGCGGGCTGCAGCACACGGACATCGTTGCCATAGAAATTGATCTTCTCACGTTCCGGACCATCGGGCTCGCCAATCAGCCAGCCATAACCCTTCAATGACTGAGGAGTGGCGACGACAGGCGTGAGAATACGGTTTGAGTGTGCGCTGGGTGGGGTCTGCATCGTTTGCTCTTATATGGGCTTGTGTGCATTGAGCTTGAGGCGCTCGCGTGTTTCGGCAGGGCCAACGACGCGCGCGCCAAGGCTTTCGGTAATTGCCACGGCCTTACGCACCAGATCACTATTTGTGGCAAACTGACCTTTGCCCAGGTACAAGTTGTCCTCAAGGCCAACCCGCACATGCCCGCCCAATAAAATGGCCTGCGCCACCATGGGAAACTCAGCGCGTGAAATACCAAACGCAGCCCAGTGCGCATGGGGCGGCAGCATGTTGCGCAACGCCATCATCGACTCAGGCGTGGCTGGTGCGCCGCCGGCAATGCCAAGGCAAATCTGAAACATTGGTGGGCTTTCGATGAGCCCGGCATTCACCAAGTTCAAGGCGTTCACCATTTGCCCCATGTCGAAAATTTCGAGCTCGGGCTTAACGCCCAATTGGCGAGCCCGCGTGGCCATCCAACGCAAATCAGCCGGGCGATTAACAACAACCGTGTCTTCGCCAAAATTCATCGAGCCGCAGTCAATTGTGCAAATTTCTGGCCGTAACTCTTCGATGTGATGAAAGCGAACGTCGGAAGCGACCAAGTCAGTCTCAGGCCCATGGATCATTGGGTCGAGGTTATTGAGTTGTAACTGACCACCCATCCCGGCTGTCAGGTTGAGCACAACATCTGTTCCCGACGCACGGATGATTTTAACCGCCTCACGGAAATGGGCAGGGTCCCGGCCGCCTTTTCCAGTTTGGGGATCACGCACATGAATATGCACGATTGCCGCGCCAGCTTTGGCAGCGTCCACTGCCGCTGCGGCAATCTGACCGGGCGTCACGGGCACATGCGGGCTACGGCCAGCTGTGTCGCCTGCCCCCGTGACTGCACATGTAATAATTACGTCGTGATTCATCATCGGCTCCACCGCAGCCATACTAAACATGTCATATAAAATCTAATGCTATTGTTATCACAAATGACCGAGAATCGGCCGCGCCCCCCATTTAAGTTACCCGGCTAGAACCGCATTTGGTTCAAGGGCAAGCGAAAATAAGAGGAGGCTTCCATTTGCGTCATTTTTGATCGCCTTGATCGCCTTGATCGTCAGTTCGCGAACCGTCCTGCGATTGAGAATTCTGCACCGTAACAACAAAGCCGTGTCACCGCGCGAAAGCATCATCAGTAGCTCGTGCTGCGCATCCTCAATCAGATGTCGTCGCGATGACCACGACAAATGACACCTGCCGATGTCGCCGAAATGGTAATAGAATAATATCGAAACAGAGGTTCACTATGCAGCGGTCGACAATTGTAGCGTTGTTCATTCTCGCCCTTGCCGCGGGCCTGTACGTTGCATTTCGGGACACTGACAAGGCCGATAAAACAAGCGTCGGCATTTCACAACAGCCCTGCCCGGCGCCATTGCCGCTTCCCATTGACCTCGTGAATTACCGGAAAGCGCTTGTAACCCCAGGCGATGGAAGCTTACCCACCGACGGGTTGAGGTCAAAGGCAGTTCAGATTTACCGCGCCACCGCAGCAGAGCGCGCACGTCAAGATTGGCCCAATCTATGTCAGTATCGCCAAGACAACGCGCAATTGCTTGGCACAGGCGCCGCGCGCCCCGTCGCGGTCTTCATGGGCGATTCAATTACAGAGAACTGGCAGATCAGCAACCCTGCTTACTTTTCTGAGACGGCCTTCATTAACCGCGGTATTGGCGGGCAAACCACCCCGCAGATGCTGCTTCGCTTTCGAGCCGACGTCATCGCACTTAACCCCCAAGCCGTTCACATACTTGCGGGCACAAATGATATTGCTGGCAATACCGGCGCAACAACGCTTCGCGACATTCAAGGTAATATTGAGTCGATGGTGGAACTCGCTCTGGCGCACAACATTCACGTTGTGATTGGCTCTTTGTTGCCAGCAGGCTCGTTTCCGTGGCGGCCCGAAATGGAGCCAATAGGGCCAATCGCAGAAATGAACAATTGGTTGCGCGAATATGCGGAAAAGCGGGGGTTGGTCTACGTTGATTACTTTAGCGCTCTGACAAATGGGATCGGCGGGTTGAAGGCCGAGCTTACGCATGACGGTGTTCATCCACATCAATCAGGCTATGCTTTTATGGAACCGCTTGCGCAGCGCGCGATTGAACGCGCGTTGGAAAACTGACTATGTGACTTGGGCGATGATCCTTGGGCTGAGCGCCCGACGCCAAGCTGACAACGCAATGACAGCTTTTGTACCCCGTCAGCACAAGTTGGCCCGTTTTAGGTAATTGAGTATCGGAGGGTTTTTGGCTCATCGTAGTCCCGAAGGGGAGACGAAGATGAGACAAAAACAAGACGTTACTGCAGCGAGTGCGGAGAAGACGATCCGCGACATTCGG
>CANJSF010000040.1 GCA_947476925.1 Rhodospirillaceae bacterium | reverse complement strand
GCTTGGCTTGGCTTGGCTTGGCTTGGCTTGGCTTGGCTTGGCTTGGCTTGGCTTGGCTTGGCTTGGCTTGGCTTGGCTTGGCTTGGCTTGGCTTGGCTTGGCTTGGCTTGGCTTGGCTTGGCTTGGCTTGGCTTGGCTTGCCGTGATGTCAACCGCGTGGGCCGCAACACGCTTGCTGGGGCCCGCAACTGGCTTTGCTGCCGGCGCCATATTGGCCACCAGCGTGCTTGTGATTGCCGAAGCGCACTTAGCAAAAGCAGATGCGTTGCTGCTGGGCGCCAGTGCCGCGGTAATGGGCGGCTTGCTACAGGCCTACAGCACCAAAAAAATGTCGGCTGCTGGGACCATTATTTTTTGGGCTTCGCTTGGCGCGGGGGTTTTAATCAAAGGCCCAATTCTGTT
The DNA here is from genome assembly GCA_947476925.1 of Rhodospirillaceae bacterium. Lineage (GTDB taxonomy): Bacteria > Pseudomonadota > Alphaproteobacteria > Rhodospirillales > Rhodospirillaceae. The sequence goes on along the minus strand of CANJSF010000040.1, from coordinate 19,929 downwards.
GGGCGTCGTTGCGTTGGCTGTCATCACGTTGGGCGCCGCAGATAAATCCTTAGCCTGGTTGGCCCAACTCAACCCGAAACCTGGCGTGTGGATTGCGCTCGGAATCGTCGCGATTTGGCCTTTGACAGCCGGGCTCGATGAAGTGCTGCGCTATGCCCGCGCAGCCGCATCTCAAGACCTCTGGCCCAAAGTGATCAATGGCGTCGAAAGCCATGGCGCGCCACCCGGCACTCACTTGGCAGCGACTGTGCTTACACTTTGGCCCTGGGTCTGGGCCTTGCCGGTGAGCGCCTTATCCGCTTGGCAAAAACGCACCGATCGCAGTGTACGGTTTTGTATCGCTTGGATCGTGCCCTTTTGGTTAGTGTTGGAATTGGTGCCGACAAAGTTGCCCCACTACGTGCTGCCCCTGTTTCCAGCCATTGCCGTATTGATCGCAATCGCTTTGACTAGCAAACGCAACTGGCAAGTGACCCGCTTCGTTGGGGTCGGCATTGGGGGGTTAATTTTATTGAGTTCCATTATGGCCGCCTTGACGATCGTGCTTGCTGATAAATTGCCAAGCTGGCGTGAATTGAACCTGAGCAAAAGCCTCGCCGCGGCCATCCATCGCCATGACAGCGACGCCGATAACGTGATCTTGATCGGATACCACGAACCATCTGCTGTGTTCTTACTCGGCACTGACGCCACATTAACCAACCCACAAAACGCCGCAGCGCTGATGACATCTTCCCCGAACGCCATTGCGGCTGTTGATCGGCGCGACGTTGCAGAACTCGAAATGTATCTGGCCCGTTCAGGCCAAAAGATCGTCAGTCTTGAAAATATTTCGGGGTATAATTACAGCCGTGGCGAACCGCTCACATTGGTTGTTGTCAAAGCGATCCCAAGCCCCGATCCATGAGTAACGACCCGCGATTCGAGACGAGCGAGCGCCCAGGTAAGGCGGACGCACAGTATATTTCCCTGACGCCGCCCGCATGGCTGCCATGGCGGGAAGTCGTGATGCTGGGCCTTCTCACCGCAGTTGTGTGCGGCGTGTTTGTTGTTTGGCTTGATCGTCCTATCGCCTATCTGTTCGCAGCCGAGAGTGAAGAAACCTGGGTCGCGTTCTTTCGAACGATCACTGCGGCTGGGCATAGTGCCATTTGGTACACGCCCGCCGTCGCGGGGTTTGTGGCCACATACTGGCAAAGCAAGCGCATGGCCGACATGAGCCAAGCGTGGGAATGGCGCAGGCGCGCACGGGCTTTGTTGTTCGTCGTCATCTCAATGGCGATTTCAGGAACAACCGTGAACGGCCTGAAAATAGCTTTTGGCCGTTACCGCCCACGATTTCTGTTCAATGACGGAACGTACGACTTTGCGCCGTTTGCGCTGGCCTTACGTGATTCTGGATTTCCGTCGGGTCACACGCAATCGATTGTCGCGGCCATGATGGCGCTGGGCTTTTTGTGGCCGCGTGGACGTTGGCTGTTTTGGACAGTAGCCCTGTTGGTTGCAGCCAGCCGGTTTGTGATCACCGTTCATTACGCTAGCGACGTGATCGCTGGCGCTTTTGTCGCTTTCTCAACGGCATGGATTCTGCAGCGCTACTTCGAGCGTAACGGCATTATGCTGACGTGGACGGCGTCATCATCGTTACGCCGGTGACTTGCCAATCAACTTCGTCAAAGCCTCGGTCACTTTCGGTGAGGTCCAATCAATCGTGCCCTCTAACCGACCAACCTCCTGGCCCTTTTTGTCCAAAATGATAGTCGTAGGCAATCCGCGTAGGGCGGCGTCTTTGGCAAAGCGAGCTTTTGGCTCCACATAAAGCGCTACATTCTTCCAGCCGTTTTTCTCAAAAAATGGCTGGGCAACCTTTAAGCCTTCGCGATCCTGCGACACGGCCAGAACTTGGAAATTCGCACCACCCAGCTTGGCCTGGAGGGCGTCGAGTGTGGGCATTTCCTTCACGCACGGCGCACACCATGTCGCCCAATAGTTCACGACCAGCACCTTACCAGCAAATGAGGCAATGGTCGTGTCAGCCCCTTTAGCATCCTGCATCACCGTGGCCAGGGGCCCCGGCTTGGCCGCAGCGTGCCAGGTGACTTCGTTCTTACTGTCATCGGGCTCGGCCGCCATTGCGGGCGATATGACAATCGGGGAGGTTGCCATCACATTGGGTCTGCTTGCCAGCAACGTCAGTGCGGTGATAATCACCCCAGCCAGAGCGGCGGCGGTCAGAATAAGGTAGCGAAGTGAACGCGGCTGGCTCATGTTTTCTCCGGGGTCAACGCATTGTTTGGCAAAGGTAGCACATGACGAGCAAGATGTGGGGCGGCCGTTTTAGCGCAGGCCCGGCCGCTGTCATGGCCGAAATTAACATCTCACTGCCTTTTGATCGGCGAATGGCCGCGCAGGATGTGCGTGGCAGCATCGCCCATGCCCAAATGTTGGTCGCCCAAGGGATCATTTCAAGTGCCGACGGCCAAGCTATTGTCGAGGGCTTAAACAAAGTCGCGGCCGAACTGGCCAACGGCACATTCCCGTTTAAAGACGCGTTGGAAGACATTCATATGAATGTCGAAGACCGGCTGAAGGACTTGATTGGCCCGGCGGCAGGGCGATTGCATACAGCGCGCTCGCGCAATGATCAGGTGGCCACCGGCTTTCGCCTGTGGACGCGCGACCTTATCGATAAAATTGATGGCAGTTTAAAAACGCTGCAGAGCGTGTTGATCGACAAAGCCGAAAAACACGCTGGCACGATCATGCCTGGCTTTACGCATATGCAAGTAGGCCAGCCCGTCACGTTCGGGCACCACTTGCTTGCCTATGTCGAAATGATTGGCCGCGACCGCGGCCGGTTGGCCGACGCTCGCAAACGCCTGAATGAATTGCCGCTGGGGGCGGGTGCACTGGGCGGCACATCGTTTCCCATCGACCGAAGCATGACCGCCAAGACGTTAGGCTTCGACCGGCCGATGGGCAATTCCATGGATGCGGTGGCCGACCGCGACTTTGCTTTGGAAGTAATGGCAACGGCCAGCATTCTGTCGGTGCATTTGTCGCGTTTGGCCGAAGAATTGGTGATTTGGTTCAGCCCACAATTTGGCTTCATAAAGTTTTCTGATGCCTTCACCACTGGCAGTTCGATGATGCCGCAAAAGCGCAACCCAGATGCCGCAGAATTGGTGCGCGCTAAATCTGGCCGCGTCATTGGTGCGCTGATCGGACTTTTGACAGTTATGAAGGGCCTGCCCATGACCTACTCAAAGGACATGCAGGAAGACAAAGAAGCTCTGTTCGGTGTTGCCGATACGCTAGAGCTTTGCATTGCCGCGACAACAGGCATGATTGCTGATCTTGAACCCGTCGCTGACCGCATGAAAGAAAGCGCTCGGAGTGGTTATTCTACAGCGACCGACCTGGCTGATTGGGTGACGCAGAAGCTCAATGTGCCCTTTCGTGAGTCGCACCACATTACAGGGCGCGCAGTGAAGTTGGCCGAGTCAAAAGGCTGCGAGTTGGGGCAACTGACGCTGGCCGACCTGCAATCAATCGAGCCGCGAATTACGGCTGATGTGCTGACGGTGCTAACAGTCGATGCGGCGGCGGCAAGCCGCATCAGTTATGGCGGCACAGCTCCCAACAACGTGCGCGCCCAGTCAAAGGCTGCACGAGAACGCTTTTTGGGAGAGGTCTTAAAATGGTAGTCGCGCGCAAACTGCTCACAGCAGCATTGTTGATCGTGCTTGCCCTTGAGTTATCCGCTTGCGGAAAGCGCGGCGACCTCACGCCGCCAGACGGCAACACGTACCCGCAACAATACCCGAAACAATAATCAGCCATGCATCACTTCACCTACAAGAACGGCGTGCTGCATGCCGAGAACGTGGCCATCCCCGACCTTGCGACCAAGGTTGGCACGCCATTTTATTGCTATTCGACCGCGACCCTGAAGCGCCATTACGATGTCTTTCGCGCGGCCTTCGGCAAGCTTGATACTTCAATTCATTTTGCGGTGAAGTCTAACCCCAACATGGCAGTGCTGCGGTCGCTGGCTAATTGGGGCTCGGGCTTCGATATTGTGTCGGGCGGTGAGTTGCGGTTGGTTTTACAAGCCGGTGCCAAGCCGGAAAATATCGTGTTCTCGGGCGTCGGCAAGTCAGTCGAAGAACTCGAGTTGGCCGTGCGATCTCAGGTTGGCCAGATCAATATTGAATCTGAAAGTGAGATGCACACGCTGAGCGCAGTCGCATCTAAGCTTGGCCGCAAGGTACGTGTGGCCCTGCGCGTGAACCCGCATGTCGATGCCCAGACCCACGCCAAGATAACCACCGGCACCAAGGAAAATAAGTTCGGCATCGATTGGACGTTGACGCCCGATTTGTATCGCAAAGCCAAATCTTTGCCTGGGCTAGACCCGCGCGCCATCGCCGTGCACATCGGCTCGCAGATTACCGATTTAAAGCCCTTTGAAGATGCTTTTTTGCGTGTGCGCGACCTAGCGCTGATGCTCCGCAACGAAGGCTTTAATATTGATCACCTTGATTTGGGTGGTGGCCTAGGCGTGCCCTATGATTTTTCTGCCAGCGCCCCGCCATTGCCCGCCGACTATGGCGCCATGGTCATCCGCGTTTTCGGCAATCTCGGCTGTAAATTGTCGTTTGAACCCGGACGCTTGATTGTGGGCAATGCCGGCATTTTAGTGAGCAAAGTTGTGGTGCTTAAAGCGGGCGTGGCCAAAACCTTCGCGATCATCGACGCAGGCATGAACGATCTGATGCGCCCGGCCATGTACGATGCGCGCCACGAGATGATCACGGTTCGTCAGCCTACGGCGAATGGCCCAAAAACCGACTACGAAGTTGTTGGGCCGGTGTGTGAATCGTCGGATAAATTTGCTTCGGACGTGAGTTTGCCGACATTGGTTGAAGGCGACTTGATCGCCATGCTGACGGCCGGGGCCTACGGGGCGGCCATGTCCTCAATTTACAATACGCGCCCCTTGATCCCTGAAGTTTTGGTTGATGGCGACCAATGGGCCATTGTGCGTCGTCGCCCGTCATTTGAGGAAATGACTGCGCTCGATCAACTGCCTCCCTGGCTCGCGTAGCGGACCTCGTATTGTTAAGACTGCGACCCGAAATGGGACGCGAATCTGAGAATCGAACGACTCGCCAATGGTTTTTTGCGCAAAAGTTTGCAGCCCTTTGGCATAATTCCGCCTAAACTCTGGCCATGAGAATGATCGATCCAAATTTCAACCGGCTAGACCGCGCGCTGCAAGCGCGCGTGGTGGCATCGTGGCTATCGGCCGGCTGGGAAAGACTATGGGCGCGGTTGTGGTGGCCGGCCAGCATCGCCGGCTTCATCGTGGCCATCGCGTTGACGGATCTTCTGCCCAGCCTGCCGGGTTGGATGCACGTGTCAGTTTTGGTCGCGGCTCTGGCATGGCTCGCGGTGGTTACCAAGCATGCCTTGCAGGGCTTTCGTTGGCCGACATTAGAGACCGCCAAGATCCGCCTTGAGAAAGACGCCGCCACACCGCACCGACCACTCACGGCCATTCAGGATCAACTTGTTGATGCAACATCGACAGAAATTTCCGCGGTCCAACGCGAACTGTGGGCGCTGCACCAAGCGCGCGCAAAGTCGAGTTTAGCAGCCCTGCAGGCCCGTTGGCCGACGCCAGGTGTGGCGAGCATTGATCGCAAGGCTTGGCGGGCAATGGCCGTGATTGCTTTGTTTATTGCTGGGGCTGGAAGTTGGGGCGATATGGGGCCGCGTTTGTATCGCGCGGCATGGCCGTCATGGGACGACAACGGTTCTGGGCCAAGTGTGAAGGTTTGGATTACCCCTCCAGCTTATACGGCGCGCTCACCCATTTTTGTTGAAGCTCCCTCAACACAAAATGCGGCCGCACAAAACACTCTCGAAGTCCCCGAGCATAGTAAATTGCTCGTGGTGGTGACCGGCACCACGCGCGAGACAACCCTCCGCGTCGATGACACAGCGCAGACCCTTGAGAAACTCGCCGACAATAGCCAGCGCATTGAGCAAGAGGTGCCCAACGGAAAAAACCTCGAAATCAGCCAGCGTGGTCGCGTGCTTGGCGCGTGGCAGCTTGATCCGGTGCCCGACCTGCCCCCCAACATTAATTTTGTGCGTGACCCGCGCGAGGCTGGACGCTGGCGCTTGCGGCTTGACTACAAAGCCACCGATGACTACGGCCTAGAGTCAGTCAAAGGCCATATCGTCAAGGCCGATCAAGTAGCGCAAAGTGCCGCTGACCCAAGCGCGCAAGTTGAATCCATCGACTTCGATGTAATGCTGCCGCCATTCAACCCGCGCGAGGCAACCCAGGTGTCGTTGCACGATCTGACGTCACACCCGTGGGCGGGCCAATCGGTGCTTGTACAATTGATTGTTGCCGACCAAGCCGGACAAAGCGCGCCCAGCGAGTTCAAGGAAATCATCTTACCCGAACGCGTTTTCCAGCACCCCATTGCCAAGGACATTATCGCCATTCGGAAAGGCTTGCTGACCGACCCCGACGCAACTGTTGTTCAAGCTTTTCGGAAGCTCTCAACAATATTGCAGTCGCCGGCGTCGTATGGCGGCGACCCGCGCGTGCACTTAGAGTTGAGTTCAGCAAAGTATCGCTTGGCTTACGACACAGCCCAAAGCGCCGCTCAAACTCTGCCGCCGGTTTTGTGGTCAGCCGCCGTGCGAATTGAAGACGGCAATCTTGCAGTTGCCGAGCAACGGATGGACGCGGCGGAAAAAGCGCTGAAAGACGCCATGGAGCGCGGCGCCCCGCCTGCCGAAATTGCGCGCTTAATTGATCAACTCAAACGTGCCGTTGGTGAATATGCCAAAGAGCTAGCCTCACGCATGCCGGAATCTGATTTGAATATGCTTAAGCCAGAGTCAGGCCAGAAGTCTGTGGGGCCGGAAGAATTAGCTAAGATGATGGACGAGTTGCGACAAATGACCCAGATGGGCGCCAAAGACGCGGCCCAACAAATGATGGCACAGCTGCAAAATATGTTGCAGGCCTTGCGCTCGGCAGCCAGCGGCCAGCGCGACAACCCTGATGTGAAAACTGCGCAAGACATTATGCGCGATCTCAAATCGGTGACCGCCGAACAATCGAAAATGCTTGAAGATACGTTCAAGCAATCGCGCGACAGTCAATTAGGTAAGCAAAAGGGCGACACCCAACAGCAAGCGCAACAACAAAAGCAAAGCTCTGACCGCCAAGAAAAACTGCGCCAGCAACTTGGCGACCTGATGGGGCGGATGGCCGAAGCCGCGGGCCAAGTTCCCGACAGCATGGGCGAGGCGCAACGCGCAATGCGCGATGCACGCGATGCGCTTGAGGCCGGGGCCTTAAAGCCGGCAACCGACGCGCAAGGCAAAGCTTTGGCGCAATTGCAAGACAGCCTGAAGAATGCCAACGAACAATTGATGCAAGCATTGGAACAAAAAGGTTTGGCTGGAATGGTGCCGCTGCCGGGAGAAGGTGAAAGTGGCAACGATCCTTTAGGCCAACGCAATGGGCCGGATGACAATTCTCAGGTCGACATTCCAACAGCGCCCGATGCCGACAGCATGGCCGAGCGTGTGCGGGCAATTATAGAAGAGCTGCAACGGCGTGCATCTGACCGCACGCGGCCATCGGACGAGCAAGAATATTTACGCCGATTGATGAAACAATTTTAGGCGCGCAGATCGAAGTTTTATTACTCGACGAAAGTCATCCGATAGCCATTCTTTTTAGCACGCGTCATATCGGGCAATTCCATCTTCAGCTCGACCTCGATTGTTTCGTTCGGATTCAGCAACGGCGCTGGCGCAGGCGTATCTGATTCTTGGAACACTTCGCCGCGCTCGTCCAGCAACTGCAGTTTCATTGCTGGGATTGGTTTAACAATCTTATCAATATTCGTGATGAAGCCCTTCACCACCAATGTCTCGATACATCCGATACGCTGCAACCGCTTGGTCGACTCTGCCCAGCGCAAACCGTCTCCCGCTTTCGGGGCGGCGACACCGGACTTTTCGTAAAAAGCTTTCGTGGCGGGAATAAGTTTTTCAACCAGGTCGCGGCCAAACCAAAGCAACGCAGCAAGCGAGACAAATGCAATGACACTCACGGTTGCCGTTAGGTATGCAGGGTTCAGTGGTTTGCTTTTCTCGCGCTGGCCGCGCTTCGCGGCCTCCTTCGCAGCTTGCTTTTCTTTCGCAGATTTGCCTGCGCCGCGCGCGACGCCCATTTCGGCGCCGTCGTCATCGGAACTGCCCGCGCCTGGACCTGCGCCACCAAAATTCGGGCGGTCAGCATCGGGATCCACCAAGTCAGAATCTGCGTCGGACTTTCCTTGGAAAAGTTCAGAGGCCTCATCGTCCTCCGCCGCGGCTCCGGGCCCGCCAATAGCCGCGTCGGCCGATTTTTTGCTTTCGCCCTGCTTCAGCTCGCCTTCTTTTTTACCAGCCCCGGGACCCCCAGCCGCGCCAAGCTGTGCCTCGTCGGCTTTCTTGCCAGGCCCGGCAGGTCCGCCCGCAGCACCAGCTTCGGCTTTGTTCGTCCCGGGTTGGCCGGGACCACCGGCTGCTCCGGCGTCTTTCATTGATTGCCCAGGCTGTCCTGGGCCTCCCTCGGCCGCCTTCATCGACTGGCCAGGTTGCCCGGGACCACCTGCAGCAGCCATCATGCTTTCGCCTGGTTTTCCGGGCCCGCCTTCGGCAGCCTTCATCGACTGACCGGCTTGGCCGGGGCCGCCGGCTGCGCCCATCACGCTTTCGCCGGGCTTTCCGGGCCCGCCTTCGGCAGCCTTCATGGACTGACCGGCTTGGCCGGGGCCGCCGGCCGCGCCCATCATGCTTTCGCCTGGTTTGCCGGGTGCGCCTTCGGGCGCTTTCATCGATTGACCAGGCTGGCCTGCGACGGCTTGGTTTTTATTCCAAGACACTGCCGCATCGCCAACCGCGCCTGCTCCGGCTTGGCCCATCAGAGAAGCTGCCGGGCCACCTGGACCACCTGCCGCACCAGCGTCTCTCATCGACTGTCCGGGCTGGCCAGCAGTGGCTTGATTTTGATTCCAAGATACCGCCGCATCGCCGACCGCGCCTGCTCCGGCTTGACCCATCATAGATTTCGTTGGGCCCCCAGGCCCGCCGGCAGCGCCGGCATCCCGCATAGACTGAGGCGCTTGGCCAGGCGCACCTGGCTGACTTTTGTTCCATGAGACCGAAACGTCGCCGACCGCGCCTGCTCCGGCTTGGCCCATCATCGAGGCAGCTGGACCGCCGGGGCCGCCGGCCGCACCAGCGTCACGCATGGACTGAGGAGCTTGTCCTGGCGCACCGGGCTGACTTTTGTTCCACGAGACCGAGACATCGCCAACGGCTTTTGCTCCGGCCTGCCCCATCATCGAAGCTGCTGGACCGCCGGGTCCACCCGGTCCACCGGCCGCGCCGGCATCACGCATGGATTGCGGCGCTTGGCCTGGGGCGCCTGGCTGACTTTTGTTCCACGAAACCGCGACATCGCCGACAGCCTTGGCTCCGGCTTGGCCCATCATTGACCCTGCGGGACCTCCAGGCGCTCCGGGACCACCGGCCGCTCCCATCATTGATTTTGGTGCCATCGGTGCACCAGGACCGCCCGCAGCACCTGCGACTGGCTGGGGCCCACGCGGGGGTTGCCCCGGGCCCCCGGCAGCACCGGCGACAGGTTGAGGTCCACGCGGGGGTTGCCCCGGACCACCCGCAGGGCCTTGTTTCCACGATACCGCTACATCGCCAACGGAGTTAGCACCCGCTTGGCCGCGCATAGACTGCGCCGCCATTTGTGCGGCAACCGGACCACCGCTGGCCCCTGGACGCATCGCTTGGGCCGGCATCGGCGGCATGCCCGGACCGCCAGCGGCACCCATTGCAACAGCTTGTCCTGGGGCCGGCGCCATCCCTGGCGCACCTGCAGCCCCCATCGATTGTGGTGCTTGCGGCGGACCACCAGGGCCCCCAGCAGCTCCGCCCATCATCGAGCGCCCCGACAATGGCGCTGCCGTGGGGCCGCCTGCGGCCCCTTGCTGACCCTGGTACCAAGATTGAGCTTGAGGCGGAGCGCCTGGCGCGGCCGTCGCGCCGCCGCCTCGCATCAGCAAAACCGGACCGGTTGGCGGCGCACCGCCGACACCACCACTCGCGCCGGGTTGTTGAGGCGCACCCGCGGCGGCTGCAGCAGCGCGCGCGGCTTGAACTTGTTTTAAATCAGGGCCAGATGCCTGTGGGGTCGGCGGACCAACGCCCATTTCGGCGCGCGCGCGCGCGGCATACTCTTGCCCCATAATATCTGCAATATCGAGCGTTTCCACCGCTGCTGTTTGGTACCAAGAATGGCCGCAACTCGCACATTTAAGCGAGCGCCCCTTCTTGCCTAACAACTCAGATGGAATCTCGAAATGAGCCGTACAGTTCGGGCAGGTTATCCGCATTACGCTTCCTGTTTCACGACGGCGCGCTTTTTATAGTACATTGTGTCGTGTTAAGGGGGAGCCAAAGTTTACCCACAAAACGCCAAAGACCACTAAACTTGAAATACTTCAAACAATCGTTAATGACCCCCCATCTTTCTTAGTAGTTCAGCACCCTGTGGCTTTGTTTCGATCAAAAACTAAAGAAAGCGAAAGCGATCCGGTCCAGCTTGAGGGCGTATCGCTGAGGTATGGCAATAGCCCCGATATCTTTTCAGACCTCTCGCTCACCCTTCCGGCGCGCTCGTTGCACTTTCTCACCGGCCCGTCGGGGGCAGGTAAAACGTCTCTGCTGAGCTTGCTGTACTTGGCAAACTTACCCAGTAACGGGCAGGTTCGATTGTTTGGCCATGATGTGGCCAAAACCTCGCGGGCCAAACGAACCACTATTCGCCGCCAACTCGGCGCGGTCTTCCAAGACTTTCGATTACTCGACCACATGAGCGTTTTTGACAATGTTGCCTTGCCGTTACGCGTGACCGGCACACCAGAAACCGCCGTTCAAGAAAATGTGTCAGAGCTGCTGCGCTGGGTTGGGCTTGAGGGTTTGTTTGATGCGCTGCCGCCTGTGCTGTCGGGCGGGCAAAAGCAACGCGTTGCCATTGCGCGCGCGGTGGTCACGAGACCCAAGCTCATCATCGCCGATGAACCAACGGGAAACGTCGACGATGCCATTGCCGAACGGTTGATGCAGTTATTCGTCGAGCTGCATAAGTTGGGAGCTTGCGTCATTGTCGCAACTCATAATGAACGGCTGGTTGAACGCTTCGCGTTTCCGCGCTTGCATATGGAGCGCGGCGTCATGAGCGTGCTGCCTGCGAAATCTCCAAGCCCATCAACCGGCGCACAGGCCGGGTAGCGCTATGAGCGTGAAATCTTTTTTACCGCCCGCAGAGCGCTCGACAATGGGCGGATTTTTGATCGGCATCGTCGCCGTGTTGGTATTCATTTCGGGCATCGCCCTGACAGCGACAGGCGCGATTAGTGCATTGGTCGACAACTGGAACAGTAGCGTGAAGGGCACGCTGACGGTGCAGATTATTGGCAGCTCTTCAACGTCGACGACAAAAGCCAACACCGCAATCGAAAATCTGCGCAAATTGCCAGACGTTAAACGCGCAGAGATTGTCAGCCGCGATAAAATTCAAGCGCTGTTAAAGCCTTGGCTGAATGACGACAAGTTAATCGCCGATCTTCCACTGCCCGTTTTAATCGACATCGAACTGACCTCTCCTTCCACGCTCGCAATTAGTAAAGTCACAGCCGTCGTCAAATCGGCGGCAGACGATGCCATCATCGATGACCATCGTGTCTGGCTGAACCGCATCGCCGATTTTGCCATGGGGTTGAGTTACATCGCCTTATCTTTGATGATCATGGCTTTTGGCGCGCTTGTTCTCACCGTGGTATTTGCAACACGCGCCAGCCTCACCGAATATGTTCATGTCATCGAAGTTTTGCACTTGGTTGGCGCACGCGATGCGCACATTGCATCACAATTTTCGTGGCGCACTTGGCGGCAAGTGGTATGGGGCGGCATGTTGGGCTTACTTGCATTTGCACCCGCCTTAGCCGGCATCGCGTGGTTAGCACGGCGTATAGATATCGGAATTCTTCCGCCTGTCACGTTACCGGTGCCTTATTGGATCGGCCTTTGCCTGCTGCCAATTGTGGCTGGCCTGATTTCTTATGTCGTCGCGATGACAACGGTTCGGCGCGCATTATCCGGCATGGTCTGAGGGATTCTTTTCTCTCGCGCCAATTGGTGTAATCTAGCTTTATGAATCGATTCACGAAAGTTGCGCTGACCGGAAGCGCCGTCGCTATAGCGGCGTGGGGCGTGGGCTGGATTGCATTTGCCTCGGCCATCCCAAATGCAGTGAACGACGCCACAACCAAGACTGACGCCATTGTCGTGCTGACCGGCGGACGTGGTCGGGTCGAAGCCGGCATCGAATTGTTGCGTGGCGGATTGGCTGCGAAACTGTTCGTCTCCGGCGCGGGTGGCCGCACCCAATTACCCGATCTTTTGCCCGACAACGTCCCCATTTCGCCAGAGATTCAAGCCGCCATCACCTTAGGGCGTGAGGCTGAAGACACACCAGGCAACGCAACAGAAACCGCGGCGTGGGCTCAACGCGAAAGCATTGCGTCGTTGCGCCTCGTCACCGCGGCCTATCATATGCCCCGCAGCTTGCTTGAACTCCAAGCGGCGATGCCAAAGGTTCGGATCGTCGCCCACCCGGTTTTTTCGAGTAACGTCAAAGCGGATTGGTGGCGCTGGCCTGGAACAGCCAGTTTGATCGCTCGTGAGTATACGAAATTTCTGGTCTCGTGGATTCGCATTTGGATTGCAGGGGGCGGGCCAACCTCCGATACGCCATGACGATGCTTCGCTCTTGGCTGTTCACCATTCTGTTCGTCGCCTGGTCGATTTTTGCATCAGTCGTGCAGGTGCCGTGCTTGATCACCCGGCGCGGCGCATTGGGCGGCATTCGGATGTGGGCACGCGGCGTGCTTCTTTTGGCGCGCATCACTGTCGGAATCACTTTTCGCGCCGAGGGCAAAGAAAACATCCCCAAAGGGCCTTGTATTATAGCGGCAATGCACCAGTCATCGTTTGAAACCTATAAGTTGTTCCTTGAGGTCGACGACCCGGTGTTTGTGCTCAAGCGTGAGTTGATTTTTATCCCCGTCATCGGGTGGTATATTCTGCGCGCGGGCCTAGTGCCCATTAACCGCAACGCAGGCGCAGGCGCTATGCGCCGCATGCTCAGAGCCGCCGACGCCGCGATCGCCCGCGGTGCTCAGATTTTGATTTTCCCCGAGGGGACACGCACAGGCCCCGGCGAGCAACAGCCCTACAAACCGGGCGTCGTCGCACTCTATAACCATTGCAAGGTCCCGCTGGTTCCCATGGCGTTGAACTCGGGGTATGTCTGGGGCAAGACGCGAGTGCGTAAAGTTCCTGGGCAGATCGTGTTCAAGTATCTTCCGCCCATTGAGGAAGGTCTTGGGAAAAAGGCACTCCTGGCAAAACTACGCGAGCAACTTGAACACGCTGCTGCAACACTACCAAGATGAATTTCAAAAGGTCCCGCCATGAGTGACAATTATTCAAAGACGGTGATGCAAAACGAGCGCAGGCGCTTGGGCCAGGTACGCAAAGCATTTGAGGCGGGCATCGCTCAACTCACCTCCGGCGCTGCGGTTTCAGTTGAATTCTCTGCGGTGTGCGTAGACTACATCAAGGCGTCCATGGATCGGCTGCACGCCCAAGACCAACGTATTCATGACATACTGAAACCGCACATCGCGGCAAGCGACACGGAGGGATTGGCGACCATCGAAAATCTCCAGATGAGATTGATGCGAAGCCGCGAGGCCTTATCAAAACTTGTCAGCGCACGCGATGCTTACCGCGCCAAGCTAGAGATTGCCGACTTCAAAGCCACGGTTGATATGTTCATGGACGTTTACATGAATGTTTTGCTCAAAGGCCAGCACTCAACACTAGCCATGCAAGATAAACACTTCGGTCCCACAACGTGGGATACGGTTGCTAGCGTCTCCCAGGACTCGCGCATCACCGAGGCAACTTTGTTTGCCGGTGTTAAGCGGTTAGCGCCTTCGGGTGCCGACCCTGAAGGCTTCAAGGGCACACGCCCAGGAGCTTAATCGACCTAGTCTTTATAGGTCGGATCGTGGCGATCAAGGCGACGCAAAAGTGCCGCCCAGGCAAGTGGCGTCGTTTTGCTGGGCCCTTTCGGTCGCGATTGCTGCGTTACCTTCTCGCGCACACCAAAAGACGGAATCAACAACCCCGCGCCACCAGACTGCGCCGCAATTTGTATCTGGCACGCGCGATGCAAACTGTACGCGCGAATGAACGCCTCACCAATTGTCGCACCAGCCGTCAGTAGGCCGTGATTGCGCAAAATCATGTAGTTTTTCTGGCCGAGGTCCGCATTCAAGCGGGCGCGCTCTTCAACATCTAGCGCCACGCCTTCATAGTCGTGATACGCCACATCAGCGGCCATCATCATCGCGCCTTGCTGAAGGGGAAGCAGCCCTTCTTTCTGGCATGAGACGGCAACACTCTCGATGGTATGCAAATGAATCACGCAATGAGCGTCGGAACGCGCCGCATGCACGGCACCATGAATCACAAAACCACCGGGATTAATGCCCAGGCCTGTCTCGTCGAGAAGGACTGAACCGTCAGCAGCGACTTTCACCAGCGACGACGCCGTGACTTCGTCAAACAACAGCCCCATGGGGTTGAGCAGATACTGATCGGCTGTACCTGGAACACGCGCCGACATGTGGGTGAAGACGAGATCATCCCATCCGTACATTGCCACCAAGCGGTAGCATGCGGCCAGATCGACGCGCGTATTCCATTCCTCGGGCGATACTTGGTCGCGAATCTTTGAGCCGTTGGCGAGTGTTGATCGCGTGTGCGTTAAAGTAGAAACTGTCATCGAATCACCCCTTAATTTCTCCACCATGATAGGATAACAGTGCGGCGACATTTGTACCCATGAAAATCAACGGGTTAACCTGGGCGCGTCACATCCAAGGCTCATCGTTAGATGCCTTGTTAGGAAACAGGCCCCGCGCATAGCCCTAGGTTACATTAGACGATACTCTTCGCAGCATGACCATTCAGACCGCTCCAGCTGAGTTACAAAACGAGCCACGTAAGGCGGGCGCGTCACGACGCCCAGCGCGCCACGCCGTACAAAGCCGGGCTGTGCTCAAGGCTAAAACGATTGAACTGCCAACCGATGCATCGGTTGACGACGCGATCGCGGCAATCATCGTCAATACACGCGACCACTGGAACGCAAACTATAATGCCGCGCTGCAGGGGCGCGATATTGAAGGTATTCATCAAATCCGGGTTTCGTTACGGCGGTTTCGCTCAGCCTTATCGCTTTTTAAGGCCTACATTCCTGACACGCAACGCGACTGGCTCAATGGCGAGGCCCGTTGGCTATTGAGCGAGCTTGGCCCTATTCGCGACCTAGATGCTTTTTCGTCTGAGTTGCTGCCCGCTTTCTCAAACCAAAGCGTCGACACCAAGCGCAACACAGCTTTAAATCAAGCATTGAAGGCAGCCCGACGCCACGCGCATGCCAAGGCTCGTACAGCTCTCGAAGCGTCCCGCACACAAAGGTTTTTACGCCGCCTGGACACGTGGGCATCGGCTCGAGGCTGGCGCAATACAGCACAAGACGATGTCAAAGATGCGACATCGGCTTTAGCGCGCGATTTCGCCAAGCGCGCCTTGAACAAGCAAATGGTCAAGATCCTCGCCCACGGCAAACGGATCGATATGCTGCCGATAGCAGAGCTGCATAAAATTAGGATAGCCGTGAAAAAAACTCGGTACGGCGTGGAATTTTTCCGCTCCATTCTGCCAAATCGACGCACTGGGAAATTGGCAGCGAGCTTGAAAGAACTTCAAGACAGCCTTGGTCACTTGAACGACCTCGAAATGGCCGAACAAATCGTAGGCCAGATGACATCTGCGGCGAAAAGCACCGAGGCAGCCTCGGAGATAACTGCGACAGGATCGGCTGTCGTGGCTTATCATCGCCAGGCCGCAGAGAATGCCGTTCACGGCATCGCACCGCGCTGGCGAAATGTCAGAAAAATCGGGCTCATTTAAGCGTTCATCGAATGAGCTTATTGCATGCGCTCGAAGGCAGGTTCTGCGGCGGCTAAGCCATCGATGATGGGGCAGTCCGGGCGATGATCGCCAGCGCAGCACGACACGAGATGCGACAGCGTCTCACGCAGGCGCGATAGATCAGCCAACTTGGAGTCGATCTCGCCCAGGTGCTTGCTTGCCAAGGCCTTCACATCCGCCGCATGGCGATTTTGATCTTCGTAGAGTGACAGCAACTCGGCGCATTGTTGCACCGTAAAGCCTAGTTCACGTGCGTGCTTCACGAACCGCAGCTTGTGTATGTCTTTGTCGCTGTAATCGCGATAGCCGTTGCCCGCACGCGCGGCCGGGCGAATGAGGCCTGAGTCTTCATAGTAACGAATAGTTTTGGCGGGGAGGCCCGACAATTGAGCAGCAGCGCCGATATTCATGACCCTTCACGCCTCGCCTAGACTTGCAATGCAAACACCGCGCCGGTGCGCTGCATTATATTCAGTTTGCTCAGGTCATCGCCATGGGCCTCGCCGTTATCCTTGGCGGCAAGATTGCGATTTGTTTCGTTGCGCAGAATAACGATGACATCGGTATCGGCTTCAAGCGCAAATGGAAACTCGTGCCATGTACCGATGTGCATGCAAAATCCATCTTGGCCATTGAATCGAAAAGCTTCGAGTTTATCGAAATCAGGCTCGGGCCCTTGCGTCGGCGCGCCAAAGGCGACGATGAACGGCTTGCCTCCCAGCGGGATAAACGCCTGGGTGTGTTTGTAATGGCGTTCAATATGTTCAAGTTCAAAGGGGCGAGGCTGAATTGTCGCCAAACTCAGGCACGTATCGCTGTCAGATTGAAACGTCACCGGCTTTGAGATGGCCACTTTTCCCGAATAATAGCCGCTGTCCGCGGGGGCAATGCCCGACCCACGACCAAGGATACGCCCATAAGGTGCAAGCGCCTCGGGTGTGGCGGGCTTCACCACAATCATACGGCGCTTGATCTGCACATTCGTTCCGCCATCCATCGCCTTATCTCCATCAGCCATATGGTTATCAGGATAGCCCTCGGTCAAGGTTGTCAACAACCCTTCTTGTCCGTCACCAAAGCAAGCGGCTAAGCTTGCCCTAACCGGGGCCAGCGTCAGGGCCATTCAAAAAAGGGACACCGCTATGGCCATTCAAATCACTCGCCATTTTGCCACCGTCAAGGGCGAGCGTCAGGTGCATTACCGCCGTGCCGGGTCCGGCCCCCCGGTAATCCTGCTACACCAGTCGCCCACCTCCTCACGCGAATACATCCCACTGATCCAAGAAATCGCAGCACTCGGGTACACGGTGTTTTCACCCGACACCCCCGGCAACGGCATGTCGGAACCCTTTCCGGGCGGTGAGTGGAAAGATATGGCCGGGTTTGCCAACGGTGTTGTGAATCTGATGGACGAGTTAGGGATCCAGAAAGCGCCGGTTTATGGCTTTCACACAGGTGGGGTTTGCGCACTGGCGCTGTGCTTAAATCACCCCGAGCGAGTGACCGTGGCTATCATGAATGGCTACATTCAAATGAGCAAAGAAGAGGTCGATGAAATCGTCGCTAACTATTTGCCGGAAGTGACGCCCGACTGGAGCGGTTCGCACCTGACATGGACTTGGGCGCGTTTTCGCGAGCAAGTGATTTTCTTCCCCTGGTATCGCAAAGATACCGCGCGACGCATGAATTACGATATTCCGCCGCCGGCCAGTTTACATTTGGCGGTTATGGATTTCTTGAAATGCCAAGATTACCGAAGGGCGTATCGACCTGCATTCCTGTTTGATTGCCCGGCAGCCGTGACAAACATGAAGGGCAACATGGTCATCACAACGACCAAAACCGATGTGTTGGATAAGTACCATCACATGATGCCCACACCGCCCGCCAATGTGCGCACGTTCAATCCCGCGACACCGGATGAATCAAAGCTCAACTTCATCAAGATCATCAGGGAAAACCCTGCCCCTTCCCCGGCACCGTCCGTTGCAAAAACGAAACCTATGCCTGGTAAAATTTGGCAGGATTACATCCAGATTGATGGCGCTTCGCTTTACGCACGGCGCAACACCGACGGCAAAGGCCGGCCGATTGTGTTCGTGCATGCCAGCGCCGGTTCAAGCAATTCCATGAACCGCTACATGGCCCCGATCATCGGCAAACGCCCCGTGCTGGCCATTGATCTTCCCGGCAATGGCGAGTCCGACAATCCAATGGGCCCCACCGTAACAGTCGAAGCCCAAGCCAAATATTTGGCCCAAGCTATTCGTGCGGCGGGCTACGATGAAGTCGACATGTTCGGATATTGGGGAGGTTGCGCCGTTGCTGTGGAAACGGCGCTGCAGAATCCAGGGTTGGTCAAGCATCTTGCCTTGCCGACTCTGATGGTTCTTGACGACACAACCCGCGATGAGTACGTGGCAAATTACACGCCGACGATCGAGTTCGATGAATTCGGGGCACACTTGATTAAAGTTTGGAACATGGTGCGCGACCAAGAATTGTTTTCACCTTGGTACAAGCGCAAGAAGGACAACATCAGCCGATACGGCGAACCCAACATCGCGCCCGACGTCATCCATCGTCGCACCGTCGACCTCTTTAAGTGCATAGACATCTATCAAAGTGCTTATGCGGCGCACTTCAAATATCCGATTTTGTCCAAACTACCACAAGTCGCCTGCCAGATACTTTTGAACAACCCAGAGGCCGCGACAACCAAAGCAGCATTGGCTGCAGCGAAGCATGGAACGGCGAAAGCGCTGCCGCATGATGCGGTTGGGCTCACAAATGAACTACTCGCTTTTTTTGAGTGAACATCATGTCTGCTGACGCTTGGGGCTTTATACACATTTTGCTGTTCGTCTTTTGGCTCGGAGCTGACATTGGCGTGTTTGTCAGTGCGCTGTTTGCCAAAAACCCGAAGTACAGTTTCGAGACGCGCATGACCGTGCTGCAGGCCGGCCTGATCATTGATACGTTTCCGCGCATTTGCTTTGCGCTAATCTTTCCCGTCGGCCTGCACCTCACAGGCGCATTGAATCTTTACCCCATTGATACCGAACTTTTCGTGGCGGCTTGGATCATTGCGGTGACGTGGATTGCCGTCATTTTCACCATCAATGCCAACCAGGGAAAACCGCTGGCCGAAAACTTAAGCAAACTGCAGTTCGGCTTTCAGGCGGTGATGGGGTTGATTTTTACTGTAATCGGGCTGAACTCATTGGCGGCCGATGCGCCCATCGACCAGCCGTGGTTTGCGGCAAAGATCTTGTTGTTTGGTCTGGTCTTCTGGGCCGCCATGGCCATCGACCTGTGTTTCCGGCCGTTTTTGGTACCGTTCATGGAAATAGGCCAGCATGGCTCGACGCCGGAACGCGAAGAAGCAGTGAGCCGCGCGATCAACAACACTCTGATTGCTGTCTCCACACTTTATGTTTTGATTTTCACCATCGCCTTGATTGGCAAGGTAAAGCCCTTCTAGCTCCGCTTAGAAACCGGGCCATCCACAGGACTTTAAAGCCTCGATCATGTGCGGGGGAGGCGGCGCTTGAACCTCAACTGCCGGACGGCTGGGATACAAAGGCAGTGAAATGGCTCGCGAGTGAAGCATGAGCGTCGCGTCGTCGTCTGCCTTGCCGCCGCCCGATTTCCCGTACACATGATCGCCCACAACCGGACAGCCCATCCATT
>CANJSF010000039.1 GCA_947476925.1 Rhodospirillaceae bacterium | reverse complement strand
GGTGGTTTGCGCATAGTAACTCGGGCGCCCCACATCTAGCCAGGGCCCGTGCATTGGATAAGCGCAAAACGATTTCCTTTGGCTTGGATTGCCTGAGAAAGAGTTGGCATATCGCATCTCTGTTCAGGAACCAGACAAACAAGCGCCTCGGGCCCAAGTGCGTCGCCCCGACGTCTCCAATTCTCTAACTTCGCTCGCGCTTCTGGTAAGCGTCGCGTTTGCCGATAAGGGCGTGTAGTTGGTTGGCGACTTCGGCATTAAACCTGTCAACTTCGATCATTCTGCCGCTTACAAAGAGAAAACCAAGCAAAAAAAACCATACTCAGTGAATGCTTAGTGTTTTTGAGTCTCCCAAGCCGTTGATATATAAAGGTTATCTAGACCTGTGTTCAATTCAAAGTTCCCGGCCTTTACTCTAAGAATCATCGCCTAAGGATTGGTTAAGCCCCGCTCGGGGTCTCCATCAGTTTTTGCGCAAATTTTACAAAGCAACCCGCTGAAATCACTGATAATTATGGCAACGCAACGGTTCGTTTGCTTGAATCGTTAGCTACAAAATGCGACGATTACAGGGCATACCTTTAGTTGAAGGTCCGGCTGTTTTGTTTGGCTTTGGGGGCGTTATGAGCTTGCTGTTTCGGCGTGGTTTTGGTGCGCTGCTTTTGGCGTTGGTGTTGTCGCAGGCCCATATGGCCGCCGCCCAAACGGCACGCGAGCGCGTCTTAAACTTGAACGATATCGCTCGAACATCGGTGCGCGCCCAAATCAATGCCCTGCCCGAACTGCCCGGTCGCCCCTTCTCGGCCATTGAGCCCAGTGCCGAAGGCGAGCGAGCACAGGCCGCTGAACCCCGCGTCAAGCGCTCGCGCCTGGTGGAGGTTGATGCCAGTTATTTGAACCGCATGTTGGAAGCAACCCCTTTGCGGCTGAATGATGCGGGCGAGTTGGCAGGCTTTCCACGGCAACAAGTGCTGAACCTGTTTGATGACCTCGATGTGCGCATCGTCAACCTGTCGATCACCCGCAACGAGTTGGGCTTAACGGTCTGGCAGGGCGGCGTGGTGGGCGATGAGGTCGGATCAGCCACCATCATCATCGGCGGCGGCGAGATCACGGCACGCATTGTCGCCAATGGCCGCGAAATCACAATATTCCCATCCGGCAATGGCTTGCATAAAATTCGCGAGGTTGGCAGCGATACTGACCACGAGGACGACAGCAGACCAACCCCGCCGCTGACGCCCGAGGAAATGGGCCCACCACGCAATGATGTGCGCGAACGCGCCAGCGCCGACCCCACCTACACCATGCGCATTTTGGTGGCCTACACGCCCAAGGCCGCCACTGATATTCCCAATATGTCGGCGGCCATTTCGCTGGCCATGGCCGACATCAACGCGACGTTCACGAACTCGGCCATCAGCGCGCAAGCGCAACTGGTGGGCCTGGAGCGCGTGAATTACACCGAGGGGACGTCCGATGACGACAAAATCCTCGACGACGCTTCGGCAGGCATTGGCGATTTTACCCGCATCAATCAAATGCGCGCGGTGGTGCAGGCCGATATGGTGGCCGTCATTGCATCGTATGACACGACGTCATCATGCGGTTTGGGTTTCATCAACAGCACGCTCGATGCCGCCAATGGCTCGCTGACGTCGCGGTTGAGCAGCGCGGTCAGCCTCACAAACTCTGGCGGCTCGTGCCTGCCGGGCACGTTCACGCACGAAGTGGGCCATAACATGGGTGCACACCATGACCGCTTTGTCGTCACCGATGATGTGCCTGGGCCAGCTGGGTACAACTATGGCTATGTTGATACGACCAATAAATTCCAAGACGTCATGGCCTACGACGACGAGTGCACCAGCCTCGGAATCTCTTGCGTCAGCACCCAGTATTACAGCAACCCGAATGTGACCTACCAAGGCAAGACCGTGGGCGTTGCTGATAGTGACCCCAAGGCCGCCAACAACAGCCGCAAAATTCGCGATGCCATGCCCAACATTGTGCGGCTTCGCACCTTCTTGACGTTGCCCACGACGCCAATGCTGGCTGTGTTTGTATCGGGTTCGGGCACCGTCAGCAGTTCGGCCAGTGGTGTCAACAACTGCGGCAGCATTTCGGGCACCTGTGCGGCACTGTTTACCGGCAACCCACAAGTCACGCTCACGCCCGTTGCACCCTCGGGTTACCAATTCACGGGCTGGAGCGGTGCGTGTACCGGCACAGGCGCATGCACTGTTGCGATGTCGGCTAGCCGCAGCGTGCAGGCAACCTTCAGCCCCAGCTTGCGGTTAGCCACGGTGTATTCATCAGCGCAGGCCGGCGCGCAATCTTTCCTGCGGTTCGCAAACACAGGCAGTGCCGCCTCAACCGTGCGCGTGGCATTGGCCGACGCATCGTCGGGCGCTTCGCTGGGCACCTGGACCAGCCCCAGCATTGCCGCCGGGGCTGCCCTTCAAGTTCCCATTACCACAGTTGAAACCGCCTTAGCGTCGGGAACATCCAAGCCGCAATTTTTTGCCGCCGCTGTGCAGTCAGACATGACGGGCTATATTCAGCATGTTCTCTATCGGCCGGCCGATGGCACGCTGACCAACCTCAGCACGTGTGATTCCGGAGTGAGCGCCAATGCCGCCCAGGTGGCCAACGTTCATTCGACGATCCTTGACTTCGGATTTCCCAGCTCAATTGCCATTACTAACTCGGGCACCAGTGCAGGCACGGCCACGCTGGGCATTTATGATTCCACCAACGGCACTCGACTGGGCACGTATACATCGGCGTCCATCGCTGCCAATGCCCAGGCAATTGTGACGGTAGCGGCTATTCAATCGCAGGCGGGCATCACGCCGACCTCGACGATGTATCACTACACCATCAAAATCGAGAATAGCTTTAGTGGGTCGCTGCAACACCTGGTCAACAACATCAGTGTTGGCGTCACCACCGACATGACCACGCTGTGCGCCTTTGGCACTGTCACCCCGCCACTCTCGAAAGTGGCCGTGCGTCAGCCGGGCCCGATTTTTTCATCGGCGCAATCGGGCTCGCAGTCTTTCCTGCGGTTCTTTAATACAGGCACGACGGCAGGCACGGTGAATGTCGCACTGGCGAACTCCACCACCGGCGCCAGTTTGGGCAACTGGACCAGCCCCAGCATTCCGGCTGGATCTTCGGCGCAATACCCGATCACAACGGTTGAGAGCGCGCTGTCGAGTGGCGTCACCAAGCCCGCCTACTACGCCACGACGTTGCTGACACAAATATCGGGCTATTTTCAGCACGTCCTTTACCGCCCAGCCGATGGCACGCTGACCAACCTCAGCACGTGCGATGTGGGCGTATCGTCCAGCCCCAGCCAGCTCATCAACGTCCACTCATCGATTCTGGACTTTGGTTTCCCCAGTTCAGTTGTGGTGAGCAACCCTGGCACAACGGCCATCACCGCCACGTTGGGCATTTTCGACGCGCGCGATGGCAAACGCATCGGGACTTACACCACCGCATCAATTGCTGCAGGCGCGCGGCTGATCTTGCCGATCAGCACGATTCAGACCGCCATTGGTTACACACCAGCAAGCGATGTTTATCACTACGTCATTAAAGCTGAAGGCACGTTCACGGGCTTCCTGCAGCACTTGGTGAGCAACAGCAATGTTGGTGTGACCACCGACATGACCACCATGTGCCAATTGCCGGCCTTGGCCGCGAGTTACACCACCTGTTTCCCGACGTCGTGCAACGCAACCGTCGGCACGCCAGTTGTAGGCCAACTGAAACGTGGCGGCGGTTACGAAAACTTCCGTTACACACTCACCGCCGGGCAGACCTACACCATCGACGTGAAAGGCTCGAGCAGCAACAACGGCACGCTGGCGAAGCCCTACATCTATGTTTTGCAAGGATCGGGAAGCTCCGTGAAAGATGGTGGCGGCGGCGGCACCGGCACTGATGCGCGCATTACGTTTACGCCCGCAACCACCGGCACCTATACGGTTCAGATCACGGCCTACATTTACGAAAACAACGCAGGTACGTTTACGCTGACTGTGAATTAATTCGCTTTTGGCGGCGCAGGCTTGCGGTCGCGCATGAATCGAACCAAGCCTGGCACGCTTGGCTCGATTTTCTTCGGCGCGTCGAGGAAGTCGGGGTTGCGCTTTTCCACCAGCTTCACGATGTCTTGCGGCAAATCATCCAACTTCGTTGCACTGCCGGTAAAGCACCTAAAGCCGCAATTTCCCTCTGCCGCACCCATGAGCATGAACGGCTGCCAGGGCCGTAGGTGAACCCACGTGCCCGTATGCTCCACTGTTGTCAGCGCTTTGTTTTGCATATCGCTCAGCTTTGCAACGTAACTCGTGCTGTCGGTAATGCGGATCATCGGCCCGCTGCTCTCGCGCTTCCACACGGCCGGGTCTAAGGGGTTTTTCGCCCACAAGTGACTGCGCTGTTCGGTAAACACCGTATCGCCCGCGGTGGTCCAGTCGAGCAAAAATGGTGATGGC
Source organism: Rhodospirillaceae bacterium (assembly GCA_947476925.1). Lineage (GTDB taxonomy): Bacteria > Pseudomonadota > Alphaproteobacteria > Rhodospirillales > Rhodospirillaceae. Next base: position 17,753 of record CANJSF010000039.1, on the reverse strand, counting down.
GCTTTAGCCGCTTCAACCGGATCGTCATATAGCTTTGCGCCGCGGACCACGGGCTCGATGGGCGCATTGATTTGCGGGTTGGCAATGTGCAGCACTTCAACCTTCTCATCGTTGTAAGGGTTCACCCACCAATCCACCGTCTCGCCGGTTTTAAGGTCGTAGTAGTAGCCGCATTCACGGCGCACGACCGTATAGCCGGGCTTGTCGCCAAAAGGAATCAGCCGCGCGCTGCTCATGCCGCGAATGCCCAGCAAGTCGCGGCCTGCTTCACCGGGGCGGAAACCCCACAGCACGCCGCGATACCAACCGTGCTTGAGTTTCGATAAATCCAAATCGCCATTGATGCGGGCCATGGCGAGCATGTTCCCCTCGCCTGTGGTGAGGTCGAGATACGGGCCCTTCAACGATAACTTGTTCGGCGTTGTGGCCGCTAACGCGGGCGCGGCAATACTTGCGGCGGCAAGCAAACCCATTCCTTGACGGCGATTTACGAGAGACGTCATTTGCAATCTCCGATTAAATTAAATTCCCAACTCGATGCCCTTCGGCCGTGGCGGTCACCACAAAGCGCGGGGCGTAGACATCGCCGACCGCATGTACGGTGTAGCCTAGCGCACGTAGCGGCTCCAGCAGCTCGTCGTTGGGCTGGCGCGGTGTGGCGTATGTGAGCAACGTCACATTCTCGATCAGCTGCTGCTCGCCGCTGTGGATGTTGGTAATAGTGATACGGCCGTCTTCAATGCCGTCTACGCCGACGGGCACGGAGTTGGTGATCACTTTGATCTTTTTGCCGTAAATGCGGCGCATAATACCTTGGCGGTTGACCAACGGCTCATCGCCCGCAATGCCACCGCGCGGAGTGACGATCACCACGTCGTCGAACTTCTTTTTCAGCATTTCGGCTGCGGCATACGTCATGGCCGTGTGATCTTTATCGAAAATCATGGCCGTGCCGCCTTGGTGCGCAGTTTTGGTGACCAGATCACGCGCCACATCACGCAAGTCGGGGAAGAATGTGGGGTCGCGGTAATCTTCGGGGATAAACGCAGGCCATGTCATGCGTGAACCGGTGGCCAAAATCACGGCATCGGGTTTAATGGCCTGGATGTGCGATACTTCAGCCTGCACACCCATTTCCATCTTCATTCCAAACTTCTGGCCCATTTGAAGTTGGAAGTCGTAAATGCTGCTGAGGTTTTCACCGCCGGGCAGCAATGCATGCAGGCGCGTCTTGCCGCCGCCTTCGGCCGATTTTCCAAACACCGTTACATCATGCCCGCGCGCAGCGGCGAGCCAAGCGGCTTCAAGCCCGGCAATACCGGTGCCAACGACCACAACCTTTTTCGGCTTGGCGACGCGCTTGGGCCACCAATCGGCTTCCTCGCGCTGGCCAACGCGCGGGTTGTTGTCGCACTGAATTTTGCCGCCAGCGATAATGATGTGCCAGCAGGTGTTGCACGACACGCAATAGCGCATCTCGCGCTCGCGCCCCTGTTGCGATTTGTTGGCCCACGCGGGGTCGGTCACCATGGGCCTGCCCAACATCACCAAGTCGGCGAGATTATCGCGGATTGCGCGCTCGCCTTCGTTGGGATCGGTGATCAAACCCAGCGCGCCCACAGGAATGCCAGGCATTTGATTGCCAAGCTCGCGAATTTTCTCAATGTAGGGTGCGCGCGGCCCATGCAAGTCGGGCAAATGCAAATCAAGCGTATCGGCGTGGGTGCCCCAACAGAACGTGACGTAACTGACTTCGCTTTTGCCGACCAACTTCGCGATCTCAGAAGCCTCGGCAAAATCGATAGATCCAGGCACGCCGTCCTCGCCGGGCAATTTCACGCCGACAATAAAGTCGCTACCGCAAGCTTTGCGAATGGCTGCAACGGTGGCGCGGACCAGGCGCGTGCGGCCATCACGGGTGACGCCAAACTCGTCCTCGCGCTTGTTCGACCAGGGTGATGCGAACTGGTGAAAAATGTGGCCGTGTCCGCACGACATCTCGATGCCCGAGAAGCCGGCCTCTTTCATAATCAGCGCGGACTCTGCGAATTCGGAAATCAGCCGCCATACATCGGCGGTGGTCATCACATGGGGCACGGTCCAGCTGATGTCATCGGGCAGCGGTGATGCGCCAATGGCGGCATCGTTGCGACCCTGCTCGTGCCGACCGCGCCCGGGATCTTGGATCTGGCCCAGCAAGTGGCAGTCATGTTCGCGCACGGCATCGGCCCAGGCGCGCAAACCATGTGTTTGCTTGCGGTTAAAGACATCGACCTTTTTGGCGTTGGTTTGGTGCGCCGCTACATTCAGCGGCTCAGTGATGATGGCCGAGGCGCCGCCCATAGCCCGGCTGCGGTGATAGTTGATCATCTGTTGGGTGACCGCCCCGCCGTCGGCAAAGCGCGTCGACATCGAGGCGTGCACCACGCGGTTCTTGAACATGAACGGGCCGATCTTCACCGGCGAGAACAAATGCGGATAAGCGGAATTGGACAGCGTCATGGGCCTGGCACAGTTGAAATACCGAGGGCTTGAGGTAAGCCCGAACCCCGCCAGTGCCAAGCCAAAAAAAGAGCCCGCTTCGACATGCGAAGCGGGCTAAAGGTGATAGAGGAGAGGACCGATAACAAACTGGCGGGCAATCCTGCCCACCGCGAGCTTTCCGCCTGTAGGGGCTTTAAAGCCCGTCACAACGAAACTCTCACTGTGCGCATTATGTCGAAGGCTTTTTCCCATGTCAATGCATTTTTGCGCATTATGCGCATTTTGTTAATCTTTTCCTGTCTTGGCCCTGAAGCAGCCTTCGGCAGGATTCAGCGCACACGAGGATTTATTTTTTATAATTAAATCATTCGTTTATGCGGAATTCCAGCCCAGGATCCCTAATCAATATTTAGTAGCGTGGCTCGGTGCCGCCTCTAAATATGCGCATTAAATCTTATAATTCTCCGGTCTTGTATGCGCTTTTTTTACTATATGCTGCGATAGTATGCTCACGCTTAGCGATAAGCGTGGGGAATAGGAAACACCATGTTCGGCGACGCACGCGCGCAAAATGCCACCACCGCTGCCGTTTCAGCGCAGCAAGAGCAAACTCGTGCCCTCATCGCGGCCATGGTGGCGCTGACGGGCCTGAGTGCCAGCGCGCTGGCGCGTGATGCCGGGCTAACCCCCTCCACGCTCAACCGCTTTATGCACCAGCCGGTGCGTCATACCCTCAGCCAGCGCACCATGCTGGCGCTCATGATCGCCACCTTCCGCCGCATGAAGGCGCAAGGAATCGCAGCCCTTGATGCCGGGGCCCTGACCGTGATCGCGCCGATCTTGCCTACCTTTGAACGCGCGATCCTGGAACAAGCGCCCGACGCTGAACGCGTGCTGAAGGAAATTAAACTGCGCACGGGCGCTGGCTTAGCCAGCCTGCCGCGCAATGAGAAAGCCCAGCCTCAACGTCGCGACTTAGCCGTGGTCACCGCCACCACATTGGGCGTCGACGTTGCAGCTATGAATTTCGACAAAGCGCCGTTGACCACACAACGCCCACCCTTTTTGGCCGACGATGCCCATGCGTTTGCGTTTCTGCTCACCGATGCGTCCATGAGCCCACGCTACGATGCAGGCGACATGCTTTATATCAGCCCCGCACGCGACATTTCAGGCGAGAACATTGATGTGGTCGTCGATCGCAAATCTGGGGGGTTTGTTCTGGCGCGGTTGGTGAATTCAACCGAGGCAGCTATCACATTGCAAAAGCTTCAAACTCCACAGCCTTACGACATGCCCCGCAGCGAAATCAGTGGGTTGTACCGCGTCGTCGGTGTCCAACGGTTAGGAGCGTAACCCCGTCGCTGAAACATCCAGTTACCAAGTCGCGCTAGCGATGCCGCGCGGCGCCCCCTAAAGTTGTGCCCACAAACAACCTGGGGAGATCACCGATGCGTACCGTATTACTTGGCTCTGTCGCAGCCCTTTTGGCGATTGGCGCTGCCAGCGCCCAGCCCGCTCAACCGCCACAACCCGCACCGCGCCCCGCTGCGGTTTGCGCTACCCCCGACCAAATGAAACAGGTGGCCGAGTTCTACAAGGCGTCGCCGGGCATGATGCCGCCGACTGCGACGCGTGCATTGAAAATGCCCGAGTCTGCGATCACCACGTCACTGCCCAAAGACCAAGCTGTGGTTTTGAGCGGTGCGGAATTCGCGAAGATCTGGGAGACGATGACGGCATGGCCGAACGCCGTGGGCCTGATTATGCGCAACAGCAGCGTGCTTGAACTGCCCGGCAAGATCATGCCGGGGGAACAATCGACCCGCAGCAACTACTTCAACCTGAAGCCGGGCGGAAATTTTACAGGCCACTTGCGCACTGACCTGATGTCGACCATCGCAGTGCTGGCCGTGCCGGGCAAAGACGGAGCCGTTACACGCGGCGTGATTTTTTATGATGGTGCGGGTGAGTCGATGTTTTCGCAGTTTGTTGCGGGCGAAGGTGGCGAAGGCAGCGCGCCGTCGGCCGTAGGCTTAGCCGCCTTCGACAAAACCATGGCCTTGGCTAAAACACTGCCAAGAGTTTGCAACTAGAGAATCACTTAATTGCTCAACGTCGCCGTGGCTGCAGTATGCGGCCCGGCGACTTGCAATGCGGCGTCCTTAAAGCTGGGCGGACCCAAACGAATAGGCGCGTTGTTTGAGACCGCATAAGGTTCGGACGGCAAGCCAAGCCAATTTTTGTTGAGCTTCAGGTTTGAGTCTTTGTCGTGATACAGCGCAAACGCATAGGTGCCGGCATGATCGACCGGGATGCAAATTTCGGTTTGCCGAGCGACGGCCGGAACGCGAACCCGCCCGACACGCCCGCCCTTTTTCAGCCACTGATCGGCATTGTCGCCATGCAGATCGACGGTCACCAGACCAGCCGATGACTTTACATTCTTGACGGTCAATTGAATGGAGAACGGCAACTGATCGCATGCCACTTCGCTTTTGGGTGCCGTTGTCGCTGGTTCATCATCGACGGCATAAGCAAACGTCGGCAGCAAAACTGCCGCCATAGCCAGTGCAGAACAGAATGTAGGTTTTCGTGTCATTTCAAACCCATCGCGTTGTTCAGCCCACTCTAACGTCGGTCTTGATTGTGGCAAATGTGGCGCAGATTTATGAAAAAAAGGTGTGCGCCTACTCCAACTGAATCTGCTCGTAAGGCACGAAACCAAGTTGAATGTCGAAATTCTTGACCCGCTTGGCCACGCCGTCAAACCGCACATAGTCGTGCAACAAAATACCAGGCGCTTGGTCGCGCTGATGGCGCAGCACTTGCTTTGTCAACTCGCGGCGTTTGTCTAAATCAAATGTGCCCAGCGCTTCTTTCAGCAATGGCATGATTGTTTCATCGCAATACCATGGCGCCTTCCAAAGGCACGAATGGCGCATGAAGCCCCGCAAAGGGTCGAGCGACGGCATGGAATTGTAGTCGATACCAATCCCTGTTCCGTCCCACGCCCCCTGATGAAGCCCTTGCGCATACTTTGGAATCGGCACCATGCGCACATCCAACTTCACGCCGACCAATGCCAAGTCAGATGCGACTTTTTGATACACCAGCGGCGCAAACGATGAATTGCCTGCGTAAATCTCGGCCACCATCTCAAAGCCTCTGGCGTAGCCAGCCTCAGCCAGCAGCTTTTTGGCAAGCGCAACATCATAGGCATAGGCCGGTAACGTTGGATCAAAGCCAAACGCATTCATCGGCGCGGTTTGCGTCGCCACGGGTGCTTTGCCCGCCAAAATCGTAGCGACGATCTCATCTTTGTTAACGGCATAGTTGAGTGCCCGGCGCACGCGCACGTCTTTGAGCGGCGAGTCCTTGGTGGTGATGAACGCCAACAAGATGATCGAGGCTTCCTGCTGAAACACCATTTTATGGCCAGCCGCTTCAAGCTGTGGAATTTCATCAGGCCCCAGCACCATGGCGATGTCGATCTTCCCCGACAATAACGCCTGCACGCGCGCCGGCGTGTCTGGCACCGCACGCAGTTCCAACTTCTCGATCTTGGGTTTGCGGAGCGCGGTGGGGTTGGGTTTCAAGGTCATAACGCCTGGCGTCCAGGTCTCGACAATAAACGGCCCGCTGCCGATAGGTGATTTGTTGATGCCCGCCTCGCCGACCTTGGCCCAATTGGTGGGCGACATCAGGCGCATGAGGCTAAGTTCTTGCGGCAAAAAGGGGTTGGGGGTCGACGTGATAATTTCAACTGTCAGGTCATCAACCGCGCGGGCCGATTTCACCGAAGGAACCTCAACGGTAACTGTATACGATGCGCCAGCAGCGCTACGCATCAACCCCACCGAAAACGCCACCGCCTCGGCGTTCAATGGCGTGCCATCGGAAAACATCTGGCCGGGCTTGATCTTAAATTGCCAGGTTGTTTCGTTCAGAGACTTCCAACTGTCGGCAGCTTGGGGCTGCGCTGTGCCTTTGGAATCCACCCACGTCAGGGCGTCGTACACGGCGGCCAAAGTATACAATGCAGGCAAATTAGTGCTGGTCAGCGGGTTCATGCCCAACGACGGGAAGCCCGGAATGCCCACACGCAGTGTATTGTCGGCAGCCTGCGTAGGCCCCACAACCAGCATCGACACCAGACAAAGACAGCCAAGAATGCGCAGCACCAAGGGGAACTTCCACAATACCAATTTATCGTGCCAATCTAGCGGCCAATTGATGAGGTCACAATGCCAACCGACACCAACGCCGATGCCTTAAAGCGCCTGGAAGCCGTGAAAGCCAAACGCGGGTACTTGCTGCCTCACCATGGGCTGATGGCGCTCACTGCCCCGCAGCTGCTGGAAGGTTACGATGCTTGCTATACGGCGCTTACGCTGGTCCCTCGTACGCTCAGCGAACACGACCGCGAGTTTGTTTGGCTGGGCGTGCTGACGGCGCGGCGCGAGCACATCGCCTCGCAGCACCTGGTGAAGTTTCTCAAAGCCGGCGCCGACAAAGACAGCATTGATTTGATTGTGCGGTTGACGGCCCTCGCCGAGGGCGTGGGCGCGTTCGCATTTATTTCCGACCATTGGCAACACCACCTGCCCGCCTATGATCGCAAGGCATTATACTTTCAATCGATCGCCGCATTCTGCGCCGCCTCGCCGTTGCGCGCTGGCCTCGTTCATATGGCGCTGGCCGCCATTTATGGCTGCTTGCAACGCGTCACCGAATTGCAATGGCACATCGCCGAATGCTACCGGCTGGAAGTGCCCGAACCCGAACTGGCCGAGGCGCTGTCGTACGTGATGTTCTCAGGCAGCGTTCCGTTCTTCATCGAAGCGTGCGGCGTGTGGCAGCAGATGATTCGCAATGCCGAAGTCACGCCCTCAGCCCCGTTCAAACTCTGGGCCGAGATGGATCAGGGCGGGCCGGGATAAAGTTATGAGCCTTCCTGCGAATGTTGAATTGACGTCGCACGACCTTCGTCGGGCCGTGACCTGGGTGGCAGGGCTGAACTTTGCCTATTTCTTTGTTGAGTTCGCAGTCGCGCTGAATATCGACTCTGTCTCGCTGTTTGCGGATTCAGTCGACTTTCTTGAAGACACAGCCGTGAATGTTCTCATTCTTGTGGCGCTGGGCTGGTCGGTCCGCAAACGCGCGGTCGTAGGCATGTTGGCCGCCAGCATTTTACTCATCCCCGGTATCGCGACGCTGTGGATGGCCTGGCATCAGTTCGACACACCTGTCGTGCCGCCCGCAACGTCGCTTTCGGCAACGGGGCTCGGCGCGCTGGCGATAAACATGACGTGCGCATTTATTTTGGTACGCTTCCGTCACATGGAAGGGAGCCTCACAAAGGCTGCGTTCTTGTCAGCGCGCAACGACGCCTATGCAAATGTGGCCATCATCATTGCAGGCTTAATGACGGCCCTAACGGTTTCACACTGGCCAGATCTGATTGTCGGGCTAGGCATTTTTGCCATGAACCTCGACGCCGCATGGGAAGTATTCGAGGAAGCTAAAAAAGAGCACGCGAGTGAGGCACGAACCTAAGGCGCCTTCGCCTTGGCGGCGCGCACCATCGTTTCCAGCTTGTCTAAAAACCGCGAGCGATCTTCTTTGCGGAAAGGCGCCGGCCCTCCGGTGATCATACCTGTATCGCGCAAATGGGTGTTAAGGTCCCGCACGGCTGCTGTCATGCCAATCGAATTCTTATCCAGCGGCTGGCCATTAGGCCGAAGAACCGCAGCCCCCTTGTCAACACTGCGCTTAGCTAAAGGAATATCGGCGGTGATCACAATGTCATGCGCCGTCACATGATCAGCGATCCAGTCGTCGGCAGCATCGAATTTGTCGCGCTCGACAACCACACGGTTGATCAGCGGGTGAGACTCGCCGCGCAGCCATTGATTGCTCACCAAATGCACCAACACTTTATGCCGAGCGGCCACGCGCAAGGTTTCATCCTTCACCGGGCAGGCATCGCCATCGACAAAAATGGCGACCATTAGGCTGCGGCGCAGTCGCGGATAAACCGCGCAATGACGACTTCATCGAGCGTTGCATCAGGCTTGAAGCGGATGCAACCTTTGCCGAAATCGCCGTTCGATATGAGCTTTTGAAAGGTGCGGTGAATGGATTGATTTTCATACATCGGCAACGCATGAAGTGTGACCCGCGTCTTACCCGCCACCACCGCGTATTTGAACTTGCCCTCGCAATGAAACAGCCAGCCCTTCTCGCCCATCATAAGCCCGGCGGTTCCCGCCACAGAGTCATCGTTCGCTTCAATAACGCGCTTCAAGATCGCGAGCAGCGGTGACGGCCCCGACGGCGGCTTGCCGCCTTTGACCTTCACCAGCTTAATGCCCTGTGCACGACGCGTTTGGCGATTGGCTGGAGTTGCTTTTCGTTTGGGTATCATCCGTTCACAATCCCGAGCGGTTGATAAGCCAACGTAGGAAATACGGTCTGCGGGGTTGCTTCGCCACGGCGCTTGACCAAAATTTCCTGCACGATTTGCCGATAATCAGTCGTCACCTTCAAGTCACCGGCCACCAAGTCCGCCGGTTTCAACCCCGGCCATTGCCCATATAGTCGCCCGCCATTGACTGACCCACCCAGGGCCATCATCACCGAGGCCGCGCCGTGATCAAGCCCGCCGTTGGCATTTTCCTGAACGCGGCGGCCGAACTCTGTCATGGTAATGAGCGTAATGCGGCTACGAAAATCTTTCATGTCGGTCCAGAAGGCGCCGATGGCTTGTGACAACTCGCGCGCCTGACCGCCAAAGAACTGATTGATGTTCACATGATGATCCCACCCGCCGAAATCGACAGTCGCTATTTCCAGTCCCAGGTTGGCTTTAATGATGTCGGCGACCGATCGTAACGAGGTTGAGAGCTGCCCAGTGCCATAACCCGCTGGGTTGCCAGGCGGCTTGGGCACATTGACCAGTTTAGATTTTACCGTCTTGATCGTCTCAATGGTTGCGCGCGCCGTGGCAATATAGGGTTCGTTACCTACATGCATGCTGTCGATAATGTTCAGGTTTAGGTCGCCTCCCGCCACATCAAAACGCGTGACATCGGGGATCGCAACGGACGCGGCAAACCCTTGCAACGAGATATCAACCTCGGGCGAAGTTGATATCGCCCCAAGTCCCGGCAACACAAGGTTCCGCGACAACAAGTGGCGGCCCAACCAGCCACCGGCGATTTGTTTCTCGCCGTCGGCGATGCCGCGTTCGACTTTTTCCTGGCTGACAAAATGGCTGCGACTGTCGGTGGGCAGACCAACAGCGTGAACCACGGCCAAACTTTTGCCGTCATACAGCGCCTTCAGCTCGGGCATGTTGGGATTCATAAAAAACGGCATGCCATTCAACGCGCCCAGCGGCAATGCAGCATTCGGTCCCGACGGCGAAACACCAATTGTCGGGCGTGCATCGCGGTAGTCGGCGTTGTCGGCCGGTGGAATGAGCTGCAAACCATCGCTGCCAAAGCGCAAGAACACGACAATAAAAATATCGCGTTGCGCCGTGGGCGAATCAGCTGCAAAGGCCGCACGCAATCCTGGGCTTAGCGTTGTCATGGCGCCCGAAAGTAATACGTCGCGTCGTGTGAGGGTCATGGCCTACCTCACCCCAAATTCTGGCGATGTAGCGATCAGAGCAACCAAGCGCCGCAACGCGTTTTCAATGTTTAGTGCGCCTCCTGATGCATACGCCGCCATAGCCCCGCCTGGGGTAGCGGCATCCTCGATCAGCGCGGCCATCCCCGCGGGGCGCAACGCATAACCCACCATGCGCTCGACCCAATATTCCACCAGCAATGTTGGCGAGGCGCTAGCACTGCTGGGCGTTTGCGCGCGCAGCGACGTGCGAAATGCCGTTTGCGCCAACAACAGTAACGGCAAATTCCAGTTGTATAAATTGGCTGACGTCGACAGCCATTGTTTATCGGTGTCCGGTCGGCCTTCGGGCGTGGGCCAAACATAAACGCCATCACCCAGTGCTGTGGCCGCCGAGCTGGCCAAGTCGAACGCACTGACCGTGGTATCGGTGGTGCGGAAGAATGCAATAATGCGCTCGTACGGCCTTCGCAGTTTCGAGCATTGCGACAGCGGCATCTTAATTTCATCGCCGTCTTGCAGCATCGCCGCAAGCACGCGCTTGATCTGGTCGCCGCTAGTGCGGCTTGCCAGCCACGCTTGCTTCGCGCGCGCGATCACAGCCATCGGCGGTGCATCGCCAAACATGCGCCGAGCGATTTTGATACAGACAAATTCCGCCGTGGCCGGATGATTTGCGATGATATCAAGCACCGCGCGGCCCTGCTCCATATCACCTTTCAATGCGCTGATATCGACGCCTAAGAACGCACGCGCCTGGGTGCTGTGTTGCAGCGCGTTGTATGTAAAACGCCCGGTGCTCGGCAACGTTCCCTTAGGGCTGGCTTGCCCCTGTTCGACGGTCCAGCCCGACAATGCGCGCGAGGCCTCGATGATATCTTGGTCGGTAAAGCCCTTGGCAAACAGGCCCCGTTGCAGCGGGAAAATGCCCGCACTTTGAGCCGGCGGCAGGCCCAGATATGACGGCGCGCCCAATGTATGCAGTTCTAAAATCTCGCGGGCATAATTTTCGTTGGGCAGGGCAGCGCTACTCTCCGCGTTGTTTAAATAGCGCAACATCGATGTACTCGTGGCCACGGCCTCAAGCAGATCACGAAAATTACCCAGCGCGCGGGGTCGGATCACTTGCGTGTCGTAAATCGGCAGCGCGACCGAAGCAAAAATATCAGCCTGCCGCCCGATGTTAAAATGGTTGTTCCAGAAATCCACCATGAACTCGCGGAGCTGAAACGCCGAATGCGTGTTTCTAATCCAGGTGGCTGCGCAGATTTCCTGCTGAACACGCGACAATTCATTTGCCGCAACCGAGTATTCAACATTGCGGGCCAGATCCCACAGCGTTGAAATATCGGCGCTCATATAATTCAGTGGCCGCAGTTGGTTGATGGTGGGCCAACCAACAATGCCCGTGGTAGCCGGTTGGCCATTGTAGCTTATGCGCATGGTCTGCTGCGCCATGTGCGCCGCCAACGCCGGGTCATCGCCCGTTGGCGGGCTGAGTTGTTCATCGACCCAGGCGCCCCAGCCAACCTTGCGCACAAAGGCTGCGTCGGAATCGCGCGCGCCAAACGTCACGCGATTGAGCGCCAAAATCTCGGTCGATGCGGTCGACTGAAGCATAATAAACTTTGGCTAGAACTGATACGCGACGCTCATAGATGCGACGTGAACAGTATAGCGCGGCGGGACGATCCCCGATCCTAAAATCTGTGCCACGGGGGCAATACTCACACTATCGTATTGCCAATCGCGGCTGAGGTGGTGCTCGAAAGTATAGCCCAATTTCACCACCGTTTCTGGGGTGATATGATAATCCGCGCGCACCTGGATGTTGTGGGTGTTTTCCCGGCTATCGGGCACTGGCGCCACGACCGCCAGCGAACTAACGGGTGTGGCCTGTACGTCGATTTGGCTGAATCCCCGTGACAAGTAATAGGCCGTGCTGAACTTCAGCTTTTGTGGAAGAGCCTGCCAATCGACCTTCGCCCCCAAGCTGCGCACAGTGTCTTTGTTCTGCGCACCCCAAACTTGATTGGGATTATTTAAGTTGGTCGACGCAATATAGTAGCCCGCTTGGTCAAATTTATAGCGCTCGACGCTGTAAAATGCCGAGGCGGTGAGGCCATCGCGCACCGCGTACGACAAATCGCCATCTAGAATGAGTGATCTCGACTTTTGCCGGCCATATGTGGTGTGCGGGTATGTTTCCCGCGCGAGCCCTGCGCCGGTGTTAACAGTGAGAAATTTTCCCAAATCAAAAGATGCACCGCCCTTGGCTTCGTGGCGCACACGGTCTGCCAAGTTGAACGTGCGCAAAAGCGGATGCTCAATAGACTGATTGAGCGGCGAAGCATTGAGGTAGTTGTCGGTATGACTGGCATTCCACGACGCGTCATCGACGTAACCAGAACCGGTCCGATGCGCATACCGATACGAGGCCCACACTGAACTCGTCTCAAAGCTCGACAGAAACTTAGCCTTCAGCGCGTGCTCATCGGACTGGGTGAGTTGCTGATAGGTGCGCGACTTGAAATCGCCGTCATATGTGACCGTGAATCGTGTTGACGGTGTTATGCGGTACGCCGCTTCGGCCTTGGCCTTTTGGAATCTAAAGCTACGCGGCAAGTTATAGCGGATATAGCGGCTCACACCGCGCAGGGCCGCAGAGACCTGGTCCTGCACATCATTGGGCACATAGCTATACAACTCACGCGCCGTGCGATTATCGCGATCATCGTAAGTGTAATTGGCGCTGAGCTCGACATTGTTCCATTCGCGTGAGGTCAGCCCAATGCTCAGAAATGTTTTAGCAATCGTGCCATTCAACGAACTGCGCGGCAGCGGTTGGGGCACACTCAGGTTGGAATTGACCGTGTAGGGAAAAAACGCATCGTTTTGTTTTTGGATGGCGTACGACAATTTGCCCGTCAGTCGCGTTTTGGGCGACAGTGCAACACCGCCGGTGAGCGATACCTGATGGGCTGTATTGTCCGGCGGCAAGCTGTATTGACCAAAGGCGAATGGATAGCCTGCAAACGCGCCAGCCGGCCACGGCGGGCCCAGCGAGCGGGTATAGGGATTGGGAACCGTCACCGACTTGGTGCCGTTGTCGAAGGTCGACAACTCGTAGATCGCGCTCCATTGCCAAACGGGATTAGCAAAGCTCAATGCAGCGCTCATGCGATGAGAGTCGTAATTCACAGGCTGCGGGAAAAACACACCCACCGGGAAATTCGCTTCGTGGCCAAACGCAAAACTGCTGGCCTGCACACCATCGCGCGTGCGGCGCTGAAACTTAAAGCGCAGCTCGTAGCCCGTGCCCGTTGGCGCAAACACTACATCGCCGCCCATCACTTGCCATTGGGTTTTGAGTTCCAGCGGCTTTAGGTTTTGCTCGAGGGTCGTAAACCGAAGTGACGTATTGGAGCCCACCCAATTGGCGGGCAGAAAGAGTTTGCCGGTGCCCGCCCCTTCAAAAGGTGTTTTGGCGCTTTCAGTATGTTGGCGCGTGAACCCCTTGTAGAACGCGCCTACTTGCCATTGGCCTTGCTGGCCGTAGCGCAAGAAAACATCGCGCAAGTCGGTGCCGATCAGCGAGGCATTCGCTTTCCAGAACGCCGTGCCATCGGAGGACCACAAGTCACGCCCCTGCAGCGAACCCCGCATGATCGGGAATGGCCCCTTCTCGGCCACACCGCCGTAGCGTGCAAAATGAAATGAATCCCGACTTTGGTAGCCAAATCCCGCTTCGATGGAATTGAAAAACAGCGGCGCTGGTTTTTTAGCCGGCGCCGGCTCGCCCAAATCAAAATTATCCTGCGCCAGAACCGGTGTGGTCGTCGCCAATAGCGCTGCCAAAAATGAATACCGTCGCGCACTCACGATCCGCTACCTCTCGAACCGAATGCCGGAAGGATGGTTCGAACCATGCACTTGGCTATGGCAGTTCAAACAACCACGCAGCACGGCCATGCGCGACGGCGAACTGCCGCTGGGAAGGCTGGCGCCACTCAGCGGCTGGCTGTTGTGCAATGAGGACTCATGGCAGTTCTGGCACAGGTACGGCGTGCGTTGCTTCAGCAGGCTGGCTTGCACCGAGCCATGGGGCGTGTGGCACAGGCTGCAGTCTTCCTGCACCGGCGGATGCTCCCACAACATCGGCCCGCGCTTTTCATCATGGCAGCCGTAGCAGGTTTCATTGACGGTGTTGCCCACCAACAAATGCGGCCCCACCGATCCATGCGGATTGTGGCAATCCGAGCAACTCATTTGACCTTCAGTGACAGGATGATGCGATGGCTTCAGCACCGCGGCGCGCTGTTCAGCGTGGCACGTAAAACATACCGGCGCTTGAGTGGTTGCGGTTAGGACGGGGTCTTGCACCACGTGCGAGGAATGACAGTTGGCGCACGTCACATCGGCCGACGCATGTTGGCTGCCTTGCCAGTGCGTGCGTGCCGAACCTTCATGACAGCCCAAGCACGCTTGGGTGCGCTGAGCGACGGGCGACGCGTGTGCGCCGGAAAATACCACCTCGGGCGCTGCACGAAGTTGCCCCTCGGCGGGTTTGGTCATGTGCGCTTGGCTTTCGCCATGGCACGATTGGCAGCCTTCAGATCCCGCTTTGGTTCGCTCATCACCCTTGACGCTATGGGCCGTATGCAAAACGCCCGTGACCTTGGGGTCGTCGTGGCAGTTGAGGCAAGATTTAATCTCGGTTGAGGTGCCCAGGCTGCGCGCGCCCTCTTGGGCCGCAGCTCCGCAAGCCGCCAATCCTAAAAACAAAGCCACAACAAACCGCATACTCAGCATCGCAACCCAGGTCCTTTATTCGCCGCTCATGTCGCGTTTGTCGTGTTTCTTAGTTCCGCACCACAAGAAAGTCCGCCGCGCCCTGGTCGATTGCCAGAGTCTTTTCCAATGATACGTAGTGAAATCGATGCGCGGTATGACCTGCATGGACCGCAAAACCCACCGTGTATGCTTTGCCGGGGCTGAGATCTTTGTAGGGCGCGCCCGCCACGAGCTTGCGCGAAAACACGACCGACCACTTGCCGCCCGCTTCGCTTGACGTTGCGGTAACGGCGGAGCTTTTGTGTTCTTGGCGTTTGTCCAGCACATCGCCATCAACCACCACCGGCACCACACCAGGTGCCAGGCGCGCTTGCCAATATTCCACGACGTTGCCGTCGGCGCGCAGTTTATCGAGTTGATCAGCGGGCTTAATTTCATCGCCGCCGCTGCGCGACATCTTGACCCGCGATCGAGACAGATACTTCGTGACATCGACGCCCGCTTTGGCGCCGGGCATGCGCATCATATTGTCGTGGCACAGCGCATAGCAGCCGCCGCGCGCTACTTCGGCCACTTTGCCATCGTCTATCATGACTGCGGCCATGACCGGGAATTTGGGTTCCATGCCCGCGTCGGGCTGCTGGCCCGGATCAAAGTCGAGGCGAATGAAAATGTTTTCGGCGTCGTGCGCCGTTTTGATAGTGGCTTTGATCGAGCCGGGCTTGCCTGCGATCGGTTCGCGCTCGCTTGATTTATCGGCGACCAACAATTTGCCTGAGGCCGCCTCTTCGCCTTCATGACATTGGCGACAGTTTTTACCCTCGCGGAATTTGTCGGCGCCACTGTGTTCAGACTGGGTCAGCAGTGCTTCCCACGACAGTTGGCCCGGGTAAAACAACACGACATCCTTACCCGCGACTTTGTCCCAGTCGACGGCGAAACTGGGCGATGCGGCCAACAAGGCCGCACCAAAAACGAAACCGCCGACTAAACGTATCCCCATATCGCACACGCTTGAAATGATAAGACGAAAGCACCCCAGCTTAGACGGTATCGGCGGCAATTTATTCCCAAAAAGCATTCAATTTATTGACTTTTCAGCCGCTCAGAACATGGCATTCTTGGGCCATGGACCACATCGCATCAAAATACACGCCCCTTGCCATTGGCTTTCATTGGTTGATCGCCGTTGGCGTAGCCCTTACCGTTGCGCTAGCGCTTTATTTGGAAGGCTTGGACCGCGGCGAGACTAAAAACCTCATCTTGTCGGTTCATAAATCCGTTGGCCTGGCGATCTTGATGCTCACGTGGCTGCGGCTGATTTGGCGTCTCACACATCGCCCACCGGCCCTACCGACCAACATGAGACCGCTGCAACGCCTGGCCGCGCACGCCACACACGTTTGCTTGTACGCGATCACCATCGCAATGCCGGTGACGGGCTATGTTTCTGTCGCCGCGCGGGGGCGTGAAACGACGTTCTTTAATTTATTCGTCGTGCCGAGCTGGGTGCCGCTTGACCGCGCGCTGTCGAACCTCACAGAGACGACCCACCGCTATGGACAGTATGCGGTCTATGCGCTGGTGGCGCTGCACGTGGGCGCAGCGCTGTATCACCAGTTTGTCAAACGCGACGGCCTTATTCGGCGGATGTTTTAGATTAGTATCCGTTCAGTCCGCCGCCGCCTGAATAGGACGATGCAGCCGAGTTATTCACCGCGCACGTCGTGCCCATACTGACATTGGCCGCCAGCGATTGATTGATGATCGATTGACCCAACGTCACATAAGGCGTGCCGCCCGAAGGGTCAGTCACAACAATGTTGACATGGAACTGTGTCGAGTTTGGCGTCCAGCCCATTTGGCTTTGCAGTGACGACATCGGGATCACGTAAGACGCATTGGGAGCCGTGGGCACATTAATCGCGCCCAGAACTGAGCCTGTGACCGAATCAATCGCCGTCAACTTATAGGTCACCGCCGCATTCCAATAGTTATGCAACTCAATTTGCGCCGGATAAGACGAGATGATTGACGTGTGCACGTTGGTGAGCACTGCGCTGCTGGTGTTGGTAGCAATCGCCTGATTCAGCAGCGAACTGCATACACTCACGTTTTCAAAAAACTTACTGGAGTCACTATAGGTCACATGCTGATAGCCCGACATGGGATCGGGGTCTTGGATGTACAACGAATACGAAGTATCGCCGCCCGTGAGCGCGCCAACACCCGCATTTTGCAAAATTTGCGTCAGCGAATACTGCGGAGAAGCGCTGCGCGGAACTTGAATGTTTGCAGTGCCATAGGTGCGGCCGCTCGGCGATCCAACAATCGTAATGCTAAAATTGCTGGGGCCCGTGGCCCCATTGAACAGCCGAATGTAAGACATCGTGCCAGTGGGGTTGTTGTACGTGGGCGCAACGACAGCATAGGTGGTACCATTAATGGCGGAGGCTTTTTCAATCGAGGCCGACTTTTCAGCCCGCGCGGCGCGCTCGGCGCGTTCTGCTGCGGTGGGCGGGACCGGGCCGCCAAAACCTGCAGGCGCCATGCCGCTGAGAAATTGCTGACTATTGAGGGTCGGCAGGTCGTCCGCTGCATTGACTGTTGCCGCGAACCCGGCTGCCGCCGCCACGGACATTAATAACCCAAGCGCGATACGCATGTTGGCTCTCCTGGTCTTGTAACCCTAACGCGCGGCTAGGGCCTGGGGTTGCATTTGCATAGCCCTGGCCGGTGACCCGCATTCTACTCCTGGATAGACGCAGCGCCCACAGGGTTTATTCCAGAGCTAGCCATGTTAAATATTCGCCAAGCCCCGTTTCGAGCAATGGAAT
>CANJSF010000038.1 GCA_947476925.1 Rhodospirillaceae bacterium | reverse complement strand
GAAGGCCAATCTCAGACGTGTCGGCGCACGGACCATAGACGATCTCTGGAAAGCCATCGGTAGCATCTGCGATCTCTATTCACCGGACGAGTGTTGGAACTATCTCAAGGCCGCAGGCTATGCGCCCGATTAATCGCACGATGCTCTAACGGACGCTGAAATGGAAAACGCCCCGCTTTTGGCGGGGCGCTTTCTCGCATTTTTATTTTTCGTTCTGTCTCTGTCCGTCTTGGCCCGACCTCCTGTGGTTAAGAGCCGACCGAAGCTTATCCGTTTCCGATCCTAACGGTTGTCGATCACCGGCAAATAAAGCCCACCAGGGCCGCCGGCAAAAATCACAACAGTTCTCGTGTGGCTCCTACTGGGATCGCTCCCGCTCCGGCACCGTACGACCAGTTTGTGCCGGGTTGGATCACCGCCATTCTTCTCCGCGACCTTCCGGCCGTGGATTTTTAGCTGATGGCTTGGCTGGTCCGTCCCCACGAGTAGGCAGACACTATCCGAACGTCGATAATGCGATCAAACGAAATTAAGTCGTACATAAATTCGATTTTGCCGATAGATGGCGCCGAGCAACCGAACCGCACGTTACTTCATAAGCCATTGATAATATTGGCCCTAAATACGATTCGAGATAGCGCTCTGGCCTGAGCAGGGTATGATGCCATACCGAATTCAATGTTAATTCCCGTCTCCGTGGCCACTCGTCAAACCGAAACACTACCGTGTGATATCCTGATCGTCGGCGCCGGAATTGCCGGGTCCGCGCTGGCCTGCGGTTTGCGCGACCGGGGCTATAGCGTGGTTCAGGTGGAGTTGTCTGACAGGCCCCTCGACACCGCACGCGGCGATCATTTCCAATGCGTGGTGGTCGAGATCCTTGAGCAATGGGGCGCCTTGCAAGCGTTCTGGGACGCGGGCGCTGAAAAGCGACATGGCGCCATTTATTACACCAACACGAATGAAGTGCTGTTGAATGCCCCCCATGCGGGCTTGCCGATTCCCCATCCGTATTATCTTTATTTGCATCATGAGCTCATCGGCCAGACGTTCCTCAATTTGGCCGCGCAGAATTCCCGCTATACGCTGTTTCGTCCCGCGCGTGCGCGCGAGTTCGATATCGGGCCAGAGGGTATTCGCAGCTTGACGCTGAAATTACCCGAGGACCATCCCGCACCCGATGGATTCACGCCCGGCCAAACTGTGATTATTAAACCGCGCATGGTGGTGGGCGCCGATGGGCGCAGCTCGCGTGTACGCGACGTGCTGGGTTTCGAAGCGCAAGTGCATGACTATGAAAATCCGCTGGTGGTGTTGTTTGCCCCGCGCGTCGAACCCGACCCCATGAATAACGTGACTATTTTCATGAGTCCGCACGGCACCATTTCGCGAATTCCACGGGCCTTTGGCGGTTGGAAAGTTGGACTGCCCATCCGCAAGGCTGATATCGCGTTTTGGAAAACTGCCACGCCAAAGATGCGCAAGTCCGCCATTGCTCAGCGTGCGCCACAACTCGAGAGCATCGACGCTGAAGTGGGCGGGTTCTATCCGGTCAAACTGCTGAACACGACGAAGTGGGTGCACGGAAATACCGTGCTGGTGGGCGATGCCTGCCATGCCATGCATCCGGCGCGCGGGCAGGGGATGAACGTTGCAATTCGCTGCCTAGCCAAACTCATGAACCTGCTGCCCGATGTCGGCGAGATGGTCGATGCCGAAACAGTGACGCGTCGCCTGCGCGCCTACGAAAGTGGTGTCAAGCCGGCCATCGACAAAGTGCTGGCTGACAACCATGTGCGCGGCGAAGAGATGGACAGCCTCGATGCCAGCGTGATTGCGCGAAGCGCCGCCGCGATGAAGGTGATTAACGCCGATACTGAATTGCTGCGCCGCTATCGATTGCAAAGCGCGGGCTATGCCGACGCCATCGGAGTTCCCAATCAGGAGTAGTGGCGGCAGAAATAACGGAAGGAAGCGGGGCCATGCTGTTGCGTTTATTGTCAGCTGTTGCTGTTTTGATGTTGGGCACACTCATGACGGCTGGCGCCCAAACACCACCGACGAACCCCGTGCCACCAGGATTTATAGTTGCGCCCATGGCGCGGGCGACGATTTTTGTGCGCAACCAGGACGAGTCGCTTAAACTATATCGCGATATCTTGGGTTTGCGCGTGCGGCGGGATAGCCGGTTCGACGACCAGCGTTTCAATCAGGTGCAAGGCACCAAGAACCTTGGCATCAAAGTCAAAATTTTGCAGTCGGGCGATGTTGTGTACGGCAACGTTGGCTTGTTCGAGTTGCAGGGCGATGATCGTCGGCAAACGCCGCCGGCGTTACGTAAGACATCGGTTGTCACAGGCGACATTGCCGTGGTGTTCATTACCACCGACATCATGGGCATCACAGCCAAGCTGAAGGCCGCAGGGTACGCTATCATTTCTGAGCCCATGGTGTTGTTTCCCAACGACGCCATGGAGGTTCAGCCGCTCGAAATGTTGTTTCGCGATAGCGACGGCATTTTGGTGAACTTGATTCAAGCCGGTCGCAAAAAAGGCGAATAAGTCCGGGCCTAGCCGGGCCGCTTGGGCTGCTTCTTCTTTTGCACTAGATTTTTGAGGATGACCGTCTCGATCAAGTACCACAATACGGCCGCGCCGAGCACAAACCCGGCCACATCAAACGGCGACGAGATTTTGAGCTTTGATAGCAGTGCGATCAGCATGAATACGCACAGTCCAAAGACCAGCGAGCGAAATGCCGTAAGTACGAATGCCTTGTTCATCTCGGCCTCAAAAAGTGGAATTTGAGCGTCGGTTCTTCCTCCCGCATAAGAACCTAATCTGATCTGAACCGCAACGCCCCTTGGTCGGCCCGCAAAAACCCTGACGTTCCCTTAGTCGATTCCGTGCATTGTTATGCTTGCGCGCGCTGGCGGGTTCTCTGCTAAGATCAAGCGTCTAACCTTAAAAAGAGCCCGCCATGCCCGATGATTCACGCCCCATCACTGCACCTGCGCCCGCTGCCGCCCCCAAAGCGCCTGCTGATTTGGCCCCACATCAAGGTCTGATCGATCAACTGCGTCAGATTGTTGGCCCCGATCAGGTGAAGTCGAGCAATGACGATCGTACATTCTTCGCCGAGGATACCTATCGCAGCCTCGAGACGCCGCTGGCGGCCGTTGCCCCAGGGTCGGTCGACGAGTTGAGTCGCGTCGCTGCCGTTTGCACGCGTGCCGGCGTCGCGTTGGTGCCGCGCGGCGGTGGCATGAGTTACACCGATGGTTATTTGCATACGCGTGCTGCGTCCATCACAGTCGATATGCGTCGGTTGAACAAGATTATCGAAATCAATGAAACCGATATGTACGTCACCGTTGAATGCGGGTGTGCATGGGCGGAATTGAACGAGGCGTTGAAGGCCAAAAATCTGCGCACGCCGTATTGGGGCCCGTTATCGGGTTTGCGTGCGGTGGTCGGTGGCGCGCTGTCGCAAAATTCAGTGTTTTTTGGTTCGGGCCTTTACGGCTCGGCCGTGGAGCAATGCATCGGACTCACTGTCGTCTTGGCCGATGGCACAGTGCAGCCCTTGGGCGGGCATGCCATTCAAAACGGCAAGCCGTTCATGAAACATTACGGCCCCGACACGATGGGGTTGTTCCTGGCCGATGCCGGCGCTATGGGCATGAAAGCCGTCGCAACATTACGCCTCATGCGCCGCACGCCCCATCGCAAGCATGTGGCCTTTGGATTCTCAACTGCTGCTGCCATGGCGCAGGCGCTGAGCGCACTCTCGCGAGAAGGCATCGCGGCCGAAGCCATGGGTTTTGATGCTGGTCAGCAAAGTGCTCGGGCAGTCGAGGCCACGCGAAGCTTTAAAGAAGATGTGGGGACGCTGTTCAAGGTCATCGAGGCGGGCGGCATCATCGACGGCCTGAAGGTCGCGCTGGCCGGGCGCGGTTACTTAAAAGACGTTCCCTACGGCATGCATGTGGCCATTGAAGATAAAACCGCCGAAGGCGTTGACGCGCTTTTCAAGAAAGCCCGCACGCTGGCGAAGGCAGCGGGTGGAAAAGCCATGCCGGCCTCCATCACCCGCATTGTTCATGCCGATCCGTTTGTGCAGCCCGATTCCATTCTCGGCCCCAAAGGCGAGCGTTGGGTGCCGGTGCATTGCATTGTGCCTCACAGCCAAGCCGCCGATATTATTGCCAAAGTGCAAGCGCTCTATGCGCGCTACGAGGCGGCCAAAGCCAAGCACAATATCCGCACTGGGTTTTTGCTGGTTACCGTGGGGAACTATGGCTTTCTGATTGAGCCGGTTTTCTTTTGGCCGGATGCGCGATTGGCGATGTACGACAAAGTCATACGCCCCGAACATTTGGCGCGCTTGCCGGTTCATGCCGCCGATGACGGCGGTCGTGCCACAGTGTTTCAGATGCGCGATGAGTTAGCCGCGTTGTTTGTGCAAGAAGGGGCCGTGTCGATGCAGCTGGGCAAGTTCTATCACTACGACAAGGCGCTGAAACCGGAATCCTGGGCTTTACTTCAAAAAATGAAAAGCGTGGTCGACCCGGCCCGCATTGTGAATCCTGGGGCGCTGAAGCTTTAGTTTTTGCTGGTCATTCAGAGGTGCCGGTATGTTGATCTCTTGGTTCGTTCGCGTTCTCAAAATTTCAACAACGCTTGTTTTGGCGCTTTCATTCTCGGCTGCGGCCACAGAGAACGTGCTGATTCTCGGTGGGGCCGGGAACTCAGGATCCGCCGTGGCGAAGATGCTGATTGCACGCGGTGATAAAGTCACCGTTTTTGTCAAACCGACCACCGATCGATCGCTGCTGAAGGATGTGCCGGTCGAATATGTTGTGGGCGATGCCATGAAGGCCGATCAGGTTGACGCGGCGCTTGCGGGCAAGTCTTTTTCCGTCATCTTCGAGACCGTGCAGATTCTCTCGCTTGATGAAAATCAAAACTACGCGCGGATGTACGCCAATTTTGTGCCGTGGGCCAAGCGGATGGGCGTGAAGCAATTCTTGGGCCTTGGCAGCGGCTGCGGTGATCGTGAGGCGAAAGACTGCCCGCTCAGTCCCCAGCTCTATAAGCTCGCGGTCGATCTGACCAAAGCCGAGCATATTCTTCGCGACTCTGGCGTGCCCTATACAATCATTCGGATCGGCTCGCTGGCCCCCGGCAGCATGTCGCACCCGGATGCCTTTCGCAGCACCGGCACGTCTTATCTCACGACAGATCTCAGTAAATTTGGTGGCGTGCTCAGGGCGGATCTTAATCTGCAGATCTTTGGCTGCATTGGCGCCGAGCGGTGCATCAACAAAATCTTCGTCATCGATGATCCGGGCGCTAAGCAACAACTCGATTATTTTCTGTGCAAGCGAAAGTACGACACCGACGAGATCGTGATCGCCGAGCCACGCTGCGGCGATGCCAAGCGAATCACGCTGCAACGAAAGAACACCCGATGATCAACCCAACGCGCCGGAGTATATTGAAAGCTGCCGGTCTTGCTCCGGCAACAGTTGCTATGGCGCAGGCCGCGGCGGCCGCTGTCCCGGCAGTTCTGACGTTTGGCACGCCCGCCGAACATGTCCAAGCATTCCTGAAATTGCACGTGAGTCTCGCGGCGGAGACGGTCTATCACTTGTATGTCGGCACTTTGGAGGCGATGGTGCCGGGTCGCGAGATCGTCAATTTGGTGTCCACCACCACCCTCATTCGTCGCCAAGTCGAAGTGCGGCCCGAGGGCCACCACATCAGCATTTGGGAAGGCACAGTCTATCATCGGCCCGGAGAGTCCGTGCCTCTGGACTCGTTCGTCAATCCCTTGCACGGGCGCACCGTTCAGCCGTTTCACCAGCGCGAAGGGCGCGGCGAAGCGTTGTGGGCGCCGGAGGGCCCGCGAATTCTGCGCAATGGCGAATGGGTGACAATCAATCGCACCGGCAAGCCCTTTGCTTTGGACTGGTCGCAAGCTGGCGAGCGCATTTGGGTGTCGCGATACTCGGCAGGCGTTTACACCAACAACCCGCTGGACCCCGTGAAGTGGCCCTTGGAGTTCGCGGGCCGCGATTTGTTCTACTCTGAGAAAACCACCAACAGCGGGCTTGTACGTGAAATGGGCGACCCGAAAGTGCTGAACGCATCGGCGACCTATGCCATGAGTGTCGGAATGTTGTGGTGGCCGTGGCTATTGATGGGCCAGCAGCCCGGTCATCTGGTGTGGAACACCCAGGGCGCGAAGCTTTCAGATCCCGATCAAATCCCCGCCCAAACCCGGGCGTTGATCGAGAAGGTCCACCCCATGTTGTTGGCGCGCGCGGCACCTTGGGAAGGCCGCATCAGTCTGTGGACCGAGTATCCGAAGTTGCGAAAGCCGGCGACTTAACCAAATAGCTTATCAATATCGTCCTGCGCCCCTGCGGCGGGTGCTGCGGCGGGTGCAGCGGCGAGTGTGTTATCGTTGGGCGCACCCATCATGGCGTCGATGTCTTCTTGGTCAACGGTCTGCTGCGAACCGTTGATGATTCCGCCCAAGGCTTCCGACAATTTGCGCATGGCCATGGTGCCTGCTGCGACCGAGCGGCGTATTTCCTCGGTATCGTTTGTGGAAATCGAAGCTGCGACGCGCTTCACAGTTAAGTGAATCACCGCGTTCAATTGCGCGACCGTCAGTTCGAACGGCACTTTGATCGACGAGGGCACATGCTGATAGGCCTCGGCCGCTAAAGGCCCGTAGTCCAACCCAATCTGAATAAAGTGCTCGGCATAGGTCTTGCTTTGCCAAGCAGCGCAGTCGGGCAACATGTCAGGCATGTCGGGCAGCATTTCGATCAGCATCATCACTTCGTTGAAGTGATTCATGTAATCAGTGGCCAGCAATGTATCAGGGTTGATCAACGTGCCTTTCACTTTGGCACGCCAGATCTCTGAAACGCTGTCGGCGGATTTGTTGGGGTTTTGTGTCATCAGGAAGTCAAAATGCCGCAGTCTGCGCCTCAATAAAAGCCCTCTTCGGTATTGCCAGCGTATAAATCGCGCCACTATCGGGCACGTTGACCCCCCAGACCCGATGGCCTATCCATCGGGCATCAGAATTTCGATGAAGGAGCAGCACATGCGCGCGGTCGTAATTTCGCAAAACGGCGGACCTGAAACGCTAAAAATTTCCGATGCGCCAATCCCAACCCCGGGCGAAGGCCAAGTGCTGATCAAAGTGGCCTATTGCGCGCTTAATCCGTTGGACACGCACAGCCGCGCTGGCCGCATCAAGTGGGGCGTGCCGCCCATGCCGTTTATCTCGGGCTACGAGTATTCGGGCCGCGTGGAAAAGGTAGGCCCGGGCGTTGATGCCAGTATGGTCGGCAAGCGTATGGCCTCGGCAGGCTCATGGGGTGGCTGTGGCGAGTTCGCCGTGGCTCCCGCCAAGTCGCTCGTTCACATCCCCGATGGCATGGATTGGAAGTTGGGCACGGTTTACTACACCTCAACACTGACTGCTTGGCACATGCTCCATACCATGGCGCGTATGACCAAGGGCGATGTTGTGGTGGTGCATTCGGCGGCAGGCGCCGTAGGCGTGATGACCACCCAAGTCGCCAAAGACGCCGGTGGCATGGTGATCGGTTTGGTGGGTTCTGCCGAGAAAGCCGCCTATGCCAAATCGTTTGGCTGCGATCACGTGATTAACGAAAAAGACGACCCTGACTGGGCCAAGAAGGTGAAGGAACTGACGGGCGGGCGCGGTGCCGATATCATAATCGACGGTAACGCAGGTCCGACCGCGCCGAAAAATTTGCAATGCTTAGCGCCCATGGGTCAGGTGATTTACATCGGTGCCATGGCGGGCCAAGCGCCCGATGTGAATATCTCGGGTCTGATAGCGGGTTCAGCAGCCGTGCGCGGCTTTGTCATGTATCACGGCATGGCCAAAACCAAGGGCGCGGAATTCAAAGAGGTCCACGAGAAGCTGCTCAGCGGCAAATGGAAATTCCCGCTCAACCCACCCCTTCCGCTGGACCAAATTGGCAAGGCCCACGACGACTTTGAAAACCGCCGCACCATGGGTCGGACGATTTTCATAGTGGGTGGAGACATTTAGCGGCTTACTAGATTTTGCCGCAATTGCACCTTATCTGACTCGTCATAGAGGTGGTTATACTGCCAGCCTTTGGTCAGGAGGAACTTATGTCGCTCATCCGAACCTCGCTCGCGATCGCTGTGCTTGTCTCGGCGGTTCCCGCGCTTGCTCAGGCGCCGTCGCCCGAAAAGCCTGCCAAACCGGAAGAAATTTCA
Organism: Rhodospirillaceae bacterium; assembly: GCA_947476925.1. Lineage (GTDB taxonomy): Bacteria > Pseudomonadota > Alphaproteobacteria > Rhodospirillales > Rhodospirillaceae. Next base: position 15,127 of record CANJSF010000038.1, on the reverse strand, counting down.
ATTCCCTTTGCTCAATTCGGCGGCATCGACGATTGGCGCGCCGATGGCACTCAAGCGCTTTACATCAAAGGCCGCCGCAATAGCGAGTGGTACTACGCCAAGTTGATGTCGACCTGCCAAGGATTAAATTTCGCCGAAGCAATCGGCTTTCGAAACGAAGCCGCGGGTAACTTCGACAAGTTCAGTACCATCATTGTAGATGGGCGGCCTTGCCAGCTGACCTCGTTGGTTAAATCTGAAAAGCCGACGACGAAAAAATAGGGACTGTCATCCACTAAGCTGCGCGCCTTTCCGTCAGTCGCGCCCAGCCTTCGATCACTTTTCCATTGCGCAAGGCTTGAAGGCGCACTGTGGAGTTAATGCGTCCACCGTTAAGTTCACGATGGAGGTGGTCGACGCCCGTGATTTCAATCTCATTCAACGACAACAACAGATCGCCTGATTGCATGCCGGCCGTTTCTGCTGGGCTATGGGGTGCAACATCGACGATGCGCGCCGCTGATTCAGCGCTGCGCTCGAGGGCGCGCGCAATGCGTCGCGGAATGGGGCTGGTTTGCGCGGACAATCCCAAATAGCTTCGTCGCACCTGGCCATGCCGCAGTATCTCGAGGGCGACAAAGCGCGCCGTGTTCGCTGCGATAGCGAAGCATAGTCCCTGCGCACCCAGAATAGTTGCTGTATTCACGCCGATGACGCGTGCGGCGCTGTCGACCAGTGGGCCACCCGAGTTGCCTGGGTTAAGTGCGGCATCGGTTTGAAGAACGTCATCAACCAACCGGCCTGATTGAGTGCGCAGTGTGCGACCCAAGGCGCTGATCACGCCTGCCGTGACCGTGCATTCAAAGCCCAGCGGATTGCCGACGGCGATGGCAAGTTGGCCGACGGCCAGGGTCGCAGAGTCCGATAATGCCAATGCCGGGAATGGCCCGCCATGCACTTGGATGACGGCAATGTCGGTGTCGGGATCGTCGCCCACCAAGTAGGCCCGGTACTCAGCGCCGTCGGGAAATACCGCGCGAATGTCTTTGGCGCCGCGCGCCACGTGACTATTGGTGATCATGTAGCCGTCGGGCGTAAACAAGAAGCCAGAACCTGAGCCGGCGCGGCTGCGACCGTCTTTCGAGTCTGGACCGCCGCCGGCTACACGCAGGTGTGCCACTGATGGCGCGACGCCGGCCACGGCTTCGCTGACGGCGCGGCTATAGGCGTCTAATGCAAGGGTGTCGGGGTGTTCGGTGTCGAGCGGCATCAAAGCTATCTAGGGTGACATTTCAAAAGCGCCAGCGGGTGTTTCGGCCTCCAGTTACTTGGGTTAGAGTGTCGCCATGCTTGACGTTGCCCTCACCGCATTTGCCACGTTTTTTGTGGTCATCGACCCGATCGGCGTGGTGCCGTTATTCATGTCGCTGACGCCGCACCTGGATGCCGCGCAACGTCGGCGCACGGCTATTCGTGCTGTGATTATCGCCACGCTCATCCTGCTCACGTTCACCGTGCTGGGTCAGCCGATCCTGAAATACTTGGGCATTAGCTTGCCCGCGTTTCGCATCGCGGGTGGTCTGCTATTGTTGCTGTTGGCGGTCGACATGGTGGTGGTCAAAAGCTCTGGCATTCGCAGCACCACGCCCAAGGAGGACGAGGAGTCCAGCCACCGCCCCGATGTGACGGTATTTCCCTTGGCCATTCCGCTGATCGCGGGGCCCGGTGCTATCACGGCCGTGATTCTGCAACAAAGCCAACACGCAGGGCATTTGATGGATCAGCTTGTCGTTGCCGGTGTGATGATTGGCGTCTTGGCAATGCTGATGATCGGCCTGTTGTCGTCAGGCCAAATTATGAAACTGCTGGGCGTGACGGGCGTGAACGTCATTACCCGAGTGTTCGGCATTATTCTCACTGCTGTCGCCGTCAGTAACATCGTCGAAGGCATACGCGGCAGCTTCCCAGCCCTAGCGGGGTGAATGTTTTGGAGTGAACGACCAATGCTTAAAATCATGGTTCAGGTGGTCGTCATTTCCGCGATGGTCGTGGCTTTCAATGTGAGTGCTGCCGAGGCTGCCAAAAACAAAACCCGACCTGGGGCCACGTTTCACGACTGCGTCGATTGCCCCGAGATGATCGTCATTCCCGCCGGAAGCGCACTGATTGGTTCGGCTGAGTCCGAAGTGGGTCGATTGCCCAATGAAGGGCCGTTGCATGACGTGAAGATTGCCAAGCCCTTTGCCATTTCTAAGTTTGAGGTCACGCGCGGTGAGTATGCGCTGTTCGTACGCGAGACCGGTCATGTCTCGGGCAACCGTTGCGTTGTTTGGACAGGGGCCAGGGGTGGCGAGGCGGTTGACGGCAAAAGCTGGCAAGATCCAAACTTTGCCCAAAACGATGATCACCCCGTTGTGTGTACTTCATGGAACGATGCCAATGATTATGTGAGTTGGCTGCGAAAAAAGACCGGCCGGCCCTATCGTCTTTTAAGCGAAGCCGAGTGGGAATATGCCGCACGCGCAGGCACCACCACGCGCTATTCCTTTGGTGATGATGCGAAAGACATTTGCAAGTATGCCAACGTGCCGGACGTTACCGCCAAAGACAGCGTACGCGGTTCGCCGTGGCTCTATACCGATTGCGTCGATGGCTATGGCGTGCAGACATCACCCGTGGGCACGTTCGCGGCAAATGCGTTTGGCCTGCACGACATGCACGGCAATGTGTGGGAGTGGACGCAAGACTGCTACCAAGACAGCTTCACCGGCGCGCCCGCCGATGGCTCGGCGCGGACTGAGCCGTCGTGCAAGCGACATGTTGTGCGTGGCGGCAGCTTAAGTGCGCCGATCCAGAACTCTCGTTCCGCCTCGCGTTACAAGGGCGTGCTGGAAGGGCGCGGCGACGAGAAACTTGAAGACTCGACCATCTATCATAATTTCAATCTCGGCTTACGCGTGGGCCTCACATTGGAGTGACGGCGGCGCGCACTTTCTGTTGCGCCGCAGCGAATCCCCGCAATTCACAGCCCGTTTCAACCACCACGCGGCCGGTATAGCCTGCAGACATATTTTATAACTGGCCTAACCGGTGCCGTTCGGGTTGCGCCGCAACATTGGCGGCTCTTACTTCTTCTTGCTGGCCTTCATCACAAATGCTGCCAGCTCTGTGTTGAAGCGCTGCGGCGCTTCCAAGAACGGCGCATGACCCACGCCATCAAACGTCGACATGGTCGAGCCTTTAATGAGAGCCTTGTTGTCGATGCTGGTCTGGTAGGGCACCACGCCATCCTTGTCGCCGTGAGTGATCAGCACGGGCACGGTGATCTTACCTTGTAGGTCTTTGTTGTCGGGTTGAAACGTGAACATTGCCGCACGCACATAGCCCGGCGTCAGCATGTTGTAGATCAGGATATTCTCGGTCTCGGCAGGGGGCAGCGGCTTGGCGCTCAAGGAGCCGACAAACCATTTGGTGGCCTCAAGGTTGGCCATGATGTCGGAGCTGGTCATTGCCATGAAGCGGCTCATGCGGACCTTCAGTTCCGGGTCGTTCATATCAGGTGCGGGGCCGCGCCCGCCCAACGATGTGCCGGCGGCGACAAAGTTGATGCCCGAAATGCCGGCCACGCCAAAATGGCGGACGTATGACATGGTCACCGGCCCGCCATAAGACCACGGCACGAGGACCGGCTTGCGATCGCCTGTGGCTTTGATGACCGCGTTCACATCACCACCCCACGCCTCCGAGCCATAGTCTTTGGGATCAGACGGCTTGCCCGACGCGCCATGCCCGCGCAAATCGAATGCAATCAGGTGAAAGTCTTTTTGGAGCGCCGGGTCGTTCAGTTGCTTCTCCCACGACAGGTAGCTTTGCGAGTAGCCATGGATGAACAAAATGGCGGGACCTTGTCTATTGCCCGCCTGCACGACCACCAATGGCACATCGCCGTAGCCTTTGACCGTCGAGAACTCGAGCGGTGCCGCAGCAACCGACGCGGCCAAACCTGCACTGAACGCCAAAGCCAAACCCCAGATGCGCATTGCTATCCTCCCCTGATTAATGGGGCAGTTTAGCTATCGCCACAGGCGCGGCAATTCGATTCGACAGGATTTGCGGACTCTGCGATAAATCGGGCCATGTCCATTTGGTCTGAAACACGCGGCTATCCGCAACGCGCCTTCTTTGTTTGTCTGATCGCCTATGGCTTCAGTCAGCTTGATCTGGCGCTGTTTTCGTATGCCGTGCCGTCGATCCGAAAAGACCTTGGTCTATCGCTGCAAGACATGGGGCTGGTCGTTAGCGTGTCATATGCTGTCGGCGGCGTGTTGCAGGTGTGGTTTGGGCATCTCACCGACCGCTTTGGCCGCAAGACCATGCTGCAAATCTCGCTGGCTGCGGCCTCGCTGATGGTTGCAGCACATTCGTTGGTGGCGGGCGCCGTCTCCCTCACATTGCTGCGCGCAGGCGCCATTTTTTCAGGCGGCGCGCTTTATCCGTCGACGGGCGCCATCGTCACCGAAGTCGCTCCAGCGCGCTATCGCGGCATCATGGCGGGCCTCTTGCAAACCGCCTATCCGCTGGGCTGGTTTGGCGCAGCGATGTTTGCCGCGCCGTTCCTCACCACGTTCGGTTGGCGCGCACTGTTTTTGGTGGCGCTGCTGTCGTTACCTTATGTGTTGGTGGTGCGCGCGTTATTGCAAGAGTCCGACCGCTACAAAACCATCAAGGACAAAACGCATGATCGCAGCTTGTTCAGATCCATCGGTGACTTGTTCACGCCTGAGATGCGCGCGCGCTCTATCACAACATTCATCGCTCAGTTTTTGTTCGTGATCGCCTACGGCGGATCGGCCATTTTCTTTCCGACCTATTTTGTCGAATCACGCGGCATCGAGCTCGGGTCATCGGCGCTACTTGTCGGCATCGGCAATGGAGTGGGCGTGCTGGGTTATATTCTTGCCGCCTATGTCGGCGAGTTCGTTCTCACGCGGCGGACCACCGTCGTCGTTTGGACCTTGTTAGGGGCCTGCGCATTTTTGTTTCTGGTCTGGGGCACTAAAAGCTACGCGGCCACCATCAGTGCCTTCGCGGTGATGAGCATGTTTTTCTACGGCGCATCAGCCGTGAAGTTCGCCTACATCGCCGAAATTTTCCCCACTCACCTTCGCGCCACGGGCTTGGCGTTTTGTGGCTCGCTCGCCGTCAACCTTGGCACGGCGCTTGGACCTTTACTGATCTCCACGGCTGTTGAGCGCGTGGGCTGGGACATGGCGTTTACTATTTTTGTCGGCGTTCCCTTGGTGATGGCCGGCTTATTTTATCTGTTTTTGAAGCCGGTTCCGTCGGGTATTGATGTCGAAGACGTGCAGAAACATATGGCGGCGACAAAATAGCGTGATGGAGCGAGAACAATGAAAGCCTGGGTCGTTAAAGAATTCGGTGGCCCCGAAAAAATGAATTGGATCGAGTGGCCCGACCCCGAACCAGGCCCCGGCGAAGTCTCCATCATCGTTAAGGCCTCGGGCATTAACTTTGCCGAAACCCGTATGCGCGCAGGCACATATTCAGGCATTGGCTTGCCGCAAGTTCTAGGCATGGAGTGCGGTGGGCTGATCGAGAAAGTCGGTGCAGGAGTGACGGCTTTTAAGCCCGGCGACCGTGTTATGGCGCGTACACGCGGATCGCACGCTGAGAAGGTGATGGCGGATGCGCGTAAAACTATGCCGCTGCCAGCAAACCTCTCGTTCGAAGAAGGCGCGGCCATCCCTGTGGGTTGGCATACAGCGTGGCACGCGCTGGTCACCATGGGCAATTCGCAGCCCGGTATGAAGGTGCTGATCGAAGCAGTGGCCTCGTCAGTCGGCTCTGCGGCGTTGCAAATCGCCAAGCATCGCGGTTGCTGGGTGGGCGGTACGGCCAGCCAAGACGCCAAGCTGAAGAAGGCCAAAGAATGGGGCTGCGACGGCATTTATAACTACAAAACCGAAGACATCGTCGCGCGTATCAAGGCAGATACCGCTGGCTATGGCATCGACATTGCCTGCGCCACAATCGGCGGCGAGACTATCCAGCGCGTGCTCGACGTCATGGCGCCCCATGGCAAGGTCATGAACTACGGGTCTACAGGCGGTCGCGTGGTCAGCTACGATTTGGGCATTGGCGAGCGAAATGTGGAGTTGATCTCCATGAGCATCGATACCAGTAGGTTTTATATTCCAGGAACGGTGAAGACATTCAACGAGCAGGCACTTCCGTTGTTTGCGTCAGGCGCATTCAAGGGCATTGTCGACACTGTGTTACCGATGAGTGATTTGGCCAAAGCGCACCAGATGGTCAACGACCGCAATCACTTTGGCAAAGTCATCTTGGTGAATGCGTAGTTGAACCTAGAATGGCGTTCTCGCATTTTTTGTTATCAAAAGGCACAGGACGTAATGTGCTGATTGCGCTGGGCTTGCTGGTGGCGTGCATCGGGCTTTTTAACGTCGTCTTCACGCCCATGTACCAGTCCGTCGCTGCGGGCTTTGTACCGTTCGACCTTCAGTTCCCTCTCACAAGGGAAATGATCATTATCCAGCTGGGCGCAACAAGTGATGGGGCGTTGGCCGCCTACACGCGCTTTGCGGTGGTTGACACTTTTTTTCCGGTAATCGCCGCAGTGTTCACGATTTTGCTGTGGGGATGGTTGGTTCAAAAAAGCGACACCCGCATATTGGTGGCAGCCTATGAACGCGGTTGGTGGATTTGGGCGTTGTTTCCAGCAATCTGCGATTTATCAGAGAACTATTTCTTTCTTAAAATTCTCAGCACCTATCCTGAACCCGCACTCGATGCCATCGAATCGGTGATCCCGTTGCATCGCGGCAAGTTGGTGTTTTTGTCGATCAATCAGGCAGCGACCGTTGCCTTGATCGTGGTGACGGTCGTGATGCGCTTGCGGCGTAAAGCCGCTTAAGGGACGTCGGCGAATTTAACCAGTTTGTTCAGCTCGTTGCTTTCGTTGCCCCACACATGCTCGCCCTTGGCATTGACGTAGCGCCCGAGAAACCAAAACTCTCCGGGCTTAACGACGATTTTGTCGTCCGCGTACATGCGCTCGCCCGTTCCATCGTTCATGCGGCTGCATTGCATTTTGGGGATGGGCCCGGCGATCTCGTCGCCCGTCGCATTTAAAGTCACTCGAAAATCACAACTCGCATCCCAGGTCACTTGGTCGGGCGTCAGCTCTTTAAACTTGGCCGGTGTTTTGTGGGCGTTATGCCAAGCCTTTTGGTCTTTGAAGCTGAGTTCGCGGTAGCGCACCACGCCCAATTTTTCGTCTGGAAGCAGTTGGATCAATGCCGAGCGCCAAATCATATCGGGGTCGGCCGAGCCATCGCGCGAGCCTTGTTCGAAAAACACCACGCCCGGCAACCTCGGCGCATCGACCCGCTTAAAAAGCTGGAACATCAGGCGGTGCTTTTCCGTATCAGGTTTGGTGCTGACTTGGTCGGCGTCGAACTGTTTTTGCGTCGAGTAATTCCCGCCGATCCAACGTTCCATCAGCGACATCGTTTTTGCGACGTCGGCGGGGGACATTTTAGTTTCTGCCGCGCTGGCGGCCGAGCTGAGCAGTGCACAGACGATGATGATGAAAGTAGCGCGCATCGTACTCTCCTTGGCTTTGAGCAATGGTGGCACAGTCATAGACCCTGCCAAGACTTATGCCCGCATTGCCCGAGCCTTGGTTGGTCAGGTCAAAGTTCGTCGTTGCGGGCCCAGTGTGTGACCCATTAAACTTCGCACCAATGTTTTCATGGAGAACGCTATGATTAATCGTAAGTTCGGCATGCTTTTGGGAGTGCTTCTCGCCACCTCGTCATGGAGCGCTTTGGCCGCTGACGCTTCCCAAACGAAAAGCGCGGACTCCGCGCAGATGAAAAAAGACGCCGCTAAGTGGGTTGATGCCAATACCAAAACACTTGAAGCCTCCAACCGCAAAATCTGGACCTACGCTGAAGTCGGATTAGAGGAACATAAATCGTCCAAAGAACTGCAAGACCTGCTGAAGGCCAATGGTTTTACTGTGCAGGCGGGCGTGGCCGGCATGCCCACCGCGTTTGTGGCGACCTATGGCAAAGACGGACCCGTGGTTGGCATTTTGGCCGAATTCGATGCGCTGCTGGGCGTTTCCCAATCTGACAGTCCGACCCCTAAAGTTGGTGCAAACCCGGAATCTGGCCATGCCTGCGGGCATTCCATTTTTGGCGTCGGCTCGGTTGGAGCAGCGATTGCAGTCAAGCAACTCATTGCCTCGGGTGCCGTGAAAGGCACCATCAAACTCTACGGCACACCGGCCGAAGAAACAGGCATTGGCAAAGTTTACATGCTGCGCGACGGCATGTTCAAAAATGACGACGCCATATTGCATTGGCACGCCGGTGATAAGAACGCGGTCAGCTACAGATCGTCAAAAGCGCTGATTAACGCCAAGTTCCATTTCAAAGGTGTCGCGGCTCATGCCTCGGCGGCCCCAGCCAGCGGACGCAGCGCGCTCGATGCGGTAGAGCTGATGAGCGTTGGCGTGCAGTACATGCGCGAGCACATTAAACAAGAGGCGCGTATTCACTCTGTCATTACAAAGGGCGGTGGCCAACCCAACGTCGTGCCGCAAGAGGCCGAGGCTTGGTACTACGTCCGCGCCAACAATTTTGATGACGCGTATTCTTACTTTAGCTGGGTGCGCGACATCGCCGAGTCTGCTGCCAAGATGACCAAGACCGAACTCGATGCGGTGACTGTGCAGTCGGAAACCCACGATATGCTTGGCAATCGCCCGCTGGCCGAGGCACTTCACAAAAATTTCGCGCTATTGGGCCAGCCGCAATGGACGCCAACCGAACTGGCCTTTGCCGTGACCACCCAAAAGGAATTCAAAGATCCCTTTGGTTTTGATTACACCAAAGCAGGTATTGCTCTGTCGACCAAGCTCGAGCCGCTGAATGATGTGTTCGAGCCCGGGGGGCAAGCCTCGACCGATGTAGCGGATATCTCGTGGTTCGTGCCCGTCGGCGGACTGACCGTTGCATCTCATGGTTATGGGCTGCCAATGCATTCTTGGCCCGTTGTTGCCGCGACCGGCACATCGATTGGCACCAAAGCGTTGGCCACAGCCAGCAAGGTGCTGGCCGCTACAGCGATTGATTTGTTCACGGACCCGCAGTTATTAGCTGCGACCAAGGCCGACTTCAAAAAGGTCCGCGAACCGTTGACGTGGCGCACCGCCATTCCAGAAGGGCAGATGGCACCCAAAAGCGTGCGGTAATTACGCCGCCAGCTTAGGCTCTGGGCCGTCGAGCGGCAGGGCTGTGGTGTATTTCATTTCCTCCATCACGAACGTTGATGAGACGTCGTTGAGGGGAATGCGCTTGATCAGGCGTTTGTAGAAAGCATCGTAGGCGTCGATGTCGCGCACCACCACGCGTAGCAGGTAGTCGATATCCCCGGCCATCCGCCAAATGGCGGTGATCTCGGGCATCTCTTTCACAGCGTGGGCAAATTTTTGCAGCCAAACTTCATCATGTTGGTTGGTGCGCAAAATCACAAACACGGTGAGGCCCAGGTTCAGTTTCTTGGCATCAAGCACTGCGACCCGTGATTTGATCACGCCTGACTGTTCCATTTTTTGGATGCGTTTCCAGCACGGCGTTTGCGACAAGCCCACACGGGTAGCGATGTCGTTGATGGCCAGGCCGGCATTAGTTTGCAGGATCGAGAGGATTTTGCGATCGATGGCGTCCATAAGAACTCCGCAGAAAAGTAGGGTGATTCCAGGTTTATATTAGGAAATTATTCTATTAACCATATGAATTAGGCTGATTTAAGATAAATATTTCTATATTCAGGTGGGGTGTGGTAATGCAAAGCGCCTCGTACTTCGCCCGCGTGGCCTGTGTTCCGAATCAGTTTCCCCTCTCGATAAAACGCGCTAGGTCAGGGCCATGGAACTCCTCAGTAAAGCCGCCATTTTCTTCGCCGCCGCCGTGATCGTGGTGCCGGTCTTCAAACGCTTAGGCCTGAGTTCGGTGCTGGGCTACCTCGTCGCAGGCGCAGTGATTGGTCCTGCCGGTTTATCGCTGATCAGCGATGTTGAATCGATCCTGCACGTGGCCGAATTCGGCGTGGTGCTGTTGCTGTTCGTGATCGGGCTGGAAGTTCAACCCCAACGCTTGTGGACCATGCGCTCGCTGGTGTTCGGCTTGGGTGGTGCACAGGTCTTGTTGTCGGCGGCATTCATTGGCGTGGCCACCTATGCGGTGGGCCTTTCATTCACCACGTCGGTGGTCGTGGGCTTAGGTCTAGCGTTGTCGTCCACAGCCTTTGCTTTGCAAACACTGGCGGAACGTAACGAGCTGTCCACCCGGCACGGCCGCGCGGCCTTTGCCATTCTTCTATTCCAAGACGTCGCCGCGATTCCCATTCTGGCCATTGTGCCGCTGCTGGGCGAGGGCGGTATGCAAACCGATATACCGCTGTGGCTGGCAGTATTGCGTGTTGTCGGTGTCGTGCTGGCAGTGATTGTCGGCGGGCACTTTTTGTTGCGGCCGGTGTTGCGCGCCATGGCAGGGACCAAAATCCCCGAGTTGTTCACGGCGGGCGCGCTCTTGATTGTCACCGGTATGGCGTTGGCAATGGCGTCGATCGGCATCTCTATGGCCTTAGGCGCGTTCTTGGCGGGAATGTTGTTAGCAAATTCCGAGTATCGCCACGAACTTGAAGCCGATATCGAGCCGTTCAAAGGTTTGCTTTTGGGGCTGTTCTTTATCGCCGTCGGCATGGGCTTGAATCTCAAGCTCATCGTTGAGCAGCCGGTGTCGATCTTTGCGTTCGTCATAGCCCTGCTGGGGGCGAAGGCCTTAGCGATCTATGCGCTCGGTCGCGCATGGCGGCTGGGCCGCAATGCGTCGAAAGACCTTGCCGTATCCATCGCGCAAGGTGGTGAATTCGCCTTCGTGATTTTTGGCGCGGCCGTCACGGCTGGGGCCATGACCGCCATGCAAAACGAATTGCTGGTTTTGGTGGTCAGCTTGTCGATGGCGCTCTCGCCGGTTTTTGCGATTATCAACGATCGCCTAACCGCCATGTTCAAGCCCAAAACAGAAGCCGTCTACGAGCAAATGCCCGACGAGGAAAGCCCCGTGATTATCGCCGGCTTCGGGCGGTTTGGGCAAATTTTTGGGCGCATGCTGGCGGCGCGAAAAATACGTTTCACCGCGCTTGATATCAGTTCCGACCAAGTCGACTTCGTCAAGCGCTTTGGCAATAAAGTCTACTACGGCGATGCCTCGCGTGTTGACTTGCTACGCGCGGCCAAGGCCGATGCGGCCAAGATATTTGTGCTGGCGCTCGATGACGTTGATGCGTCGATCCGAACGGCCGAAGCCGTCATCAAGAATTTCCCACATCTCAAAATTTATGCCCGCGCGCGCAATCGGCAACACGCCTATCGCCTGATGGATTTAGGGATAACGCTGATCCAGCGCGAAACATTCCTCTCGGCGCTTGATTTGGCGCGCGACATGCTGCTGGGGTTGGGAATGTCCCGCATGGACGCGGACCACACGATGCGCACGTTTCGCGACCACGATGAACGTCGCTTGTTCGAGCACTACACGCACCACAATGACCTTCAAAAAATGCAAGACTTGGCGAAAGTTGGAAACAAAGAGCTGGAAGAAATGTTCGAGCGCGATGCCACCGAAGTTGCGGCGGTGTCAAAGAAGTGAAGCCCCTTACGGGGCGAGGTCAGTATCGTCCTATTGAAGGGTGTTGTTGCGGCGGAGGAAGTTACGCGCCCCAGCGCCAGCAACTTAAAAGCGCGATGACTGAAATGGGAACAGCGCTAGCCTTGCTTGTCGATGCGTTGGCGCTTGTAGGCCTCGAACGAGTTGCCTACGCCCTCGAACGGCGTGTCCTTGGTCAGGTAGTCGGGCATGGTCTTGGCCAAAAATTCCTGCATCTCCTTCGATGAGTCTTCGACCTTAGCGATTTTGTGGGAGAACGTCTGGATTTGCTGCATGCCCGGCATTTGGCCCATCATCAGCCACGGATGAATGGTGGACGTGACGACCATGATAGTTTCCATCGGCGCACTGGTGAGAGTGTTGTCTTCCAATTCTGACAGGCGACCTTTGTAGGTAAACTGGCTACGTTGCACGACCTTCTCGGAGCTCGATAATTTTGGGTACTGCGCGGGTGGCAGAACATTGGGGAACTCAAAGCCAAAGTTGGCCGAGTACCACACGTCGTTGCCCGATACGACCCACGGCAAGTTAAGTCTCTTCGTTAGGTCGGGTTTGGCGCCGTTCGCAAAAGCGCCATTCACAGAATAGATGCTGGAAATGGGGCCATCGCGCACCTGCGTGGGCTCCAAAAGCTCGCCGGTGATGGGGTTCGTGATTTTTTCAACGTGACGACCGGTTTCCAGGTCGCCGAAGAACCCTAAATCAAAAGTGCGGTACTTGTAGCTGCCATCGGCCTGCGGCGTCCACGTGGTGCGGATGATGCCTTGATAGCGGCAGACGACAGCGGGCAGCTTGCCCGGCACAACTAAGCTAAGGGTGCCCGTGTACCACTGTAACACTTGCTTGCCCGAGCTATCGCCGCGCAGTTTGACGACGGCGTACAAATTGTCTTCAGGTTTGCTGAGGTCGAGTATGCGACGGCCAGTGGCGGCCTGCGCTGTTAGCGGGAGCGTGCCGGCTGCCGCAGTCGCGGCAAGCGCAGAACGTCGCGTGACCGGCTTAAACATGGCAAGCTTCCCTGGATTAGCGCATGAATGGAAGCATAGACCGAAGTACGTTATCGCGATCAATAAAGTGATGCTTCAGGGCTGCGGCTGCATGAATGGCAGCAATGGCGATAATGGCCCAGGAACTCCAGTCGTGCAGAATTTCCGTCCAGGCGTGAAGCGCCTCGTCCTTGGGGACGATCGCTGGCAGCGTGAACCAATTGAACACATTAGCCGGAGAGCCATTGCTGGAAACGCGCGCCCATCCTGTAAGTATGCTGACTGCAATCAAACCGTAGAGGCCATTTTGCGCAAGTGAACTTGCTGTCCGTTGCCAGGGCGTCATTGTCGCGGGGTAGGCGGGGCGCGTGTCGATCTGCCGCCAGACTAAGCGCAAAATCAACAACGCTAACGCGATGAACCCGAGTGCCTTGTGCCAGGGCATCAGCAGGCGGAACATTTGCGTGCTTTGATCGCGGAAATTTTCGAAGTCTTGATTGACGATAAACCACACAATGTAAGTATCGACCAAAATGACAATCGCCATCAGCCAGTGCAGTACTTTGGCGGCAGCGCCCCACGATGTGGTTGAGCTATGCAGGCCCATGTTAAACAACCGGGTAGTGCGAATATCGCCGCACGGCCCAGCCCAGAAGCACGATGATCGAGATGCCCAGAAACACCAGTGGGCCGACGGTTGCGTCGCGGGCAGCCGCTGGATTGGGCGCGGTGTAGGTGAAAATTGGGATGGCATCAAAGTCAGATGCGGTCATGCGTTGGCTTTTCACAATTTTGCCGACAAAGAAGCCACGCCAGTTTTCGTGAAAGCGCAAAACCTGAGACACAAAATCTTCAAAGTGCGCGTTCCCCGTGCCGACCAACGCATTCATGGCCTGCTGCGCTGCAATGGCAGGTGAGGTGTACTGCAGCAGACTGACCACGCCCTCACGCTTTGTCGCCTGGCTGGAAAACTGCGCCATGATGGGTGTAACGACCTTTTCGACTGCAGCATCCGTGGCGAGAATTTGGATGTAGAACGAATCAAGGCTGCCAGTGGCCCCCGCAAGATCTGGGTGATCGAACAAATAGGCCTCGCGGGACTCCGCTGCCGCTTTGTCGGCCTCTTCGGTTGCTTCGCGCATTTCCGTGGTGAGGTGCACGCGCGACGGCGCGGGGTACAAGGTGCTGGCGACAACATTCACAATGGAGGGCAGCACGACAACAAATAGGAGCCACAAATTGGCCAACACCACGCCATTGGTGACTGAGGGCCAATTCATGGCGTTGACCAGGAAAGCCAGTGCAAACCAAAACGCGGCGTATCCCACAACCACGGCAAACCACAGCGCCACGGTGATGAGGGTCGAGGGTTGCGAAAAATCTGCGCCCACAAGTGCAGCAGCCAAAACAACAAGCGCCAGCAATACCAAAATCAAAATGCCCGCCCGCACCACAACTTTGGCCAATATGAGGGTGCGCAATGATACGCCTTGGGCCGCGATCAAACCCAACATGCCACCTTCTTTTTCTCGCGACATGAGGTCGAAGCAAATGGCGATAATCAGGATGGGCAGCACAAAGATCATTACAAACGCGACGTCAAAACTGCCGGTCATTTGTGTCAGCGGATTGTGAATTTCAGACGCACTGAGGAATGTGTGGCTGGGGTGCGCCGTGACCCGATAGTAAAATGGCTGAACGTCGCTTTGGCCCACAGACAAGGGCGCCAACGCATCGTGCGAAAGAACGGTGTAGTGGCCCAAAATCGACAAGCCAACGTTGCCGGGGCTTGCCACAGTCGGCGGGTCGCCGACAGGGTTGGCGTCATAACGGCCCACGGTTGCTTTCAGCGCATTTTGTGTTGTGATTTCGTCTTGATTGAGCTTGGCCGCTGTTGCCGACATTTGCTCGAAGCGCGCATTGCCGTTCAGCGCGGCGAGGACCGTCAAGAGAATGAGCAATCCCAGAATGCCCCACCACGTGCGGTTCGACGACAGCACGTGAAGCTCTTGGCGGAAAATAATTTTGAACATCGCCTGCCTACGAAACCACAGCCTTAAGCTTACGCGCAGCCAAAAGCCCAGCCACAATGGATGCGACAAGCCATAAGAACATCACCATAAAACTAGGGCCTAAGGTTGCAAGAAGTTTAGCCAGCGGGACGTGTTGATATGAAAAAATGCCTGCTTTGGCCCATAACTCTGGTCCGGCCCGATAGTTGGGGTTTGCGCCAGATGAGTTCATGGTCATCGCATTGTTCATCACATCAATCAGCTTGCGACGATAAACCTCTGCTTGCGACGTAAATTCAATATGATTGGCCAACGAGGTTTCTGACAACTCCATTGATGCCATTTGCACCGCTAAGCGGGGCGAGAG
>CANJSF010000037.1 GCA_947476925.1 Rhodospirillaceae bacterium | reverse complement strand
CTGACACGAAGGGAAAAGATCAAACGCAAAACGATGAACGAGAGACGACGGCTGCATCAAAACGCTGCAGCCTGAACTTCAACCCAGATGAGCCAAACTCTCCGCTATTCTAAAACCTAACTCGTCCAGATTGTTCTGCCGACGTACACTCTATGCACCCCGCCCCAATCGACACGCCATTAAGATTGGTGCTTTTAATCCTCGGAGACTCGGCGAGAGTGACGAAACGAACATCCCGAGCAGCTTCATGACTGATGAGCTTACGGCGGAAGAAATGAGCGATTTCCAAGCGCTAAAAAAGCGTTTGAGCGAAATGGCCAGCGTTAAGAAATCCGGTTTGGGCAGTTTTAAATTGCGCAGCTCAGGGGCTGACACCTACTTGCGGGCGTCCAAAGCAGAAACCCCAGACGAAATGTACGCCATCCTCAATGAGGCTGGAGAGCACGCCGAAGGGGCTCCGGCTTCAACTGATGACGAACAGATGGAACGGTTCGTAAAGTCTCTAGAATCTCACAGAGCCAGAGCGCACGAGGTCTGCGCCCTCGAAAGCGTCGAAATCACGGACGAACCTCACGCACTGCAGCGACGACGGCTAAGCCAGATCTCTGGTGCTCATGAAGCGTTTAGTGTTCTGGAGCTTCTAGAGTTGATTGGCCTAAGCATTCGCGTCGAAGGGCTCAACTTCTTCGCAATGAATTTAACGATGGACTTAGGTCAGTCGGTCATTCAGATGGAGGTCGCCCATAAAGAATGGAAGCATGGGGGGCGTAAGGGGCGACCAGTTGAAATGACGTTTGAGGACGCACGTAAGTTGGTGACCGCCTATGATGTCATCTACAGCAAGGAAGCGGTCCTTGCAGTTGCCGAAAAGCGGCCATTGAAGCTCATCGCCGTCAAGGCATCGGCGATGGAGAAGCTGGGGTTCCGAAGCCAACGTGGCCTGGATAAAGCCCTGGACCGGGCTCATCGTGTGCTGGGACTTCGGAACATAAGCACATAAGTTCGCCAAAAACCTTCGCCATAAGTACTTCAGTTCGTCCTGAAATTATGGACAGTTCGAGCTGGCCACATCACCTTCGGCGCATACGGAGGTAATCACAATGGCTCGAAAGAAGTCCCAACCGAATGACTCCACGGCTGGATTCCCGAAGCGAACCAGGACGGACATCCTCCCACGGTCGCTGCCGCCGCTGGCGGTACGCCGGGAATTGGCGGCCGCTCTTTTTGATCTTTCCCCCACCAAATTCGACCAGCTCGTTGCCGACAGCCGTATGCCAAAGCCAAAAAAGGTAGATGGCAGAGTCATTTGGAGCGTGCGCAAGCTGGAGATTGCATTTGATGCTCTTCCGGAAGAAGATTCCAATAAAAACGAATGGGATGAACGATGAAAATAATCCTCAAAGACGGCACCGGCTCAATCGACCTCAAGTTTCTGGTCGCAGACTTTGATAGGCATA
Source organism: Rhodospirillaceae bacterium (assembly GCA_947476925.1). Classification (GTDB taxonomy): domain Bacteria; phylum Pseudomonadota; class Alphaproteobacteria; order Rhodospirillales; family Rhodospirillaceae. The sequence continues at coordinate 23,885 of CANJSF010000037.1, read as the reverse complement.
GCAATGCCCGGATTTACTTCCGCCGCAATGGCAGAAAGATCCGGCTTCGTGCGGAAATCGGCACAGCCGAATTCCTTGCCGAGTATCACGCGGCGCGTGAACTTACATCTTCGGGTGCACCAACACCCCCCGCGCCGAAAAGCGCCCCCGTCCGTGGCACTCTTCGCTGGCTCGTATGCGAATATTACCAATCGGGCGACTTCAAGAGGCTCGATAAGACAACGCAGAGAATGCGTCGGCGGGATCTCGATGCGATCACTTTGCTACACGGCGAAAAGCGTTATTTGCTGCTTGAGCCCCGTCACATCAAAGCGTTGCGAGATGTGAAGTCAACAACGCCTCATGCGGCCAATAATCTACTGAAGATGCTCCGCGTATTTTTTCAGTGGGCGATTTCAAACGATCACATGAAACACAACCCTGCTCGGGACGTAAAAAAGATCAAGGTTGCCACTGAAGGTCATCACGCCTGGACGGTTTCCGAGATTGGACAGTTTATGAGGCGCCACCCGGCCGACACCAAGGCCGGCCTAGCGATCGCGCTCCTTCTATACACCGGCGTCCGCCGCTCAGATCTCGTGCAGCTGGGACGTCAGTTGGAGACTGCCGACGGAGGTTTGCGCCTGGTCGAGACCAAAGGCCGTGGCCGGAAGCGGAAAGTGACCGAATTGCCGATTATGCCGCCGCTCGCCCGCGTGCTCGAGCTGCACAGAAACCAGCACCTCACTTATCTGACGACGGCTTATGGAGCTCCTTTCACGGCCGCAGGTTTCGGCGGATGGTTCAAGGATCGCTGTATCGAGGCCGGGCTGCCTCACTGCTCCGCACACGGGCTGCGGAAGGCAGCTGCGACCATCGCCGCAGAAAATGGCGCCACTCCACACGAGCTCATGGCAATGTTCGGCTGGTCAGATCTCGCGCAAGCTACCCACTACACCTATGACTTCGAGCGCAAGCAGTCCGCTGTGGGAGCCGCCAAACGCATCGTGCTGTAAGATCAAAGCGGGAACGAAATTGTCCCACCTTTCTCGCAGGTGGCACGAGGTGGGACCTTTAAAAGGAAAAAACGATGAAAGAACAGTGGCATCTTCTGAAGGTGGCGTCCCCACGGGGATTCGAACCCCGGTTACCGCCGTGAAAGGGCGATGTCCTAGGCCTCTAGACGATGGGGACCGTCCGGTGCGGCCCCCTAGGTCAGGGCACGCGGAAGAGGGCGGGTCATACCGGCTGGGGGGCAGAAAATCAAGCCACTCTCTGGGTTTGTTTGGGGCTATGGGTCGGCCAAATCCGGCTTTGGCCAAAGCCGTAACCGGGCTATGCCCGCAAGTCACCTTAGGCCCCCATATAAAGAAGCCTCGCCCGGCAAGTGGTCGCGTTTTTACCCCGGCCTGGAAGCGCTGATCATCGGCACCTACAAGGATGTTAACAGCATGAATTGCGCTTTTTTAAATGGTCAGAATAGCTCTATGGCAAACCTCTTCGGCATTGCAGTTCTTACTCTCGGGTTAGGTTTTGGCCCCTTTGCGGTGGGCCACGCTGCCGAACCGACGCCTGATGCGGCCATGGGGCCGGTTAAATTCTTTGCCAACCTTTCGGCCGATGAGCAAAGCACCACCACGCTCAGCCCTGGTACCGGTCGGGCCGATTTTGCGGTCGACCGCGCCACCCAGCGCATCTCGTGGAAGGTCACTTATAATAAGCTGACGTCTGCTGCCACGGGCGCGCATATTCATGGGCCCCAACGCCCCGGCACCAATGCGGGTGTTCAGGTGGACTTGGCGCCGAACGGCATGAACGTGCCGCTGGAAGGCTCGGCCATTTTGACCGACGCGCAGTTGGAATATCTGCTGGCGGGCCGCATGTATGTTAATATCCATTCCGTCAGGTACCCGGCGGGCGAGCTGCGCGGCCAAATCCAACGTTTGGCGCCCACTGCACCCAAGGCCACACAGTAGCGTGAACCACATGACAAAGTTTGTACCTACGAAAGTTAGTTCGCAGCGCCCCTGGCTTTGGGGTGCAGCACTTGCGGCGTTGAGTTGTGTGTGGGGCAGTTCAGTGCCCGCGCAACAACCAGCCAAAGGCAAACAAACACTCAGCTTTGTTGTCGCCAATTGGGACAACGCGATTTATCAAACCAAATTCATGGACGAATGCCCCGAAGGCCCGGCCATCGGCAACGATGAAATGTGGTGGCGCGGGCTCTCGCGAGCCGACAAAGACAAGTTCACGGATAATGGTCTCATCCAGCCCGTTGATCGGCGGTTCTTGTCTGCGTTGCGCGGCCCCAAAGGCGAAGACGTGTGCTGGAACCCGACCGTGGTGAAGGAACCTCCCTTGCGCACCATCAAGGGTAAAACGTCCTATGGATTTAATTTGGATGCTTCGAGCGAGGACGCCGCTACGCCGAAGTCATGCAAGCACGAAAATTTTACCGGGGTCGATGGAACGCCGGGTGTCGATAACCAAATGTATCGGCTTTTAGGATGTCACTACGGTTGGCGCCACAACGGTGTGCTCGATACGTTTGGCAATGAAGAGCGGCGCAACTCTGGCCGCGGTGTCGTGCTGATCGAAATCACCGGCATCGATGATCCGCGCAATTCACCCAATGTTGATGTGGCATTTTATCGCGCGATTGATCCGTTCCCCATCGACAGTGCCGGACGGATTTTGCCGCACGCGACATATCGCGTGGATACCAACAACGGCAAGCCAAGGTACGGCGCGGTGGCCAAGGGCAAAATTGTTGAAGGTGTGCTGACCACCGATCCAATTGACTTGTCATTGCCGTTTTATGGCAACAGCGCCTATGCCGCAATTGACCTGCGCGACATGAACATGAAACTCGATCTGACGTTGGGCGACGACGGCAAGGTGAGGGGGCTTATCGGCGGCTATTACGACTTTGATAAATGGTGGGAATACATTCTCAAGATCGAATTCCTGGTTGCTACCGGCGATTGGAGCTGCCCTGCGCTTTATACGGCAGCCAAAGAATTGGCCGATGGCTACCCAGACCCTAAAACCGGCGAATGTACGTCGATCTCGTCTGCTTTCAAGATCGACGCGCTGCCGGCCTTTGCGCTGCATGTCACTCAAACGGCCGAGAACAAATAACCGATGACGATACGCATGACATCTTTTCCTCGCCTTTCAATGTCCCGCTTTGCGCGAAGCGTTGTGATCGGCATGGCTGTTGCCGTGGGACTTTCGGCGTGTGGTGATAACGAGCCCGTGACGACCGGCGGCCCATCGACTGTTCGTCGTCTGACCGAGGCGCAATATCGCAACATTATTTCCGACGTCTTCGGCTCGCATATCATCGTCGCCGGCCGGTTTGACCCGTTGGTGCGCACCGATGGCTTGCTGACGGTTGGGGCAAGCCGCGCCAACATCACGCCGGCGGGTTTTGAGCGCTATGCCGCTTTGGCGCGCTCGATTTCACTTCAAGTTGTCGACGAGCAAAATCGCGCGCTGCTCATTGGCTGTGCCCCTGTGTCACCAAAGGCAGCGGATGAGACTTGCGCCAGTGCCTTTCTGGGCAAGGTGGGCCGCTTGCTGTATCGGCGCGCGCTCAGCGAAGATGAACTGGCTCAGCAGGTCAAAATCGCGTCGGCGGCTGCAAATACGCGCCGCGACTTTTACTTGGGCCTGTCGTACGGCTTGCAGGGCATGCTGCAGTCGCCTGACTTTTTATTCATCAGCGAGAAAACCGAATCTGACGCAAGCTCCAAGACTGTCCGGCTTGACGCCTTCTCAAAAGCAACGCGTCTGAGCTTCCTGTTATGGAACAGTAGCCCCGACGATACGCTTTTGAAGGCGGCAGAAAGCGGCGAGCTTAATACCGACAAGGGCCTGGAGAAGCAGGCTGATCGTTTAATGGCCTCGCCGCGCTTGCAAACCGGTGTGCGGTCGTTCTTCACCGACATGTTGGCGCTGGATGATTTTGCGACGCTAGAGAAAGATTCGCTCATTTATCCCGCGTTTGGCCTGTCGGCCGCAGACGATGCGAAAGAACAAGTTCTTCGTACCATCGATGACCAATTGTTGGTCAAGAATAGTGATTACCGCGAATTGTTCACCACGCGCAGTACGTTTATGACCAGTGCGTTGGGCTTGGTCTACCGCGTGCCAGCGACTGTTCCGGGTGGATGGTCGCGCTTTGAATTTGCCGAAAATGATCCGCGTGCAGGCATTCAAACATTGATGAGTTTTGTCGCGCTTCATTCGCATCCGGGCAAAAGCTCGCCGACGTTGCGCGGCAAAGCCGTGCGCGAATTGTTGTTGTGCCAAAAAATCTCCGACCCGCCGGGTGATGTCGATTTCTCTCAGTTCAACGATCCTAACTCGCCGGCTAAAACCGCCCGCGATCGACTTAACGCCCATTCGACGCTGCCCGCTTGTGCGGGGTGCCACAAGTTGATGGACCCCATTGGGCTGGCGATGGAGAAATTTGACGGCGCTGGGCAATTCCGCGCCGATGAAAATGGCGCCGTCATCGACACGCGCGGCGAGATCAACGGCATACCGTTTGCCGACGCCAAGGGTTTAGGCGCGGCGCTCAGCCAAGACCCTGCGGCCACATCGTGCGTGGTGAACCGCATTTATGCTTATGCCGTGGGTCGCTCGGTCGAGCGCAATGAGCGCGAAATCGTGAGCTACTTTGAAAAGGCTTTTGCCAGCGACAAGTACCGATTCACAAGTCTGTTACGTCAAATTGCAACTAGTAAAGCCCTGTATGCTGTCGGCGAAGCGCCGGTGCGCGCCGCCGAAGCGGTGACAAAGGAGTCGAAGTTATGAGCACATTGATCAAGAAACCGTTTGGTCGTCGCGAATTGCTGCGTGGCACAGTGGGCGGTGCCGCCATCAGTGTGGCGCTGCCGTTTTTGGATTGCTTTTTGGACAATCACGGCCAGGCCCTCGCCTCGGGCGCGCCCATTCCGGTTCGCTTCGGCACCTGGTTTTGGTCCATGGGCCACACACCCAATCATGCAGTCTCACCGAACGCCAGCAAGCTTGAGTTTTTGGAAGAATGCCAAGCGCTTAACCGCCATGTGAAACACATCAACTACTTCGGCCAATTCAACTCTCCCCTCGATGGCCGCCCCAATCACGTTCACCATACTGGCTGGGTAACCTGCCGCACGGGGACAGCGCCCGCAGCTGCCGGCGATATCCCAGAGCCGACAATCGATGTGTTGGTTTCTGATGCGATCGGCGGTACCTCGCGCTTTCGCAATATTGATGTGACTTGTACCGGCAACCCGCGGGATACATTCACAGCGCGCAACACGCACAGCCGCAGTGGCGCCGAAGCCTCACCGGTGGCGTTGTATCAGCGTATTTTTGGCGCTGACTTCGCCGACCCCAACAGCTCCGATTTCAAGCCTGATCCCGACTTGATGCTTCAGCAAAGTGTGCTGTCGGGCATTACGGAACAGCGCCAACGTTTCGAACAGCGCCTCGGGGCCAACGACAAGGCGCGCATTGATGAATACTTCACCTCCATTCGTCAGCTCGAAAATCAATTGGTTTTGCAGCAGCAAAAGCCCGCCGCCGCCGATGCCTGCCAAGTGCCCAGGGCCCCAGAAGAAGGTCCAATGGGATACGAATTGCCTTCCGTTCAGGCCAACCACAATGCGCACGCAAAAATTTTGGCTATGGCAGTGGCGTGTAACCAAACGCGCGTGTTCAATCTGGCGTTCAGCAATGCTTTGTCGAGTGTGCGCCGACCGGGCACGGCCTACACGCATCACACTTTGACGCACGAAGAAGCGGTCGACCAGACGCGGGGCTATCAGCCCGAAGCATTTTGGTTCAATTGTCGCGTCATGGAAGCCTTGGCGGGCTTCATCGATGTGTTTGCCGCCACGCGCGAAGGCAACGGCACACTGCTCGACAACACGCTGATTTTTGCACACGCCGAAACCAGCTACGCCAAAATTCATGCGGTCGACAATATTCCCGTCATGATGATTGGCGCCGCAGGCGGGCGCTTGAAGCCCGGTAAACATATTGTTGGCAATGGCGATCCGATATCGCGGGTTGGCTTGACGGCCATGCAAGTGATGGGCTTAACCATCGAGAAGTGGGGCACTGGGTCTTTGCAAACCTCAAAGCCCATCACTGAAATTTTGGCGTAAGCGTTCGACTTTTTCTCGGTCTTGGGTTGTTAGAGTTCATGCGTATTATCGCTTCGCTATTTGTTGGGTTGGTGCTTGTTGCCCATGGGGCTATGGCTGGCATTGAGCTTGCCGTTCCGCCAGGCGTAACTCAAAAACAAAGCGGAGCGGGCGTGGCATTTGGTGATGCCAAGGGTATGACGCTTTATACCTACGCGCGCGATAACACGAAGGGCAAGTCGGCGTGTATCGACGACTGCGCCAAATTGTGGCCGCCCCTGGTCGCTGCAGCCGACTCCAAAGAAACCGGCGACTGGACGTTGATTACGCGTGATGACGACGTACGCCAGTGGGCTTTTCGTGACAAACCTTTGTACACGTACGCCCGTGATCGCGCGCCGGGAAACGCGTTTGGAGATCGGCTGGGCAATGCGTGGAACATCGCATCTGTTCCGATCACAACGCCTCCGGGCGTTGCCCTTCGCGCCCTGTTTGTTGGTCGTGTGCTGACGGATAAGCGCGGCATGACGCTGTATTCACGGTCGGATGACACCAAAGAAAAGTCAGCCTGCGAAAAGAAGTGTTTGGAAACATGGCTGCCTCTGGCCGCCCCGCAAATGGCCAATGTGATCGGCGATTGGAGTCCGCTGCCGCGCAGCGATGGAACGCTACAATGGGCCTATCAAGGCAAACGGCTTTATAAAAACGCCAACGATATTAAGCCCGGCGATCTGCGTGGTGATGGCGTCGACAAGATTTGGCGCGCAGCAATACTTGATCCAGCCGCACCGTTGCCGTCGTGGGTCACTGTTCAAAACTCAGATATGGGCGAGATTTTTGCCGATTCAAATGGCCTGACGCTCTATGTCTTCAATGGGTCACTTCAAAAGACGCGTGAACTAATCTGCAACGACGAGTGCTTATCCAAAAATTGGCGCGCGGTGCCTGCCGATGCTGATGCGGCTGCCAGTGGTGATTGGACGCCGGTTGCGGCAGAGGGCGGCGGTAAGCGCTGGGCCTATAAGGGAAATCTGCTTTATTCCCACACGCGCGATAAATCGCCCGGCGCGATTGGTGGCGATAAATGGGCTGCGGGCGTAGGTGGTACCGGTGGTGGGTTCAGCCCCATTCAACGGCGTCGCGACTACGAAGAGTAGTCTTTAACGCCGCTGACGACGCAGTTGGCCGCGAAGTTCACCGTCTTTGTACTTGGTGGTGTGAATGTTCACATACACGCGACCGGTGATCAGGTACTGAAACGAACCATCGGATAATATAGTCGACCCCTCAATCGGGCTCTTAATGTTGCCCTTGGGGGCTAAGTCCACAATCTGGCCGGCATTACCGCCGACATTTTCGGGGCCATAAAGGCCAGCAATCGTGGGGGGCGACGTGAGGTCTTGAAAAGTCACCTTCCAGGTGAGTTTTAACGTCGCGCGCTCAAGCCGAACTTCAGCAAACCCTTTGCCCGGGCTTTCAGTCGGAATACTTTGATCCTCGTCCGACAGCGCGGCCGTGAAAATAATGTCATCATCAGCGGCTCGGGCGCTGGCCCCGCCAACTAATGCTAGAATGGCGACAAAAGTAAACGCAATTAGACTATTTCGCATGGTTGATCAGACCCATCTTTCCTAACTGATCATAATAGATGACCCAAATAGAGCGGTCCGACAAGCAATTGGGGCATACGATGGCCCCAGGGGTCCACACCCCGGGCAAAGCTGTAATTTCTCGTTTATCCATTGGGTGATCTCTCTTTTAAATACCTATGTACCCAGCGGGCTGGCTCGGTCAGAATCAGCCCGAAAACTATGATATAACTGGCTTTTTTAGGATATTGAGCGCCATCTATGATCATGCCTATCGCAAGCACATCCAAGCATCATCTCGCAGGCTTTCTAGGCTTAGCGGCGTCTTGCGCGTTTTTCGTGGCGCCCGCGCTCGCGGCCGGGCCAAAGACGCTGGGGTTTGTGATCACGACGTGGAACACCGGTCTGTATGAATCTAAATTCATCGACGAGTGCCCCGAGGGATTTAACGTTGGATACGACGAAATTTGGTGGCGCGGGCTATCAAAGGCTGACCGCGCGCGACTCACCGATAACGGTCTAAAGTCCAGACTCGATCGCTACTTCAATGCCATTCGCCGCGGACCCAATGGCGAAGACGTTTGCATGAATCCCACGGTGGTCAAAGACCCACCCTTGCTGACGGTCGAAGGAAAAGTTTCATACGGCGCTAACCTAGATGGCAATGCCGATGGCAGTGCCTCGCCTAAAACCTGCGCCCATGAGAATTTCACGGGCCTTGATGGAACGCCCGGTGTCGATAACCAAATGTATCGACTGCTGGGCTGCATCTATGGTTTTCGCTCCTACGGTCAATTCGAGGTCAACGCCAACGAGAACCGGAAGTCTAACGGCAACGGCATGACCCTGATCGAGATCACGGGAGTTGATGACGCTAAAAACGATAAAGAGGTCGAGGTCGCGTTCTATCGTGCGATTGATCAATACACCCTCGATGGCGGCGGCAACTTCACGCCGTTTGCCAGCTATCGCATCGATGCGCCTGGTGGGGTTCCTCGCTACGGCAGCAAAGTCAAAGGCCGCATTGAAGACGGCGTGCTGCTGACAGAGGCGGGTGATGTCAATTTGCCGTTCTACGGCAATTACACTTATATGAATCAAGAAATCAAAGATATGCGTCTGCGCCTTGAATTGTCTGACGATGGCGCCAAGGCGCGCGGCATGGCGTCGGGTTATTATGGCGTCGATCAATTGATGTTCTACATCGGGGGCTTAGGTCCCATCTCGTCGACTGCGATTTCCAATTGCCCCTCCATTTACGTCGCCGCCCACGAGTTGGCCGATGGCTACCCAGATCCAAAAACTGGAAAATGCACCGCGCTGTCTTCGGCTTATAACTTTAGCGCCGTCGCGGCCTTTATTGTGCACCCAAAACCGAATGAACAAACTGCCGCAGCGGACAAACGATAATTTTCCGCGACTTCATCTTTGAACTGATAGTGCAATGAACCGAATGACCTCACGAACGTTTGCTTTAGTCACCACAGTTGGCGCGGTTTTGGCGCTCGCTGCGTGCGATCAACCTGCGCCGCCAGTGGCAGGTGCGCCACCGACCATGCGGTTGTTGTCGGAATCGCAGTATCGCAACGTCATCGCCGATGTGTTTGGCGCAAACATCACAGTGGGCGGTTCATTCGATCCGCTGGTTCGCACCAACGGCTTGTTGACGGTCGGTGCCACAAATGCGCGCATTACGCCTGCGGGCCTGGAGCAGTTTGACCGCATGGCGCGTTCGATTGCTGACCAGGTCGTCAGCCCCAAGAATCGAAGCGTGCTTATTCCCTGCACACCAACTGTAGCGACTGCGCCCGATGATGCCTGTGCGGCCGCGTTTTTTAAGCAAGTTGGTCGTATTCTCTATCGCCGTCCGCTAACTAATGACGAGATACAAAGCCCCGTTGCCGTTGCTGCGGCCGCCGGCAAAGACCTTGGAAGTTTTTACGAGGGCATTTCCTCGGGGCTGGCTGGCATGCTGGTCTCGCCATCATTTTTATTCTCGATTGATACGACCGAACCTGATCCCGCACAGCCGGGCAAAACGCGCCTTGATGGGTATGCCAAAGCCGCGCGTTTGAGTTTCTTTCTGTGGAACACCACGCCAGACGATGCACTTTTGACGGCTGCAGAGAAGGGCGCACTTCACGAAAAGAAAGGGCTGTCTGAACAAGTGGAGCGGATGCTGTCGTCGCAAAAAATTGAGGGGGGCATGCGTGCCTTTTTCAATGACATGCTGGCCTTCGACGAGTTTTCCAAGATTGAAAAAGATTCAATCATCTATCCGTCGTTTAGCGCGGCCGTTGCCGAAGACGCTAAGGAACAAACGCTACGCACAATTGTCGATTTGCTGCTCACGCAACAGGGCGACTATCGTGACTTGTTCACAACGCGCAAAACATTCATGAGCGGGCCCTTGGGCCGTATCTATCGCGTCGCGGTCGACCGGCCTGACGGCGGCTGGATGCCTTATGAATTTCCCGAAAGCGACGAGCGTGCGGGATTGATTACGCAAATCAGCTTTGCAGCTCTTTACTCGCACCCGGGGCGCAGTTCGCCCACCATTCGCGGCCGCGCCATTCGTGAGTCGCTACTGTGCCAGAAAATCCCCGACCCGCCGGGCGATGTGGATTTTTCATTGTTCAACGATCCAAACTCGCCCAATAGAACCGCGCGCGAACGTTTAAGCGTCCACGCCACTCAGCCCGCGTGTGCGGGGTGCCACAAGCTGACCGACCCGATTGGACTGGCGATGGAACGCATTGACGGGGCAGGGCAGTCGCGCACTACGGAAAGCGGCGCGCCCATCGATCCCTCGGGCGACCTCGACGGCGTTAAGTTTGTTGATGCTGTGGGCTTAGGCAAAGCCATGCGCGAAAACCCAGCGGTGCCATCGTGCATCGTTAATCGTATGTACTCGTATGCCACGGGCCGCACGCCCGATCGCAGTGAAAAAGTGCTGCTCGATCATTTCGAGAAACAGTTTGCGTCTGCGAAATTCCGCCTGCCAAAACTTTTACACGACATCGCCGCCAGCGACGCGTTGTTTGCTGTCACGACACCTGAATCAAAATCTGCTGCTACCAACACTGAGAAGGACGACAAATCATGACCGTTCTCATTCCACGCGAACCAAACCGCCGCCAGGTGCTGCGCGGCACATTGGGCGGTGCTGCTGTCGGGGTGGCATTGCCATTCCTCGATTGCTTTTTAAATAACAATGGAACGGCGCTGGCCGCCACAGGTGCGCCGCTGCCGGTGCGCTTTGGCACCTGGTACTGGGGCTTAGGTCATACACCTGGGCACGCTATTACGCCCAAAACGCAAACCAGCGCCGGCATCGATTTCCTTGAGGAAACCAAAGCGCTCAAGCCGTTCGAGAAGTACCTTAATTTCTACGGCGGATTTAATATGCCGTTGGATGGGCGGTCTAACTATACCCACTTTACGGGATGGGTCGCTTCACGCACAGGGTCGGCGCCTTCGGGGAACAACGACATTCCGGCACCGACACTTGATCTGCTGATCGCAGATCAGATCGCTGGGAACACGCGGTTCCAAACTCTGGATATGACCAGCGTCGGCATCCCCCGCGAGAATTACAGCGCGCGCAGCACCAACAGCCGCGCGGCGGCCGAAGCCTCGCCTGAGAAGCTGTATGCCCGTGTATTCGGGTCCGAATTTATCGATCCGAACAAAGCCGATTTTAAACCCGACCCCAAAGTCATGGTGCGCAAAAGCGTGTTGTCGGCCGTCGGTGAGCAAAGCAAATCGCTGAATGCAAAACTCGGCAGCGCCGATCGGGCACGGTTGGATGAATACTTCACGTCCATTCGTCAGATTGAGAATCAACTCGATTTGCAAATGCTAAAGCCACAGCCGAATTTGGCGTGCGCGATTCCGCCGCCGGTGAAGCGTGATGGCGATGAGCAAAATATGCCGCAGGGTCTTGAGGTCGACACGGTTGTCGCAAACCACCTCATCATGACCAAAATTTTGTCGATGGCCGTGGCGTGCAATCAGACCAAAGTGTTTAACATGGTCTTCAGCGATAACTTCTCGCATATGCGCAGGCCTGGCCAAACTTACACGCACCATCTGCTCACGCACGAGGAAACACCGGATAAAGTGTTGGGCTATCAGCCGGTGGCCTTCTCGTTCAATTGCCGCACGATGGAGTCCTTTGCCGCGTTCGTCGAAGCGTTTGCCAACATTCGCGAAGGCGATGGCACGTTGCTCGACAACACCTTGATTTTTGCCGCAACTGAAACCAACTACGCGCGCGTTCACTCCATCGATGGCGTGCCCATCTTTACGGCTGGCCGCGCTGGTGGTCGCATTAAAACCGGGTTGCATGTGGTCGGAAATGGCGATCCCATCACCCGTGTTGGCTTAACGGCGATGCAGGTTATGGGCCTACCACTTGATAAGTGGGGCACCAAGTCGCTGCAAACATCCAAAACCATCACGGAAGTCGTGGCCTGATGTTTCGTTCTCGCATTGCTGCTTTTTCGTGTGTAATTGCGCTGGCCTGCAGCGCTTCGGCCCTCGCGCTCGACAACTTGCCACCAGGAATTGCTGGCAAGCAGCTGGGAACGGGTTGGCAGTTCGCCGATGACAAAGGCATGACGCTCTACACGTTCGACCGCGACGAAGGCACGCCGGGTCAGTCGTCCTGCAAGGGCGACTGTGCCGTGACCTGGCCGCCGGTCATGGCCCCTGCCGATGCGAAACCAACGGCAGAGTGGTCGATTATCACACGCGAAGAAGGCGCGCAGTGGGCCTACAAAGGTATGCCGCTGTATCGCTACGTGAATGATGCCTTTGCTGGCGGAACGTTCGGCGATGGCGTTAACGGTGTTTGGCGCGTGGCGTTTGAACCCATTCCCACGCCCGGCGAAATTAAAATTGGCTTGTCGACGTTGGGTCAGGTCCTGACCGATGCCAAAGGGCTGACACTCTATTCATTTGATAGTGATCGCGCCGGACAGAAATCCGGATGCAAAGACGCCTGCTTGAAAACCTGGCGGCCGCTCGTGGCGCCATGGGCGGGAAATCCTTTTGCCGATTGGTCGGTGTCGATACGCGAAGATGGTACTCGCCAATGGGCGTTTAAGGGCCAACCGCTTTATCGGCACATTGCCGACATTGCACCAGGCGAAATCAGTGGCAGCACCATCAAGGGCTGGCACGCAGTTGTGCTTGAACCAGCACCACCATTGCCGCCGTGGGCGACGGTCCAAAGCTCCGACGCGGGTGAATTGATCGCCAATGAAAAAGGTCTGACGGTTTACTCCCATGACTTCAACCCGCGCAATCGGCGGGCTGTGCTGGGCCGCCCAGCGGGATGTAAGGGCGAGTGCGTTGATGAAACCGAATGGATCCCGTTTATCGCCGTTGCCGATGCCAAGCCTATGGGGAGTTGGGCATTGGTGCCGTTGGAAAACGGCACCAAGCAATGGTCGTACAAAGGCCAGAAACTTTATACCAATGTGAAAGACACCAAGCCCGGTGATTTCAAAGGTATTCGCTTTGGTGGCGACAGGTCGTGGGCAGCCATCATGCGTTCAGGCCAACCGATGCAAGGCGTAACCGTCGGCGGTTAGGAATGGCGGGCGGGCTTAATGCCCGCCGCCTTCTGTTCCTTTTGGCAGCTTAATTGTGCCGATGACAATGGCTCCGAAAATAAGCGCCGCCGCTGCGAAGTATAGCGTTTGCAGATAGCCGCCAAAGGCATCGTACGCCTTGCCGACGAGGAACGGGCCAACAGCTGCCCCGATGTAAAATGAACTAATCTGCCAGCCATAAATTTTGCCGTAGGCCTTTAAGCCGAAGCAACGGCTGGTGAGGTAGGCGACCAAATCAACTTCTGCTGCGGCAGCAAGACCCAGCGACAAGACGCAAATCACCGCAACCCAGGTTGGTGTGCCCTCCACCGACAGCAACAAACATCCAGCCGCCGAAGCCGCAAGAAGCACGCGTGCGACCAGCGGTGCCGAGAATTTATCGAGCAAGAAACCCACACCGATGCGACCCAACATCACCGCGATGCCCATCACACCTGCGACCCGTGCGGCGTCGTCTTGGCTGATGCCGCGGTCAATAAGCAAAGGCACCAGGTTGATAATTAGTCCGGCAATCATTCCAGACACCAAAAAGAACCCGATGGCGATTTTCCAATAGGCTGTGGTGCGCAGGGCTTCATGAAGAGTTTGGCCTGGCAAATGATCTGAAGAATGTGCCGAGCTGTTGGCGTCGGCGTTTTCACGGCCTCGTTCTTTGAAGAATAGCGCAATCGTGGGAACCGAAATCAAGAGAATGAAGAAGCCCAAGGCCATGTAGCCGGTCTGCCACCCAGAGGACTTGATGACATTCGATGTCAGAACCGGGGCGAAGATGCTGGCCACGCCAGAGCCAGCCAGCGCAAGGCCCAATGCCAAGCCACGACCTCGGTCAAACCACATGTTCACCGCGCGCGTCCAAACGACGGGCGTTGTTCCCCCGCCGACCAAAGCAATCGCCAACCACGCGGTATAAAACAACGCAATCGTGCTATTCATTTGCGAGAGCGCGAGGTAGCCCAACGCCACGCACGTCATCGAGATAATCGCCGCGCGCCGCGCGCCGACACGATCGATGATCGATCCAATGATCGGCGCGGTGATCGCAGTGCCGATAATCATGAAACTTGCGGCAATCGAGACTTGCCCGCGCGTCCACCCAAAGGCTGTCACCAAGGGCACAGTGAAAACGCTGAACGTGTAAAACGGAATGCCGCTTAGGCCTGACCCGTTCCCCATAGCCGAGGCCAGGAGTGGTTTCCAGCCGCGACGAAATTCATCCCACGTGCTCAATTGCATGTTTCTCTCCTTACGGGTTTTTTTGATCAGGCAAAGCAAATGCCATGATCGAATCTGAAAGGTCGTTGGTAACGCGTGCATTCCCACCGGCGGCGATCACTACATACTGCTTGCCGCCTGACAAATAGGTCATCGGAATGCTCATGCCGGGCGCGGCAATTTTGTGTTGCCATAGTTCTTGGCCGCTCGACACATCAAGGGCGCGTATTTTCCCGTCAAGGCTAGCACCAATAAAAACAAGTCCACCGGCCGTGACCATTGGCCCGCCGATATTGGGCGATCCCCAACCTAGAAAAGCGGGCGCGGTGATGCCGAAATACTTGGCCTGGCCCAAGGGTACTTGCCATTTCACCTTGCCTGAATCCATGTTGATGGCCGTCACAGTGCCAAACGGCGGCGGCGTACAGGGCGCGCCGAGGGGCGACAGAAAAAGCCCAAGCTCAATTTTATAAGGCGTGCCCGACAGGTCTGCACCGGACAATGGATCATCGGGCCCGCTGCTTGCGCCGGTTTTCTTGATCATTTTGACGCGTAAGGCCAGATTCTGGCCCTTCATAATCAGCAGGTTATTTTTTTGGTCGAAGGCAGCACCGCCCCAATTGCCTCCGCCAAACGGAAAGACCAGCGAGCCGTCTTCGCCGGGCGGTGTGAACGCACCTTCATAGCGCATCTCTTTGAAGTGCGATTTGCACCAGGCGCGATCAATCGGCGTCAGGCCCCACATATCATCCTCGGTCAACGTTTGACGCGAGAACGGCTCGGGCAAAACTGGGAAAGGCTGTGTCGGTGATGTTTGCTCGCCGGGTATCGTTGACTGGGCGACAGGTCGCTCTTCGATCGGGAAAACCGGCACGCCGGTGTCACGATTGAGCACAATCACGCGGCCTTGCTTGGTTTGTTGAATCGCCACGGGGATTTTTTGGCCGTCTTTGGTGATGGTCACCAGCAACGGATGGCCCGGCAGATCGTAGTCAAACAAGTCATGATGCGTGGCTTGGAAGTGCCACACGGGTTTTCCGGTCGCAGCCGACAACGCCACTGTTGCATCGGCTAACGGCACATCGTAGGTGCGGTTGACGCCGTAATAATCAGATGACGGGCTGGTGGTTGGAAGGAAAATCAGGCCGCGTTCTGGGTCGGTGCTTATCGTCGACCAAACGTTTGCGGCGCCCGTATCGTGCACATGCTCGGGCGGGATGGGATCGAACTCCCACTTTAATTCGCCGGTACGGACATCGAAGGCACGGACAAAACCGTTATTGGCATCGGCCGTGGAATCCTTGGCGCTGGTCGAGGCGATCACAATGTCACCCAGCACAACAGGGCCCGATGTCATGCCGTGCACCGGGTCGTTGGTGCCGTAGGACTCAAAGTCCAATTGCGTGACATAACCGGGGTGGCCCTTCGCCGCGCCAAAATCTTGGCATGAGGCCCCGGTATCGGCATCGATGGCGAAGACATTACCGTTGATGTCGCCTTTGAAAATGCGCTTCTCGCAGGACTTGCCGGATTGAGGCTCGACCGCTTGCCAATAGGCAACGCTGCGACAGATGCCCGACTTACGCGGATTTGCAATCAGCGGTTTGGCGCCCGCTGGTGCACTGTGGGGATCGAATACCCACTTTTCCTTTCCCGTAGCCGGGTCAAGCGCAAACACGCGATTAAAAGGTGTGCAATAATACAAAGTATTGTTGACGTGAATGGGCACGGCCTCCAGCGCCGTCGCGCCTGTCGCACTGCCTTTTTCCGAAACGTCCCCTGAACGATGCGTCCAGGCCAACTTCAATCCTTTGACAGTTTGCGCGTTGATTTGGTCCAGGGGCGAATACTGGCTTCCGCCGGCATCGTTTCCGATGCTGGGCCAGTCACCCACGTTTGTGGTTTGCGCGATAGAAGGTGACAAGCTAGCGCAGGCACCAACCACAGCCCCTATCAGTGCTGCCTGCTTTACGAGCCAGAAGCGCATTTACGAATCCCCCCACCAGTCCCCCGTCAGCATGGCATAACCCGCCACTATTTGGTCGCAAAATTCGCCGTCGATGTTCAAAGCATGGCTAAACTTGCCCGGTGTGCGGAGCCGTGCGCGCGTTAGGTCTTGCGTGTCGCCTCAAAGCAGCTAGGATTCGCCCATCAGTCGTGGGGGTTTTAATGAGTGAACTTGGTCTGTCTCGACGTCGCGTGCTGGGTCGCGGTTTGCAATTTTCTGGCCTTGGGCTTGCCACCTGGGCATTGAGCAGCTGCGATCAAGGCCCCAAGGTTGTGGCTTGCGCTGGGCCTAACAACCTCACGTTTTCTGAAAACAGCCTGCGTCAAGCCAGCCACTATGTTGAAGAAGCTCCAGACCCCGCAAAGAACTGCACAGGTTGCGGCTTCTTTACCGCTGGCGAAGGCGGCAGTAACTGCGGCAAGTGCGAAATTTTCCTAGGGCCAGTCAACGCACGCGGCCATTGCGATTCCTGGGCCGCCAAAAAAGCCTAGTCCACCCCGCCAAAAACGCCTTTCGGTTCTCGGCGATAGTGATCGGCTAACGCTGATTGGCCACTTGCGCTGCGGTGACAGGGCCGCCGCGGTTGCCCCAGTTCGCTCGGACATACGAGGCAATGGCCGCAACGTCTTCGTCGCTCAGGTTGTCGCTCAACGCCTTCATGCTTTTCCACGCCTTTTCGGGCACCGGCGACAGCACCTGTCCGCCATAAAGAATGATGTTGATCAACGAGGCGGGGTCTGGCGCTTGGGCCACGGCGCTGCCCACAAGTGGCGCGCCAAGCTCGGTGCCGGGTGTCGCACCCAAGCCCGTCGGCAAATGGCAAGTGCCGCAGTGAATAGTATAAAGCGTATCGCCCGCCCGTTGCGTTTTATCATCAAGCGCTACTTTGGGACTGCGCTCAATGGGGGCCAAGGCTTTGATGTACGTGGCCATGGCGGCAAGGTCGTCATCCGACAAATGCCGGGTGCTGTTGCCGATCACGTCGTTCATGGGTCCGTAGCTGGCGCTGCGGTTGCTATGGCCTGTTTTCAGATAGGCAACAATGTCCTCGGGTGTCCACAGTTTCAGGCCGCTCTCGGCTGACGTCAGGTTGACGCCGGACCAGCGGCGAACCGCGCCACCCGGAATTTTGTCGTTAAACACGCCGCCCGACATGGCTTGGTCGGATTGCTCGGCGCCCAAAAAGTTTCGCGGCGAGTGACAAGCGCCGCAATGGCCCAAGCCTTCAACCAAATATGCGCCACGATTGTAAGCTGCTGATTGTTTGGGGTCGGCCGTGAAAACGCCCGGCTTGAAAAACAGTGTATTCCAAACGCTCATTAAAGAGCGTTGATTGAAGGGAAAGCCCATTTCATTCGGCGGCGGCTTACTGTCAGACGCTGGGATCGATTTGATGTAGGCAAAAATCTCGCCCAAATCCTCGTCGCTGACTTTCGTGAAAGCCGTGTAGGGGAACGCCGGGTACAAATGCTCGCCGTTGGCAGCAATTCCTTCGCGCATGGCGCGCGTAAACTGAGCCTGTGTCCAACCGCCGATACCGGCCGTCTTATCCGACGTGATGTTGGTTGAATAAATCGTGCCAAAATCGGTCTTGAAGGCAACGCCGCCCGCAAAGGGCGCTCCGCCTTCGCGCGTATGGCAGCTAATGCAATTGCCTGCCGTCGCCAGGTACTTGCCGCGTGCGAGGGGGTCGTTTTGGGGCTCGGGGGCAGCGGCCTGAGCCGGCTCGACTGCTGGCGCGGGGGATGGCTCTTGCGCGGACGCCGTCGACAGCACCAGGGCACCCAGGACGATTGCGGTGCTTGCGCGGCAAAAGTGAAGCAATAATGTCATGTCAGTGAGACCCGTTTTGGCTGCATCGAACTCGCGAGGCATTCTATTGATTTCCGGCCGTAGTTCTACAGGCCCGTGCGGTTCTGGCTACCATGTAAACTGGCAATTTTGGCCATTGGACCGGAGGGTGAACAAGCCACGCATGGCGCTTGGCGGGGAAACCGAATGCACTAGACTTCCGCCATTGTCATAGGGAGAGCAGAGCCAATGAGACATCTCATTTTAGCATTGAGCGCACTAAGTTTGATGGCGGCTTCGGCGTCAGCCCAAACCCCAGCGGCACCAAGCAACATTATCTTCGGTAAGGATATTGAAACAGTGCCCATGGCCGAATGGGAGATCGTGCAACGCGGCGCGGCGGAACAAACCGGCGCTCGCATCCTGATCGCAGCCGGTACAGCCGAGCTCGCCCGTGCACCAGCCGATGCCGTGAAATACGACTCAAAAACGTTTCGGTTCCCCTCAGGCACCTTGCGCGTTTTGAGTTTCACGAAAAAGAACGGTGGCGTGTTGCACCAAATCACAACCGAGACGCAGCTTTATGTGTTGAAGGGATCGGCCACGGTTGATGTGCGCGGTGTGAATACCGAAATTCGCGCAGGCGATGTGGTGAATCTTCCCAGCGGAGTTTTGCGCAGCAAAAAGAATAAAGCTGAAGATACCACCATCTTAGCCATGACCGTCGGCAACACGATGCCCGGCGCAAAGGCCGCGGTGGTCCGCAGCAAAGATACGCCCGATACAGCACTGCCCCCAGGGCCAAAAGCCGGCGTCGATACAGCCAAGGTCTCGGTGCAGCGTTTTAACTTTGATGGTAACTCGGTGCGGGTGGCGCGCTTGAAAGGGCCGGGCCAAACCGCGCCCGCCAACCCCGCCACAGATGTGCTGATTTATTTGGCCTCGGGCCAAATGCAAATCACTGTGGGCGATGAAACAAAAGAAGTCTCGGCGGGCGATGCGCTTCGCGAGGAAGCCGGAAAATCAACGCACTGGGACGTGCGGCAGAACTCGATGTTTATTGCTACCAACGCGCCGACTGCGCAACCGAAGTAGGGGAATAGGGTCATGATGAAAAAAATGAAAGCGTTTGGCATGGATGCCAATGGCCGCTCAACTTGGGCCGAAGTTGAAATTCCGTTCAAGGAAGTCACACCCTTGCATGCTGAAACCGCGAAACAAGATGGCGCCTATTGGGGTATCTCAATCAATCAGCCCGGCGAGCCGATTGGTGGCGGACCGACCGAAATGCATCTGACCAACCAGCCGCGCATGGTGTGGGCAATGTCAGGCCATCTCGACAATATGCTGCAAAGCGGAGAAGTGCGTCGTTCGGCCACCGGCGACGGCGTTTACGTGCAAGGCCTCGCGCTGCATCACTCGTCTTTTGCCAAAAGTCGCGAACCGGTGATTACGCTCAGCCTGACATTCCCAGGCACCGACATGTACGACTTTAAGAAATAGGGGCGACTGTCATGAAATTTGTGAATATTGACGTCGATCAGCATGGTCATTCATTTTTCAAAGATGTCGACCTGCCGCAAACCGGAGTTCCGCATCGCATTTCGTCAAAGAACCAGGATGTGAAGTACTGGCAGATGACGCTATCGCAGCCAGGGCATTTCATCGACTTTAAGACTGTCGATGACCTAAAATTTGTCGCGGTCTTCACGGGCCAAATGGATATCACCGTCAGCAATGGCGAGTGTCGCAGTTTTGTGCGCGGTGACATGTTGACGATGTGGGACACAACTGGTCAGGGGCACATCACTAAATTTGTGGGCCTTGAGCCGTGTCACGTCTTGCACGTTGCGCTTAAAGATAAAGGCGAATTTAAATAAGTGATCGGGGCGGTGCATGAAAGTTCAGGGTTGCACGGCGCTGGTGACGGGCGCGAACGAAGGCATCGGCAAAGGATTTGTTGAGGCGTTTCTGGCGCGCGGCGTTACTAAGGTTTATGCCGCCGCGCGCAGGCCTGAAACTTTGGCTCCGGTTGTTGCACTCGATCCCGCGCGCGTCGTCCCACTCACGCTCGACATCACGAATGACGCGCATCGCCGCGCCGCGTTTGCGCAAGCCGTTGATGTAAACCTGCTGGTCAATAACGCCGGGATTTCGGGCAGCGACACGCCTGCCGAACGGCGCTTTTTGGGCGCGTCGGATCTGACGGATTCCCGCAGGGTCATGGAGACCGATTTCTGGGCGCATGTTGAGATGTGCCGAGGCTTTGCGCCGCATCTGACCAAAAACGCAACCGCGCGCGACGGCGGCTCGGCGATCATCAATATCCTCTCGGTCGGTGCGATGTTCTGTGTGGTCGAATTCTCCAGCTACAGCGCGGCCAAGGGCGCGCTAGCGCTGGCCACCATTGGAATTCGCGCCGAGTTGATGAAAAGCAATGTCAGCGTCCATGGTGTGTTTACCGGCGCGGTTGAAAGCCGTATGTCGGCCAAAGGCACGCACGCCAAAACCCCGGCTCTGGAACACGCGCACTTTGTGCTTGATGCCGTCGAGCGCGGCGAGGAAGACATTTACGCAGGCCTTGGTGCCAAAGACATGCACGACGCGATCCGCAAGGACCCGATCGCATTTCAGCGCGGTCGGAACGAGCGCTTTTGGACGAGTCCGATGCAGTAGGCGCAGCTTACGCGTTGCCCTTCGCGCCCGCGTAGAACGCCTCAATGGCTTCCAATAACGACTGCATTTCATCGTCGCGGCCGACGGTAATCCGCAAATGCTGCGGAAGTCCAAACATGGCCATGGGTCGCACCGAAATGCCTTTGTTTTTGAGGAAGGCATCAAGGTCGGCAGCTTTACGACCCGGCACGTCGGGGAAGCCGATATTGACAAAATTGCCTTCCGTACCGGTGATCGACAATCCATAGCCCTTCATGCGCTGGATCAGGGTTTCACGCCAACGACGCGTGTGGTCGATCACTTGACGTTGAAACGTCGTGTCTTCCAATGCCGCAATGCCTGCGGCTTGCGCAGGTGTAGACACATTGAACGGCGAGCGAATGCGGCCGACGACACTGATGATGTCTTCGCAGGCGTAGCACCATCCCAACCGTAAGCCCGCCATACCGTGAATTTTCGAGAACGTGCGCGACATCACCGTGTTCATGGTGGCGTCCACCAGCGACGCCCCGGCGTCGTAATCCTCACGCTCGACGTACTCCGCATAGGCGGCATCAATAATCAGTAGAATATCATCGCGTAAACCCGCGCGCAGACGCTCAAGCTCTTTCTTTGACGTATAGGTCCCGGTGGGGTTGTTGGGGTTGGCCAGGATCACGATTTTCGTTTTGGGCGTCACCTTGGCCAGCAGCGCATCAATATCCGCACCGTACTCGCGGTCGGTGGCTTGGACCACCTTCGCACCGGTCGCCAGCGTGTAGATGCGATACATCGGAAATGTTGCTGTGGGGTAAAGTACTTCGTCATCGGGCCCGGCATACGCACGCACCAAGGCGCTGAGGAGTTCGTCGGAGCCAATGCCCATCAATATGCGCGCGACGTTCAGGTTATAGGTTTTGGCAATCATCGAGCGAATGGCAAAGGCGTCGGCATCCGGGTACCGGAACATGCGTTCGGCGGCCGCTTTGTAAGCTTCGACCGCTTTCGGGCTGGGGCCAAGCGCTGACTCATTGGCCGATAACTTGATGCTGCGACCTTGCGCCTCAACTGTTTGGCCAGGGACATACGCTTTGATTTGATCAATGCCGGGGCGTGGAACGAGGCGATTGGGCGATGTCATCGAATGAGCTTTCACGACTCTGTGGGTGTGTCTGGATAGCGCAACGACAAGCCCGACGTCAGCAAATTTAATACGAATGTACCAAGGCCAGCGCCGAGCAATGCCAATCTGATACTGGCTAAATCGGCGACTGCACCCCAAATCAAACCGCCGAACATCATGCCTGCACCGAAGGTCATAATAAAAAGTGATGCGCCGCGCCCGCGCATTGATGCCGGCAGGCTCATTTGCGTTGCGACCTGGTAGGTGACGGTGGCATTGGTCCAAGCCACGCCATAGAAAAACGCCGCCGCGCAAGCTTGGGTTAAAGTTTCGGCAAAAAATAGCCCGATGTAAGATAGCGAAGCAATGAGTACGCTGAGATGCACATGAATATCTGGCGTGATTTTCGCTGTCAGCCGTCCGCGCCCAAATGCGGCGATCACCGAGCCGACGCCCACCCACGTTACTAACGTGCCGAATGTTCCGGGCCCACCGCCAAGCATGCCTTTGGCAACAAGTGGCATGAGCGTGAGCAACGCACTCGCGCAACACAGGAAGAGCAACAGGCGGATCAACATGCCGCGTAAGCGGCGCTCGTTCACGGCAAACCGCAGGCCATTGAGCAAAGCGATCATGAATGTTTCGCGCGCATGGGCGCGCAAGTCAGCGCGGCGGTTGCCAACAAATACGCTTCCCAAAGCTGCATATCCGACGCTGTTGACGAAAAAAACGACGGCGGCGCCAAATGTGCTGATCAAAATACCGGCGATGACAGGCCCAATGGATCGCCCAAGGTTCAACGAGA
This sequence comes from Rhodospirillaceae bacterium, assembly GCA_947476925.1. GTDB lineage: Bacteria > Pseudomonadota > Alphaproteobacteria > Rhodospirillales > Rhodospirillaceae. Next base: position 956 of record CANJSF010000037.1, on the reverse strand, counting down.
TGGAGTTCAACGTCAGAGCTTGCGGCAGGAGGTCGCGGCGAACGATGTCTTGAATAATTGAAAGCAGGGCAGGGCCTTGCATCGCAAAAATGCTGCCCATTGCCAACGTATGAGCCAACAACAACCACGGGCCCACCCAGCCCAACGCCGATAACACGGCCAGGTCAATCGATACGATGATCATGATGGAGCTCAAAATCAGTATCAGCCGACGCCGGTCTGTCTGGTCGGCCAGCACACCTGCCGGAAGCGACAATAAAATCCCGGGCAGCATGAACGATGTTTGGACTAAGCCCAGCATCAGTGCCGACCCATCAAGCGATGTCATCAGCCACGAGCAGCCGATTCCATTCATCCATCCACCGACTTGCGTGATGGATAGCCCAATATAAAGCAGGCGAAACTCCAGGTTCTTAAGCGGTTCCCAAAGTGGTGCAGGCGCTGGTTTAGGGTTTTGGGGCTGAGGCATAATGCACATTCGCATACCACGTTTAACCCGCCAATCGGTCGTTCGGCGGTGGTCGCAGGCCGTGCAGAGCGCTTGCCTTGGCGAAGGTGGCATGAAAATCTGACACACTCAAAGAAGGGAGTTTCCGATGCGCGCATTCCATACCCTGATCCTCGGTATTGCCATCTTGTCGTCAGGCTCGGCCATGGCGCAATTGACGCGCACGGCTGAGGTGAAAGACATCCCCTTACGCAATGGGGTTCATATGTTTATGGGCGCGGGCGGCAATGTGGGGGTCTTGGTCGGGAACGATGGTGTCGTGCTGGTCGATACGCAGTTTGCTGAAATGGTCGATCGCTTAACTGCGGCCGTGAAAGCCATTACGCCTCAACCCATTAAGTATGTGCTGAATACGCATTGGCATTTCGATCATACCGGCGGCAACGAAGGATTTGGCAAGGCCGGCATTCAAATTGTTGCCCAAGAGAACACCTTCAAGCGCATGTCG
>CANJSF010000036.1 GCA_947476925.1 Rhodospirillaceae bacterium | reverse complement strand
CTGACACGAAGGGAAAAGATCAAACGCAAAACGATGAACGAGAGACGACGGCTGCATCAAAACGCTGCAGCCTGAACTTCAACCCAGATGAGCCAAACTCTCCGCTATTCTAAAACCTAACTCGTCCAGATTGTTCTGCCGACGTACAAAAAACACATTTTCCAGAATGTTGGCGTGAACCTCGACCCCTGGTAAAACTCGGTCGAGCGGCGTGGCTCGGACATCGCGCAGGCCTTGCGCCGAGGTTCCAATTAAAATCATTTTGTCGGCAACGCGGGCGGGGTCAATCGTGCCATTTAGAATATCGACTGCCGAGACGTAGTTTTTCTGAAACGCGGCGTGGGGCGTGTAATAAACCTTTTTCCGCCCCGCTTCATCTGTTGGTACCGAGAAGTAATCGCGCGTTCCGCGCGGGCGCATCAACAACTCCGAAATGCCGGTGAGGTCATTTGACTTGATTTGGATTGACTTGGCCCCCTTCGAGACACGCAACATCTCAAGCGACAATGACGGATAGCGAACGCCGTCAGCCACTAATACCATAGGCACGTCGCGCGAAATGCCATCAACAAAGGTGCCCGATAGGCTAAACACCCCGTGGCCCTCAGCGGCATTGTCGATCAGCAAAATGTTGCGCTGCAAAGATTGATACTGCTCCATGAATTTGTTTGGGTTGTCGCCGACAACAACAAACGATGTTGTCGGGCGCTCTTCTTTATATTTGATTGGCGCATCGGGAATTGTTTGGCCTAACACAACGCGCCCGCTTTTTTGGATGGCCTCGGCCAAGACATCGTCATTGTCCCGCGCTTGTCGCATGGCCTCTCGTGTCTTTGCGTCAATGCCAGTGGTGCTTTCCGCAATCGCGCGCAGCGACGTGCGATCAGATTCGGCAAAAACAACGTCGAACCCGATGACCTTTGCATTCATCTCGGCCAGTTTGTCGATAATCTGGGCAATTGTTGTGCGCGGCCAAGGCCATTGCCCAAGCTGCTCAATGCTTTTTTCGTCGATATCAACGATCAGCACGGGGCTATTCGGCTCAAAGGCGCGGGGTTTGATTTGCTGATAAGTGTCGAAAACCTTGGCGCGCAAAAACTGCAGCCAGTTGGGGTCATCAATGCGCACGAAGAACAGTAGGATGATCGCCAAAAGGCCCGTCAGCCGCCCACTTTGGACCAGTGATTCCGAAAACCAACGCCGCCAGGCTTTCAGATTAAAAAACCGTCCCCATGGAATGCGGCTTAAGCCAAGGGGTAACCCAGGTCCGGTTGCGGGTGTGGCTGTCGTCATATCGCAGGGCTTTCCGCCAGGGGTGACAAACGCGATATAACACTAGCGAGGTCAACGGGTTATGCCTAGTCTTTGGTGTCGCAAAAGCCATCCTGCCGGTTGGCGCGGGGACGCTGAAACAGTTAAAGTCGTTATATGTCGCTCAAACTCTCAACCCAGGGCCAGGCGTGGCTTAAGCCCTATGTCGATAGCCTCAGGCCGTTGATCAACGAAGCAGCGGCCTTGTCATTTTTCATTAATTTGCTGGGCTTGGCTGCCCCTATTTTTGTGCTTCAGGTCTATGATCGGGTGGTGTTTCGGGCGGGGCTTAGCACACTGGCCGGTTTGACCATCGGTATGGTGATTGCGTGTGCATTCGAATTCTTGTTGCGCCAAGCTCGCGCAAAAATGTCGCAGCGTGCGGCCCTTACAATTGACGTCAATATTAGTCAGGCGCTTTTTCGCAAAATTCAATCTCTGCCGCTGTCGCTATTAGAGAATAGGGCCACCGCCTATTGGAAATTGCTGTTTCGCGATATCGAAGTCGTGCGCAATACACTGTCGGGCGCCACAGCCATGCTAGTGGTTGATACGCCCTTTGCTTTTCTGTTCCTCATCCTCATCTTTGTTATCGCGTGGCCCGTGGCCTGGGTCCTGGTGGCCATTTTGGCGTGTTTTATTGTTTTGTCGTGGCGGGCAGGCTCGGTTGTCAGCGCCGCGTCAACGCAAGAAACCAAAGCCTCAATCCAACGCGATGGAAAACTCGAAGAGCTTTTAGCCGGCCGCACGACGGTTAAGTCATTGGCTATGGCGCCGCGCATGACCGAGATGTGGGAAGCCGCGCAACACGACACAATCGCGCAATCGATCGTCCGCGGACGTCACGCTGATATGGCGATGAGTATTGGTCAATCGCTTACAGTTATTGCGACTGTCGCCATGACCGCCGTTGGCGCCCTGGCTATTGTCGATCAGGCGCTGACCATCGGCGGCCTGATTGCCGCCAACATGCTGGCGGGGCGGCTGCTGTCCCCCATGAACCAATTGGTCGGGGCGTGGCGCGGGTATGCATCATTTCGCCAGTCCGTTGACCGCCTTGCTGAGGTTTTTGCGTTAACTGAAGACGTTGCCGAAAGCGCGGTTGCTTTGCCACGTCCAAAAGGCCGCATTGTCCTGGAAAAAATTCACTACGGATATGGCTTGCCTCCGGTACCAGTGATCGAAGATCTCGACGTCACATTCGAGCCCGGATGCATCACAGCAATAATGGGTCTGAATGGTAGTGGCAAAACAACGTTGCTTAAATTGTTGATGGGGCTGTACCGCCCACACAAGGGGCGGGTCTTGCTTGATGGCGCGGACGTCGCGCAGTTTTCCCGCGCAGATCTGGCGAAGTGGATAGGTTATGCACCGCAAGACTGCATTCTTATGACAGGTACAATTCGCGAAAACCTATCATATGGCCACGCCTCGGCGACCGACGAGCAGCTGATTGCGGCGGCCAAGCTGGCTCAAACCCACGCCGCAATCCTGTCTATGCCCAAAGGTTACGCAACACCGGTGGGCGAGGGCGGCGGGCAACTCTCGGGTGGCTTGCGCCAACGCGTTTCACTTGCTCGCGCGTTCTTGGGCGAGCCTGCTGTGCTTGTCATGGACGAGCCCACAAGCAGCCTTGATCGCCAGGCCGAAGAAGGCTTGCGTGACGCGTTGGTAACGTTGTCGGCAACGCATACCATTATTCTGGTCACGCATAGCCCCGTATTGTTGCAGGCCTGCCATAAGTTGATCGTGCTTGAAGCTGGCCGTGTCGCGGCGCAAGGCCCACCGACGGCTGTTATGGCAGCCCTGGCAAAGCAGCGCTCGGGTGCGGTTGCCGCGCCATCGCCAGCCCAGCAATCGGTGTAGGTCGCGATGAACAAACTTGACCACCTATTGCTGAGTGCTCAAAGCCAAACCTTTTGGCGTTTGCCACGCATAGTCATGGCGATGCTGTGCATCTTCCTCGTCTGGGCAGCCTTAGCGTCGCTTGACGAGATGGCCGTTGCGGTTGGTGAGGTTGTGCCGCAAGGCCGCATTAAAACCATTCAGCATCTTGAAGGCGGGATCATCGATAAGCTGTTTGTCGGCGAAGGCGACGTTATTCGCGAGGGTGCGCCGGTGGTTCAGCTCGACCTTGGGTCGGCCACGACAAACGTTGACGAGCTTCGGGTTCGTCTCGACGGTTACAAATTGACCAAGGCGCGCTTAGAGGCCGAAGCGACCGGCGCGACCTTAACTTTCCCGGAAGATTTACCGGCGAATATGAAAAACCTGGTCTCGGCCGAGCAAGCAAGCTTCGATGCGCGCAAAAATGAACTGCGTTCGAGCCTGACGGTTCTTGAGCGCCAGGTGACCCAGCGTGAACGCGACGTCAGCGAAGTGCGCGTGCGGCTGAGCTCGTCGCAACGGAATCTCGAACTAGCCCAAGAGCGCCTTCGCATGTCGACGGACCTGATGAAGGATAAGCTTCAAGCACCTATGGAGCATCTGGAGGTTCAACGCGCCGTCGAGTCGATTAAAGGTGAGCTTGATTCTCTGCGCGAAATGCTGCCACGGGCAGAGGCCGCACTGGCCGAAGCACACGAGCGCGTTGCTGAGATGAAGCTTAAGTTTAGCCGCGAGGCCCGCGAACAGCTCAATGAACTGGCGCTCAATATCGCTCGCACAGACGAACTGCTTGTCACCGCGTCCGACCAGGAAACCCGCACAACTATTCGAAGCCCAATTACCGGTGTTGTGAAGAATATGCGCTACACCACCATCGGCGGCGTCGTGCGACCGGGCGAGCCGATTATGGATATCGTTCCGTCGGAAGAAGTATTGGTCATCGAGGCAAAGCTGAACCCCATGGACCGTGGCTTTGTGCGCGTCGGCCAGAAGGCGACGGTGAAGGTTGATACCTATGACTATGCCCGCTACGGCGGAATTGGCGGTGAAGTGATCAGCGTTGCCCCAGACTCAACTGTTCCCGAGGGCGGCTTGCCATTTTTTAAGGTCGTGATCCGTACTGATAAGCCGTACCTCGGCACTGAAGCGAACCCCTTACCCATTATCCCGGGGATGGGCGCTTCGGTCGACATCCGAACCGGGTCTAAATCCGTGCTCAGTTATCTGCTCAAGCCGGTGATCAAGCTGAGAGACGAAGCGTTCCGCGAACGTTAACTGCGGCGTTGCAACCCGAGCTTAGGACGTAAAGAACAGTTGAAATGCCGCCGGTCGATACGCTGATCAAAAATACTTACGTCGTGACGATCGACGCAGATCGGCGTGTGTTCACTCACGGGTACATCGCTTTTCACGGCGGAAAAATTGTCGCTGTCGGTGACATGAAGGATTGTCGGCTCCAAGCAGTCGAGACAATTGACGGGTCCAACAAAGCGGTGCTGCCGGGCATGACCAATGCCCATAACCACCTCAACCAAGTCTTCTTGCGCGGCTATAACGACGACCGTTGGCCCGTTCTGAATATTCCCAAAGCGGTCGCGACGGTGATGAAACAGCTTTATACGGTTGCCGACCGTCTGGACGAAGACCGCAGCTACATCCTCACGCGACTGCATTGTTTGGAAATGCTCAAGGCGGGCTATACCGCCACGCACGACGAACATTTTACCAATGCCCAGAAAAAGGCGGTTGATGGTTCTTGGGGCGCGGTTCTGGAATCGGGCATGCGTGGCTTCTTGGCGCGCTGCATCGTCGACAGCGACATGGTGCCGGCGATGGGGCGCGAAGATATCGATGTCGGCTTGGCCGAGGTTGAGCGACTGCAAGGTAAATTTAACTCACCTCGTATTGGCGTTGCTGCGGGTTTCGTGAATTACCGTTTCCTCAGCGACCCCGCGCATATGCGGCGCATTCGCGAGGGGGTGGATCGGTTGCGTATGCGGCTCGACATCGACATGACCGACAACAGCGGCGGCGCTGATTTGCGTAAGCGTGGCTTTGAGGGCGGGCAGGTTGAGTATTACCGCAGTTTCGATTTGCTGACTTCGCCGATGTATGCCGGCAAGGCCGTGAGTGTGCGCCCGCATGAATTTGAAATTCTTGCGGAACACGACTGCCGATTATCTCTTGTGCCCATATTGCGACAGTTTGACGGGGTTGGCTTGCCGCTCCATCATATTCTGAAATTAGGAGTCACTCCGGGCCTTGGAACCGACGCACCGATGGTGACTGACAACCAGAATCCATTCGAAGTGATGCGCCACATCATTCTGGGGCAAAATCTCGCGGTCCACCGTGAAAAAGCTCAAGGATTGCCCGCGCCGGAGCCGCAGCACTGGGCCACAGCCGAGACAGTTTTGGAAATGGCCACTATTGGCGGCGCGCGGACGTTGTTCATGGATGATGTCGCAGGGTCGCTTGAGGTCGGCAAAGCCGCCGACTGTGTGCTGGTCGACCTCAACCAAGTGATCATGGCTCCGCATTTCGCGCACCGTCGCACGTTGGGGACATTGGTCTGGGCTGGTGAAACGCGCACTATTCATTCCGTCTTTGTCGACGGTCGCAAATTGATCGATGCCGGACAATCGACAGTGTGGGACGAGGACGAGGTGATCAGCTCGGCGGAAAAGGTTTTGGCCGATATCGTATCCGAGACAGATTTAGGTGATGTGTTGCCCCCACGTCTGTCGGGTCAACGCCATCGCGGCTGGACCTACATTTAAGAATGTCATGAAAAAGCTTTTCATAATTCTTGGTGCGATCCTCATGGCAACGACACCTGCCATGGCGGAGAAAGCTCTGCGCGTGGGTGTGACCTCGTTGCCTGTTCTTTTGGGCACGCCCTTTGGCAACCTTGTGGTACCTGCGTTACTGCCAGCGTTGGCGATTTACGATCCGCTTGTGAAGTTCGATGACAAGGGCGACGTCGTGCCCGCGCTCGCAACCTCGTGGGAGATGACGTCGCCCACGGTTTGGCGGTTCAAGTTACGGACAGGTGTTAGCTTTTCGAATGGCGAGCCCTTTACAGCAGAGGCGGCGGCATCTGCCGTGAACTATCTCGCCTCTGACGCGGGGTTGCTTGAAGTCGTCGCGCAATTGGTGTCGGACGTAACCAAGGCCACTGCAATTGATGCGACAACTTTAGACATCGAAACCGACGCACCGAACGTTTTGCTGCCGCGCCGCCTCGCTGGAGTTCGCATTCCAGCGCCGGGGCACTGGAAAAAGCTTGGCAGGCAGGAATTCAGCCGCAAGCCCGTCGGCACCGGTCCGTTCATGGTGAAGGAGTGGGGCGCATCGAAACTTGTGTTGGTTGCCAATCCGACGTCGTGGCGGCGACCTTTGCTTGACCGAATTGATTTGTTGGAAGTGCCCGACCTCAACGCGCGTGTTCAAGCCCTCCGCACGGGAGCGGTCGATGTTGCTTTTGATGTAGGGCCAGAGGACCGTGCTACGATTGAATCTGCCGGCGGGCGTTTGCTCGTTCGCCGAACGGGCCGTATTCAAACGGTGACGTTCGTCTCGAATAAACCCTCACCAGTGGCCGACGTGCGTGTGCGCCAAGCGCTGAACTATGCGGTTAATAAGCAAAGCATTGTTGATGTTCTCTTGGGCGGCACCACGTCTCCGGCAACGCAAGGCGCGGTTCCACAGTCCTTCGGTTTTGATCCTTCGCTTACATCCTATCCGTATGACCCGGAACGGGCGCGCGCCATGTTGAAAAGTGCTGGGTATGGCAATGGCTTTGACATGCTGCTCAGCTTTCCGCCGGGCATCATGGCTGCCGACGAGGCGTATTACCAACAGGTGGCCTCGGATTTGCGCGCTGTGGGCGTGAGAGTCGAGATTGAAACCTCGACGTTCGCCCAGCACACCAGCCGTATTCGCACAGGCGGATGGCCCGGCCTGGGCTTCGGGATGGACTTTAGCAATATGCCGCCACTTGATGCACTGTGGCCTATCCGCGTGCATAGTTGTTTGTGGTCAGCCCCTTGGCATTGCCGCCCCGAATGGACCCCGCTGATGCGCGCTGCGGAAACAGCCACGAGCATCGAGGAACGGCTGAAACTTACGCGCCAACTTCTTAAGCTCTATCACGATGAGCCGTCTGGTATTTTTTTGTGGGAAATGCCGGGCCTAGACGGCGTGGCGCGTCGGGTCGTCAACTACACGCCAGGATTTGGAACGTTGAACTTCGACACGATCGATATCGCGCCATAAGAAAAACAAAACGCCGAAGGCCCATTCTAAGGGAACCTTCGGCGTTTTTATCAGATCAGTCGCCTCAGAATGAATGCCAACGTTAGAACTTGATGTTTGTCCCTACGAAGAAGTAGCGGCCGCGGTTATCGTACTGTGACGAGCCGGTGCCGGTGCCGGTGAAAGTCTCAGGCAGGCGGGGCGGTTCTTTATCAAAGAGATTCAGAATGCCTCCGCGGAACGAAAACTGTTCGTTGAGTTCGTAGGTCGCGCGCAGGTCGTGGCGGAAATACTTGCCCGTCTTGAAGGGATCGAGCACGCCGGCTTGCTGCGCCTGGTTGGCAATCATCGAGCCGATGTACAACGTGCTCCATTTCAATGTTAGATCTTTATAGTTCCATTGAAACGAACCATTCACTTTCCACTCAGGTGTGGCATTGGTGATGGTGTTAGCAAATTGAACGTAAGCCTGACCAGGCAAGCCTTGCTGGGCGAACTGGTACATCCATGTGGCATCAAGCCGCATTGCGATGGCACCATAATCGCTGCCAAAGACGTCTTCGGTTTGGAAGCCGTACTGCACCGAGTAGTCCCATCCTTCAACCTTCGTTGAAGCGATGTTTTGATTCAGCAAGATCACTTCGATTACGCCGCCCGGAACGGCTCCGCCGTTCGTACCCGTGGCATCGCGGCGGATTTGGGCGCAGAACTGGTTAGACGCGAAAGGACGCGACGCGTCGTCGTGGCAGAGCGCACCAAGCAAGGTATTGATCGGCACAGTTCCCACTGATTCCGAAATCGTGTATCGGAAAAAGTCGACTGAGGCCGAGAAGTTGGGGACCCATCGAGGCTGCAACACGAGACCATATTGATAGGTGTGGGCCTTTTCCGGCCCAAGGTTCGGGTTTCCACCTTGCAGCAATGGTAACGAGGAGCGCCCCACGCCAAAGTTAGATTGGAATGTCAGCGGATTGTAATTTGGTATGGCAGCAGCGCATGTCACCAATCGTGCCGCCTGTTGGGCCGCTGTCGCGCCACGGAAATTGTCGCGGTCGCAAGGATCGATGGCAGTCGTCGTGAAATTGCGGCTTTGCGGCGAGTACAACTCGACGATGTTGGGCGCACGCACGGCGGTAGAATCCGTCATTCGGAAACGAAGGTCCTCAAACGGGGCCCATTGCAAATTATAACGCCGTTGATCGGTAGTGCCGATTGAAGTGTAGTCTGACTTTCGGCCCGCAATTTCAACTGACAAGTCTTTTGTAAACGGAAGGTCCTTCAGAAGCGGGATGGCAATTTCGCCGAATGCTTCTTTCACACTGTAGCTGCCGGTTCGTGTGCCGATCGCGTTGAAAAACAAAACGCCAGAAGCACCTACGGCATCTTGGGCAAAGAAGCTTCTTTCTTTGCGATACTCAGCGCCGGCCGCAACCCCGATAGGCCCGGCAGGTAAGTCAATAACGTCAGTCGCAAAGTTGATGCCTGCGACCGTTTGTTTCACATTCTGATCGGTTGTTGATTGACCATTGGCCCATGCAATCGCTTCTTTGCTAGCGCCATTCACCAGATCCCAAGGTTGGCAGCCAGCTGCGCGCGCTGTGGCGTCGCGGCAAACGATTTGTCCATTCAACAAAATGGCATCAGTAGCTTGTTGAACGCGGCCGACGTAGGGCACGCCGAGCGAAGTTGTGCTGCCCGAAACTTTAGAATATTGCCCATAACCGTCCACCGATACGGTGCGATCAGCGACTTGGAATTTACCGTTAAATCCGGGGGTCACTTTCCACAATTGGCGGTCCGCCTCGACGTCGCGGTTGCCAAACTCTGTCCAGAATTTCCCGACTTGTGCAGTTGAGCCTTGGGTGAATGTTTTCCCTGCGGCCAGCCACTCGGCACGAAGCTGCGCTGCTGTGGTCGTGTTGCCGGCTAAGTATGCGTTATCGCCTCGGAACACGACGGGCATCGTTCCGCCGCCGACAGCGCTCGAAAATGCTGGTTGAAAGCCACCGCCGCCATTCCCACGGCCAAAGAGGCCATCGAACGTCAGTTTCCAATCGTCATTGACGCTATAGTCTGCGTAGCTGCGAATAACGGTGCGGTCGAATGAGCCTTGCAGCGTATTGTAGATGGCGCTGTAAATCAGTGACGGGTCTTGGCAATCGGGTTGCACGGTACCTGTGGAACAGGGTGTCGAAAGGCGCACAATGCTGACGCCATTGTCGCGGACATCGCGCGTTACGGCACGCGCCGTTCCCAACGCGCCGCCGATCAACTGGAATGTCGCAAAGGGCGAGGTATTGGAGCGCGATGTCGGGTCAATTATCGGCTGTGGCGTCACGCGGTTGTCACGGCGAATGCCCTGGGCGAACGCGCTACGCCCGCTTTGTAGAATGCTGTCTTGGTTGGCGTATTCACCCCCGATCAGCACTTGGAGCCGGTCATCGGCAAATTTATGGCCCCAGTTAAAGCCGGCTTGAAATTCATTGCCGTCGCCGCGCTGTGTGATGCCAGATTGAAGGTCAACTTCCGCGCCTTCAAAGCTCTTTTTCATAATGAAGTTCACGACACCGGCGATAGCTTCCGAACCGTAAACGGCCGAAGCGCCGCCTGCGATGGTTTCAATGCGGTCAACCATGAGGGACGGAACAATGTTTAAGTCCACTGCGGGCGAGGAGGCATCAGTGAAGGGAAGGCGGCGTCCGTCCATCAGCACCAATGTGCGTGTCGGCCCAAGGCCGCGAATGTCGGCGCGCGTTTGACCGGCCAGGAAGAGCGTTGAACTGGCGTTCTGGTTGTTGGTCGCCGGATTAATAATCGATTGGTCGAGCAAAATGTCTCCGAGCGACGTCGCGCCAGATGCACGAATAGATTCCGCTGTGACAATTGAGATCGGCTGTGCGGAGGTAAAGCTATCGCGAACAATACGCGATCCAGTGACGACGATTTCTTCGATAGCTGCGGGTTTTGTCGGCTGGGTCGATTGCGCCGATGCCGTCATGGGCATCAGGGTCAAGAAAGCAGCGGAACCCAGAAGTACGTTGGCCAGTTTAAAACGCTTTTGATTGCCCATTTTCCCCTCGCTTCAATTCGACGCCCCATTTGGACCCGGGGTCATTTCGCAATTGTATTAAAACAAATGTGACTTTGTCATCATTTGTTCACTATTCGATCTGGGGGCCAAATTCCAGCATTTACCGGGGTTTTGTAGGGCTTCACATCCTGGTCGTGCCGCGATGTCGCAAAATAATCACTGTTAGATTTGCCAGTCCCGACGGCGATTTAATGCATTCGGCGCACCGAACCCGAATTTCGGGTTTTGGAGATGAGCCGCACTGAGGCGCAGCTGAAGGAATGGAGTAGACAAGAAAAAGGGCGGTCGCGAAAAAATTCGCGACCGCCCTGGGCGTTATTTCGTTCTGCGTTACTTCGCCATGGCTTCTTGCTTCGGCGCAGCGCCGCGTGCTTGCTCCGCTGTCCATTCCCAGGGGTTTTGCTTTTTGGTGGGAGCGCGGATCACCAAAAATGGCGCAGGCGTGGGTGTTGCAGTCATAAAGGCCCAAGCTTTTTTCGCAAACTCAGGGTCGTCAACCTTGAGTTCCTCTTTGGGCATATCGATGTAGGCGTCGGTGCTATCTGTGCATACCGTGATGGCTTTCACGTGCAGAACCTTGTTGGGGGTTTCTGGAATCGTCATTCTGAATTGGAACGGGTACCAGCCATCGGCGGACAGCGGCTTGGCTGAGTCTTTCCAGATAATTTCATCAACAACCTCGGACACCGGGCGACCGTGAGCGACAATCGGTTTGTCGAGCTTGCGCATTTTATATTCGACCGTCCAGTTCGGATCAAAGGCGGCTTTCGCATCGGTGATTCCGTCTGGAACTTTGATTCGTAAACCCGTAACCGGGCTGGCCTTGCAACCATGGTTGACCGATAAGGTCATGGGCGTTGAATACCCAGCGTAGGCTTCTTTCAAGTCAAGTGCATTGTGCGCAAAGACTGGAGAAGCCATTGCAATTGCGGTGATCGCCGTTGCGGCAATAAGTGATTTTTTCATCATCGATATCCTCCCTCGTGTGCTGTGATCAGTGTGGGTGGCCAAAGTTGGGCTGCCGAATAAAGCCTATCACATGGCCTTGCGATCTTGCAGCTGTTGAATCTTGGTCAGCAATGCGCGCAGCAATTTACGGCAGGGTCGCATCGCCGCGGAAGCCATTGCAAATGCCGGGTCATGGGTTATGGATTGACGTTAACGCGCTGAAAGCAACGACTAAATTAATTATGACAGCCGAGTTCCTTATCCACGCGTTGGGCCCCAAGGGCGACGGCATACATAACGCCGATCGCGGTCCTATTTATATTGATCGCGCGCTACCGGGCGATGTGGTTGACGCCACGATCGAGCGCGGCACAGGCGGTGTGCTGCGAGGTGAGATTAATCGGATCGTCACGCGTTCGGCGCATCGCACAGTGGCACCATGCCCAAACTATGACGTGTGTGGTGGCTGCACGCTACAACACTCCGTCGATGAATTTTACAAAAACTGGAAAATTGAAATCGTTCGCGATGCGCTGCGTAAAAAAGATTTAACACCCGACGTTTGGCATCCGCCGGAGTTTCTGTCTGCAGGTCATCGCCGTCGCGTAACGTTTGCGGCGTTCAAAAAAAAGAATGTGGTGACGCTGGGCTATTTTCGCCGCCGAACCCATCAGGTCACTAACATTGAGACGTGCTTGGTTGTCGATCCCGCCATTATGGCGTTGCGCGCGGGTTTGGTCAGCGCATTGGTGCCGCTATTGCAGAGCGGAAAAGCCGCCGACATTTTTATCCAGCGTGTGAATGGACACATCGACATGGTGATCACCGGTCCGGTGGGGCAAAGCGGTAAACCTGATTTGCCGGTGCACGAGGCTTGTGCGCAAATGGTGCAAACGTTGCGCATTGGTCGCCTGTCATGGCGTGCCAATGAACGAGATAGCCCAGAGGTGATGCTCGACACCAATCCGGTGCGCGCCACATTTGGGGTGCTTCAGGTTGCGCTGCCGCCCTTAGCTTTTTTGCAGCCCACGCAGTCGGGCGAGGTAGCCCTTGTCGCGGCGGTCATGGATGCTTTGCCGGCCAGAGGAAAGTTCGCTGATTTGTTTTCAGGCTGCGGCACATTCAGCGGTGCGATGCTGGCGCGAGGCAGCGTTGATGCTTTCGACACGACTGAGGCTGCCATTCGTGCATTGGAGACAGCAAAGGGAACGAAGCCGCTCAAAGCCGCGCAGCGCGATTTGTATCGCAACCCGCTGACACGTGTCGAAGCCAGCGGCTACGAGGCCATCGTATTTGATCCGCCGCGCGCCGGTGCGCCTGAGCAAGCAGCCGAATTGGCCGCCAGCAATGTACCGCTCATTATCGGGGTATCTTGCAACCCGGCTACCTTTGCCCGAGATGCGCGGACTATCGTCGACGGCGGCTATCGATTGGCCAGTCTTAAGGTGGTGGACCAGTTTACCTGGTCGCACCACGTGGAGTTGGTCGCCTCGTTTGCCAAAGCTAAAGTGTAAAGTTTTCCGACACCCTAAGAAGGGCCTATCTAACTGAAAATAAACAATATTTTCTACAATGCTCGATTTATGGGCGGCAAAAGTGTCGATAAATTTTACACTTTCCAAAGCGCGCGAATCGTAAGCTATTGATTTTAAATAATATTCTTCATGGCATGTTTTTTGCATCTAATAGCTGTAGAACCTCACGCCGGAGACCTGCCATGCTTAAAACCCGCCTGATTCAATCGTTGACCGCCGCCGCCATCGTGCTTGGCGCGTCGCTCAGCCATGCAAATGCCACGGCCATCACAGGCAATCTCACGGCGGACAACGCGTTTTATGCGTATATCAGCACCGATGACACCCAACGTGGCACGTTGGTCGCGTCGGGCAATAACTGGGGCACAACCTTTAACTTCAGCAACGTCGCGCTCACCAGCGGCTCTACTTACTATTTGCACGTTACCGCCATTAACTACGGTGGTCCCGGTGCTTTCATCGGCAGCTTCAGCCTGAACGATACGGGCTTTGCCTTCGCCAATGGGGCACAAACCCTAAACACATCCACAAACGCAGGCGATTGGCGCGTTCAGTTCGCCAGCTTTAATGCCGCTGTTGCGGAGCAGCCCTGGATTCAGCCCACGGGCAGTGACTCTGTGATCAGTCTGGGTGCCAATGGCGTGGGCCCATGGGGTTTCCGTTCGGGCATCAGCGGTTCTGCCGACTGGATTTGGGGCAATAGCGCCAACAGCTCGTGCAATTCAAATGGCGGCAACTGCACAGTGGAATTCTCAACCACCATCACCTCTTCAGCAGGCGTGCCCGAGCCATTCTCGATGGCCCTTTTGGGCTTTGGCCTCGTTGGCTTGGGAGCAATGCGCCGCCGCAAGGCCGCTTAAGCCTCTCGGCCAGCTGTCGCGACAAAGCCCCGCCCATTGTGCGGGGCTTTTGCTTTTAGCTGTCCGCGCGTGGCAAAATCTAGTTATGCTTGGCCCATGCCATAACCCGAAAGGAAACGCTCCATGGACCGCCGTAACTTTCTGAACGCTGCCACTGCCACGACTTTGGCCTCCGGCGCCGCGCTCGCTTCCGGTGCAGCAATCGCCGCCGACAAACCCAGCCTAAAAGGCCCCTACATCGATCTGACGACGGGCAAGGGGAATTTGATGTTGATGGCGCGCCTGGAAGGCGACCTTGACGAAACCAAAGTTAAGTACGGCGGCGCTTCGGGCATTGTATCGGGCGTGCGCGACGGCGAAGTGATTCGCAATCTGTTTGGCTTTGAGGTGTGGTCGGTGGCCACGACCCGCAAACAGCCCGACGGCAGCTTCCGTATTCTGCACCGCGAGTGCGTCTATTACACCGACTTGGCCACCGACCAAATTTTGACCGAGTGGACCAACCCCTACACGAACGAAAAAGTGAAAGTCGTGGACGTGGTCAACGACCCCTGGAACTCGCATGTCGAAGAATTCGAGCCCTTGCCGCCGTCTTACGGCGGGCTGAACAAGGTCGACGCCTCCAAGCGCAAACCGCTCTTGTTGAATTGGCGTGAAGCGGCGGGCGGTTTTATCATCGCGCAACGCAATGTGAACTTGTATTACCCCAACGCGCTTGACCCCGACAAATGGCCGCGCGAAAGCGCTGGCAAAATGGCGCGCGTCAGCGAGAACTACACCTACGTTGTAAAAATTGAAGACGCCCAAAACCCGGCCATGACAACCATTCCTTATGTTGGGTCATGGTCACGCGTCACGCCATGGTTGCCGTGGATGCTGATGGGTCAAGCCCCCGGCCACGTGATTTACGAATCGGTCAGCTACAACGGTGGGCCATTGTCGATGCTCAAACAAACCGTGGTCGAGCACACGCGCAAAAATCACCCCGAGATGATGAACCCGCCACCGCTTGAGTCGTTGCAAAAGCCCAATCTCTCAAGCTTGGAAAACTACGCCCGCACGCAAAAACCAGCGCCGGGGCCGAAGTCTTAGGAAGTCCGCCCCAAAGCGTAAACGGGGTCACACTTGTAGCTTTAGGAGGTCGGATTTAACGCTATCTAGAACCGGCCCCCAGTCACCAATATCCGTCTGCCGATAGATTCGGGCAGACGGATACCAGGGGCTGTCAGTACGATCTTGAAGCCAACGCCAACACGTATTGAAGCGATTGAGTATCCAAACGGGTTTGCCCATCGCTCCTGCCAAATGAGCGACTGAGGTGTCGACTGTTACGACAAGATCTAAGTTGGCAATGACCGACGCTGTGTCAGCGAAATTTCTAATATCGCCCGCAACATTGATAAAATTACCGCCCTTCCAATACTCCTCTCGCAATCTCAAAGCGTCCGACTCACCGGGCTCGCCCTTTTGTAGGCTATAAAATTCTATCGAGGGTACGTTTAGGGTCGCTATCTGAGGGAATGACATATTCCTGACGACTGGCGTTGCCCACTGCGGTCGGAAGATGGGAACGCCACCACTCCACACCAAGCCGACGCGTGGGGTTGTTTTTGGCCCTAATCTTTTCTGCCACGCCTCGGCTTTTTCGTGGTTGGCCCGCAGGTAAGGAATGTCGACGGGGATGGTCGATAGCTCTGATTTGAATGCATGCGGCAAACTCATCAGCGGGCACTGATAGTCAAAAGCGGGTAGCACGGCGCCTTTGGCGATAATGTGATACGGGCCATTCAGGTCGGTTAGCAATTCGACTAGCGATTGCTCGACTTCCAAGATAACAGCTGCGGCGCGGTCGGCGACTAACGTCGCGTATCTAAAAAACTGGATCGTATCGCCCAGGCCTTGCTCGCTGTGCAGCAAGATAGTTTTGCCGGCGAGGTCCGCTTGGCCGACCCAGAGAGGTTGCGAGAAATTTCGTGGTGAAACTTCCACATCCTTGTGGTGGCGATATTCGAATAGCTCCCAACCTTTAAGATAATCTCCGCGCAAAAGGAGCGACAGTGCCTTGTTCCATTTTGACTCGGTAAAGTCCGGTTTTATCGCAATAGCCGAGTCAAAGTCTGCGATAGCGTCATCGACACGCATTAGATCGTGGCGCAATAGTCCGCGATTCAAGTATGCCTGAGCGTAGTTCGGCTTGATGGTTATTGCTCGATCATAGCTTGCAATCGCAGCCTTAATGCTCCCGCGTCGTGCTTGCGCAACGCCGTGATTAAAATGAATCTCGGCGTTACTTGGGTCAAGTGCGATGGCCTTTTCATAAGCTGTAATTGCTGCATCAAACTTCTCAAGCTTATAGAGCGCGTTGCCGCGGGCTGTATGCGCTTCGGCATGTTGGGGTTGCAATGCCAACGCGCGGTCAAAACTCGCGACCGCCAACTCAAAGTGCGAAAGTTCGGCGTGCGCGAAACCGAGGCCCAAATGCGCATCAAACATCGAATGGTCTATTGAAATGGCTTGGCCAAAGTCGGCAATTGCATTGTCGAGCTTCTTAAGGTGACGATAGACGTTGCCGCGGCTGAAATACGCAAACGCCTCATTGCGATCAATCACGATCGCCTTTGAGTAACTCGCCAGTGCGGCATCGTACTGGCCCAATGCTTGCTGAGCATTACCAAGGTTACAATGGAATCCAGCATCCTTGGGGAAGAGGGCGATTGCACGACTGATTAATTTTGCGGCGAGGTGAGCGTCGCCGGATTGAAACGCAAGAACTCCCCGCAGATGCAGGGCGTTCACATGCTTCGGGTCGGCAACCAAAACTTTATCGTACCGCGCTTGAGCCTCATTGAGCAGGCCTCTTTGATGAAAATCAAAGGCGCTCGCAAATTCAGCCTCGATTCTCATTTTTAATCTACTCTGCCAGACAATCCGAATGAATCCGTCATAGCGTTACTTCTGACACAATCTGAAGTCACTCAAAAGGCACCTCATCACTTTTTGCGAACGGTGATGGCAACCCAAGGAACCTGTTGGGTTTCGAATCTGGCGCCTCCCAAGTAATCGAGGGCCGAAACAATTTCCCAGTCGGCCACGCTGGTGTACATCGCCACCATCTCGTCATGCGAAAGATAATTGTAATATCGCGCACGCTCATCGCGGCCTTCAGCGCCTCCGGCTTTGAAGTTGGCGAAATGAAACCCGCCGGGTTTCAATGCGGTAAAAATTCGACTTAGAACACTGGGCAATTGTGTGCGTGGCACATGCAGCAAACTGGCATTGGCCCAAACGGCGTCATACGCCGCTACGGCGCTCAATTCATCGAAGCGCATGACGCGCACAGATTGGCCCAGGAGTCTTGTTGCGTGTGCAGCCATTTCGGCGACCCCATCGGTTGCATCGACCACAAAGCCAGCGTTGATCATGGCCTGAGCGTCACGGCCTCCACCGCAGCCCAATTCCAAAATTGACGCGCGTGGTTCAAGGCGCGCAAGAAACGGCTTTAAATGTCGGCTGGCGACTTCAGGTCGGCCAGCCACATAAGCGTCGGCCGTCTCGGTGTAATATTGCAGCGTCTCGCTGTCGTAGGGCCCAGTCGTCATGGGCTTCGCATCGTTGTAAAACCCGGCCGCGAGAGAAATGCGATAATGCGCTCAGTAATCGCACGTTTAACCTCTTCGGGGCCGGAATCTTGCATCTCGTCGTGCTTGGCGCCCTGAATCGTCGTCACTTCAATACCAAACTGTTGCTGCTCTGCGGTGGTCGGTAAAACGCCCGCATCGGCCGGAAAGTCTGTGCCCCGGAGCGACAAAACTGTTGGCCGAGAGACTCTGGCAATTGGCATGCGGCGGTGATCAAGTGTAATTACCGCGGAAGTCGCTGCGGCGTGCTCGCGGGCATACCACAATGAAATATCGCCACCGTTTGAATGTCCGATAAGTACGGGCCGAGCCCAGTTGAAAGTTGGAAACTTCGGTTCAAGTTGCCGGGCAACAAGGGCGAGGTTCTCCGCTCCGCGCGCCCAGAATGGAGCACGCAACTCGTACAGGTTTCCGTCCCGCGGAATCGGTGCGTCTCCGGGCAGGTCATGCTGAACGCTGACGACCAAAAATCCGCGCGCCGTCAATGCTTGTGCGATGAATGAGTAGGCGTAATGGCTGACGCCATACCCGCCACTGATGAGCGCGACAGGGCAGGGTGCCGGCGACCCACACGTTGAAACGGTGGGCGGCTGATAGATGTGAACCGGAATGTTTCGGTTACGGGCTCGATTATGCAGCGTGAGGTCTGCCTCTTTGTCGATGAATTGGCTAGCGCATCCCGCAAGTAATAGAAACGAGCCGAGCAGACTTAGCTTTCTGATCATGACTTCCAGCGGCGCGAGACCACGATGGCAATGATTCCGACCAACGCCAGCGCCGCGCCGCGATAGATCCAGGGAGATTGATCAATCATGGGGCTGGTGGCGGGGTATGGGAAAATGCCGCTGCCCTGGCCCATCCAGATCAGGCCCGAGAGTGTGAACAGCCCGCCGACAATGAGCAAAATGACTTTGAGGATTTTCATGGACGCATTCTCTGCTGATGTGAGTGGAGCATGATCATAGCGCACGCTTGAGGCTGAGCGAAATAAAGTCGCGGTCGGCGAAGGCTTGGCGTTTTGGTCCGCCGACAAAGTGTGTAAAGCGCACGCTGCCTTCCCACACACTGCGATAAATTGCGCGTACGCCGATCTCCATATCGCCAGTGCGCACATTCTGGCCCTGGTTGATGCTCGACCGCCCTACAACGCCCACGCCAAAGCCCATGGGCACCGAGATGTCGAGGCCCGGCAGCACTGCAAAATATTGTGGCTCAAATTGCGTGCGGAGTGCCGCAGCCGAGCGATTGCGAGCGGTGTCGAGGGCTGAATGATTTTGTGTCACACGTAGGCGGCTATTGAACGCCAGTTCCGTCGCAAAGGCAGCGCCCTGCCACAACCCACTTTGCGGCAAAATGACAACGGTAGAAAGTTGGGCATGCAAGCTGTCGCCCACGGCATAGCGCGGCGTAGATTTGTTGTCGGCCACGATATTTTGGAAAAGGATAATCGGCGAACTGACCAAGGGCGTGTGACGTCGCACAGAAACCTCGCCTGCAATTGCGGTGTCGCCCGCATAGCTGCTGAAGCTGGCACCGTATATTTGAATGCCTTGCGGATAAGCCAAGTTGTAGGTGCCCACTTCACCGGTGCTGGGGTCGCCGTACAGGCCATAATTGATGAGCACATTGTTGGTGGTCGTGGCTGTACCGCCCACCGAAATAGTGGGGCTGACACCATATAATTCGGTTCGTTCGCGCGCGGTTTGGGATGCAGAATTGCGGGCGCCCAGAAAAGGGCCTAAGCGCAAATACACTTGCGGGTCTTTGGCGTTGCTGCGCAGTGCATAGAAGCCGTAATCGGCGGTATCGGTATTCACACGCAAGGCCAATCCATACTGGCCGGAACCTGATGCGCCTTGGTCGGCCGAGCGCCGGAAAAATTGCCCCGGCCCGGCGATTAATCGTTCTCCGCCTGCATCCAGAAAGTCAGCGGTGTTGAAATAACTCCCCGAGCCCGGCAAGCGGCTTTTGCGCCACTCAAGCTGGTAATACCCTTCGACGGTGATGTTGGCTGCGGGTTGCACGCTGGCCCAAACTTGCGTCACGGGCATGAATACTTCTTTGGCGGTGCTACTTGGTACGCTGAGCGCCTTGATGGCGTCGATGGGCGTTTGGCCCGAGGCGATGCCATTCTCGGCAAAGAATAAACTCTCGCCCCATTGCAAGTGGGCGCGGCCGACGCGCAGTGACACTGGCATGTCGCCCGCCGTCACGTTGGCCGAGGCAAACGCTGTCAGCAATTCAGCATTGCGTCCGTGCAGCCGCCGCGTGGGCCTGGCAAAATGATCGACTCCGTTGGACCGTGTATTGAGCGTGAAGGCCGAGTTATTGTCGGTGCGGTGGTTGTAGATGGTGTCGTACCAAGCCGCACCGCTAACCTCGAGGCCAATATCGCCGACGGCGATATTGAGTTCCGACAGGAGGTCAGCGCGGTTAGACAGCAAGCCCCGGCGAAAATTGCGGTCACCATCATCGGCGTTGGCATCGGCCAACAACTCGGTTTTGGGCTTCTCAGTGCGAACTGCAGCGGTATAGCGCAAGGTGTTTTTCCAGCGCAACGAGACCTCGTTATCATCGGCCCGTGCCGGGATGGCAACCAAAAGCCCCACCACGATCACTGCCGGCCACTTAACTGTCCACTGCTCGTCAATCACGGTATCGTTAACCACATCTCAAAGCCGCTGGTTTGGAGTTCGCCCGCACTCTATCATGGCCCATCGGTGGGGCCATGGCGCGTAACGTGTTCAAAAGTATGATGTTGGCGGCAGTCGGGGTTTTGGCCCTGGCCCCTTCGCTGCAGGCCCAGGTCACCGACGCCGAGGCCCAGGCTCTAAAGGGTGCGCTAACCCCGATGGGTGCTGAGCGGGCAGGCAATGCGGCGGGTACTATTCCTGCCTGGACGGGTGAAACGCCAGTTTTGCCGACCGGCTATGTAAACGGCGCGCCTCGGCCCGATGCCTTTGCCGCCGACAAGCCGCTCTTTGTCATCACCGCTGGTAACGTGGCGCAATATGCAAGCCAATTGCCCGAAGGTGCTCAGGCGCTGTTCACGCGCTTCCCTGATTATCGCATGGAAGTCTACCCCACGCGGCGTTCGGCCACGGCTCCGGCGTGGGTCTTTGAAAATGTGTTCCGCAATGCGACGCGGGCCAGGCCTGCGCCCGAGGGGCTGGCGTTTGGTGTTGAAGGGGCCGTGGGCGGTGTGCCGTTTCCCATCCCCAAATCAGGCCTCGAGGTGGTGTGGAATCATCTGCTGGCCTTTTGGGGCCCGGCACGCGAAGCCTACCTGAGTACATATGTTGTCTCATCGGCGGGCGACATCGATCTTGGGGTATCCAGCCGTGAGGTTGCCGACTTTCCTTACTACGACGCGAAAGCCACGCCCGACAGCTTCGGCCCGTACTACTTCAAAACCCGCCGTATCCAGGACGCGCCCGCCGCCAAAGCCGGCGAGGGGTACTTGGCGTGGCAGCCCATCAACACCGCGCGTAACAAGTTCGCCGCCTGGCGCTATGTGCCGGGCGAGGGGCGCGTGCGCCGCGGGCCATCGCTTTCATATGATACGCCCGACCCCGATGCTTCGGGCTTCCAAACACTCGACGAATACTACGTCTTCTTTGGTGGGCCTGATCGTTACGATTGGGAGTTGAAGGGCAAGCAAGAGATGATCGTGCCCTACAACAACAACCGCCTTCACAGCTTACAGGCGCGCGATGTGCTGGGCCCCCAGCATGAAAAGCCCGAGGCGTTGCGCTACGAGCTTCACCGTGTGTGGGTGGTCGAAGCTAAGCTGGCGAAGGGTAAGTCGCATATTGTGCCGCGCCGTCGACTGTATGTGGACGAAGACACCTGGATCGCGCTGTACAGCGATAGCTGGGACGACGAGGGGCGGCTGTGGAAGTTTGGCCATGCCACAATGTACAATGTGCCCGACTTGCCTGCCGTGGTGCTGGGCAGCCAGTTTGTCTACGACTTGGTGCTGGGCGGATACGTGTATGGCTTTGCCTTCGGCGACGGCACGCCGCATTACAAGGTTACACCGCTACACCCTGACTCGGCCTTATCACCGCAAGCCTTAGGCACTCAGCCGGGGCGTTGAGCGCGCTAACGCGGTGCGGGCCTGTGCTACAGTGCAGCAACCGGTTCCGCCGTCAACAAATGGTGTTTAACGGCTATACCGGCCACCTGGTGGAATTTGAGGCGTGTGAATAGTGGGGATTCGCTGCGGTGCGATGTAAAACACATACTCAGTGGTTCGATAAGAGCAAGATAAGCTAGATGTGCAGCGATCACGCCAGAGCGCCTCTTTCTCTCAACACAGTTTCCACAAAACCTGATGGGAGGTCCCTTGAGTAACTCAAGTTCGGGATCGGAAAGCGAGAACGTCAGCATGCGCGCCAAGCGCGGAGAATTGTTGGCACGTGTACTGATTGAGAAAGATAAGGTCATCTTCCACGAGGGGCATGATGGCACCGACGCCTTTGTCGTTGAATCCGGGCGTGTCGGCGTATTCAAAACGGTCGAAGGCAAGCCTGTTCGCCTCGCAGTGCTGGAGAAGGGGGCCATGTTTGGCGAGATGGCCGCGATCACCAGCGAGAAGCGTTCGGCGACGACGGTCGCACTTGAGATGACAACTCTGGTTCGGATCTCGAAAACGATGATTCAACAGAAAATTTCGAGTTGCGACCCATTTGTAAAGGCGCTGCTAAATATTCTCATTTCAAACTTGAACCGCGTAAACGAGAACTACGCGTTGAAGACGAAAGCTGCCGATATGCTTCTGCATGACCTCAAAGCAGCGCTTGAGCCCTCCGGCGATTAATCGCCGATGGACCCGCTAGCCACGCGTGTCGCGGCGCCAAGCGGCCAGCATCAATAGCCCTGCTGCAAAAAGAGAGAAAGTGGCGGGCAAAGGCACTGGGTTGCTGGCGATGAGGAAGCCCCCGTTCGTGAGTGCGTAGGTGCGGCTCCACAGGTCTGTATTCAAAAGCGCGTCGTAAAATACGTTAAAGCCATTGCCAATCACGTTTTGGACAACGCCCGACTGAATATCAAAGCCAACGAGTTGGCCCAGGTACAACGCAGCAGAAGCCCCGCCCAACGACAACGTGGCGCCAGAGCCGAGAGTTGCACTACCAAAGCTTTGAGTGCCTGTGGCTGTCCATGCGGCATTGTTTCCGAACACAAGCGATTCAAAATTGATCGCTCCGCCAAATGTACCGTTGCCACCGAGGTTGAGCGTATCGAACCCAGATCCACCGTCCATCGAGCCCAACACAACTGAACCAGTCCTGAGGTTGAGTAAATCGCTACCCGCGCCGAGGTCAATCGCTTTGCCGGTGCTGGAGCCATCAATGGTTCCGGCATTGGTGATGGTGTCGTTATCGGCGCCGGTTTTGATGGCGGCGTTGATTGCATAACCCGCCACAGTGGACAGCCCGCCCTTAATCAACGCGCCAGCTTGGTTGTCGATGTTGACGTTAAAGCCGCTGGCCGGGCCCTCAACAATGATCGCAGAGTCGGTATCGCCAATAATGCTTCCGCCGGCTTGGTTGATGACGTTGGCGTTGGCATAAATGGCTTCACGCGTGCCGGGAATTGCTGTGCTGTCGTTGCCTAAAAACGAGATGCCACGGCCCACGGCGTTGGTGTTGCCCGAGGCGACGCTGCCTTGAATCGTGCCTGAATTGGTGACAGTACCACCGCCAATGGTGATGCCTTCGCTGAGGCCCACGTCGGTTGCACTGACAGAGTTTTTCGACAAAACCGTGCCGGTGTTGGTGATGTTGGCCGGTCCGTCCACATCGATGCCGTCGCCGTCACCTGTGGCACCATTGCCTGTTATTGTTCCGTTATTGACGATGGTTGCGGTGTGGTTGGCGTTAAATCCATCGAGGTTGATACCCGATCCATTGTCGCCCTGAATTTTGCCGCCGGTGCCGTTATTGATTGTCGTCGAAAACGATGAAACTGCAGCGTTCGCCGCGCCGCCCGCAACGCCGGAGCGGCCACCCTGAATCACGCCTGTGGAAAAGTTATTGATCACAACGCCGGTATTGCCTTGCACGTCGACACCGTCGCTGCTGGAGCCGGTGGGGGCGGTCGACACAATGCGCCCGTAGTTGTTGACCACGCCATTGACGCCCGGGCGAACCGCATCCGCACTCGTGGCTTGCATGAGCGCGGATGAATTTGTCGCGCTGCCGTTGTTGACCGTATTGCTGCCAGTTGTAATGCCCGCGAGGTCGACAACTTGGTTCCCGCCCGCGCTGGAATTATTCGAGGTCATCGTGCCGAAGTTATTCACGGTAATGCTAGAGCCGGCGTTTTGCATTTGCACAACGTCGGCATTGGTCGTCTGCATTGTCGCGGTGGTATTGCTAGCGCTGCCGTTATTGATCGTCAGGCCGTTGACCGTCGTACTATCGCGGACCGCGCGACCCGAGCCTGATTGCGTGATTGTGCCCAAGTTCGTCAGGGTGGCATTGTTGCCCGAGATGGTTACGGCGACGGTCGAACCACTGACGGTCAATGAGCCGGTAGACGTTACAGTGCCCGTTTGCCCACTACCGCTCCCCAAAGTTTGAGCCGTGGTGCTGGCGGTGCTAATCGTGAATGGTGCCGCAATCGCTGGCATTCCGATGCAGATGCTGAATGCGAATAAGGCCGTTTGGCACAACAGTTTCTGACGCAACACCATGTCGACAACGCTCCAAAAGAACAAGTTCGCTTAAACGTTGTTCTAACGACGTTGCATCACCACTCGCAAGGCGAGCCCGTTGACAGTTTTATGACATCGGCTTTTGAGACGAAACGAAAGTGTGAGGCTCTACCCACTCATGCTTGAGTAGGCCAAGCTGGCCACTCGCAGCATTTCGCCTGCTGACATGTCGCCCATAATCACGGTGCCCACCACGTCGTCTTGCCACACACAAATGCGCGTAGGGCCGCGCTTGAGCATATCAAAGCGCACATCGCCCAAGGACTTGCGAATATAAACGCCAACTGTGCGATTATCAGCGCTCGTATAATCGAGTTTCACGGCGTTGCCGTTGACGACGTTGGCATACACATTCACGCGCGCGAGCTTGTAGCCTAAGCGTGACAGATCAGGCGCTTTGACCGGCAGCTCGAGCGTCGACGCCAGCGTTTGTTCGGCGACTTCAGGCCCGCCGACGCTGGTTGACAAAGTCGCGTTGGTTTGTGCCGCCAGGGCTTCGTCCAAAATCGCATCGGCGTTAGGGGCTGCGAAGTAACGATAGCTTGTGGCACCAACAGCGGCCAGGGCGGCGCTCGCCGCGATGGCCAATAAGCCGCGGCGTTGCATCAAGGGAGTACGTGGGCGGCGGGCGCGTTCAATCGTGTTCAGCCATGCGGTCGGCAATGGCTTGTGAACCAGCCGACCATACACGCGTGCAATGCGCTCTTTGTCGGCACGATACGAAGCAATGCGCGCGGCCAAAACGTTGTCACGCGCAGCGGCAGCAGAAATGAGGTCGGCACGCGCGCTATCAAGTTCGCCGTCGATATAGGCGTGCAAGTCTTCGTCAGAAATGAAACTTGGGTTGGTCATGAGGATACATCCTCGCGGCCCATGGCTGCACGTAGGCGTTCCCGCGCGCGCGCCAAGCGCGACATCACGGTCCCCATGGGTACGCTCAACTCGTCGGCGACCTCGCGGTAATTTAAACCTTCAAGGCCGACCAAAAGCAGGATTTGACGATGTTCGAAACTCAGGCTGGTCATGGCGCGTTCAAGGTCGATTTCTGCCGCATGGTCGTGGGCGGGGGAAATCACCGCCACATGATTTTCGACATCTGCTAAATCGACACTAACTCCTTGTCTTTGCCGTCGACGCATCTCGTCGATGAACAGGTTATGGAGGATGGAGCGTAGCCAGCCCCCGAACCGATTCATCTCCTGAAGCTGTTCGGCCTGCAGCAATGCACGCTCAATACAGCTTTGAACCAAATCATCCGCCTCTGCCGCGTTGCCCGACAGCGCGGTCGCATACCGGCGTAAGCCGGCCAATTGGGCCGTCAACGCCTCGATAAACTCATCGCTGTGGCGCGTCTTTATCGACATGTCCCAGGTGTAGCCTTCACGTATATAAGTTCAAGAGTTTCGCACTGGGACGGGGCCAATATCGATGGCTCACCCCCACAAGACGCTGGCCAGAAGGGCTTTATTCCATTGCTCGAAACGGGGCTTGGCGAATATTTAACATGGCTAGCTCTGGAATAAACCCTGTGGGCGCTGCGTCTATCCAGGAGTAGAATGCGGGTCACCGGCCAGGGCTATGCAAATGCAACCCCAGGCCCTAGCCGCGCGTTAGG
>CANJSF010000035.1 GCA_947476925.1 Rhodospirillaceae bacterium | reverse complement strand
GGAAAAGATCAAACGCAAAACGATGAACGAGAGACGACGGCTGCATCAAAACGCTGCAGCCTGAACTTCAACCCAGATGAGCCAAACTCTCCGCTATTCTAAAACCTAACTCGTCCAGATTGTTCTGCCGACGTACAGGCAAAGCGCCAAGCCTTGATCGCCTCGGCGAGATCGGGCTTTGGTGCACAATGAGCAGCAGCATCAAGGCACTCGATATATTTGGATTGAGATGAAGGGGCTGTCATAAACTCTGCATTTGTCAAAAGGCCTGCGCCCAATCGAATGACTTTTCGACCCATGGCCGCCATCTCAACCCCAATCGTGCTGCGCCAAATCAAGCCGAGAGTAGAAACAGCCGCGAGATCATAGCTGCTGTGATTACTGTCGCTAGGAATGAGCCGCACATTGCGCGGAAGGCGCGCCGTCAGTTTTTGAAAATAGTCTTGATCTTGCGTGTTAGCGCCTAAGGATTTCTGGCTACCTGCATTTGGGTGGACGCGAATCACCAACTGAATTTCAGGGTGAGCAGCAACAAAATCTACGGTAGCGTCAATCCAAGCATACTGAGATGGAAATGCATCGCGCTCTGATTCAAGATCTACTGATTCATCGAGACTGGAGGTATAGAGCGCCCACGTTTGTAATTGTGGGTTAAGTTCTAGCGCGGCAATTAGCTTCTGTCCCGACACCATGCCGGGGCTGAATAAGGTAATGTCGCTTGTGCGGCCATGCCACCTGTCGATTAACAATCCACCGATCTCATCGATTTCTTCGCGCGATAACGGAGTCTCCTTCCATGCTGACCAGAGGTTGCTAAAGCCTGTAAAATCAAGGCAGTTTACATTGTCATACAGCATGATACGACCGGGCACGTAGCCGCGCTCTTCGCAAATCGTTCTGATTCCTTTG
This sequence comes from Rhodospirillaceae bacterium, assembly GCA_947476925.1. GTDB lineage: Bacteria > Pseudomonadota > Alphaproteobacteria > Rhodospirillales > Rhodospirillaceae. The sequence goes on along the minus strand of CANJSF010000035.1, from coordinate 29,566 downwards.
GACTTTCCGAGCTCTAACGCAACGCGCGGAATCCCCATGCGCCCATTGAACAACAACTGAGCGTCGGGTTTTTCCTCGTCGAATAATCTATTCAGAGCGAGGCACGCAAGCAGACCGCTATAGAGGTAGCTACCATAAGTCGAAGCGATCAAATGGTCAGACAAATCCAGAACATTGTGCCTAAAGTGTCGATGGACACTCGATTTGACCCATTGCCCAATAGCCCAGTTGTCAAAAACGGCTTCGAAATAGTTTTTTGGATTGATTGATTGCACCCATTTTGCGGCAATTGCGCGATCCTGAGTCGAGAGCCATTGCCCGAGCCAGCGAAAGGGCATCCCCCACCCTGCTAAACGTGTAGCAACTCGAGCCTGGCAAAAGAGACACGCATGGGCTGGCTTTTGCGAGGGCGCGCCCGTGGCCGACTGCAGGAGGTCACAGTCACTAAATGCTCCATCGCACGTGACATAAGTGACCGAGCACCCGCGCTGGCGAAGCGATTGCAGGATTGTGACTTGGCGCGCGCTATGAATCGACCAGTCCGTGTAAGGAGCAAAACAAATAATATGAGGTGGCCGATACATATGACCTGTCGAGTGAAAATAGAATGTCCAGATTAAGCCAGTAAATAGATTATCTCTTTGAAATATTGCACAAAACTGACACTAAAGTAACGTTCTCGAACGAGGACAAATGATAATAATTGTTCGCAGGTAGCGCTCGTCTGCGGAACAAAATCAATTAGATATGGGACTGTTGAGGCACCGACCGATGCCCGTAAGGCTGCATTGTCGACAAGAGACCAACGTTGAGCGAGGCTTTATCCTTGCATTGACGTTGTGGATTATTGCGGCCATTGGACTCGTGATCGTGGCTGTAAACACTTGGGTTTCACAGGCTACGGAGAATGCGCGAATTCTTAAACAACAGGCGGATTTTGAAGTCGCCCAGGCTGATATTCGCAATGAACTCATTTTTGCCCTGGGAACCCGCCCGTTAACTCATCGCGGCATGGAAGTCGGCAAACTCATCGAAAAGGTTGATCGGAGCGACGCCAACGCTTTGATGACCGCCGATTTTGCGACAGATAGTTACATCAAGATGGATGGCCGACCTTACAAACTTGAGAGCCACCCCGATTATATTCTGCGCATCTACGATGGCCGAGGGCTGGTGAATCTCAATGCGATCTCGGCCCCCTACTTACGGCGCCTTTTGGGCCTCTTTAACGTTTCAGAACCCATCCGCAACAGTATGGTTGACTCGCTTGAAGATTACTCCGATCGCGATGATCTGACGCGGATTTCTGGAGCGGAGGAAAAAGATTACGTCAAGCTAGGCCGCCAACCGCCCGCAAACGCCTGGTTGATGACACCGATGGAAGCCGCATACGTCATGAACTGGGATTTAGTTCCTGACCTGTGGCGACGGGACCTTGACGCTCCGCTGATCAGCACATGCGCGGTATCGGGCTTTAACCCAAATACAGCTTCGCGCGAGGCGTTGTTGAGTAATTTCTCAGGACTCGCTGAAGAGGATCTTAAGGACCTCCTGATCCGACGTAACGAGCGGCCCTTTCGCAATATTCGTGAGTTTGCGGCAGCGGCTAATACAACTATCAGAGACGAGCCTTTCTCGTACACCTTTGCACCTGGCTCATGCATTATCGTCGAAGTCACACATCAACCAAGCGGAGAGCGGTCGCGCTTTTCGTTGACGATTGATACCTTCAGTGCCAAGACAAAACCATGGCGGATTGATTATGCGTTTCCCATCCCTTCAAAAACCTCAGCAGCTGATCGACAGCTTGCTCCAGAAGAGATTTTCCCAGCCCCCGAGTCTTTGGACGCAAACGACCGCGCAAGTCTTGAAAACAGCGGAGCGGGGTCGTCGAACGCTATGGGTCGTGAGTCGCTCAATGATGCGACACCAAATTTTTAAGGTCCCAGAGAGCTTGCCGGAAGGCAAGCGTCGGGGCGCGGTCGATTTACAGGTCCGCAAAAATTTTCCGTTTCGCGAACCGGAGTTCGATGTTCTTTGGAACGGAAACGAAGCGTCCGTCTATGCGTGGGAAATTGCGCCCGTTCGTGCCGCTCAACAGGAGGCGGGAGTTCCTCGCAATTGCCAAGTTGTTCCTGAAACCATGATGAAGGAGCGCGGTCAAGACGGCATTAGGCTTTTAGCTACGATGGAGGGCTTCGAGGGGCAGCTCTGGAATAATGGCTTTCTGCGTGCAAGTCGGTGGTGGCCCAATCGGCCTTCAGGCGACGAGTGGGGTCGGTTTCAGCGTTCAGTCGGCCTTCAGGCTTCACAGACAGAATCAACCCCCGAAGCCATCCAGTTGCCGATGCTTGAGCGCCCGTGGACCGAAGGGGCATTTTCACTCAGTGACTGGTCCTCGCTCCTGCGCAGCCGAAATGCAGTGACTGGACTTGTTGTTGCTGCGGCCTGCCCATTTGTATTTCTGGGAACTGAAATTGCTGTTCTATCTATGGCAGAGTCTAGCGTGAGGGCAGAGCTGTCCGAGCTTGATTCGAAAAACAAGGCAATCAGAAGTGATCGCAACGCAGCCTTGGCTAATCTTGATGGGATTGAAGATTTGTTGAGGCTTGATGAATATCCTCCGCAAGCAGATATCTTAACGAAAGCGATGGCGCTACTTGCACAGACAGGCGCACCGCGCATTATCTCCTGGAGCTTCGATCGCGGCACGCTCGAAATCATCCTGCGTGGCGGACAACCCCTTGACCCTACGGCCTATATTACGCTTTTCGAACGCGATGAGATCTTTGAAAATGCGAGCGGAACGCTAATCGGGCAAGAGCGGGACTTGCAGCTTCGCATGACCGTCGCGAAGCGCGTCAAAGTCTAGGGCAACCGAAGATGACCCTCGCCACACGTACTCGCGACCTCATCTCCATCGGCGAGAGCTGGCTAAAAGAACAGCTCAACCAAGCCGAACAACTGAGACCGATCCTTGCGGGTGCCGTGGTCATCATGTTCGTTGTTCTGATCGTCACCATGATTGGCATTGCCAACGACCGCACGCGAAATCTGCATACGGCGCAGATCGATTTGGCGCGACTTAAGCAACAGGTTAAAGAAGGTTCTTGGACAGAGCGAAAACAGCAAAGCGAAACACGAAAATTTCAACTCCGGGATCGATTTTGGACAGCCGAAACCGCTGGCCTTGCCGAAGCCAGCCTTGAGCGTTGGTTGCGCGAGCGCGTTGAAGCACTGGGCGCACGGCCAGACTCGATCCGCATTCAGCGCGCCGCCGTCGGCGGCAATGTCGACTCTAATGCCCGCAATTCGCTTGCTGGTGTGCAGCGAATGACGGCAAAGCTCATCATGCCTTTTGAACCAGAAGCGTTGTTTGACGTTCTGCGCAGCGCATCAACACATGACAAGTTTCTTGTCGTCGACCGACTTTTGATTCGCTCAGGACGTAACGCGCTTGTTGAAATGGACATCTCCACTTTCGTCGTTCTCCCGGAGGGCGGGCGATGAAATGGAGTGTCGATGATGTTCGAGCCCGGGTTGAACAATATGCGGGGGCATACGCGACGCATGGTGTAGCATTGGTCGTGTTTGCCGCGCTTGGGGTAGGCCTTGGATTTTTGCGAATTAACAATTCGACCCAAACTCCAGACCTCGTTGAAAAATGGGCAATGCCGCCCATTCAGCGAGCCGAGCCAATTACTTATCCAGCAGAAGATTTTGCAGCAGCGTTTTGGGCCGAGCAGCCGCGAGCCACAAAGAAAAAAGCTGACGCACAGCCTGTCAAAAAAGTTATCCCCTGGCTATTTGTCGGCACGGTTGATCAAGGAAAGACGATGAGGGCTGTGATTGCACTCGACACAGGAAAATTACAGCGCCTGCAAGTCGGTGATACTTTACCGGATGGGGCCACGATCAGTTCTATTGCCAGCGGCCAACTCACGTTTGAGCGCGACGGCAGCGCGCGATCCATACGCTTATTTGCGGAGAAAAAGGCAGAATGACCACTTTCAACAATTCTTCTTTGGGCAGCAGAAGTTGGCCTGCAATGTATTTAGGTAAAAAGTTAATCGTGGCCACAATCATGACTTTTGCACTGTCGTCGTGTATCAGCGACGACGACATCCCACCGCTTGATCCACTCAAGATTAATAAAAAAAATGCGGGCGATGCGCGCGGGCAAATTATTGCGGCAAATAGTGCAACGGTCAGAGAAAAGTTAACTTCAGGTGATAGCCTAACGCCACCATTGGGGCGAACCTTGGCTGAACCTTTCTCTTCCGAACAGCCACCGAAATTAAGCGGAGAAAACATCAGTGCTACTTTTGAAGGAATCCGCCTTCCAGCTTTCATAAATGCCGTTTTCGGTGAGTTGCTTAACGTCTCGTTTGAGATCGACAGTGCCTTGCAGCAGCGCGAAACGCTTGTGACACTGCGAATAACCGAACCAGTTTCACCAAATCAGTTTTATGCGGTGGCACGACAAGTACTCGGCAATTATGGCGTCGGGATCGTTTATCAGAACGGCGTCTATCGCATCGTTGAAGCGGCTGCGATGAAGCAAGACATCCCTCGGATAGTGCGCTCACGTGCCATGCCATCAGTGCCCAATGATATGCGGCCTATTTTCTACTATGTACCGCTCAGCGCAATTCCATCTGGGTTGATGCAGTCCTGGTTACAACAGTCAATGAAAGACCGAATCCAGTATCAATCATTGCCAGGAGGAAATGGCCTCTTGATGCTTGGCAAGGCTGAAGACATTGAAGCCGCAAAAGAAACGATTGCTATTCTTGACCAGCCAGCCATGGCTGGGTTCAAAAGCATGCGCATTTCTCCCGCCTTCTGGAGCGCTGATCGACTGGCGACGCAACTCACAGAGGTTTTGGTCGCAGAGGGTTACAGCGTTGCCATCGGTGGGAATTCGACGGCAGGCATCAAAATCTTGCCAGTCCGAGCCCTCAATATTCTTGTTGTCTTTTGTACCGATGATGTCGTCATGCGGCATGTTTTGGAATGGGCCACAGAACTTGATCAGCCGGGGCAAACCATCGAAACCAAAGGCGTATTTTATCACCCAATCTTTAATACCAAAGCAGAGGACATTGCAGGCGTAATTAGTAAGTTGCTCGGTGGAAGTGACGGAGCTGGAATTCAGGCAATAAACAGTTCTATGCAAGGAGCAGGCCGTGCTGGCGTTGTAGGAAATCAGCAGGTTTCAGCACCCGCCACGAACGAACAGCGAGTCGGAGCGCAAGGCGAAAAGGTCATCGTCGATAAAAGCCGAAATGCGCTGATTTTTCAGGGCACTGCAGAAGAATATGCGCAATTCCGGACACTGGTCGACCAAATGGACCGCGCGCCGCTGGAGGTCATGATTGAAGCGATGGTGGCTGAGGTTACTCTCAAGCAGGGCGAAACCTTGGGCGCGATTCTAAACTTCGATGATGGCGCGGCAGCAGGACTGGCGCGCACGGCAATCAAATCGGAAAATGGCCTTGCGGTTAGCCTCATTCGCGATGCCGGTCAATTCACCGCTTCTCTGAAGGCATTGGCTGACAAGAGTCGGGTGAACATCCTGTCGAGTCCGCGCCTCGTTACAAGCAATGGCAAATCTGCGTCGATTCAGATCGGCACCCAAGTACCGATCATAACCACACAGCAAACTGCGGCCCAAGGCACCGTTGGTGGGACGAGCACGTTGCTGCAAGATATCCAATACAGAAGCACAGGCGTGAACTTGACGATCACGCCGACCATAAATTCTAATCAAAGGGTTGAATTGGTTGTTGCGCAGGAGGTGAGTGAAGCGCAGGTCAATAGCGTGTCCAATGTTCAAAGCCCTCTGATATTGACTCGCAGCATTAACACGACACTTTCGTTAAATGATGCGCAGACTGCACTGTTAGGGGGACTAATCTCAGAAAACGTCAGTCGTTCGGAGAACGGCATTCCAATCCTCAAAGACATCCCCTTCATTGGCAATGCCTTCAAAACAACGACGAAGGGCCGCAATCGTACTGAACTGATTGTTTTGCTAACACCCTATATCATCGAAAGTTCTGAAACTGCTGAAGCTTTGCGTGACGCTTTCCGCAGTCAGCTGACAGGACTTATTCCAATACCAGCAAAAGAAAAGTTGGCTGAAACTCTACAATAGCCGCGCCACGACGATGCGTTTTTTTGAGGAACCGATAACGATGCTAACCACAAAACTAAAATGCGTGCCCGCTGCGTTAATTGTGTTGTTGACAACAGTAAGCTTGGTGTCGTGCGCGAAACCTGCCCCACAACAAGCAAAGTCGCCCGAAGAAAAACCGATTGACTGTTCGGGAGCGGGGAACGGAATGGCCCGAGCGCCCACGGAAAAGACAAAAGCGGCAATGGCCGAAGCTACGATCGCCACGTCGATGCCGCTAGCTGAGTTACATGAGAAAGTTGCCGCGGGGCAATCTTCAGCTCAAGTTGAACTGGGACTTCGTTACGCTAACGGGACAGGCGTCGATCAAGACCTTGAGCGCGCCGCAGGTTTATTCGAAGCGGCAATCAAACAAGGGAACCCGCTTGGTTACTTTTATTTAGGAACATCTTACATCAACGGTCTTGGCCGCGAGAAAGATGAAGCGAGAGCCACTTTTCTGTGGGAGCAGTCCGCGCAAGAAGGGCACCCGCTCTCCCAGTATTGGCTGGCGTTCATGATTGCCAATGGCCGAGCTGGAATTACAGTAAACTGGTGTGCTGCAGCCCCATTATTTGAAGCCGCTGCTTTACAAGATGTAGGGGATTCCGCATTTATGCTCGGATATGGGTATCAGACAGGGCAATTTGGCGCTCCGGACTTCGAAAAAGCCGCAACCTGGTATAGGAAGGCTACTTCAAGAACACTAAATCAAAAAGCGCAGTACAATTTACGAGTGATGATCGAAGGATACCAGGTTCAGTGGCAAGAAGGCGATCCTGGAAAGCCTCCACCGCCAAAACCGGTAACCCGCGAAGACGAGCCGAAGTTGCAGATTCTCGATGAGTCAGGAAAAGTCATCGGGTAGTTTTCCTGACAACCGCCATCAAGCAAATAACGAATCTTTGGTTTCAAAGTGAACAACGAATTATACGTTAGTATCGGGGCGCTGATTGTAGAAGTCGCCCTATTGGCTTTCTTCTTATATCAAAGTCGCAAACCGCCCGATCCGCGACGCGTGAGAGTATTCCCTTACACGCTTGCCATTGTTGCGACCACAATTCTCATCTTCTTAACGGCAGCTCACATCATCAGTTTGATGACTGGGACACAATTGCAGCCGCGGCGGCGCAAAGGAACTTGATCAAGCGTTGGTGTCATTCAACGCTCCCGTTCACCTCAACCGAAACTTCCCCGCCAAATGCGAGGTGGGATTGCCGCAATATTTGAAGGTTGCCATGGAAACCGCTAACGTCGAGAAGTTACTTCAATCAGCCTCACAAAAAACTGAGCGCGGCGATCTTGAAGCCGGCCTGAGAGAGCTCGAACAAGTTCTAGCGATTCAGCCCGGCAACGCTCCGGCGCTTGACCTCGCCGCACGCGTATATCTATCGCAGGGTAAAGCCACGCTTGCGTTTGATCTCGCAAACCGCGCCGTTGCAGTTCAGGCCATCGTCCCTTTTGTTGTTACCCTTGCCGAAGCTTTAAAAGCGAAGGGAGACACGCAAAAAGCAGCGGAGTATTTCCAGAAAGTTCTGCAGAAAGTTCCCAAAGAAACGCGAGCGCTGGCAGGGCTGGGCGAAATTTATGAACTCGCCGATTACCGTAATCACGCGGTTAGTTGCTATAAAGCACTTTTGAAGCTTCAGCCGTCCAACCTTGCCATTGCGATTCGATTTTCGAACCTTTGCCGCATCCCTGACTTGCCCGAAGGAATGGCAGCCGTCGAGCGCGCTCGACCACCGCCGACCAGCAAGCCACTGCACCAGCTTTCTTACCTCAGCCATGCGGTTTTTTATAAAGAATGGACTGAACGAGCAAAGCGCGGCCTAATGCCATATCACGTAACGCGGATGGATGAGTTGTTCTTCCACTATGCTGCCGCGGACCTCAATGAGTACGAAGCAATCGCGGACCGACTTTTAGCGGAAAATCCCGACATGAGAGCGGGGATTAGTTCAAAAGCAGATTCGCTGTTCACAAAACGGCGGCGCCACGAGGCCGAGCCGTTTTATCATCGGGTAGCAAAAGATAAGCCCGATTCTGTTTACGCGAGTATCGAGTTCTCGCAAGATTTTTTTCGCCGCATATCACGCTATGATGAAGCTAAATTGGAAGAAGGCCTGCCACCGCTAATTGAAGCCGTGCCGCAAAACTTTAGCGGTGATCATGTTATCTATCTGTCATGCAATTATGGCTATTTCGTCGATTTTGCACGCACAATGCTTCTCTCTATCGATGCGACGTCGCAGCAAGCGCAGATACAGCTCCACCTCATGGACGCGAGTGATGCGGACATCGACAGCGCAAAGGCATTTTGCAGTAAACTTACAAAAACACAGATCGCCATATCGGTCGAAAGGCCGAATGTCTCAGGCAAGGATGCAATGGCGGCGCGGTGCTATTACCATGCCATACGCTTTATTCGCCTTCTCAGACACCTCAAGCACTACGACAAGACACTCTGGCTGATGGATGTTGATGCGTTGATTCACCAAGATCCGCGGACAATGTTCGCGGGCTTAGGAAATGCCGATACCGCGTTTCGTGCTCGCCCAGGTCGCTGGGAGCCCTGGAACCAATTCAACGCGAGTGTGATGGCCATTCGCCCAACAGAGCGCGGGCGCACATACTTACATCTTATTGCAGGCTATGTGGCTGATTTTTACCAGCGTGGGAAACTGCGCTGGGGAATCGATCAGCTTGCGATGTACGCAGCATACGAACATCTCAACGATGAGGGCCAAGCCCCCGTTGTACACTTTCTGGATGATCGCGCCGTTGACTATGAATGCTTTGATGATGGCTATGTTTGGTGCAATTCAGGCCGCGCGAAGTTTGGCCAGCTCCAGATGATTGCAAAGGGCATGGAAGAATCTAAAGACCCCGTACGCGCAAAGTACTTTAATGCCCTCAAGATTTATGCGGCTCGACTTAAATAGCCCCCTGGCGAGTTGGACGTCTCGCGTCCTTGACCAAATAACCAAGTCGCTGTAAAAACAGCACGCTCCGTGGGATTTGCTGACCGGCTTGCGGCCACGTTAAAACCGCTAAAATTGGTTGAGGGCATTGGGCCCCCGCCTTAACCGGTCGGGGGCTTTTTTGTTGCCCGTACGTGAGGAGAGTTAAGATGAAAGCAGACGACATAACGCAACGCGATTGGAACACGGCCACGCAACTTGTGCGCGGCGGCACCGAGCGCAGCCAATTCAACGAAACCAGCGAAGCGATTTTTATGAACTCGGGCTACGTGTATGCCACGGCCGAGGAAGCTGAGAATTCATTCAACGGCACGCTTGAGCGGTTTGTTTATTCGCGCTTCCGCAACCCGACTGTAGCGATGTTTGAAAAGCGCCTGGCGCTAATTGAGGGTGCAGAAGAATGCCGCGGCATGGCCAGTGGAATGGCCGCCGTTTATGCGGCACTTGCATGTCAGCTCAGCGCTGGCGATCGGCTGGTTGCCTCGCGGGCTTTATTTGGATCATGCCACTACATTTGTGCCGAGTTGCTGCCGCGCTTTGGCGTGAAAACAGAACTGGTCGATGGCCGCGATTTGAATGCTTGGAAAAAAGCGCTGTCGACCAAAACAAACGTCGTCTTTCTTGAGAGTCCATCAAACCCCGGCCTAGAAGTCACTGATATCCCGGCCGTGTGTAAGCTCGCTCATGAGGCTGGCGCCATTGTTGTCGTCGACAACGTTTTCGCCACGCCGTTGCTTCAACAACCCCTGAAGATGGGCGCTGATGTCGTTGTGTACTCGGCAACAAAACATATCGATGGGCAGGGCCGTTGCTTAGGCGGCGCTGTGTTGGGAACAAAAGACTTTGTTGTCGACAAACTCACGCCGTTTATGCGCCACACGGGCCCGAGCTTAAGCCCGTTCAACGCCTGGGTTTTGTTAAAGGGCCTTGAGACGCTTGAATTGCGCATGCAAAAGCACTGCGAGAACGCCGCCAAAGTCGCGGCGGTCTTGGAAACGCAAAACGCGCTGTCGCGACTATTGTATCCTGGACTTAAAAGTCACCCGCAGCATGCGCTGGCTATGAGCCAGATGAGCGCGGGCGGCAACGTTATCGCATTTGAATTGTCGGGTGGTAAACCCGCAGCTTTTGGGTTTTTAAATGCGCTACGGACCATTGATATTTCTAACAACTTGGGTGATTCGAAAAGCCTGATTTGTCACCCGGCCACAACAACCCATCAGCGATTGAAACCTGAGGAGCGCGCCGAGGTCGGAATCACCGATGGTTTTATCCGACTATCTGTTGGACTTGAGGATGTCAGAGATATTATTGATGATTTACAACAAGCGTTGAGAGCTTGAATAACCGCCTGCTGTTTGTTTGGCTGCCATATCATGTACGAAAAAGTCACACGCGATATTTGTATTAATGTCCGCCCGTTCTTTTTGGCCGAGCAATCGGAGCCGGAGCGCAATCATTTCGTCTGGGCCTATCGCGTGAGTATCAGCAACCAGGGCGAGGAAACGGTGCAGCTGATCAATCGCCACTGGCGGATCACCGATAAGCTGGGCCGGATGCAGGAAGTCAAAGGGCCTGGGGTGGTCGGCCAGCAACCCGTTTTGAAGCCAGGCGAGTCGTACGACTATACCAGCGGCTGCCCGCTCCAAACCCCCTCAGGCATCATGGCCGGCGACTACGAAATGACGACCCTGGATGGAAAGAGGTTTTTGGTCGAGATTCCCGCATTTTCCTTGGATAGCCCCCACGACCGGGCCTTCATTAATTGACCATACAGACTGATCTGCCGGCCAGATTGAGTCGTAAAACTTCTGAATTAGCGCGAACAAGCTATAGTGGCCCCCGGATACGAGACAGCGCTCAAGCGTTCCCCCCTTTCGCATTTCAAGGTGACGTCGATGTCCCACCCGATCAAAGCAGTTACTCCAAACGTTGTACGCGATCACCGGGAAAGCCGCGTGGTTTCAGCCCGCCCCACGCGCACACAAGCCGAAGAGGCCGTGCGTACTTTGATTATGTGGGCGGGCGATGACCCCGAGCGTGAGGGCCTGGTTGGCACACCAGACCGAGTTGTTCGCTCGTACGAAGAATTCTACGCCGGTTATGCACAAGACCCTGAAGCCATCTTGCGGACTACTTTTGAAGAGGTGGAGGGCTACGACGAGATGGTCTTGCTGAAGGATATTCCCTTTGAGAGTCATTGCGAGCACCACATGGTGCCGATCTCTGGTAAGGCGCATATCGCATATTTACCTAACAATCGAGTGATCGGGATCTCGAAGCTGGCGCGTATTGTCGAGGCCTATGCCAAGCGTCTTCAGATCCAGGAAAAAATGACCGCGCAAGTGGCCAATGCCATCAACAATGTTTTGCACCCAAAAGGGGTAGCGGTTGTTGTTGAAGGCGTTCACCAATGCATGACCACACGTGGCGTGCAAAAGCCCGGTGTCAGCATGGTCACATCAACGATGTTGGGGGCCTTCCGCGATGATGCTTCCACCCGTCGCGAGTTTCTAGCGCTAATCGGGAATAAGTAACGCTAATTGATATAGCGGCTCATCGATTCCATTAAGCGTGCCTTTATTTCGCGATCAACTGATTCAAATGATTTGCCGATCATATCGGCCCAGGTCGCCTCTTTATCGGCGCGTGTCGCGCCTTCAATCAGCGTGCGGGTCATCATCGCGCTCGCTTCGGCCTTCGACAGCACGCTTCCTGCGGGGTCCACGATGGCAATCTCGACGCTCAGCGCGCCTTCGTAAGCTACAGCCTCTTCTTTTTTGAACCAACCGCGAATGCCCTTCTCGATTGGAAGAATTTTTTCGGTAATCCGACCTTCGCGCAGAGTAATGCGTAAGCTGTTGACGCTATTGCCCGTCAGCTGAAAGCGCTGCGCCACCCAGGCCCGTGTCGCTTGCTCGAACGTGGTCGGAGCAAGGTGGCCGACTTGGGGGTAGTCGCGCGGCGTTTGGTCTTCAACCACAATCGACAACGAAGTGGCATCGACCTTGTAGGCCGACGCATCGGCAAATCGAACCTGCGCTATCGCGCTGACAGATAGGCTCAGGGCAAGACAGACAATCGTAATCAAACGCATGATCAGGTCCTCTCTTTTTTCACCACCCTTGTTACATTCGATAGGGTGTCGATCTCAGCCTCGGAAAACACGTAATCTGCCCGACAAAATTCGCACGTCATGTTTACGACGCCATTTTGCGCGTATGATTTTACTTCTTCGACGGGAAATGAGGCTAAAATGCGTTCGCTGCGCTCTCGCGAGCACCGGCAGCCAAACACGATAGGCTTGGGTGGCAATGCCCGCACCTTCATGGTCCCAAACAGGCGATAGAGCAACGCCTCAGCAGTCAGCGACACATCCAGAAGCTCGGGCTTCGTCACGCTCCCCATTAGAATAACGGCCGTTCGCCAAGCGTCTTCTGCTTCGTCATTTGACAGTAAAGGCCGCCCGCCCACGTCAGGCATACGTTGGATAACCAAGGCGCTTGCGGTCCATGACGTCACATTTTTAGAGCCAGGTGGCGCGACAGCAATCATCAGTGCAGAGGCGAGTTGCTCGGATTGGCGAAAATAGTTGTGCACCGAGTCGGCAATGTTGCCGCCAATCATCTCGACGATGCCCTGGTAGCGTTCAGTGTCAGGACCTTGATCGACGGTGAAGGCGAGATGACCCGCCCCCAACAGGTGCGCGGCGAGGTGATCGGGTTTGCCCCGCTCAAGCTCGACGGCCACTTTATCGGCATCAAATTTCGTACAACCGCGTAAAACGCCTTGAGATGTAACATCGGTGACGAGCGTATGCACCGAGCCCTGGCCTTGAGCCTGCAGAGTAAAGACACCATCGTATTTTATGCCACTGGCCAATGCGACGGCGGCGACCATGGCTTCACACAATAACTCCGAGACTGCCTGTGGATCGCGATGGCGTTCGATAATAGCTGTCACTGAATTCGTCAGGCGAACAAATCGCCCACGAAACGCGCCATCAGCGAGGACGAAAGGCTGGCAAATGTCGACCGCGTGATTGCGGTCGGCGAGCGCATCATTCACGACATGCACCACACAAGGATGCCTTTTTGGGCATGGAGCCGGTTCTCGGCTTCATCCCAAACGACCGATTGTGCGCCGTCGATGACACTTGCTGTGACCTCCTCTCCGCGATGAGCAGGTAGGCAGTGCATAAAAACGGCATCAGGTTTGGCCAACGCCATCAACGCGTCATTGACTTGGAAGCCGTGCAACTGATTGTGTCGATTGCCTTCCTCGTCGCCCATCGAAACCCACGTATCGGTAATCAAGCAGTCAGAGCCCCGCGCCGCTGCTCCGGGATCGGCTGTTTCGATAATTCTTGCGCCTTTAGCTTTCGCTGCCTCAATCACTGCAGGCTTCACGCGAAGGCTTTCCGGGCAAGCAAGGCGCAACTCAAAGCCAAATAGCGCTGCCGCATGCACCCAGCTAACGGCAACATTGTTGCCATCGCCGCACCACGTGATGACAGCTTTCTCGATGGGCCCCTTACGTTCTTCATAGGTCATGATGTCGGCCATAATCTGGCAGGGATGAGAATCATCCGTCAGACCATTGATGACGGGAACTCCCGCAAAAGCTGCGAGATCTTTGAGGTTTTGGGCGGCATGCGTGCGCAACATAATGGCATTGACGTAACGCGAGAGCACACGCGCTGTATCGGCGATGGTCTCCCCTCGTCCGATTTGAGTTTCTTGTGGCGAGAGCACAAGCGCGTTGCCGCCCAACTGCGTCATACCCACCTGAAACGAGACACGCGTACGGGTTGACGGCTTTTCAAATACTAATGCAATCGACTTGCCCGCCAAGGGCTGTGCATTGCCGCTGGGCATTTGCCCGCGCTTCATCGATTTGGCCAGGTCGAGGATGTGACGCAACGTTGCAGCGTCGAGTTGGTCGAGGTCGAGAAAGTGCTTTGGGGTCGGTGATGTTTGGTGAGACATGGCTTAACTCGACAGCTCAGCAGAGGCTTTTTCGATCATGACGATCGCTGCATCGATTTCAGCGTCACCGATAATCAGTGGCGGCAACAACCGCACGACATTCTCGCCGCCGACAACAGACAGCAAACCATGCGCCATGAATTTCTCAACGACATCTTTGTTCGGAAGATGGCATTTTAAGCCGATCATCAAGCCCTTGCCACGAACCTCGTCGTAGATTTTCGGGTACTTCGCAACGAGCGGCCGTAGCTTGGCCCACAATTTTTCAGCCGTAGCAGTGACCTGATCCAAAAATCCCGGCGCCAAAACAACATCAAGTACCGCGTTGGCCGCAGACATGGCCAAGGGGTTGCCCCCGAACGTCGAGCCGTGCGTACCCGCCACCATAAACTGCGCAGCTTTCTCGCTGGCAAGGCAAGCGCCCACAGGGAAACCGCCGCCGAGCCCCTTAGCCAAGGCGACGACATCAGGTTTCATGTTTGCCCATTCATGCGCAAACAGTTTACCGGTACGACCAAGCCCGCACTGCACTTCGTCGAATATCAGCAACAAGCCAAACTCATCGGCGACGGTTCGCAGGTTGCGCAAATACTCGAGATCGGCCGGGATAATTCCACCCTCACCCTGAATCGGCTCAACAACAATGGCAGCCGTCTGCGGCGTAATGGCAGCACGCATTTCATTCATGTTGCCGAACGCGACCTGATCAAACCCGTCAACCTTTGGTGCAAAACCATCCAAATGCTTTTCTTGTCCGCCGGCAGAGATGGTTGCCAATGTGCGCCCGTGAAATGCACCGCGAGCCGTAATCACGCGGAATTTTTCTTTGGCGCCCTGGGCCTGATGATAACGCCGCGCGATCTTAATCGCGCACTCCATGGCCTCGGCCCCAGAGTTACAGAAAAACACGGTATCGGCAAAAGACGCAGCCACCAGCCGCTCGGCCAACGTCTCTTGGCCGGCAATCCGGTACAGATTCGATGTATGCCAAAGTTTTTCAGCTTGGGCTTTCAAGGCAGCCACCAGATGCGGATGGGCATGCCCCAAGGCCGTGACAGCAATGCCGGCGCCAAAGTCGAGAAAGCGTCGCCCATCGGTGGCATACAGCCACGCCCCTTCGCCCCGATCAAACACAACATCGGTTCTGGCATAGGTCGGCATTACAGCGGCGATCGACATTTCTCTTCCTTTCTTAACCTTCACGACAAGATCGTTAAAACACTCGGCATTGAGACCGGTCAGGGTCTCGGATCGAAAACGATAGAAAAGGCATTTAGAAAAAAATTGGGGCGGTTCCTAAAAACCGCCCGTTCCGCCCATATTGATTGCGCCAAAGGCCTATCTTGTCAACGGCTCGGGCAATGAAGATTGGGCGCAATGGGCCCAAAACCAATTAGGCTTTGAGCTTGTATCCTCGTCGGATCATCAAATAGGCCGTAATGAACAGTGCGATGTTGAGCACCGTTAGAACGACGACCCCGAGAACAGGCTGGCTGGGCTGCTGGCCCAAGAATCCATAACGAAACCCGTCGATGTTATAAAAGAACGGGTTGTAATGGGCGATGAACTGGCCCCACTCGGGCAGCCGATCGACCGTGTAAAATGTGCCGGATAAAAATGTCAGTGGCGTGACAACAAAGTTTGTGATCGCAGCCATGTGGTCGAATTTTTCAGCCCAAATCGCGCCGATCACACCGACCGATGACATAAACAGCGATCCTGCAATGCCGTGAAAAATGATCAACCAAATATTGTGCAGATGCAAATCGGCGACAAAGCCCATCACGGTGACACAAGCGATACCCACAGCCACCCCACGGGTCGCGCCACCCATAATCCAGGCTACGGTCAGTTCAAATGCGCTCAAGGGCGGCATAAGGACATCAACAATGTTGCCTTGGACTTTAGCCACCAAAATCGATGATGACGTATTGGCAAATGCATTCTGGATCATGGTCATGATGATCAGGCCAGGCACCAAAAAGTCAGCAAAGTGGTAGCCCGAAATCATCACGCCCTGGCGGCCGAAGGCAAACACCATCACCAGTAGAAACATCAGACTGGTGATGACGGGGGCGGCAACTGTTTGGACCACAACTTTCCAAAACCGGCGGACCTCTTTCATGTAGAGTTCCCACATGCCAAGCCAATTCACGCTGCCCATGGTGCGGGGCAGCGGGATGGAAAACACGGCAGTAGAATTCGTCACGTCGCGCATGGCACAGTCTGGCTGGACCCTAATTTTGTGCGGTTTATGCCTGTCGACAACTGATGGCAATAGCAGATTTTAAGACGCCAAAGAAGCCGTCGCGTGAGCCACGCACCAAGCGGCCTGCCAAACTGCCAACGAAACGCCGCTTGGGAAACATTGCCGCCTACTACCTCAAGCGCTTTAGCTCAAGTTCCGCCAACCTACGCCAAGTCTTGCGCCGTCGTGTATTGAAGATGACCGTCGAGAAGCCCGAGCTTCGCGCCGAGGCCTATGTCGCTATAGATGAGATCGTTATCGCGCTGGTCGCCAACGGCACCGTCAATGACGAGCTCTATGCGGAAGGCCGGGTGCGCTTTGACCAAGCCCTCAAAAAGCCACGCGCCAAGACAATTGCCAAACTCCGCGCCAAAGGTGTGGCAAAAGAGATTATTCAAAAAGCCATCGCCAATGAGTCAGGCGCAGATTCAGATTTCCAAGCCGGTCTGGCCATCGCGCGCCGACGCCGGCTGGGGCCCTATCGCACGACCGCACGCACGCGTGAGACCGACCACCGCGATATCGGTGTACTGGCGCGCGCAGGGCTCGATTTTGCGACTGCCAAGCGCGTGATGGCCTGGAGCGAGAAATGAACGCACCCGCATCTTGGCGCAACTGGCTCGGCTTCACCGCTATGGCTGTCGGCATGTTCTTTGCCATTCTCGACATCCAAATCGTGGCAAGTTCGCTGCTGGATATTCAACTGGCCCTGCACATCCCGGCTAACCGGCTCAGCTATATCCAAACCACGTACCTCATTGCCGAAGTCATCGCCATTGCACTAACGGGCTGGCTGACGCGTGTGATGTCAACGCGCTGGTTGTTCGTCACGGCTATGCTGGGCTTTGTGTTGGCCAGCGTTGGCTGTGCGGCGTCGCCGAGCCACGAAATCTTGCTGGTATTGCGCTTTGTGCAAGGGCTGTTTGGCGGCGCGATTATTCCCCTTGTCTTTACCGCAGCGTTTCTTTTGTTTCCGCCGCGGCAACAAATGATCGCCACAATGATCGGCGGCGGGCTGGCCATGTTAGCGCCGACCGTCGGCCCCTTCGTCGGCGGGTGGATTACGGAAACATTCTCTTGGCATTGGCTATTCTTGATCAACCTTGGCCCTGGTTTGGTTGTTGCCATCTTGGTGGGGTGGTTGATTCAGGTCGACAAACCAAATTGGGCAAGCGCACGCTCGCTTGATGTCTTCACGCTTGGCTTGATTGTCGTGTTCTTGGCCACGCTAGAACTGGCATTAAAAGAGGCTCCCGGCTGGGGTTGGCTGGCTGTTCAAACGCTGAGCATGGCCGCCCTTTGTTTGGTGTCAGGCGCGGCCGGAGTTTGGCGGTGCGCAACAACACATGACCCGCTGATCAATATCGCGGTCTTTCGCGACCGCACTTTTGCGATTGGGGCCATTTATAGTTTTGTTTTGGGCATGGCGTTATTTGGGTCGGTTTATCTGCTGCCCTTGTTTTTAGGAATTGTACGCGGCCATAGCCCCATAGAAATTGGCACCGTCATGGTCGTGATGGGGGCGACACAGCTGTTGATTGCGCCGCTTGCAAGTTGGAGCGAGACGCGTATGGACCCGCGTCTAATGACGTTGGCCGGCTATGGTTTGTTCGCGCTCGGGGCAGCGGCAAACGCAATGGCCACGCCGGCTTGGGATTTTGACAATTTATTTTGGCCGCAAGTGCTGCGTGGCGCGGCGGTGATGTTGTGCCTTTTGCCCGTCACACGATTATCGCTAGGCCAGTTGGCACCGGGGCTTGTGCCGCAAGCGTCGGCTGTCTTTAATCTCATGCGAAACGTTGGTGGTGCTGTCGGCCTTGCAATCATTGACACGGTGATCGAGACAAGACCCGTACTTCATGTCGAGGAGATTGTGGCGCAACTTCAGGCTGGAAATCGCGAAATGGCAAGTTTCGTCGGGCTGCCGCTGGATCGCTTTAATGGCCTACCGTTAGGAGCCGTCGACGCAACGACCCAGGAAACGCTGACACCTTTGGTCGAACGTGCGGCCGCGACCATGAGCTTTAACGACGCTTGGATGTTATTAGCAGCTCTTATTGCCGCTTCGCTGCTGGCATTACCTTGGATGGTATCTAAACCGAACGCGATTCAAACGAACGATTCTCAGCTTTGATGCGCACAAACAACACGGCGGCATTCAAAGCCGAGAAAGCCACCGCAACCGGCCACGCACCCAGCACCAATGGCAATATTGCAATCTCGAAAACCACAACCACATAGTTCGGGTGTCGCAAAAAGCGATAGGGCCCCCGACGAATGAGGGGCACGTGGCGCGGAACGATGATGCGCGTGGTCCAGTAGCGCCCCAACGACACAAACACCCAGCCGCGAAGAACTTGCACCCCCACGTAAGCAGCTAACCAGCCAAGGTTCATGGGTTGAGGGAAAATCAGAATCCACGTTAATAGCGCCATGAACCAAGCCGCATGAACTGCAACGATAAACGGGTAGTGCCCGGCTCCGACTTCAACAGCCCCTTCGGCCATTAGCAGCCTCGTATTGCGCGCCGATACAAGCAGTTCCACAAGCCGCGACAAGGTCACGAGTAGTAGAACACCAAGTGCGTAGTTCATTGCAAAGTCATGACGGCAAACCCCGCTGAGAAGCCCGGGCCAAGCGCGGTCATCAGGTGGCGTCCGGTTTTGCCATGGGCTAGCATTTTTTCCAGCACAGCCAGAACGGTGACTGCCGACATATTGCCGCGCTCGGCCAAAACATCTCGGGCTTCAATCAGTGCTCCAGCCTCAAGACCATAAGCCTGTTCGATGGCTGAGATAACTTTTTCACCCCCGGGATGAACGATCAAGCCGTCGATGTCGGCCATGGTCAATTTCATGCGCGCGAGAAACTCATCACTCGCACCACGCATTTCATTGCGTACCAGCGTCGGGATGTGGCGTGAGAAAATTACGCCTAGCCCATTGTCTTCAACGCTCCAGCCCATGACATCGCGCGTGCCGGGCCATGTATGCTCACCCCAACAGTCAAGCGAGGCGCGAGGCGCGTCGGCCTGCTCCATCCCCGCAGCGTCAGCGCGCAGCAAAATCGCTGCAGCGCCGTCGCCAAAAATGGTTGTGCCGATAATGTTGGCCTTGCTGTCGTCAGAGCGGCGAAACGTAAGGCCGCAAAGCTCGGCGCACATGAACAACACCCACTCGCCCGGCATTGACCGCGCCAAAGCGGCGGCCCGCGATAATCCAATCACGCCGCCTGCGCACCCCAATCCAAACACCGGCAAACGCTGTACTGTGGGGCGCAAGCCTAATGGTTCTTGAAGCAGAGAATCCAAACTCGGCGTCGAAATGCCAGTCGAGGAGACTGTGACCGTCGCGGCAACTTCGGTCGACGCGACGCCTGCCAGTTCTAATGCACGATTGCCCGCGCTGGTCAGCAGCGCCAACGCGTGCTGCTCAAACAGCCGCATGCGCTCGGGCCAGCCATGATCGGTGGCGTACCATTCCAAGGGCACACACGAATAGCGCGTGTTGACGCCGGCGTTGCCGTAACTTTTGATCATCCGCTGCATGAGCTCAGGCTTGTGACCGAAGACTTGCGATGCCTTGGCCATAATCTCGTCTTGGCCGAAGCAGAACGGCGGATAGGCCGTCGCCACGCTGTGCAGATGAACCGAAGGCGCGCGCGTGGCAGGAATGGGCAGATCAGTCACCCCTGACGAACTTCGCAACCGCTGCAGCCCAGATTTCTGGCTGCTCGTCGACAATATCATGGGTGCCGCCCGTCAATTCGATATACGACATATCGGGCCGCGCCGCGCGTGCCCGTTGCGCCAGATGATAAATATCATCTCCGGTGTTAGTGAGAATCAAAGTCGGAACTTTCAGGCCCATAAAAGCGAGGGCAAAGTCGTATTCGTATGCAGCCTTATGGCCGTACCAAAATGTATCACCAGCCGACAACGTTTGTACGAAGTTCTTTTGCATGGCATCGAGCCTCGTCCATCCAACCGTGGCAGCAACGCGCCCTTGAAATCGCTTGCTTAAGTGGCTGCCATCCGCCACTGGCGGAATGGGCCCCGCAGGTTTTGCATTGCGTTCGGCCCGCTCTTCGCCCGTGAACAAGGGTGGGCCATTTAAGATCAGCTTTGTGACGCTGTCGGGGTGGTGAACAGCAAACTCGGTCACGTTGGCCGCGCCTGTGTGATGTCCCAAAAAGCAAGCACTTGCCAAATGGAAGTGATCCAGAACGGGCGCGAACATCTTGGCATAGTCGCCAATGGACGGACGCGGCGGCGGAACGTCAGAACCGCCGTAGCCAGGGGTGTCGATGCCAATGGCTTTTATGCCCGCCGCGGCTAAAAACTCATACGCGGCGCGAAACATATCTGACGAACTCGGCGACTGGTGCGAGAGAATCAGCGGAACCCCCTCGCCCAGCGTTCGCAAATGAAGCTGGCCGAAGGGTCCGCCGATATAACTGCGCCGTGGGCTCACGCTTTACTCTCAAGAACGAAATCAGCAACGATCTTCGCCCAGGCCGCACCTTCGTCGTAGACCAAGTGATACGTGCCGCCATCCATAATCGCGTATGAAAAATCCGGTCGTATTTTTTGAATGCGTTCGACCACATTATGGAGAGAGTCACCCGTATTCGACATAATGAGTGTCGGCGCCTTGAGTTTGAGCAAGTCGGCGCCACTGTCGTAGGTGAATGCCGCGTGGTGTCCATACCACTCGAGCGGCCCGGCCGTAAAAAACAGTACGGTAGACCAATGAATTGCCTCAAGGCTGGCGCCAGGCGACATCTCGCGGCTTTTCACAAAGCGCTGCTGCAAGTGCCCACCATCGGCAAGCGGTGTTTGATCAAAATGAGGCCGCGCCAATCTCACCGCGCGCTCCTCGGGCGTGTAGAGCGGCACCCCATGCAAAGCGAGTCGATCCACACGATCAGCGTAACGGGCCGCAAAGGATAGTCCTATCGAAACGCCGGTATGATGGGCGGCGATATGAGCGCTCTTTAAGCCTAATCCATCGAATGCATGGCGAAGATTGTCAGCATAATCTTCAATGCGCGGCGGTGAGGCGGGACCATCGGACATACCATAGCCCGGCGTGTCGAGTGCAATCACACGCAAGCCTCGCTCGGCCAGCACCGGGATTGCGTTCTTGAATTGAACTGAAGCCCATGCGGTTTGATGCAGCAGCACCAGCGGCTGGCCGGTGCCATGTTCCCGATAATGAACTTGGCCCATGGGCGTATCGACATAACCTTTGCGCATTTTATCTCCCAACTTTCAATTGAAGGTTCTCGCAGACGATCGTACGACCGCGCCTATTCCACAGTACCCGGCGGCAATGAAAACTCTAACGGCTTTAAGTTGTCGGGCAGTTCTATTTCGCCTGCCAAAGGCACCGCCTGCAACGCCGGCCTTAGCTTTTGGACTAAAAAAAGGGCATTGACGATCAATGCTGGGGATTGCACGGCTGCCCAGGCTAGATAAACGCCGCCGTTGGGCCTGAAAAATAGAATGCTTTCTGATTGAGCAGCGCCGCGAATGGCGAGTTGCAAATTGCTCACGGGGGCAACCTTCAGCCATTGCGGCCGCACACCCAAATGCCAAATCGCTAACAATCCTTGGCTCGGGGCCACGCCGCCTGATGCGGGATCGAACGAGGACAACAACGGATAGGGCGCATCGAATGGCCGCCACGGCGATGGTGGCTGGTCAATGGGCCGCATGCGATCAACCAGCGACTTCAGTCGTTTGCCGATGGCCATGCTGCTCGTCGCTTATGGAAGATGTTCTTTGGCCGCCTCGCGCAAAATGATGAGGCGATAAAAAAACGCGTTTACAATAATGACAATGATTCCGGCATATACGACATCGCTGAAAAAATGCCCGCCCTGGATGATGCGAACCCAGCCGACAAGCGCGCCAAACGTTAGGCCTAGGCCAACGCCGAGCATGCGCCATTTTTGGGGCAGTATGAACCCGAAGGCCGACACCCAAAACGCGATGGCGGCGTGGCCCGAGACAAACGAGCAATTGCGCTGGCATTCATCGGCAATCCACAAGGGCGGTGTATAATCGGCTTGCCCACCAAAGATCGTCAGGTCTTTGGGTCGCGCCCGTCCCCAATTGGGCTTTAAGATCGATTCAACGATCAATCCTGGCCCGACGATCAATGTCGCCATCAAATAGATCGCACGGTTGGTGGTCATGCCCCAGAACCATTGTTCGTACCAAATACCTGCAACCCACAAGGCAATGGCAAACACAAAGGCACCGAGAATGATCACGGGGATGGCGGCTCGCACAAACTCCAGCAATCCGCCTTCGTCCCAAACAAAGCCGATGCCGGGCTGATAAAATTGGCGGCTGATCCAGATGTCAAAACCTGGAAAGAACATAAAGAACACCACAAGGCACAAGATCCAGCGACTAGGCTGGGCCTTGAGATCATTCCAGGCACGTTCGAGAAATGGAATCATTCGGGTGGCGATGTCCGGTCGGGCGATACGTCTTGGCTACTGTATCCACGAAACCGGTGCAGAAGAAAGGCATTCAACGCAATCTCGTGGCCAGGATAGGCTGAAAACTGCCAACCGCTGAGGGGTCGGGCAGCCTCGAAGGCGGCCATGACGGCCTGACTTGGTTGAAATCGGGTGACATAAATAAAGTCTTCACCCATGGCCGAGTCCATGCGGCTGTTCATTTCAAAGTGGTTATTGCGCTTTCGCTCTGGGTTCCACATCTCGGCGTTTAGCGGATGCGGCAAGGTGTAATACATGAGTTCAGCCATCGTGCGGCGATCTTCAAAAAGCATACGCACGCCTGGATGACTTGTGACCAATTGTGTCGACCAATCCCCAGCACGATCCCAGCCACGCGACTGCAACAACGGATCGGTCTTGCGCGTCAGCGTAATGCCGAATGCATTTGCAAGATCGTTATAGCCGTACAACACCCCCGCAAGTAGCAAATGCAATAGCATCGTCGCCTGGAGCAGCCACGTCTTGCTGTGGCGAACACACCAGGCGCACACCAAAACTGTCGCTGCCACGTAAGACGTTGCCGCCCAGTTGGCGTTAGCCCGCGATAATAGCGCCTGACCCGCCATAATCACGATCATAGGCAGAGTGAAGGCGACCAAAATTTTATCTGCGCGCGAGGCGGCCTGCAGTGACGACAAGTTCCGCCACACGACCCACAGCAGAACTGCAAACAAAATTGGACCGAAGACCCCAAACTGAGAGCCGATAAACTCAGCAACTTTCGTCGGGTGAAAAAGATCATCACCCAGATTCATGGTCCCGATCGTATGGCGATAGCTCACAAAACTATTCGTGACGTTCCAAATAATATTGGGTGAGGCGATCAGCAAGGCGAACGCCATCATCAGTCCGGCCTTAGTGCTCGTCAGTAGCCTGCGAAAATGGAGATCCATCAGCGCGGCCAAAGCGATGCACACCAAAAAGAACAGCATGGCATATTTACTGAGCAAGCCCACGCCGAGACCAACGCCAAGCAATACCCACCATCGCGTTTGATTTTCCGTTAGCAATCGCGCGATGGAATACAGTGCCACTGCCCAGCAAAACAGCAACGGCACATCCGTTGACGCAAGCACGGCCGAAAAACTAACGCCGGGCAGCAAGGCATATGTGATGGAACTCCACAGCCCGACGCGCGTGCTATAGAACTGTTGGCCAATTCCAAAAATTACGAGCGATGTCGCCGCATGAAGCACGGGAGAACTCAGGCGAACACAGGACTCACCATCCCCACAAACCGAAGTTGTAGCTGCGATCAGCCAGGCCAATAGCGGCGGCTTGGAAAAATAGCCCCACCCCAAGTCACGCGACCAAAACCAATACTGCGCCTCATCCATTGACAAAGGAACAGGTTGCGCAGCCAACAGAGCAAGGCGCACGGCGCTCACCGCAATAACGGCAATGGCTGCTAGCGTGAACGTGCGTGAGTTCATGCCCGCAGAATGGTGAGCATGACTCTCAGCCATCTTCGCGATAAAAGAGAAATGCCAAGCTGAGCAACATGGCGATGGCCGCTGGCGCCCAAGCCGCCAAACCAATCGGCAGTGTCGTGTTTGCGCCTAGCTGATAAGTGAACTGATTAAAGAAATACAACAGGAAGCCTGCGCCAACACCTGCGGCGCCGCGCAGCGTCCATCCCGCCATGCGTGTTTCAGACGTGAGAAAGAATGATGCAGCCAACAGCACCATGGCGCACAACATCATCGGCTTGGCCAATAGCGATTGAAGATACATCCGATGGGGCAAGGCGGAAAAACCGGCGGCTTGGGAGACAGCTATGAACTCGGGCAAGTCCCACACCGACAACGTCTCGGGGTCGGCGAAACTATCTTGGATCTGCGCCAAGGTGATCGCAGTGGCTTGTGTAAACGTGTCGTGGCGCACAGATGGGCGGCCGGGCTCAAGCTCCCACGTCTTCTCAAGCGTAAACACGCCGCCGCGTAGCTCGCCGTGTTCCGCCTCGACCCGCCGTTGCAATTCATTCTTTGAGTTGGTGATCAGAATGGTAATGCCGCTAAGCGCAAGGCCCGTGTCTTGCTGACGCACGCCGTTAGCGTGAACGATTGATGCTTGGCCGTCTTTGACTTCACGCAGCCAAAAGCCGGTCTCGCCGATATCAAGTGTCGCACTTCCGCTGCCCGCCAACGTGTCGGCCTTGCGCTCGTAGGTGCTCAGAAACCCCGCCGCCAGTGGATTAAAGACCGTCAGTACAAAAACGCCGATGAATGCGGCTAACGCCACGCAAGGTGCCAAAGCTTGCCAGACCGAAACGCCCACCGAGCGCATCACCACCAGCTCATGATTGCGCGCCAGACGAAACAGCGCGAACATCACGGCAATCATCACCGCGAAAGGCAAAGTGTTTTGGATGGTGTATGGAGCTTTCAACATTGCCAAGCCAAAAAGCGTGATGAGGTCGGCCCCTCCCGCACGAGTTGTCCGGCGCAAAAGCTCGATTGTATCGAAAAGCAGGATCAACCCCAGAAACACAGCTAACACGCCTCCGAGTGCGGCCAAAAACTGCCGCCCAAGATAGATCGAGAGCTGAGAAGCCAAACGGGTCACGAGCAGGCGCACCAAATCAATGTTACATGGACGGTGTCTAAGGCACGGCGACAGCATAAGCTATGAAGCGTTGCCTGCAAATCGACTGCACGACCTGTAGCGGCAATCATCGGAGCGACGTAAGATCAACATCCCTCAGCACGGCAAACAGCATCATGGTCAAACTGACGAAAATTTACACGCGCGGCGGCGATAACGGCGAGACCTCCCTTGGCGATGGGTCGCGCCTGAAAAAACACGATATCCGCGTTGGTGCTTACGGCACCGTTGATGAAGCCAATTCCGCCATTGGTGTCGCGCGCCTAAGCATAAGTGGATTGCAGCCCGTGTTCGATCAATGCTTGGGCCGCATTCAAAACGACCTGTTCGATCTCGGCGCAGATTTATGCACGCCACTTTCGAATAACGAAAAACCCGGCAGCGCGTTACGCATTGTGCAGGCCCAGATTGATCGCCTGGAGCGCGAAATCGACGATTTCAATGCTCACTTAGCCCCATTGAACTCCTTTATCTTGCCTGGCGGCACACCGTTGGCAGCGTACCTCCATGTGGCAAGAACCATCACCCGGCGGGCTGAGCGCGAGATCACGCTGCTGGCCGAAAGCCAAATCATCAACCCGCTATCCATTGCCTACATCAATCGATTATCGGACCACCTTTTCGTTATTGCCAGGGCGGCAAACCATGCCGCCGGCCAGGGCGATGTGCTTTGGGTACCAGGTCAAAATCGGTAGACACCAGATATTGCGCTGCGATGGACCAGAACCCCATTCGCAGAACGAACTTTCTTAAATTCATGCTGCACCGCAATATCAATTCGTTTGACACCCCAGGGGCAACGGACTAGTTCTACCGCCGCCTCAAGAACGCCTGGAAAATGGCGCTGATTGGGGCAAGACTGGAGTACTTTAACTTCCATCAATTGCGGAAATGAGCCGATGAAGGTTCTTGTCGCCGTTAAGCGCGTGGTCGATTACAACGTCAAAGTTCGCGTCAAAGCGGACCAGACAGGCGTTGAACTTGCCAATGTTAAGATGTCCATGAATCCCTTCGACGAGATCGCCGTCGAAGAGGCCGTGCGCATGAAAGAGGCCGGCAAGGTCACCGAAATCGTGGCCGTCAGCATGGGCCCTCTCGCGGCCCAAGAAACCATCCGCACCGCACTTGCCATGGGCGCTGATCGCGGCATTTTGGTGCAAACCGATGCCGAGTTGCAGCCTTTGGCCGTAGCCAAGCTGCTCAAGGCGATTGTCGCTAAAGAAAACCCCCAAATGGTCGTTCTTGGCAAACAAGCCATCGACGATGATTCGAATCAAACCGGCCAAATGCTGGCAGCCTTGCTGGGCTGGTCGCAGGGCACGTTCGCTTCGAAAGTTGTAATTGAAGGAGACAAAGCCGCTGTCACCCGCGAAGTCGACGGCGGGCTTGAAACGGTCAGCCTGAAATTGCCGTGCATTGTGACAACAGATTTGCGCTTGAACGAGCCGCGCTATGCGTCACTGCCCAACATTATGAAGGCGAAAAAGAAGCCCATTGAAACCATGGCACCCGACGCCCTGGGCGTTGATGTGGCGCCGCGCTTGGTAACCTTGAAAGTTGAAGAGCCCGCCAAACGCAAAGGCGGTATCAAACTGCCCGACATTCCCACTTTAATCGATAAGCTTCGCAATGAAGCGAAGGTGCTGTGATGTCTTGTCTGGTCATTGCTGAACACGATAACGCTGAAGTCCGACCCGCCACGCTTTGTGCCATTACGGCCGCCAAGCAAATCGGTGGCGATATCCATGTACTCGTCATCGGCAAAGGCTGCGCCGGCGCGGCTGCCGCCGCCGCCAAAATTGGTGGCGTTAGCAAAGTGAAGGTCGCGGACGGCGATTCGTTTGCGCATAACTTGGCCGAACCCATGGCCAACCTGATTGTCAGCGTTGCTGGCGATTACACGCACATTCTCGCGGCGGCGACGACAACCGGCAAAAACGTTCTGCCGCGCGTTGCGGCCCTGTTGGATGTGGCGCAAATATCAGACATCTCGGCTGTCGTATCGGCCGACACTTTCATCCGCCCCATCTATGCCGGAAACGCACTAGCAACCGTGCAATCGAAAGACGCAAAAAAGGTCATCACGGTTCGCACATCCACGTTCGACAAAGCAGCCGCCGATGGTGGCTCAGCCGCTATCGAGAATATTGCGACGACCGCCGATCCCGGCGTGTCAACGTTTGTGGGTCAAGAATTGTCCAAGTCTGAGCGCCCCGAACTAACATCTGCCAAAATTGTTGTCTCGGGCGGACGCGGCATGGGCTCGGGCGAGAATTTCAAAATTATCGAAGCTTTAGCCGACAAGATCGGCGCTGGCGTTGGCGCATCGCGCGCCGCGGTCGATGCGGGGTTCGTGCCCAACGACTACCAAGTTGGC
Source organism: Rhodospirillaceae bacterium (assembly GCA_947476925.1). GTDB lineage: Bacteria > Pseudomonadota > Alphaproteobacteria > Rhodospirillales > Rhodospirillaceae. The sequence continues at coordinate 1,656 of CANJSF010000035.1, read as the reverse complement.
CAGACCGGCAAGATTGTTGCCCCTGACCTCTATATCGCGGTTGGCATTTCAGGCGCGATTCAGCATCTGGCCGGAATGAAAGACTCGAAAGTTATCGTTGCAATCAATAAGGACCCGGAAGCGCCGATCTTCCAAGTCGCCGATTACGGCGTCGTGGGTGACCTGTTCCAACTTATCCCGGAAATGACCAAGGGTCTGGGCTAAAGGCCCGCCTCGGCATTGCGACAGAACGTCAACACCAAAGGATCTGACAGCCCATGAACGACAATGCAGGACGTGCACCCATGAACGCGTCTACAAAACAATCCAAAACGCCCGTCGACATTAAAACCGTGGGCGTGGTCGGCGCCGGTCAAATGGGCTCTGGGATTGCCCACGTCTCGGCCATGGCAGGTTTTGACGTCGCCATTTGCGACATCAACGAAGACCAGTTGAAACGCGCCATAGCGGCCATCGACAAAGGCATGAGCCGCCAGGTCAGCAAAGGCACGCTCACTGAAGCCGATAAAATCGCGGCCTTGGCCCGCATCAAGACGTCGTCATCGATGGACATTATGAAAGATCGCGATCTGGTGATCGAAGCGGCGACCGAAGACGAAGAAGTAAAGAAGAAAATTTTCAAGACGATCTGCCCAGTGCTGAAGCCCGAAGCCATATTGTGCTCTAACACCTCGTCGATCTCGATCACGCGCCTTGGCGCTGTCAGCGACCGCCCAGAGCGGTTCATGGGTTTGCACTTTATGAACCCTGTTCCCGTCATGAAGCTCGTGGAACTGATTCGCGGCATTGCCACCGAAGAAGTAACCTTCTCGGGCGTGCGTGAATTTGCCGTGAAGTTGGGCAAGCAAACCGTTTCGTCGGAAGACTTCCCGGCATTCATCGTCAATCGCGTTTTGATTCCGATGATTAACGAAGCTGTCTATACATTGTACGAAGGCGTCGGCACGGTGAAAGCCATCGATATGGCGCTGAAGTTAGGCGCCAATCACCCGATGGGCCCGTTAGAACTGGCCGACTTTATTGGCCTGGATACGTGCTTGGCGATCATGAGCGTGCTTCACGATGGTTTGGCCGATTCCAAATATCGTCCCTGCCCGCTGCTCGTAAAGTATGTGGAAGCAGGCTGGCTTGGCCGTAAATCTGGCAAGGGCTTTTACGACTACAGCGGCGCTGAGCCCGTTCCAACGCGCTAACTCTTCCAGATTGCGGCGATGAATATTCGAACGCTCGACTTTACGTCGGGCGTTCGTCGTTTCTGGCTTTTGACGATTCTCTGTGCAGCTTTGTACATTCCGGGAATCAGTGTCCTGCCGCCCATTGACCGCGATGAAGCGCGGTTCATGCAATCAACAAAGCAGATGATTGAAAGCGGCGACTACGGCCGCATTCGATTTCAGGCCGAGCCTCGCGACAAAAAGCCCGTCGGCGCGCATTGGGTCCAAGCTGCCGCCGTCAACGCGTTCTCAGCGCAAGACATCTTTCAGACATGGCCCTATCGATTGCCATCAGCCTTAGGCGCTTGGCTTGGCTTGGCTTGGCTTGGCTTGGCTTGGCTTGGCTTGGCTTGGCTTGGCTTGGCTTGGCTTGGCTTGGCTTGGCTTGGCTTGGCTTGGCTTGGCTTGGCTTGGCTTGGCTTGGCTTGGCTTGGCTTGGCTT
>CANJSF010000034.1 GCA_947476925.1 Rhodospirillaceae bacterium | reverse complement strand
TGACACGAAGGGAAAAGATCAAACGCAAAACGATGAACGAGAGACGACGGCTGCATCAAAACGCTGCAGCCTGAACTTCAACCCAGATGAGCCAAACTCTCCGCTATTCTAAAACCTAACTCGTCCAGATTGTTCTGCCGACGTACATATGGCACGTTGTAGCCAGCATCACACCGTGCTCATGGCATGCGTGGTAAGCCCTTAACTCCCACACTCTGCGAACATATGGGCTCTCGCGAAGACAGTGCGGGCAGTATTTGTGGCGGGTCGCAAGAATTGCGTGTTTTAAAGATAATCTTGCCGGTTCCGCTTCTGCAACATCTGGGGACGGTAAACATTGCGGTCTTAATGCAAGCTGCGATAAGTCCTGAACGTCCACGCGTGTGAGCTGAGACAAAGCTTCAATGTGTCGAGATAGCGTGGTTGCGCTCAGGAGGAAGATTTTACTCGGATCAAGCAACCGAATCACATCTCGCATTCCGACCTGATTCTGTTCTGCATATCGCAGCGTGAAGCTCGCCAATGACTCATCAGCGGCTGGCGTGATTAGAGGTGACAATCCGTAACTCATCGGATTTGCCTCAATTCACGCGCAGCGTTCTCAACGCACGCGTAGTTCACCATTGGTGCATCTTCCAAGCACGCATTTTGCAGTGCGAGCTCAAATAGTTGAATAATTCTGCCGATGCGTCCGCCTGTTGCTTTGATAACAAGCTGCAACCCCGGCGGTTCGATGATCTGATTGGAAAACGGCCGGGCAGAAACTTGGTTTAGCGCTTTCAGGACCTCTTTGAATTCCTCAGTAGACTTGGTTGTACTTAGGGTGAAGTTACTCATGCGGTAAATCAGAGATCTGCGGAAAAGTGGTTCGTGTGCGTTACGCAATTCTTCCAATTCATCCGTTCCGACCATTATTACTGGTAAACCCAAATCCTGAATAAGTGAGGTGAGCGAGTCGGCAACTTTCGCGCGGTCCCTGCCCGTGCGTGTGAAAAGCCGCTGTCCCTCATCCATGACTACCAGCTTGACCCTTTTATTGCGGTAGACCGCGGGTATTCGGGCCTCACGATCTGGGCCTGTTCCCTTTTCAGCCCACGGGTCATCCACGGCTCGTAGGAATCGCGCCATGAGCACCTTGTGGCTCACATCAGCAGGAACCGTAAGGCAGGCGACGCGTGCTTCTTCGTGTGCGTAATTTTCCTCAACTAGTTTTTTCACAGCGAGTGACACATTCGTTTTTGCTGTGCCGGACTCCCCAAGCAAGATCGCTACAGCGTCCTTGCGTTTAAACAAAGCGGCATCGACGAACAGTGAAAGCGCCTTTTGAGTGTTAACGAACGCCTCGTAGGGGATATGCGCCAAACCTATGGCACTTGCCTGTTTGATTAAATCGGTGGGTGACATTTTAAGCTCCTGGCTCGAGCAGAGTTACGGAGTAACGCCCGGCGCTCATTGGGGCATCTTCCGTCTCGCATTCTTGAATAGTTAGAGGACTGGCGGCTTGATTTGAGTCTGCCGTATCGCTCCCATCGTCATGGGGCGGTTGAATTTCAATCGGTATCGGTGTTTCTTTTTCCAGTACTGAATAGAATAGGGGATCAGGGGTGGCTGATTTTACCTTATACACGTTCCTATCGATGGCCTGTTGTTGTAGAGCTGCCGCCAAGCCACGACCGCGACGCCCTTTTGCGACGGCCTGGTATGGCTCACCGCGAATAGTGCATTTCGCGCGCTCATAGTCCTTATCCGAGATAGCGCCACGGAAATCTGCACCGAGGCGTTCACGAGAAAGCTCAAGAGCTCGCTTTCTGATCGCCGCGTGCTCAATAGCGGAAACGCCGCGGTATAAGTCTTGCTTAACCGCATTCAACTGGAAGAACGCGTTAGTTTCGGGATCTAAAACATAGATCATACTTACGTCGGCTTTGAATGTTTTCACTGTCACCGGCAAACCGCGAACCTTTTGATCGGTGATCGGTTTCAGTGCCTTTCTGCGAATAACTCCCAGAATTTCCGCATTATACTGGATGCCACAAATAGTGATTCCGTCATGGTGAGCCCGGCAGCTTTCTGTTTTGCCTGCCAAGACTTTCAGATGATCAGCCTGAATGGGAGGACGGACCCCTTCACAAAGTTCCATCCACTTATCGAGCGGACGTTCGCCGGAACCTTCCTTTTGTGTAACCTGATACACTTCAACGATGTACTTCAGGATCAGTTCTTTTAAGCGTGCCAATGTTGGAAGCCTTTCGGGAGGCGAAGTCTCCTTGCTATTGGCAGGTGACTGTCTATTGCCCGTGGCCCCGAGTTCACGAGCAAGGCATTGCTGCAGGCCGCGATGGAAACGTTCCACGTGTGCGTTCTTGTAAGGCGTTCGCGGGGGAATTGGTTGCGTATTAATTCCTAACCCAGCCAGCGTCTCGCGGAATGCTTCGCTGTACTCCGCACCATTGTCATGCCCAACTGTTGTCATGGTGCCGTGAGCTGGCCACGACCCGCGAATGTTTGGATACTGGTCCTTTAGCCAGCCCTTATCTAATATTGCCATCTCCAGGGCGGCGAGCGAAGTGAGCACACTCGGCGCCTCGAAGCCCAAGTAGAAACCCAATGGCATTTCAGTCGCCACGTCAAACACCACGCTACACCACGGCCGTTCTGGCGGAATGTTTTCAGCGATGAAGGCCAAGTTATTCAATTTGGTATTGTCCATTTCGACTAGCTCAAGCGCGTTCTGTACTTCGACAATGCCGCCGGAATGACGGAGCATCTTGCGAGCGGTATCCGCGCCAAACTTTTTGACCTGAACTTCGTAGTTGATGCGCGACTTCATGTATCGATACAGAGTCGCCCGCGAGGGGATTTCATGAAGCGTTAAGGCAGTATTCAGGCCTCCATCAGGTAGCCTGCTGGTTTCCGTCAGCACGACGTTCAGCGCCTTGATACGATCAACGGCGCTGCCTGCGGCGTCCGCAATAGTCGTATGCGGTGTCGCGAGGTACACACCTAGGAAAGCGGACTCCAGACAGTTCGTGACTTCTGAGCTAAACTTGGTGCGACGCATTGGCGATTTAAAAGTGGGGCGACGCAGCAGCGCTTTTGTTGAGCCGTTATTGTCATCTTTCGCTTTTTTCCAGTCATAAACTGTTCTCCAATTGGGACTGTCCTTATCTTTTCGTTCGCGCGCAGCACCATTGATTAATGCTTGCAAGCGTTCCGGAGTCCGGAAACCTCTAGGGGCGCCTTCCAGAACAGCAATATATGCAGCCTTGCGCGCAACGAAGGCTTCCTGTTCCTCTGTAAAAGATTGCACTCCGACGATGGCTTTCCCGCGTGCGCTTCTGTAGGACGGATTTGCCGTGTCAGTATTGTGTCCGAGGAATGTTATTTTTCGCGTGGCGAACCCTTCATCCACCTCGCGCGCTTTTACGCGCTTGAGTTCATCACCATTCAACGGATCAAGAAGCCACACATCGCCTTCGCGTTTGCACACTTTGTGCCGACGCTCATGGAGCATGATGATATGGTTGGGCTGCAGAACAACGGGCGATACGTAGCTTAACATGACGCAACACTCCGCCGCTTGATCTCGAGTGAGAGATCAATGGGAAGATTGATATCGAATGAGAAACATCCCTGCGCCAGCAAAATATATCCGTGGTTCGCGAGGCTAACTTTGCTTTGGCAGATCTCAAAATTATACGATTGATCGATGTAATTCAGAAGCGCGCCGAGCGTTGGACTGCTCTCGTTGGCGACAAAATGCTTCGCAGCTTTGACTATGTTGGGATGAATATCCCAATGCAAGAAGTGTCCGAGCGTTTTGACATTTTCGAAGCGCGGTTCAGCGCAAATGACGGAGTCATCGATAACGGTATAGCGCGTGCCCAGTCTACGAAACTCATGGCTAACATCTCGAAGTTTTTGAACGATCCGCTGATAGGTTAGGTGTTGCGTGTTCTTGACATCGACAATTACGTCGCCGTCAGCAGTCCGAATCAGGAAATCGGGCGTATGTCGGGTTTTTGAATTCTCGGGAGTTTCGAACACCAGCGTGAATGGTTGGGTTCTGTACCAAAGTACGCGTTCGTCGAATTCCATCACAAGCAGACCGTGTTTCTCTAATAGGCTCTCGTGTCTGTGCGCACTTCGCGTCTTTCGGCTAACCCAATAACCCACCTGCGATCGATGCTTTGGAATGGCGGCGTTGCGAACCTCTTCTTGTTTCCAGCTAGGTGCTACCCCCAGTGACGGTATGCTTTTCTCGTTCATTTCGGCTCCAAGACCGGTGATCCGGTCGATCATGAAAGGGCTTCCCTGAGCCCGATGAAAAGGAGGTGGGTGGGTTAGAATCGGAGCAGACTGGTATTTGCAGGAAAAGGTCGTATCTTTTAAGTTACTGAAAAAAAATGATAATTTCGGCATTCAGTCTCAGAGAGTGATTATTAAGCACGTAATAATTTAATGCGTGCTTAATGGTGTCGCTTGTGCGAATGAGATGCTGTATTACCCGGCATCGCGGGTCAGGTGTTGGCTTTACCGGCTGGAAGCCTTGCGAAGCTTAGAGCGCCAGGAATGGTCGCGGCCAAGCAATAGGGTCATGATTTTGACGGTGTTCTCAGCTACGTCGTCATCCATGTACACCAACTTCGCGAGCAAGCTCAGTTGGCTGGCCTTTAAACCGTGGGCTGCGGCCCAATCGTGGCTGCGTCGAGTTGGTTTATCGGGAAACGCATACAGCGCCGCGAAAACGGCGATTGGAACCTCTAACACCAACGAGAGCTGATGAAGGTGTTCAAGAGCAATTGGGACCCTTCCCACCTCCATGCTCGCATAACCGGACCGCGTGAGACCGAGTACTTTAGCGACCTGTTGCTGGCTTAATTCCTTCTCCTCGCGGCACTTTTGAACGAATGCCCCGAGTGTCGTCATCCGTTCAGTTTTCTCGATAGTTCTCATTGAGGCCCGGAAATTTGCAGGAATCGCGCGAGACACTATGTATCTGCGCGTGAGACTCTTGCAACGCTTGTGAGACACTCTGCAAACTTAAATGATACGGGACACTCTTCATAACCGACATAAACAGAGCGGTCTTGACGGCCATGCGGCTAATGCCATACAGAAGTGTCTGAAAACATACACTTCTGTATTTAGGCTGAGAATCGATGCCAACCAATGCCGCCCCCCGCAACGCCCCACCCCGCAGCCCGCGTGTAGCCCAGCGCCGCGAGCGCATGCGCCAGCATGTGCTCAGGGTGGGGGCCAAAATGTTTTTAGAGCGCGGCATCGAGAACGTCAGCGTGGAAGAGATTTTGGATGCTGCCAATCTAGCGCGCAGCACGTTTTATAGCTTCTTCACCAGCAAGCGTGATTTGCTGTTTCATATTCTCGATCCAATCTTCCAAACCGGCGTGACACATATGCAAGCGCTCAAGGGCAAGTCACCCGCCGACATGGCCTATGGCGTGATCGACATGTACCCCTTGCTATGGGAGCAGTTTGGCGAAGCGTTGTTCCTGCGCATCGGCCACGATGAGTTCAAGCTGATTGAAAAAACCCACAATGAGTATGTGCGGATGATTGGCCAATTGTTTGGCGGCGTTGAGGCCGCGGGCATTTTGCGCAATGGCTCGTCACCGCACACCCAACGGCTCATCGCGCGATGTGCGATTGACGTGGTGCGCGTCTACCGCAACGATCCCGACTTCAAGCGCCTGTACCGAACCACGATGGAAGGCATGCTCCTGACGGATGCGACGCACCGGCAGTGACGGCGCCTCACCTGAGGCCCTTGCCCCATCAACAAAATCCGGGCAAAAAACGCCACGCATTTTTGCTCTTCAACCAAAAGAGTCCCGCCCATGCCTATCGCCCGCATTAACGACCACAACATGTATTACGAAGTGCATGGCACCAAAGGCGACCCAGTCTTGCTGATGGGTGGCTGGGGCACGTTCTGTCACGGCGGCGACGGTCACCTGCCCCGCGGCCTGACCGACAACCATCGCGTTGTCATTATTGATTATCGCGGCATCGGCGAGTCCGATGACGACTTGAAGCTGGCGCCGTCGATCGACCTTTACGCTGAAGATGCCATTCAATTGTTGGCGCATTTGGGCTTTACACAAAACGTGCATCTGATCGGTTTGGTGGGGATGGGAGCGTGCATTTCGCAAGTCATCGCCATCAAGCGGCCTGACTTGGTGAAATCGATGATGAACATGGGGGCCTGGTGCGACACCACCGACCAGCACTTTGTCGACCATATTGAAATTCTACGCATCACGCACCGCGATGCCGGGTGGAGTGCGTTTCAACGCCTCGTCTGCATCCTGAGTTTTACGCCTGAATACTACAACGCGAATTACCAGAAGTTGCTGGGGCCGCAAGGCCCTTGGCGCGAACTCAACGGCCGGTTCGCCGCCCACGACCGCTTCATCAACGCGTGCTTAGCGCACAATGTGACAGCGCAATTGAAAAATATTAAGTGCCCCTCGCTGATTGTGCATAGTCACTTGGATATTGTGACGGGTCCACGCCTGACCAAGCCCATTGAGCACGGCATCCCGGGGGCAAAGGGCATCGACCTGCTCGACGTCGCGCATGTAGTCGCGGGAAAAGAACAGAAGATTAAATTTGCCAAGTTGGTGAACGATTGGATGGCCAGCGTCGCTTAAGTGACCCGTCCTAGTTTGCCAGCGGCCACATCCGCCGCAACACCGAGTCTTTGACTACGAACTGATGCCAAAGGGCTGCGATGATGTGCAGCGACAGCAGCGCGCCACCCGTATAGATGCCGTAGCGATGAATACCGGCGTAAAAGCTGTAGCCATACTGAGCGGTCAGCGCCACCTTGGGTACCAGATTGGGCAGCCCCTCAAGCCAGAAAAAGTAGGTCGGCGCTTCGCCAAAGGCTGACATAGCCGCCCAGCCCGACAGCGGAATAGCAAACAGCAACGCGTACAAGAAGGCGTGATTGAGTTTGGCCAGCACACGCTGATAGGCCGCGAGAGTAGCCGGCACGCCTGGCCCGGGGCTGGAAAGCCGCCAGCCCAGGCGCAGCGTCACCAACATCAGCACCACCAATCCTGCGGTTTGATGAATACGTGACAGCCACACATGGATTGTTTCCATCCGCGCGCCGACAACATTGGCGGGGTCAATTTTGAACTGATATGTCGCCGTCATCACGAACCCGACGGGCACGATGACTAAAATCAGCAGCGCAATAACCCAGTGATACGACTTCGACAGCCAGCCCCAGCTTGTGGATGAGTTATGCATGGATGTGTCCCCCGGTGAATGCCCCCGAGACGTCAGTATCTCATACCTTACGGGCCCGCGAACATGCTAAAATGGCGCCAGATCGGGGATGGGAGAAATGCTTATGACCAAATTTGCAATGCGCTGCAGCCTGGGAATCGCGTTGATCGCAACACCAGCGCTGGCCCAGCAGTACGAAGTGCGCGCGCCCTCGGGCATGGCGCATGAGATGGACAAAGCCAGCCTGGACGTTTTGCGAACCAAGGTGCCAGGCTATGTCGACATGACCGACGACCAAATCAACGCCAGCATGGGCCGCATGCCACCCGACTGGACGTGGTACGGCAGCGCCGAAAACGTGCGAGATGGCGTGGGAGTATTGGTGGTGGCGCACGGCGCAGGCACCAGCGGCGACAAAGTGCTGCAAGAAGGTGTGGCGCCCCTCGCGGCCAAGCACCCGACGGCCATTGGCTTTGGCATGGCCATGATGAGCTCGGGCCACATACAAGAGGCTCTCGACAAGCTAACGAACGCAGGTGCAAAGACTGTGGTGGTCGTGCCCGCAGTGGTCACCGAACAGTCCTCGGTTTATCGGCAGTGGGCCTATCTTTTCGGACGGCGCGACGATGCGGGCTACTTGAACGTGCCACGCGTGAAAACATCAGCGAAGGTGATTATTGCGCCAGCGATGGACGAGCACAAATTGATCACCGAGATTTTGCTCGATCATGCCAAAGCCATCAGCGTCGACCCCGCCAAGGAAGTGGTGATCGTGCTGGGCCACGGGCCCACATATGACCAAGAAAATGCAATCGAGTTGAAACACATTTCGACGCATGCCGCGCGCATCAAAAAGGCTGGCAATTTTTTTGATGCCAAGGGCATTACGCTACAAGACGATTCACCGGCTGCCGTTCGCGCAGCCAACGTGGCCAAGCTGCGGAGTTGGGTGGCCGAGGCAAATGCAGCCGGCAAAACACCGTTGGTGGTGGGCTACCTGATTTCGACGCGTGGCATTCAAGACAAAATCGCCGAAGACTTGAAGGGTTTGAACTACAAATTCCAAACAAAGGGCCTGAGCGCACACCCCAACTTCACCGCGTGGATCCGGGCCAGCGTGGCGGAACAAACGGCGGGGCTGTAACCCTTCACTTGAGTTCGGTGACGGAAGACCTATCTCTAACCCGTAATGCTCTCGGGTGAGACCGGCGTGACCATGAATGCGCTACCGTCAAAAGAGATTGTGATTGCTGCACAAGGGATTGGTGCGTCAACCGGCGCAGACAACCTGAATGCCACACCCGACGAAGCCCAGGTACTCGAGCGCCTGAGCGCGCTATCGCGATGGCTCGACCATGCCTTTCGCATTCCAGGCACCGACATTCGATTTGGGCTCGACGCAGCGCTGGGCGTAATTCCGGGTGTCGGTGATGTGGTCACCAACCTGATCAGCGCGTATCTGGTGCTTGAGGCTCGCAAACTTGGACTATCGCGTTGGGATATGACGCGCATGGTCGGAAACATCGTTGTCGATGCCAGCGTCTCGGCAGTGCCGATTGCGGGCGATATCTTCGACCTGTTTTGGCGTGCCAATGATCGAAACATGGCGATCTTGCGCGATCATCTCGCGCAGCGCGGTCGCATCATTGATGGTCACGCGCGGCGCGTCGATTAATCACGTAAAGGCAAACGAAATGAACAAATTGATTTCCTTCGGCGCATGGGCCGCCGTGCTGCTGTGGAGCCTGTTGTGTTGGGCGGCCTTTGGCCTGATCGACGTGGCAAGCGGTTTGGCGAACGGCACGTCGAGTATTGTGACCAACGTGGTGCCCGGAACTGAATCATTGGCGCGCGGGCTGATCGACTTGGCCGATGACGTGGGCGAGCTTTTGCTTTTCCTGACGTGGATTGGTGTGAGTGTTCTTATTTTGGGCGGGGCCTGGGTGGCTAAAAAAGTTGTTGGCGGGCTGGGCCAGCCGCGCCTTGATCAATGGACGGGGGCGCCACAGCCGCCGCCTTATGCCGCCGGCCACAAAACCAACGCCCCGGTCGCCAGCGTGTTGGATCGACTAGCGCAAAAAGGATTTGGCCCCAAGACGGTTGGCACATTGAAGCGCCAACCAGGACAAGATCACTGGAAGGCGTAACGTCAGAAGCGCAGCAAGAAAAAGGGCGGTCCTTGCAGACCGCCCTTTTGACATACACAGATGGAAGAATTACTCGGCCGCTTTGGCCGCGTGCGCGTCGGGTCGGAAGACGGGCGGGCGCGGAGCCGGCAAGTGCGTTTCTTTTTGGCAATTGGCCAAGGTTTGCGCGAGCGGCGGGCCCAAATCGAACACCGGCATTTTGGCGGGTTGTTTGGATTTGATCTCGGCGCGGAGCTTCTTGGTCTCTTCGTCGTTGACCACGCCATCAGCATTCACGACAACGCCGTAACGCTTCGCACCTTCCGGTGTCACCAAGCCACGACGCACGTCGGCGGAAACCAATTCAGCTTCGCGCTCAATCGGGTTACCCCAACCGCCGCCGCCCCAGGTGATGAAGGCCAAAACGTCGCCCTTCTTCACTTTGACGTTGTCGCATTTGGAATGGTGGTACTCGATGGACCCATCGGTACGGTACAAGATCTTCTCAGACCGCTTGCCCGGCGTTCCGCCGTTAACGCCCCAAGGATAGGTGAGCCAACGGTCGTCATGGATGGAAATTTCACCGTCTTCCAAGAAGCAGTAGTCAACGCGTAGCGCGTTACCACCACGGAAGCGGCCTGCACCACCTGAGTCGGGCGTCGTTTCATGACGCTCAATGCGCAGCGGGAAGTACGCTTCCAAGTATTCTTGGGGCACGTTGGTGAACGAGGGCCACATCGAGTGACCATCGGGACCGTCGCCGAACGGCTTGGCCGGAATACCACCGAAGCCGATTTGGTAAAGCTGGTACCATTCGCCCTTCGAGTTGGTGCCCGAATACATGAAGTGCGGCGAGGACGAGAAGCCCGCTGCGCAAAGGAAGTCAGGTGTTTTTTGACCCAGCAACGCAGCAAACGTGTCGAAGATGCGACCCAAGGCATGCGTGCGGCACGACAAAGCAGCGGGGAAGTTTGGCTTCAACAATGTGCCTTGCGGAATGCGCACATCCACCAAGTCGTAGAACCCGTCGTTAAAGAGAATGGCGGGGTCGAAAACCATGATCATGTAGATGCCCCAGAACATCTTGAGCATGTTTTCGTTGAGGTAGAAGTTGATCGAGCCGATGGCCTGCGGATCGGTGCCCTTCCAATCGAGGATCACCTTGCTGCCTTCGCGCCACATGGTGCACTTGATTTTGTATGGGCCGTAACCGCGACCGTCGTCATCGACGTAATCTTCGAACGATACCGGCGCTTCGCTGACGTTCTTGTCGATCAAGATCCCCATGGCGCGTTTGTTACGATCAAGCGCGGCTTGGCAGGCTGATACGAACACGTCATCGCCGAAACGAACGCACATTTCTTTCACGCGCTTTTCGGCAACGCGGCAAGCGGCCAACACGGCATTGAGGTCCGAGCGGTTCCAGGTCGGCAAACGGACCTGGTTCAGCATGACTTCCAGCAATGTCGATTGCAGCACGCCCTTTTTGTAAAGCTTGGTCGGCGGCGTCACGAGGCCTTCTTCGAAAATCGTGGTGGCATCGGTTGGCATCGAGCCTGGAACTTTGCCGCCGTTGTCGGTCATGTGACCGAAATGGCATGACCAACCGACCAAACGGCCGTTGAAGAAAATCGGAAGCAAGATCAGCCAATCGTTCGCGTGGCTGATGGCGCCTTCGGTTTTGTACGGATCGTTGGTGAAGAAGACGTCGCCCTCTTCGATGGTGCCGTCGTAGTTGTTGAGGAACCCGCCGATGAATGAACCGAACTGACCCACCACCATTTTGCCGTCTTTGTTGGCAATCAGCGGGAAGGCGTCGTGCTGCTCACGAATGCCCGACGACATCGCGGTGCGGAACACGGTGGCGTCCATCTCGAAGCGTGCATTGCGCAGCGCGCTTTCGATGATATCGAGCGTGATGGGATCAATAGCAACCTTCTTGAAAGGCTTCTTATTGGTTTCGATGATTTGCGCTTTGCTCGTCATGATTTTGATCTCCTGCTCGACCGTTAACGCTTCTTCTTTGACTTAGCTTTGGCTTTAGCGGCGGGCTTGGCCTTCGCTTTGGCTTTGGCCTTCGCCTTTGCTTTGCCAGCAGATGGCGCCGTCATGCCCGCTTTGGGCTTCATGCCCTTCGGCGTGATGAGGATGCAACCCACATGGTCAATCGTTCCCATGCAGTCAGCCAAGATGACGGTGGTTGAGTCAAACTCGGTCACGATCGCCGGGCCCTGCACAACGTTGCCGGCCTTCAGTTTGGCGCGGTCGTAGATTTTGGCTTTGTATTTTTTGCCTTCATCCCAGAACTCGTGGTTCGCGTTGACGACAGCGGCTTTCGGATCGGTTCCACCCTTGGCGACGCGAATGGCTTTAACATTCGGGTATTCGCCGACAACGACGGCACGCAAGTTGACGATTTCGTGCTCGGCATCGAGCGCGAAGGTGAACTGGCGCGTGTGGAAGGCATCGAAGTCTTTGCCCGCTTGCGCCAGGCCGTTCTTCTCGAAGCCATCGGGCTTGCAGCCAATCGGCACCGAGAACCCTTGGCCGGTGTAACGCAAATCGACTTCCCAGATGACGGTCTGTTCTTTGACCGGGATGCCCTCTTTGATCAGGCTGTCTTGGGCTTGTTTGCTCAGGCCCTTCAAAATGGCCGTCACTTCTTTATTCGACGTTTCCGAGTAACGACGCACAAATGTTTGCGAGGCTTCGTTACGCGCGCGCGTGGTGGCATCACCATAAGCGCACAACACGCCTGGGCCTGGCGGAATGATCACCGGCCATGAGCCCGAGAGTTTGCCCAACGCGTTGGCATGCAAGGGGCCTGCGCCACCGAATGCCACCAATGCGAAATCGCGCGGATCGTAACCTTGTTCGATCGAGACGAGACGCAGCGCGCCAAACATGTTTTCGTTGACGATCTTCACAATGCCTTCGGCTGCGGTTTCGACCGAGATCTTCAATGCATCGCCGACTTTTTTGCAGGCGTTGCGCGAAGCGGCCACGTCGAGCTTCATTTCGCCGCCGATCAGCGACGGAGGCAAGTGACCCAGCACGACGTTGGCATCGGTCACGGCCGGTTCAGTTCCGCCCTTGCCGTAGCAAGCAGGTCCCGGAACAGCGCCAGCGCTTTCGGGGCCGACGCGCAAGGCGCCGGTCAACTCAGGAACGCGCGCGATGGACCCACCGCCAGCACCAACGGTGCGGACGTCCAACGAAGACGCGCGGACGGTGACGTCACCAACTTTGGTTTCACGACGCAATTGAGGTTCGCCGTTTTCGATCAGTGCGACGTCCGTGGACGTTCCGCCCATATCGAAGGTCAGCAGGTTTTTGAATCCAGACTGACGCGACACCCACAATGCACCGGCCACGCCACCGGCGGGGCCTGACATCATCAACGCCACAGGTTGATCAGAGGCGTTACCGAAGGCCATCAAGCCGCCGTCCGAACGCAGCACTTTATACTTCGCCTTCATCTTGCGGCTGGTGAACGTGTTCTCGAGGTTCTTGAGATAACGGCTGACAGTGGGGCGAACGTAAGAGTTCGCCACGGCCGTGAGGGTACGCTCGTATTCGTACATTTCAGGCAACACTTCGTGGCTCAAGCTCACCGGAACTTCGGGGAACTCTTGCTTGATGATGTCGCGAATTTTCTTTTCGTGGTCGCCGTTGGCGAAAGCGTTCATCAACGACACGGTGATGGCTTGGACTTTGTTGGCCTTCAGTTTGCGGACCGCTTCACGAACCGACTCTTCATTGATCGGGCGAACCACGTCGCCGCGTGCGCCAATGCGTTCTTTGACTTCGCACGTGTTTTCCAACAAGGCGAGAGGAAGCGGCTTGTTCCAGATGATCCAGCCGGCCAGGCCGCCGGGCACGAACGAGCGCGCAATTTGCAGCACTTGTTTATAACCGTCAGTGACGATCAGACCGACCACAGCGCCCTTGCCTTCCAGCACAGCGTTGGTGGCCACGGTCGTCCCGTGCATGAATTCGCTAATTTCTGCGGGCGTGATGCCGGCATCTTTGCAGATGCGCTCGATCCCCGTCATGACGCCGATCGATTGATCTTGCGGCGTCGAAGGCGTTTTGGCGCGATAAGTTTCGCCGGTTGATTCGTTAATCAAAAGGAGGTCGGTAAAGGTGCCCCCCACATCACATCCCAAACGATACGTCATGGCTTCGCGCGTCCCTCGCTGTGCATTTTATGAAATGGGCTTTCGCCGCATTGGGAAAAGGCAAACGGTGACCCCGCACGCCCCCATCCCGTCGGCGCAAACCTAGTCAAACGGTACGGTAAAGGCGAATCAGAAAAGCATGCCTCTTCGCCGCGACCGAAAGCGGCGTTGAGGTAGCTTAATTTATATGGGTTTGCCAGCACTTCTACAGTGTGACAGCCGCGTTATGCAGCTTTCGCCACATTCGGGAACACCCCGGCCCTGCCCAGCATGGCTGGAATCGGCTTGCCGAGTCGGTCTTCCACCCATTGCGCTGTGGCAATGATCTTGTCGATATCTACGCCTGTCGCAACACCCATGCGGTTGAGCATGTAAATCAGGTCTTCCAGCGGGATATTCCCTGTGGCGCGTGGGGCGAAGGGGCAGCCACCGATGCCGCCGGTTGAGGCATCGAGGAAATCGACACCAGCCATGACAGCGGCGTAGGCGTTGGCCAGGCCTGTATTACGAGTGTTGTGCAAATGAACGCGGATCGGCGTGCCCGGGATGGCCGCTTTCACCCGCGTGACCAGTTCAGTGACACGCACCGGGTCGGCACAGCCAATGGTGTCGGCCAGCGCGACTTCGTTGGGGTTCACTTCGGCACACCGTTTGGCAATGTCGACAACCCGCTGAATGGGCACTTCGCCTTCGAACGGGCAGCCGAACGAGGCGCCAATGGTGACTGAGGTTTTGAAACCTTCATTTTTGGCCACCCGGCCAACTTCTTGCCAGGCCGTCACAGTCTCGGCCGAACTCATGTTCTGGTTTTTCATGGCAAAGGTGTCGGTGGCGACGACCGCATAGCCCATCTCGTCGCATTTGGCGTCGCGGGCACGCTCGAAACCCTTCATGTTCAGGATCAAACCAATGTAGCTGGCACGACCATCGCGCGGCACTTGCGCCAACACCGCCTCGGCATCAGCCATTTGGGGTACGCGCTTTGGGTTCACAAAACTCGCGACCTCGATGCGTTTGATGCCCGCATCAATGGAACGCTTAATGAATTCGACCTTTTCTTCGGTCGGCATGATTTTGGGTTCGCTTTGCAGGCCATCGCGGGGCCCCACTTCAACCAACGTCACTGACTTGTTCATACGCGCGTTCCCATTCTTGCCGATACTTCGCCAAGGCATCTTTATAATGCCCGCCGTGACAGGGGGGCAACCCTTGCCACCGGCCATCAGCATCGCTATAGGCCGAGGCGAAACATGCCTTTATAAAGGTTTATATAGGGTGGTGTTGGTCGCGGGCAACGAACCGCAATCAACGTGTTCGAAACGCTTTTGGAATGGGGATACACATGGCTGGCGAAAATGGCCCGTTGACGGGATTGCGCTTAATCGAGATGGGCCAATTGCTGGCCGGACCGTTCTGCGGTCAACTCATGGCCGACTTCGGGGCCGAGGTGATCAAAGTCGAGCAGCCAAAGGTAGGCGATCCTTTGCGCGAATGGGGTCGCGAGAAATCCGACGGCAAATCGTTATGGTGGCCCATTGTGGCGCGTAACAAAAAATCCATTACGCTCAACGCCCGCGTCCCCGAGGGACAGGAGATCATCAAGCAACTGGTGAAGAAGTCCGACTTCCTGCTTGAGAACTTTAAGCCGACGACCATGGAGAAATGGAACCTCGGCTACGAGGATCTATCCAAAATTAATCCGGGCATCATTATGATTCGCGTCTCGGGTTACGGGCAGACGGGCCCCTACTCGCATAAGGCCGGTTACGCGGCCGTGGGCGAGGCGATGGGCGGTTTGCGCTATGTTGTGGGCGATCCTTCGACACCACCCAGCCGCGTTGGCATTTCGCTGGGCGACACAACGGCTGCTACATATGCTTGCATGGGCGCGCTGATGGCGCTGCATCATCGGCATGTGACGGGCCGCGGGCAGGTCGTCGATTCAGCAATTTATGAGTCGGTCTTGCAACTGATGGAATCGCTGATCAGCGAGTACGACAAAGTCGGATTCATCCGCGAGCGCACGGGCTCGATCTTGCCCAACGTCGCCCCCTCGAACGTGTATCCAGCCAAAGACGGCAACTTCCTGATCGCCGCGAATCAAGACACCGTGTTTCGTCGCCTGGCTGAAGCCATGGGCCAACCTGAATTAGGAACAGACGCAAGGTATTCAACCCACACCGCGCGCGGCCAACGCCAAAAAGAACTCGATGATTTGATCGGGGCCTGGACCAAAACCAAAACCGTTAAAGAACTTGAAGGGCTGATGGACAAGGCCAGCGTGCCGTCGGGTTTGATTTACCGCGCGCCGGAAATGTTGGCTGATGCGCACTTCAAGGCGCGCGAAGCCATCGTTGAAGTGGCCGATAAAACATTGGGCAAACTCAAAATGCAAAACACCTTCCCCAAGTTGTCGGCAACTCCGGGCAAAGTGCGTTGGACTGGGCCTGACCTCGGCGAGCACAACGAAGAGATTTTTGGCGGCATCCTCGGCATGGATTCAAAAACCATGAAAGAGTACCAGGAGCGCGGGATTATTTAATTACGTTTCTACCTGTGATCGTGGAAAGGCCCGGCTTTATCAACCGGGCCTTTTCTTTTGCGGAGAAATAGGGTCTTTAGGCCGCTGATTTCTATCGCCTGATATTTGGCGCATGACCGATTAGAAACGTTACGAGGTCGATGCCTGCGATGAGCCAATCACCAGCAATTCAAAAGTTTATCGCGCATTGGCGTACACTCATAAAGGACGGGTTGGCTCCAAGTCTTCAAGACTTTCTCGGTCTACCCAATCCCCTCTTTCAGCCCTTTGTCGTGCTGCTTGATGTGGTTTCCTCAACTGAGGTGAACATTCGGCTGATGGGCACCGGTGTCGTTCAGCTCACAGGCCAGGAACTCACCAAAACCAATTCGCTCGACATGTACGCGCCGCATCTGAGGCAACAAGCTGGCCGCAACTGCGTTGCCATGGTGAAACAGCCATGCGGCGAAATGTCAGAACGCTTGGTGACCAGGGCTGGGGGCCTCATGACTCCGGTCAGTCGCATCGCTCTGCCCCTGGTGTGTAAAACCGGTCAGGGCTGCTTGGTGGCATTTATTGATGCCCGCGAATCAGTCGGCGAAGGACAATCAATGTCTGTTGTGCATGAGATACGATCATCAGAATGGATCGATATTGGCGCCGGCGTGCCTGACCATGCCGCATAGCGTTTCTTGACTTCGACGAAGGGCTGGCAGAAAACCGATCCCAGCGTTTTTAGGAGTTGGACCATGGGCGACACCGCACTCAATCAAGATTACGGCAAAGCTGGTTTTGGCGGACGATTAGACTTCGGCAAAAAGCCCTGCCTGCTTCATATCGATTTTGCGCGCGCCTATATCGACAAAACCTGCAGCCTTTATGCTGGCGTTGAAGCCTCGGCCGAAGTTGCCAAAGAAGTGCTGGCCGAAGCCCGCAAAGCCGGAATTATGATTGTGCACACGCGCGTGGAATTCACACCGGGTGGTGCTGACGGCGGCGTGTTCTTTCGCAAAGTGCCGGCTTTGAAAAACTTCGAGCGCGGCAGCCCCTTTGGCGCATTCGTCGAGGGCCTGGAGCCCCTGCCCAACGAAGTCGTGATTACGAAGCAATATGCCAGCGCATATTCAGGCACCAACCTGGCCGCAACCTTGACCGCGGCGGGCGTAGACACCGTTTTGCACGCGGGCTGGAGTACGTCGGGCTGCGTGCGCGCCTCGGCGTTGGATTCCTGCCAAAGCGGATTCATCCCAATTGTTATCCGCGAAGCGGTCGGTGACAGACATCAGGCGCCCCATGACGCCAACCTCTTTGACCTGCAAGCGAAGTACGCGGAAGTGAGAAGTAAGGACGAAGTCATCGCCTATTTGCGCACTTTACAGCGCACGAACTAAGCGTCAGCCCTCAACTTTCAGTTCAATTCGGCTGTTCACCCATCGGTTTGCGCCACCGCTTGGCGTTGTCGGCCCACATCCCCATATGCTGCTGTACTGACATCGCCGGATGAACGTTGGGGCGCCGTTCGACGATTTTTGGCTAGGGCGAGAAAACGTGAAGCGCGACACAAAAATAATTCTGATTGGTGCTGGCATTGGCGGTCTGACGGCGGCCATCGCCTTACAGTCACGCGGCTTTAAGGTCGAAATTTACGAGCAAGCGCCCCAGCTGGCGGAAGTCGGCGCAGGGCTCACGCTCAGCCCCAATGCCACACATGGGTTGGAATCAATTGGGCTGGGTCCGCGATTGGCGCAACTGGCCACGCGCCCCGAACGCCAAGCTGTGCTGCACTATCGCACCGGCGAAGTTTTGGTCGATCTGCCGCGGGGCGATTTGCCAAAAAAACAATATGGCGCGGACTACTACCAAATTCATCGGGCCGATCTGCATACTTTGCTGGCCGATGCAGTGCGCTCCCACGATCCGAACGCGATCAAACTCAGCCATACATTTGCGGGGCTGACGCAAAACAACAACGCGGTCGATGTCACCTTTACAAATGGCGTTGCCGTATCAGCCGATGTGGTGATTGGTTGCGATGGCATTAAGTCGGCGGTGCGCGAAGTCTTGTGGGGCAAAGCCGCGCCGCGGTTTACCGGCAATATCGCCTGGCGTGGGTTGGTGCCGATCGAGCGCCTGCCCAAAGGCTTTAAACTTGATCCGCCGTCGGCAGCAGCCGTCGGTGTGAAGCATAGCATGGCGCGCTACCTCATCCGCGATGGCACAGTTTTAAACTATGTGGCTTTTGCTGAGAAAGCCGGCTGGGAAGTGGAAAGTTGGGCCGTGCGCTCCGAAGTCTCTGAACTGTTGTCCGAGTTCCACGATTGGCACGAATCCTTCCAAACCTTTTTGGCCGCCACACCGCCCGAGCTTTGCTTTAAATGGGCGATTCACGACCGCGATCCCTTGCCGCAATGGACCAAGAACCGCGTGACGCTGCTGGGCGATGCTGCGCACCCCATGCTGCCCTTTTTGGGCATGGGCGCGGCCAGTGGAATTGAAGACTCAGTGGTATTGGCGCGCGCTTTCGAGGCCGCAGGCTCGATTGAGGAAGGCTTAAAGCGCTACGAAGGCGCCCGCCGCGAACGGGCCACGTTCATTCAACTGGCTTCGCGCGAGGCCCAAAGCCGCTTGCAAGGCGGCAAAGTCGACAACTACACCAAGAACGAACACAAGAATGAGGAGTTTTTGGGTCTGTTTAATTACAACCCGGCCACAGTTGCGGTGTAACATTCATGCTCACAAACCCCTTGGCTTAAGCAACCAAGAGCCGTAGCTCTAGCGCTACAAAAGTTAGAGAAAAAAGGAACGACCATGCCCGAGACCCAAGTTCGATTGCCCCGCGTCGCCAAAGGCAAGCGCCCGCAATTTTTCGACGACCCGGCCATCGACCAAATGATGACGTTCATCATTGAGCTCTCAGCCGAGGTGTCGGTGGTCTATGACCGTTTGGACACGGTTGAACGCCTGCTCGAGACCAAAGGCACCGTTTCGCGCGCCGACATCGAAGCCTACCGCGCCAATGAAGCAGTGGAAGCCGAGCGAATGGCGCGCCGTGATGCCTATCTGAAGCGCGTCTTCCGCATGCACCAAAACAGCGCCCCGGAAAAACCAGCTAAAGCTGTTGCTAAACCTGCGCCAAAAGCGAAGGCCAAGACCAAAGCAAAACCCAAAGCGAAAAAACGAGGGAGATAACGCAATGATCCCGCAAAATATGCACTCGATGTTCGCAAGGCCGAATCACGATGAGGCATCTCGCCAGAATTTCGTGAATGATTTTCGCGTGCATCTGGCTAGCAAAGTATTTCCCGGGACGTTCCCCGCATATTTCTCGCGGGTGTTGCCTGCGTTCATCAAGACCCAGGGGCGCGAACCCAAAGACCGCCACGAAGTGCGCAAGGTGATGACAAAAGATCCCTACTACCAGCTGTGGAGCGCCATGCAGCGCAGCAGCCAGGAGATGATTTGGGATTCGGTTATCGACAGCGTCGAACGTCAGTTACCCGACCTCCTGAAGAAAGCCAAAGACCTAAAAGGCAAAGGATCGTTGACCATCAACCCCGACGTGAAAGTGCCGAAGTATCACGATGCTGCCGACATTCACCTGCAGCCTGGCGCCTATCACACCGACACCACAGAAGACGACTTGGCGGCAGGCGCCGTGTATGACCGCGGCACTTACATTTATTCTATGGGTGGGCTGGGCAAAGAGAACGATGGCTTAGGCCGTATCACGCGGGAATTTTTCCGCCGGCAATTCCCAGACAAGAAGATCGAGCGCGTGCTCGATATGGGCTGCACGATTGGCGGTTCGGTGACGTACTGGTCGACCAAAGAGCCAGGCACGGAATTCCACGCCATTGACGTCGGCGCGCCGTGCTTGCGCTACGGCCACGCTCGCGCCAAGGCCGTGGGCGGCAATGTGCATTTCAGCCAACAGAACGCCGAGAAGACGAACTTCCCCGACGCCAGTTTCGACCTCATCACCTCGCACATTTTGCTTCACGAAACGTCGGTGCAAGCGATCGATAGTATTTTCAAAGAGTGCTACCGCCTGTTGAAACCAGGCGGCGTGATGCTGCACCTCGACCTGCCGCAAGTGTTCGGCCAGAACCCGCTGGAAGGTTTTTTGTGGGAGTGGGAAATTTATAACAATAACGAACACTTCTACGGGCAGTTGCGCGAACTGGACACCGCTTCGGTCGCTGCCAAAGCGGGTTTTGATCCGGCGAAATTTAAGATTCATCAAGTTGCAAGTACGTGGGAAGATGGCCAAACCCCCTACTCGAACGAGAACTTCACCTTCCCGGTTTATTTGGCTGTGAAGTAACGCCAAAACAAGCCACTAAAAAATAAGGACCTCCGCACATGGCTGACGATAAAAAACCGGTGAAGCTGCCGCGCACCGCCAAGGGCAAAAAGCCAATCTATTTTGACAGCACGACAGATAAATTATTGTCCATGGTGCTGACGCTGATGGGCGAACTGTCGGTCATGCGCGACCGCCTCGACACCGTCGAACGCTTGGCCGAGAAAAAAGGCGTGTTCAAACTCGACGACATCGAGAATTACGAACTAAGCGAAGACGTGAACAAAATTCGTGGCGAACGCCGCGCGGCCTACATCGCCCGCGTGCTCAAAAGCGTTCAAGACGAACTGGACGCCCTGCAGCAGCAAGGCGACGGCATGAACGTCGACTTACCGCAGTAATCCCTGTTCGTTAATTCGGGCTGAACTGCGCCACAAATGGGCTTTGGCCTGGCTTAGCGACCAGAATGTGCGCGTTTTCGACCGCCGTCCAACTCCCCTCTTCGGCGTCCAGCGGTTCGGAGACCACCATCATCTGCCCATTGCTTTTGGAAAAAAACAACGTCGGCGGTTCGGGATCTGTGGCGTACCGCAACGCGTAGAGCGTTTCTCCATCGGTCAGCGCGGCGGTCATACGAAACGGCTCGGTCACGTTTGCCGCCGTCATGGTTTTGAGCACCGTGCCGACAGTTTTGGTGAGTGCGGCCACTGGATCGCTGTCGAGGTTATAGCCAAACAGTAAATAGAAAAATGCCTCGCTGTCGGTCGTTCCGACGCGGGCGTTGTAAACCTCGTCGCTGATCCTGGATTCGAGCGATCGGCGGATTTTTTCATATCCGCCGATTTGGCCATTGTGCATGAACATCCATTTTTGAAATGCAAACGGGTGGCAATTGGCCACCGACGTTGCCGTACCTGTCGAAGCGCGCACATGAGCAAAAAACAAGCGTGACTGAATTTGATGGGCAAGACTGCGCAAGTTGGGGTCGTTCCACGCGGGTCGTGTTTCGCGGTACAGGCCCGGCAAATCGCGCGCGCCATACCAGCCCACACCTGAACCATCGCCATTGGTGGGCACGCGGGCACGCTGCGCCGACAAACTTTGGCGCACGAGTGAGTTGGTGGGTTCGTAGATCAACTTCTCCAGATAGATCGGCTCGCCGAGATAGGTGATCCAGCGACACATGCGCTTGCCCCGCTTAATTTACGCGCGCCAGAAGTGACGCGTGAATAACACTAACACTGTGAACAATTCCAAACGACCGAGGATCATTGCAAACCCCAGCAGCCATTTCGCCGCTTCGCTGACGGGCTGGTAGGTGCCAGCTGGCCCCAAGATGTGCCCAAGGCCCGGGCCGGCGTTGGCCATGCACGCTGCGACCGCAGTAAAACTGCTGACCAGGTCAAGGCCGGTCCCACAGACCAATAAAGTGAGAATGGCAAGTGATCCGATATAGGCCAGGAAAAACGCCACGACAGAGTTTGTGACATCTGCTGTCACCGGCTTGCCGTTGAATCGATGCTGAAACACGCCATGGGGTGTGACAGCACGGCGAATGTGGTTTTTGATCAAGCCCCACAGCACGATAAAGCGCATCATTTTAATGCCGCCTGACGTGGACCCCGTGCAGCCTCCGATCGAGAGTATAATCGCGAAGACGGCTTGCGGGTATGAACCCCACTGCGTGTAGTCGGCCGATGCAAAGCCGGTGGTCGATGTGATTGAAACGATATTTAGCGATGCTTGGCGGAAAGCCTCCCACGCATGAAAGTTCTGGGTAAAGACCAGCCAAAGCGTGGTGCTGCCCACGGCGACCGCCGTTATTCCCATCAATAGCTGAATTTGCTGATCGCCGATCAGTTCACGCCAATGGCCGCGCAAGGCACGTAAATACAATCCAAAGGGAAACGAGCCCAACAACATGAAGACCACAGCGTTCCAAAGAACAATCTCGCCGGGCCAATTGGCCAATGATTTATCAGATGTTGAAAACCCCCCGGTGGCGATGGTTGCCATGGCATGAACGCTGGCATCGAAGCCCGACATTCCACCAGCGTAAAAACCGAGGGCGCAGAGGATATTGAGAATGATGTAGATAACGCCCGTGGCCAGAACGTTTTGGCGCGCGCGCGGCAGAATTTTATCCATCGTGTCGGATGATTCGGTTTTGAGCAGCTGCATGCCGCCGACACCCAGAAACGGCAGAATGGCGATGGCCATGACGATAATGCCGTAACCGCCAAAAAGGTTGAGCAGGCCACGCCACAACAAAATGCCCGGTGCCATGGTGTCCAAGCCAACCAGCACCGTGGCCCCGGTTGTTGTTAAACCCGACGCGGCCTCGAAAAAACTGCCGCCGTAAGTGAGGCTGACTTTTGAGAAACGAAAGGGCAGGCCCGCAAAAATCGCCATCAAAAACCAGGCCGTTGTTGTGAGCAGGAAAATTTGCTTGATGTCGAGCGCTATGCTTGCGCGCCGGTTGGCCAAAATCAGGGCCAGGCCGCAAAACCCAGTAACGATGGCCGAGGCCCAAAACACAAACCAATCGGAGTTATTCGCCGACAAATCCACAGCCGCAGGCAACAGCATCAGAGCGGCGAGCCCGAGCAGAAACAAACCATTGATATGGAGAATAGGCCTGAGATCAGGCATGAGTGGCAGGATGACTGACGATTGAAAGCGTGTTGCTAAGGCTTTCTGATTATAACACGCCACCCGTGCCCGCGCACCGACATTCGGGCAAAATTCCGGGGCGGCTTGCGGCTTAACGCCATGCTGGCTATACGGGCATCCCCTAATAGCGAGACAATTATGGCCGACCCCACAGAAACCCGCGCGGCGTACAAACACTTCCTGACAATCCCGACGCGCTGGAAAGACAACGACGTTTACCAGCACGTCAACAACACCGAATATTACTCGTACTTCGACACCGTGATTAACGAGTACCTGATTCGCGAAGGCGGACTGGACTATGAGAACGGCAGCGTTGTGGGGCTGGCCATCGAAACCCAGTGTAAGTTCCATAAGCCCATCAAATTTCCGCAAGTGGTCGACGCGGGCTTGCGCATCGGCAAATTAGGCAATTCGTCGGTACGCTACGAGGTGGGCATTTTCATCTCGGGCGACGCAATGTGCGCGGCCCACGGGCACTTTGTGCATGTGTTCGTGCAACGCCCCGAAAACCGGCCTACACCTATTCCGCCGGGGTTACGCGCGGCCATGGAAAAATTAGTAGTGAGTGCATCATGAATAAACATCGCAAAAAATTGCGCGAGTTGATGGCCAAACCCGGCATGATTGTTGCCCCGGGCGGCGGAACACCGCTGGATATTCGCCTGATTGAGCAGGCGGGCTTCGATGTGGCCTACATGACAGGCTACGGCGCAGCGTGCGTGCGCTACGGCGTGCCTGATATTGGACTATTGGGCAACGGCGAGTTGGAAGACACAGTGCGCGCCATGCGCTTGGTGACCGACATTCCTCTGATCGTCGATTGCGATACGGGCTATGGCGACATCGCCAATGTCAAACGCGTAGTGCAAAGCATGGAGTCACTTGGTGCTGCCGGCATTCAACTTGAAGACCAAGTGTGGCCAAAAAAATGCGGTCATATGGATGGCAAGTTTGTCGAGCCGCGGGATGTGGCAGTGCGGAAAATCAAAGCCGCCGTTGCCGCACGTTCCGACAAAGATATGCTTATCATCGCGCGTACGGATGCCCGTGGCCCCTTGGGCATGGAAGAAGCCACCATACGCGCAAAAATGTTTATGGACGTCGGCGCGGACATGATTTTCTTTGATGGTCCGCAATCGCTCGACGAGTTGCACCAAATTTGCAAAGCCAATATTGGGCCGCAAATGGCCAACATGTCTGAAACCGGGCTGACGCCGATTCTATCGGCCAAGGAATTGGAAGAGATTGGCTTTAAGCTGACCATCTGGCCATCGACGACCTCGCGCATTGCCGTGCGCCAAGTGTCTGACTTCTTGGCCCACCTCAAATCCACAGGGGATTCGCGGCCCTGGCTCGACCGCATGGCCTCGTTGGCCGAAACGAACGCCAAGCTAGGCTTGGGCGACGTGAAGGCTTTTGAGAAAGCCATCACCGGCTAGGGCTTTTGCTGCAGGCAGATGTCGATTGGGCGCCGGTTTTACTTTCCCAGCGCACAAGCCATAGGGCAAACTGTGTCGTTCTAAACGGAGAACGAAATGCCCGAGGGCGGCGCAACACCCGCGCACAGCGACCAAGCCGAGATGATGCGGCGCGCTGAGGCTTTGGTGCCAATATTGGCGGCCCGGCGCGCGCAGTCGCTGACTGATCGTAGGCTGTCGGATGCCACGATCGCCGACATGGTGAATGCCGGATTGTTCAAAATCATGCAGCCGAAAAATTTCGGTGGTCATGAGCTTCCCTATGGCGCGCAAGTGGCAATTTCGGCCGCTCTGGCACATGGATGTGGCGCAGCCAGTTGGTTGACGTCGGTCATAGCCACCCATCACTGGATGCTGGCGAAGTTTGACCCCCAAGCCCAGGCCGACGTGTGGGGCGAAAACTCCGACGCCATTGTGTGTTCGGCTTTTGGTTTTGCCGAAGCCAAAGTCACCGAAACAGCGGGTGGTTACAAGGCCGCCGGGCGATGGACCTATTCCAGCGGATCGCACGCCGCAAGCTGGGCGATGATCGGCATTCCGGTTGAAAACAATCAAAAGCGCAAATTCGCCTTGGTGCCGCGCAGCGATTTTCAGGTGCTCGACAATTGGCGCTCGGTCGCATTGCGCGGGTCAGGCAGCAACGACATCTCGCTCAGTGATGCATTCATTCCCAACCATCGAACCATAGGCTTTGATGAAATTGATCGGGTCAACAGCCCGGGTACAAAAGTCAATATGGGCGAGACCTACCGTTTGCCCACATTTAATGTCTTCAACCTCACGGGCGTGGGGCCGACGTTGGGTTTGGCGCACGCCGCATTGGCATCGTTCACGGCAAGCATGAAACAGCGACGCAATGTGTTTGGCTCTAGAATACCCGAGTTGCAAAACATTCAGATGCGCACCTCCGAAGCATCGGCCGAGATTGACGCCGCTCAAGTGGTGGCCGAACATCATGTGGCGGTGTTGCAAGATGCCGCCAACTGCGGCAAAGCATTGGAACGTCATTATTTACTAAAGTTGCAACGCGATTGCGCCTATATCGGACGACTTTGTCAGGCTACTATCACGCGACTGGTGGAGGCTTCGGGTGCGGGCGGCTTGGATGAGAGCAACGACGTGCAACTTAACCAGGCCGATATGAAGGGCGTTGGCGCGCACCTGACCATGGGATGGGATGCAAACTGCGTGCCGTATGGAAAATATCTGCTCGGCGTCGAGCAAACCGGATTGATATAATTTTTGGAGTATCGAGATGAGTGGTGCCGCCGCCGAAAAACAACAAACGTTGACCAGCGAAGATTTGGTCAAGCGCGTCGCCGCATTGGCACCGAAACTGATTGAACGGCGCGCCAAAGGCGTGGCCTTGCGCCGTTTACCCGACGAAACCATCGCCGACCTTATTAGCACCACGGCCTTACGCGCGTGCATGCCTGCGCGGTTTGGCGGGCACGAATTGGCGTTTGGAACACATACCGATGTTGCCATGGAACTGGCCAAGACGTGTGGCTCTACCGGATGGGTGGCAGGCATTATTGGCAGTCACAATTGGTGGCTTGGCAAATATCAAATCGAAGCGCAGCACGAGGTGTGGGGCGATAACCCCGATGCATTGGTGGCCGCCGCATTTGCCTCAAAGCCCGGCAGCAAAGCCGTGCCGGTTGATGGCGGTTACGTGGTCAGCGGCGAGTGGATGTGGTGCAGCGGCGTCGACCATTGCGGCTGGTGCTCGCTGATGACGCCCGTGCCCCAACCCAGCGGCCCGCCCGACATGGTGATGGTGCTGCTGAAACGCGGCGACTACACCGTAAAAGACGTTTGGCATGTGCCCGGCATGAAAGCCACGGGAAGCAATAACGTTTTGGCGAATGACGTGTTTGTGCCTAAGCACCGCGTGACGCGCCTAGCCGAACTGAACAACAAAGCCTCGCCAGGGCAAAAACTTAACGACAGCTGGATTTACAAATTGCCGATGCTCGATGTGTTTGGCTACTCGGTCGCCGGCCCGACGTTGGGTTGCGCTCGCGGCGCTCTTGAAGGTTTTATCGGCACCATGACACGCCATGCGGGTCTTGATGGCGCGAAGGTGACCGACCACCCCACGTTGCAGGCGCGCGTATCTGAATCATCAGCCGAGATCGATGCGGCCCAAGCGTTGTACGACACCGATATGGCGTTTTTGCGCAGCGTCGCCCAAGCCAATCGCGATTTGCCGCCAGCAGAAATAATGCGAATTAAACGCAACGGGTCTTATGTTGCAACGTTGGCCAAGCGTGCGGCCTCTAGGCTGATTGAAGCCATGGGAGCCAATGGCGTATCAGACACCAACCCCGTGCAAATAGCGTTTGCCGACACCATGGCAGGCGCATCGCACCGGGCACTGAATTGGGACATCAACGGTGTGTCGTATGGCAAGGTGCTGTTTGGTGCTGCCACTTCGGCAGAGGCCGAATTGCTCAAGCGCCAAGCGGCGGCCGCAGCAGCACTCAAGACCTAATGAAGCGCGCGCGCCTGTTCCAGCAGCGCTTCTAAGTTTGCATCCTCAATTCCAAGCTCGCGTAAATGCGTGATGATGTTGGCGAGATAGTCGAGGCTGCTGCCTTCAGTGCCAATACCTTGCGCGATATGGCGAGCTTTTTCAGCTGCCGGCCAATGTCCGGCGAATTGGGCGTGCGCGGCGTCGGGCAAATAGGCGCGCGCAATCGCCACAGCCCCGTCAGAAAACGTTATTTCCAAATGGCGCGGAATATAGATGTAGGAAATGAGTTCGCGCTCATCGAGATAATCGACAACCGCTTTGATCTTATCGGGGGCGATACGAAACGCCCGCCCGTGACACGTCCCACCGGGGCTAAGGCCACACACCATTCCGGGTTTGTCATGTGTACCGCGATAGTGGATCGAGGTCAGGCACATGTCACGACTGAAACCATCAAGACGCACAAGCGCGCGCTCAACAAAATCAAAGCCCGGACGCCACATCAACGAGCCATAGCCAAACACCCAGAAGTTGCTGGGGTCCATGGCCGGGTCCGTCGTTGGCACAGGCGGATAAGATTTGCTCATACTGCGCATTTGTCATGGGAACGAGTGCGCGTCAATCACCGTCGCCTTGTCTGCGGGGCGTGCTAAGATTCCTCGCATGACATCAATGCCGAGCAATCGCATTCTGAAAGGTTTCATAGCCGCACCGAGCGCGGCAGTGATTCTTTACGCGGCGGCGTGGCTGGGAAGCGCATTTATTCTGAAAGCCCAAGCCGAGAACTGGATCGCGGCCCAACAACAAGCAGGGCGCACCATCACACACGGAGCGCTGGTTTTTGGCGGGTTTCCAGGCCGCGCACAGATTACAATTTCTGACTGGGCCATGAGCGCGCCTATGGCTGACGGTGGGTGGTCGTGGCGTGCGCCATCGGTGCGGCTGTTGGCGAGGCCCTGGGCCCCCAATACGTTCACCGTTGATCTGGCCGGCGAACACACAGTGGCGGGCGCGTGGACGCCACCGGATGTGGCGGTGGCCATCAAAGCGGATCGCGCAGACTTTCAGCCCAAATTGAACGCCAACGGCCAGGTCGCAGAGGTCATGGTGGCAGTGAGTAAACTTTCGGTCGGCGATGCGATAGCGAGCCTGGAGGCTGGATCGGCATCAATCACGCAAATTGAAAATCAGAACACGCCAACATGGCGGCTGAATTTGGACGCAACGAATACGAAAATACTGAGCACGGCTATTCCAACCGCGCGCTTAACCGTCGACCTTGTGGGTGAGATCAGATCAGGTGGGCTAACCACGGCGCTGACCGCGTGGCGCGAGGGCGGGGGCACATTGGAAGTGCGTGATTTGACGCTCGACTGGCCACCGCTGTCGGTGTCGGGCTCTGGAACGCTAGCGCTAGATGAAAAGCTTCAGCCCATCGGTGCGCTGACGGCTAAGTTCCGCGGCTTTTTTGAAACGCTGGACGCCTTCACAGCGCAAGGGCTTGTGCGCACGGCCGATGCCAGCATGGCGCGCATTGTCCTTGGCCTCATGTCGCGCACGCCCGCAGGCGGTGGCCCGCCCGAGTTAAACTTGGCCGTGACCGTGCAAAACCAAAAGCTTTATACCGGGCCGATCTCACTGATGGCAGTGCCGACGGTAACGTGGCCCGAGAGCATTGCGCTTCCCTAAACTGGCGTGTCGTATTTCTCGATCACCCAGGGTTCTTTGGCCGCATCGGCATACCATTGCTTTACAGCCGGGTGATTCAAAATCGCATCGCTGTAGGCGCGGCTGACGGGGTCCAAATCAACACTGTAGGTTTTAAAGCGCGTCACCACCGGCGCGTACATGGCATCGGCATTGCTAAACGCGCCAAACAAAAACGGCCCGCCCGCTCCGAATGTGCTGCGGCACTCATTCCACATGGCCTGAATCCGCGTGATGTTGTCTTGCACATCGACTGCGAGGGGCTTGGCCGGGAAGGTTTTACGCAAATTCATGCTCATGGCTTGGCGCATGGGCTGAAAGCCCGCGTGCATTTCCGACGACACCGCGCGCGCAACGGCACGCGCATGAGGATCGGTGGGCCAGAACGGCTTGTCGTAAAACGCATCCGCGAGGTATTCCAAAATCGCGAGCGATTCCCAAACCGTGATGCCGCCGTGCACGAGCACGGGCACCTTGGCAGCTTTGGAATACTTCTTGATCGCCTCAGAGGTGCCGTCGGCAAACAACGGCAACACCGTTTCACGAAATTTCAAACCTTGCGCAGCCATCGCCAACCATGGACGCATGGACCACGACGAGTAAGCCTTGTTGCCGATGATGAGATGCAGTTCGGTGGACATGAGAACCTCAATAACGTGCGGAGTGAAGCTCGTTTTATCAAACTACGCCACGGCGCAAATGACAATCAGCAGTCAAATACTGCCATATCCCATTATGCTTGTTTGGCGTCGATAATGCTGCGGCGGATGGCGCGGGTACGCGAGAATAGCTTTTCTAAACTCTCGCCGTCGCCGCGCCGAATGGCGCGCTGCAAAGCCGTGAGATCTTCGGTAAATCGCTGGAGCACTTCCAACACAGCTTCGCGATTGTTCATAAAAATGTCGCGCCACATGACAGGGTCGGACGCAGCGATGCGCGTGAAATCACGAAAGCCCGAGGCCGAGTATTGAATCACTTCTTGTTTCAAGTCCTCGGCCAAATCGTCCGCCGTTCCAACGATGGTAAAGGCAATGAGGTGCGGCAGGTGCGACGTAATGGCGAGCACCTTGTCATGATGATCTGGCTGCATGGTCTCGATATTCGAACCCGCCATGCGCCAAAACATCGTCACTTTTTCAAGTGCGGCTGAATCGGTATTGGGCAATGGCGTAAGAATACACCAGCGGCCCTGGAACAACTCGGCAAAGCCTGATTCGGGGCCTGAGTGCTCGGTGCCCGCGAGCGGATGAGCGGGAACAAAATGCACACCAGCAGGCAGATGCGGTGCGATGGCTGCAATCACGGCCTGCTTGACTGAGCCGACATCGGTGATGATCGCACCCGCCTTCAGGTGCGGGGCGATGGCCTTGGCGATGGATTCATTTGTGCTGATCGGCGAGGCAATCACAATCAAATCAGCGTTCTTCACTGCGGTGGCGTAGTCTGATGTCACCTCGTCGGCGATGCCGAGCCTCAAGCATGCGTCGAGCGTTTCTTGACGCCGGGCACATGCAATAATGCTGCCCGCCAGATTGTCACGCCGCATGACGCGCGCCATCGACGAACCAATGAGCCCGATACCAATAAACGCAACGCGGTTGAACAAGGGCTGATCAGCCATGACGCACACCCATAAAATCGTCCAGCGCGTTTAGCAGAATTTCCATCTCATCATCCGCACCGATGCTGATGCGAAGGTGATGGGGCAAGCCGTAGTTCTCGACCCGCCGAGCGATCAGCCCGCGCGATTGCAAGAACTCATCGGCAGCAGCTGCCGTTTTGCCGTCCTTGCCGTCGAACTTGGCCAACACAAAATTGCCAGACTCGCCTTCAATCTCCAAACCTAGTCCGCGCAGGCGCTGCAGCGCCACCTTCATCCACTTGGCATTATGCGATTTGGCTTTGGCAATATGCGCACGATCACGCACCGCCGCCGCACCGGCCGCTTGCGCAGCGCTGGAAATATTAAACGGGCTCCGCAGCCGCTCCATCGTGTCGATGATGGCTTTGGGGCCATAGCCCCAGCCTAAACGCAATCCACCCAGGCCGTAGATTTTAGAGAACGTGCGCGTGATCACGGTGTTCGGTGTGTTGGTCGCAAGCGCCGTACCATCGTCGTAGTCCGGTGTGTCCATGAATTCGGCATAGGCCGCATCGAGGATCAGCACGATATCTTCGCGCAAGGCCGCACGCAGACCTGCCACGATCTGCTTCGGCAAATATGTGCCCGTGGGGTTGTTGGGGTTGGCCAGAAACACAATCTTGGTGCGTGGCGTGACAGCGGCCAAAATAGCAGACACGTCGGCCGTCAGATTCCGTTCGGCCACGGCCACCGGCGTGGCGCCGACGCTGAGCGCGTAAATGGCGTACATCAAAAAACCGTGGGCAGTGTGAATCACTTCATCACCCGGCCCCGCGTAGGCGCGACACAGCAACGACAGCACTTCGTCCGAGCCCGCGCCGCAAATGATGCGCGCCGGGTCCAACCCATGCACCTCGGCGATGGCTGCGCGTAGCTCGCCCGAATCACCTAGCGGGTAACGATGTAACGTGGTTTGGCGCTCGGCATAGGCCGCCACGGCCTTGGGGCTCGGCCCCAGGGCGGCTTCGTTGGACGACAGCTTGATGACCCGGTTCACCCCCTGAATGCGGGACTTTCCGCCCTCATACAGGGGAATACTCATCACCCCGGGTCGCGGTTGGGGCAACGTCATGGCAACGGCTTTCTTGGTCTTGGGCAGGGTGCTGAGAAACCCTGCATAAAGCGCGGCAAGTCATAGATTCTCAGGCCGAGGAAAGCAAAGCCCAAATCGAAAGAAAGCGTTGACACAGAGGGCTTAAGAGGCTGATTTCGTGGGGTTTCAAGCACCCGAAAGCGTTTTAAGCGACGATGACCACGACCAGCCCCACAATGCCGCGTGCAACCGCCCCCGACCCCGATTTGGGGACGAAGGTGGTTTTGACTGCGCCGTTAGTTTTGCAATCGGGCGAAACGCTGACAGGCGTGACGGTCGCTTACCAAACCTACGGCACACTTAACGCCGAGAAATCTAATGTCATCGTGGCCTGCCATGCGCTGACGGGCGATCAATTTATGTGTGGGACGCACCCGATCACGGCTAAGCGCGGTTGGTGGGACGACATCGTTGGCCCCGGCAAGGTGATCGATACCAACCGCTACTTCGTGATTTGCGCGAATGTATTGGGCGGCTGCATGGGCTCGACGGGCCCCAAAGAAATCAACCCTGCGACGGGCCGAGCATGGGGCTTGCGCTTTCCGGTAATCACCATCCGCGACATGGTGGCCGCCCAAGCCAAACTACTCGACCAGTTGGGCATCGGCAAAGTGCTGTGCGTCGTCGGCGGCTCTATGGGCGCGATGCAAGCGCTGGAGTGGGCGCATCGTTATCCGCAGCGCGTATTCGCTGTCGTGCCAATTGCTGGGTCGTATCGACACTCAGCACAAAACATCGCGTTTCATGAAGTCGGGCGCCAAGCGATCATGGCCGATCCTGAGTGGTCGCATGGAAATTATTTGGAAGAAAATCGCGTGCCCAAGCGCGGGCTAGCGGTGGCGCGCATGGCTGCGCATATCACCTATCTCTCAGAAACCGCATTGCACCGAAAATTCGGCCGTAAGCTGCAAGATCGCAGCACGCTGACCTATGGTTTCGATGCCGACTTCCAAGTCGAAAGTTATCTGCGCCATCAAGGGTACACATTTGTTGATCGCTTTGATGCCAACTCGTACCTCTATATCACCCGCGCCATGGATTACTTCGACTTGGCCAGCGAGAACGGCGGCGCTCTGTCGAACGCCTTCAAAGGATCACCCGTGCGGTTTTGTTTGATCTCGTTCACATCCGACTGGCTGTTCCCCACCGCCGAAAGCCGCGCGATTGTGCATGCGTTGAATGCTGTGGCCGCCAACGTGAGTTTTGTCGAGATTGAATCAGACAAAGGGCACGACGCGTTTTTATTGGACGAGCCCGACTTTCATCAAACGCTGCGTGGGTTTATTGATGGGTGCGCCGATGCGCAAAAGGTTCAACGCCCATGAACCAGCCCTCCCCCACGCCGCTGGCCAACAAGCCGAGCAAACGCATTCGTGTGGATTTGCAGCTGGTCGCCGATTTAGTGGCACCGCAAACGCGCGTTCTGGATGTGGGCTGCGGCGATGGTACGCTGCTGTCCTACCTCGCCGCATTCAAGCAGGTCGATGCACGCGGACTTGAGATTTCTATGTCGCGCGTGCGCGCGGCTGTCAGCCAAGGGTTGTCGGTGATTCAGGGCAACTTGGAAACCGACCTGAAAGATTACCCAGACGGCGCATTTGACTACGCAATCTTAAGCCAAACGCTACAAGCCACCCTCAACCCGCAAGCAGTGCTGGGCGATTTACTGCGCATTGCCAAGCGGGCAATTGTCTCGCTGCCAAACTTCGGTCATTGGCGCATCCGCTGGTCGCTGCTGGTGGGCGGGCGCATGCCCATGACGGCCAACCTGCCCGACCAGTGGTACAACACGCCCAACATTCATCTGTGCACGATTTTAGATTTCGTCGATTTGTGCCAATCGATGAACATCCGCATCGAACAAAGCTTTGCCCTCAGCGCCGACGGCTTGAAACAGAACTACAGCGCGACGGGTTGGCAGGCGAATTTGTTTAGCGAAGAAGCGGTGTTTGTTCTGACGCGCCAAGATTAAGCGCTGGATTTTCGTTTTGGCCAAGGCTGTTAGTTGCTGGCTTAGCGGCGGCGACGCGCTGTTTTGCCGTCGCCGGCAAAGCGTCCCACGGCATGGCGTAAATTTGTTTTTCTGCCTCGACGATATGCACACCGGCAATGGTTGGAAACCACCGACTGCCCGCGCGATCCAGCGCCGCGGCCCAACTGCCGAACCATCGCCACAAAACCGGCGGCATGAACAAAGCCTGCGACGTTTGCCGTGGTGCGAACATGCCGTCTCGCAAAACTTTGGTAATTTGGCTCAACGAGTAGGGCCGGCCATGCGCAAACGGTGAGGGCTCGAAGCGCGCCCACAGGCCGCGCCGATTGGCCACCACCACCAGGACGCGTCCACCATCGGCCAGCACACGCCAACATTCCCGCATCACCAAACGCAATTCGGCGCTCCCTTCGAGGCAATGCACGATCAGCAAACGATCGATGGAACGGTCGGGCAGCGGCAATGTGAATTCTTCCGCCAAACATACCAAACGCGCGCCGTCCTCGGGCCAGTGCATAACCCCCTGCCCCGGCGGCATAATGGCAATCACGCGTTCGGCTTCGTCGCGAAACGGCTGCAAATACGGCGTGGCAAAACCCAACCCCAACATGCGCTGAGCGCGGGCATCGGGCCAAATCTCGCGCAGACGCCGCCCAATGAGGCGGCGTACCAGGCGGCCCAATGGCGTGGCGTAGAAATCTCTGAGATCGACAACATCAAGCCACATGGCTGCTTAAGGACCCACTTCTCGTTCGGGCTCAGTTTAGGCGAATTCCGACTCGAACCCGACACCCTGAAAAAGTACAGCATTTTCAAGGCGAAAACTTGCCCTAACCCCTTGTTCTGTGATGATTTTTTAGCTTGCGCACCGGCCCCCGGATGCCGCACACTCTGGCGTAGGGCTGCGGGCTAAAAGCGCCCTGGGGCCTGATGCTTTTTTGGGGGAATTTACGCGTGCGCGCGATATCGCTGTCATCGACGCTGGCCACCCTCGCCTCGCAAACCCGACGCGGCTTTACGCTGATCGAAATCGCCATTGTGTTGGTTGTGATTGGGTTGATTACATCGGGCGGCTTATTGGCGATTTCCCCCGTCATCCAAAGCGCCAAAATCAGCGAAACCAAACAGAAAATGGCGACGGTTGGTAATCCTCCCCTGGACTAGCGGTATTTGAAGGTAGAATTTTCTCGGCAACAGCATCGAGGAGATTCTGATGAGGAAGAGCAGATTTACGGATTCACAGATTTTGGTTGTTCTGCGTCAAGTTGAAGGCGGCTTGGCAGTGGCGGA
>CANJSF010000033.1 GCA_947476925.1 Rhodospirillaceae bacterium | reverse complement strand
CCAGCACCTTTGGAATTTCCCCGCGCGGGGTAACGCCTTCCTGACCGTATCGCGCGCAGGCCCAGGCAGCGCCCGGCGTATCAGCCATCGCAACATGAGCTGTGAGATTGTCACGCTGCAGGCGAGTAATGATTTTGGCCAGCATCGCCTCTTCACCACCAAAAAGGTGTGCCACCCCGGTCGCATCAATCCAGATGCCCTTGGGTTGGTCGGGTGCGACGAGAGGGCTGAACCGCAAAAACCAGACCGCAAGCCGATCAAGCGCCCGGGCATCATCATTAGGGTTGGCTTTGGCAACGGCGAGCGTCGGCTCAATCGCTCGCGCTTGTGCCAAGGTCATGCCGGGGCCAATCCCGGCCACAGCCGCTCTTGGGCATGAAGCCACAATAGTCTGAGCCTGGCCCTCGAAATCAACCACGACAAAGGGTTTAGCCGGCGGCGCGGCGTTGTTGCGAGTTAAACGGCGCAACCTCAGTTCCACTGGCCACTGCTTGAGAAAGACGGAGATGACCCGACGCATCGGTAGCCTCGACGAACCATTGACCTGATCTGCTACCGCGACATCGAAGAAGTTCTAGAAACCAACGAGGATGGCCAACCCAGGCCGTGCGAAGCGGAAGTGATGGTGCAGTTGTGACGCGCCATCTCGTCCCACACGCAACATGCTCGGTTCGCTTCTTGGCGATCGGAGGTCGAAGGACAAAGACCGGGACGCCGGATTTTTCCGAGGCGAGGATGAGGCGACGACTTTGATTGAGTGAAAGACGGTTTACTTCGCCAACCACAACACCGAGCGAAGGATGGCGAAGCCCCTCCTCCATGGCAGAAAGCGCCATGTCATCATTCATCGCATAGAAGAAATTGATCTTGTTTACGCCGAGCCCGATGGCCGAGATCGCCGGTGCATAGAGTTGACTACGCCCCACGCACCACAATACGCCGCCAGAAAGTCGCGCTGCTATGACGGCAGTAAAAGCATTAGCGGCTGCAAAGTCTGCTTCACCCGTCTGTCCAAGAACCTCGTGCAGGCCTGCGAATGGAAAGCCACTGCTCGCCAACGTCTGATCGATTGGCTCAATGCCCAAGGAAAATCCAACTGGACGACGCGGACCAATGGTTTGGGCTGCATGTTCGAGTTTTCGAATCTTTGCCGATAGTTCGGCAAACACCGCTAGGTCAGTGGCGGGAGACATATATATACATCCAAAGGGAACCTGAATGTTCTATATTTGTTCTCAAATGGACCGCGGTCAAGCCTTGCTGTCAAGCCATTGTAAAATATAGATTTTATTCAAATCTATGGGCGAACGTTAGATATCGTCCGCAGTCCGAAGCTGAACTTTCCAAAAAAGCGATTCTTGCCCGAGAAGGCCAAAGCCACCGCCTTCAAAGCCAGAGAAATCACAGTGTGCCACCTGCGTGAATGATTGAAAAACAAAGCGATGGCTTAGCGTTCGAGCCCAAGTTAAAGCGCAGCATTTGAGAAAACGCATCAAGCGCTCAGTCATTGACGCATCGACTTACTCAGCGACGAGGCAACATCAATACAAACCATCTCTCGCCAGCCCACAGAGCCGACGAGCTATATGTGAAGGATAGGAAATAGTCGCATTCCTGCAATCATCGTGACAGAAAACTAGAATCGATAAGATGCTCTCACGCCACCACGGACTGGCTCTGGGGATAGCAACACGTTCGAGCGGCTACCCGGAGAGGTAAAGAAAGCGAAGAAATCCCCTTGGGCAAAACCACTTTTGATGGTCCTTTCATCGAATACGTTGTCTACGTAGCCGGTAATCGACCATGCCTTGGATTCAAGCGTAAGGCGCAAGTCGACGTTTGCAAAGCCACCAAACCATTGACCATTGAATTCATCGAAGTACCGTTTGCTTTGATACTGGGCAGCGACCTCAGCGATCAATTCCATTCCATTTTCAAGTGGCTGGGTGAAGGCGATAGAGCCACTGGCGGCATGCTTCGGTGCACGCTCTAACTTATTGCCTGCCAAGTTCAGCTTACATTGTGTACTTTGGGTGCCCGTGCCCACTTCGACGATTTCACACTCGCCGGCATAGGCGATGCTTGAAGCAGTGCGTGTGAAGACATCAAACTGAGTGTACTTTGCATCAAGGTGCGTGTAAGCGGCGTTCAACCGCAACTGATCGGTCACCGCAAAGGTTGCGTCGAGTTCCAGGCCATAAACACGTGCGCCTCCCGCGTTTGAGACAACGCCACGAAAGCCCGATGCCGCAGTCGGATCGACCACAAGCGTAGAGACCTGCTTGTCTTTGTAGTCCATATAAAAAGCGGCGGGATTAAGGATGGCTTTACCGTCAAGCCACGTTGTCTTTGCACCTAGCTCGTAATTCCAAAGTTTTTCCGGAGAATAGATATTGTCGGCCAAGCGATTGAACACGCCAACGGTCGAAATACCCCCTGGCTTCACGCCTTTCGCAACACTTGCGTAAAGAAGCGCTTGATCGCTAGCTTTGAATTCAGCAAAAACTTTGGGCGCGAAGTAATCTTCTGAGAGTGGCAAGCCTTTGGGGCCCGGCGCGCCTGGAGTAGTCCGCAACGGCGTAGCACCAACTCCAGTACCAATTTGGCTGGTCGGAAAACCATAAACGAAGTCTTCCCAATATTGCCGCGCTTCAACACCAACGGCGAATTGCGATGTGACATCGTACTCCAAAATTCCATACAAAGATTTGTGCTCTGTATTGCGGCTTTCGCCCGTCGAAGTAATTGCTGGATTATTGGCCAACACATTGTTGAGGCCGGCGGATGCACCTGGTGCGGTCAGCAAAATTGCAAAGCTACGATTCGTC
This sequence comes from Rhodospirillaceae bacterium, assembly GCA_947476925.1. Taxonomy (GTDB): domain Bacteria; phylum Pseudomonadota; class Alphaproteobacteria; order Rhodospirillales; family Rhodospirillaceae. The sequence continues at coordinate 32,439 of CANJSF010000033.1, read as the reverse complement.
TGGGTTGCTTTTTCCTGCCAGAATAATCCTCCCACCATCCAACGCAGGCCATCGCCTTCGAGATGGGAAATCCGGAAGTCTTCGCTGACCTGTTGGGTCCAGCCGTCTGTAAAAAATTCAAAGGTGGATGGAAGTGGCTCGCCGATGCCGCCCGGCGCAGGCAGCGTGACTGCAACCGGTTTAGCGCCATATCCATCGATGTCTTGATACACCGTCGACTTTGCATGGAGGTATGCGGTAGTCGACTCAATCGTAGCCACACCAACATCATATTCAGCATGAACTCGACCCAATACGGTATCAAGCGCGGCACCAGGATAATCACGCAGCGTCCTCGGATCTAAACTCACCTGCACTGTACGATTAGGTTTGAGTTCGCCAGGTGCTGGCCCTCTAATCGATGCTGGGATCGTAAAATTCCCAATGCGCCGCCCGGCAACGCTTGATGGTAGTGGCACAGTCACCGAAGAATTATCAGCGGAAGAAATTTGCAAATAAGGTTGTTGTTCAGTGTCGTTCTCACTGTAACTGACCGAAGCAACCAAGCGGAAAGCGTCGCTCGGTGTTGCTAAAGCTGTGAGCGTGCCTTGGGCGCTTTCATAACCACCCAAATTCTTCCCCGAGACTGTGTTTTCATAATAGCCGTCAGCGCGTGAATAGGCCGCGTAGCCACGCAGCCCAAGCTTTTCGCCAGCGACTGGGCCTGAGGCAGATCCAGCAATTTCGTATGTCCCATGAGAAGCAACAGTGCCACTGACTTTGCTTTCGAACTCGGGGCCGGATGTTTTTGTAATATAATTAATTGCCCCGCCAAATGCGACACGGCCGTAAAGGGCGCTTTGGGGCCCCTTCACGACTTCAATTCGCTCGACATCAAGAAGTCGAAGATTAAGCAGCGTTCCGCCACCGGCCGTCGACACCGCCTCGGTTGAGACGTCGACACCATCAATCAAGACACCAATTGGCGGGCGTCCGCGTGTGGCGGGCAACCCACGAATAGTTGGGCGTGTATCCTGCGCACTGAAACCTTGGTCAAAAACAAGGCTGGGTGTCAGCTTTGCGATGTCTTCGATACGGGCAATGCCAGCGCGCTCAATATCGGCTGCGGTAAACGCAGTAATTGCGAGCGGAATTTCTTGTAACGACTCAGCACGTTTGCGCGCCGTCACAATAATTTCTTCGATTTGCGCGTAGGCTGATTCAACGCCCAAAGCCGTGGCTGACAATAGTCCAAGCGCAAAGACACCGCGTTTCATATGTTTCCCCATCGGATCACAAATTGAAGGTCCATGAATGTCTATGTTACGCTTTTATGTGCGTCGTCGGAACTTTAGCCGGACAAATAATCTCTGGGCGATTAAACCAAAGGGGTGCCGCACTGTGAGCCCGACAAAGCCAGTTTCATTTACGGCAGGCGCCCGGCAGCCTTCAGTCGCTTGGCCATGGCCGAGGGGCCAGGGTCAAACTGGGGCGACTTGTCGAATATATCGGCAAAATCTTTGGTTACTTTCGCGAGGTAATCCTTTGGAAGGCTATCCCAAGATTTAACTTTGTAACCCGTAGCGTGCCATAACATATGCCCGGGCTGATCACCCATTTCCATCCATGGATACCAGTTCATAAGGACGTGCCCCGCAAAATGGCACGGAACCCAGGACTTTTTCCGGTCCATCACTTCTGAGAAACGCGAAAAGAATGTTTGCATAGAGCCCGACGGGGGCTGACGCAGCTCAATTGGCCATTTGATATCGCCGCGGAACGACATGTCATCTTCGATCACCGCGATATCCATCTCAAATTGCGAATCTTTATAGAACTCTGGATAGGCTTGACGAACAACATTAATGAAGACGCCGTCTTCAGAGACTTCAGAGCCCTCGGGAATGCGGCTGACATAGTGCGTCACTTTATTCGTCTTGCCCGTGAGCGGGTTTTTAAACTCTGTCAAAATCTCATCTGTTTCATAGTCACATAAGAAATTGATCAGCGAATTATAACGGATGAATTTTGTATCCGAGAGCGGCTTGACCCATTGTTGCTCGCATCCCTTAAATCGCAGGATTGGCACGGGCGTGCCCCCCGGAACGTAGGCTGAGATCACACCACGTGTCCGCCAAATCACCTTCTCTTCATTCAGACTCGCCTGCGCCTTCATGAAGGCTCGAACGCGCTCCGCACGTGACATTCTTGAAACAACGCCTGACTCTTGGGCTGCACCAGCATTGCGAGGTGCAAGAATGCCTCCTACGCTAATGGCCGCTCCCATCAAAACGTCACCGACATCGCGACGTGACAACTCAAAGGGCAACTTCATGGCGGGTCCTTTCTCACAATCCTGAATCAGATCTGAATAAACTCTCCATCCATCTTTTTCAGGTCACTCAACGACGTTGGCAGCTTTTTAGCTGAGGGCAATTCTTGTTTTCGGCTGGCTGATAATTCAGGAGCAAGGCCTTCTGGCGGCACAAAGATGCCTCGCTCGTAGTAGCTTCTCAGCACCTTTTTCAGCGGCGCAAATCCGACATAGGGGTTTTCAAGCGGATTAGCGCCCCAAAGATTGTTCGCAAGCCCAACGTTCTGTGCGTATTGATCGACATATGTCGCCGGGTCATCCCAGATCGCCAGATTGGTTAAGGGGTTCGCGCGGGCGCGGCGCAAAGATTTCAGGTCGATGTTGCCTTGTAGTATGCACGGGCCAGATCCATCAGCCACGCCTTGGATCGAACCATCAAAGTTCACAATTTTTGTATGTCCGCGCATTTGCGTTGAAGGCACGCCAACGTCAGCGGGATTGAAGTAAATACCGCCGGGCATGGCAGACAAAATGTAGGCCGTGTTCTCAAATGCTCGGGTTTGACGAGCCAAATCCCACCCAGCTCGGCCAGATCCATGCCCCTCAGATGATGGATGGATAATCACCTCGGCGCCATATTTCGTAAGCATCCTCGCTACTTCAGGGTGAGCCTGATCAAAGCAGACCATTGTGGCAAGACGCCCAAGTGGCGTGTTGGCAACAGGGAACAAAAAGTCATAACCGAACGCATCAAGATATCGATCATAAACGCTGCTGGGTGTGGTGTCGGGCAACGATCCCCAAACATCAGCGCACTGAATTTTTCGGTAGCGATGAATGAGGTCACCTGAGTCATTGAGAATAAAAGCGGAATTGAAGACGTGCCCCGGCAGCTTGTCATCAATCTCAAATGAGGACCCCGCAACATAGGTTTTATGCTTCAAAGCAAAATCCTGCAGCATTTCGAGTTCAGGGCCAGGATATCGCACGGCTAAGCGCTGGAGCGTGATGGGTGAACGATAGCCATGGCCGCCCTGCCCAGTCATAAAGAACTCGCCGAAGACAACAAGTCGCACGGCGGGATTAGAAGCCAGTCGAGCTGGTAGTTTCATGGCCTCGATGATGTTCTCGCGGCGAACCTCATCGACGTCACTATCACGCTGAATAATTTTCTTAATATTTTGCGTTAGCAACACATCATAGGACTCGACGGCGCTGGGGGGTGGCGGAGGGACATCGCTAGCAGCCGCTAAGCGATTTTTTGCTTCTCTGATCCATGTGTCGGTTGATTTTGGCTGCGACAGAACCGCAAGTTTTTTATGCGCCAGCTTTTTGTAGCCGTCGGCGAACAAGTTGGCGCGTAAGTGCAAGGGCTGTACGGAAAAAATGGAATGCCGCCGCCGACGTAGTTTTTCAATATCTAAATCTGGGAAAATTGCATCTTCGCCACATTCCTCCTCGGTGCCTTTCGCCATCCAATCGACAACCCCGGATGTTGATGGTCGGCGTTCACCGTTTAACCCGCAAGCAGCCGAAGCCGTGGCAACATAAATCGTATTCTCAAAAGCACGGGCGGCGCGAGCGTTGCGGCGGGCAGCAAAAAGATGATCATTGGTTTCACTAGTCGGGTGAAGAATGATCTCGGCCCCAGACCAAACGAGGCTGCGGACGAGATGAGGAAAAAGTATATCTTCGCCAGCGAGCACGCCAATCTGCCCTATTGATGTTCGAGCTACTGGAAAGCTCGCCGCCGTTCCTAGCGCAGACATTTCCCCATCAACAAACCCATCGACAAGCGAGGGCGATATCTTCGGCATCGAGAGCAGTGTTTGCCCATCCACATCGAACAGAAATCCCACGACGCGGTGTCCTGCCCCGGCCTCCTCACGCACGCGCGCAGCGCCAGCTACGTAGGCACAGGCCTTCTGGGCGATCGCACCAACTGCCGCGTTAAGGTCGGGCAGTGCTGGAAGCAATTCATTTTGCTCCGCAAGGGGTAGGAGAATTAAAGGCGCAGTCTGTAAGAGTGGATTGCGGCGGCGCCATGCTGTGGCCAAAGAAACGATTTCAGCACTCAACTTATCATACGACGTGGTTGACCATGATTTTTGTGAAATAACCAACATTCTCGCCTCCGATGCCACCCGTCGAGATCATTGAGCTCACAGGGCCATTGTGATGATCCAGCATGAGGGAAATCGAAGTCCATTGCCTAGGACTTGCTGTTATTTGATCGGCTAGCGATTATATGTAGAATATCAGCTTACTCGTATGAACCCGTCACGATGGCGGCGGATCCCAGAAACTCATGACCAGTATAAAGCCCATCGAGGGCCTCGAGCGCGCACTTACGGTTTTGAGAGTGCTCAACCAGTACGGAGGCGTGACTATTTCGGAACTGGCACGTCTGACCGCGATGCCACGAGCAGCGGTCAATCGTTACATCGTGACGTTCATTGAACTGGGTTATGTGTTTCACTCAAAACCAGGGCGAGGATTGCGAATAAGTACGCGCGCGTTCGAGCTTTCGCGTGGCGCCCGCACCGATGGCTGGGTCACGACAGATGCGCTTCCCGAAATGAATGCATTGTGCCGCGACATTGGCTGGCCAATTGGCATAGAGCGTATCGTCGCTTCTCGCTTAGCGATTTTGGCTAACACGGATGCAATTTCACCATTCGTTGCCAAACCATTCGATCCGCAGGTCACATTTCCATTAGTCGGGCGCGCCTCGGGCCATGTGCTGTTGGCGTTCACAAATGCGGAGACCCGCGATTACCTCTTAAAATGCGCACTTGCCGATGACCCAGCGCTAATGACGCGAGCAGGAATGACCGCAAAAAGACTAAATGCGAAGATCGACGAGGTCATTGATTGCGGCTTTGATATTCAACGCGTTGCAGGCGTGAACTGGGCCGTCTTAGCCGTTCCGGTCTTAACACTTGGGCAAGCGCGCTTCTCAATATCTATGCGTTACATATCAAATGCGCTGTCAACCGAGCTAGCCATCGCGCGCTTCATTCCTAAGCTGAAGAGAACAGCTGGCCAGATTGCCAAACGCGCGACTGAGTTTGATCAAACGTTGAGTTAAGGCGAATGCCAATCTATGGATTGCAGTCGATTGTCGAACAAGGGCCTCGACGCATGTAGACATGATAGAAAAAGGTAAATAGTCAAATACATGTGCGCGGAGAAGGCTCAAAGGAAACTGTCACAGTGAACATCGCCAATTGGACGCGCTGTCTCATGATCGCCACCGGAACACTCGCTGTGTTTGGGATATGCGGTACCCGCTTCGCCAACGGCGAGACACTTACGATTGCGGCTTCTGGTCGACCGCCTGGCCTTGGAAATCCGTATGCATCCATGGCGACTGGCGGAGTCCATCCTTGGGGCTACATGTTTGATGCACTTACCACACTCGCCGATGACGGCAGCGTAACCCCGGGTCTTGCCACTAGCTGGGAAGCCCAATCTGCGACACGCTGGCGGTTCTATCTGCGACAGGGTGTTGAATTCGCCAATGGCGCGCCCTTCACGGCATCCACCGTCGAGTCCGCCGTCAACGCATTAAAGTCGCCCGAGCTCGCGTCACTTTATTCTGCCAACGAAGTTCGTGGCATTGTCGATGTGACTGTTGTCGACACATACACCGTAGATATCGTCACGCGCAGCCCTGATGCCATTTTTGATCGACGGCTAAGCCACGTTTACATGGTCCCTGAGCATGCTTGGAAAGAAATGGGGCAGGATCGGTTTGCGCTTGAACCCATCGGCTCGGGCCCATACCAGCTAGTTGACTGGGGTATGAAGCGCGGGCGCTATGACCTGAAACGCAACCCAACCTCCTGGCGCAAGACGACTGACGTTGATTTGATTCGGTTCCAGGTCCTGCCTGATCCTACAACTCGAGAGCAAGCCCTCACGTCTGGTCAGGTCGACTTTGCTTACAATCCAGGACTCGACAACCTGAAAGTATTGACCGAACTGGGCTTTATTGTCGTGGCACGTGAGCGCAGCCCAGTGGAAGGAATCGCCCTCCCAAACAGAGATCCCAAATCGCCACTTTCTGATGTTCGCGTTCGTAAGGCCATGAATCACGCGATAAACAGAGATGGCATAGCGGCGACTTTGATGCAAAACGTGACCAAGTCGAATGGCCAAGGCGTAATGCCCGATATGTTTGGTTACAACCCCCGCATCTCCGCGTACTTATTTGACCGTGACCTTGCCCTTCGGATGATGGCTGAGGCTGGCTATCATAAGGGCTTTGACCTGACACTTACGGTTAGACTCGAGGGCAAGGGCCCCGAGTGGGCCGCCATTTATCAAGCCGTTATTCAAGATCTCGCGGCGATCGGTGTTCGAGTGACCTTGCGCAGCGTGCCATCTCAAGAGTGGTTAAAAATGTGGAATACAGGAGATTGGAACGGGGCCGACATGATCCCGTTTAGTTGGACGTCGACTTATCGCGATGCTGGCCGCGCCATTGAAACGGTGTCATGCGCAAAAACGGGAGCATTTTTCTGTGTGCCAGACTTAATGCCCCGTATCAATGCTGCAGCCCAGGAACTTGATCGCGATAAACGCCTTGCTAGCCTCCAGCAATTGCTAGCCGACCTTCGTGATTTGGCCCCTTCGATCAATCTCTTCCCGCAGGTTGAATCGGTTGCTTACCGCAAAAGAATTGAAAGTATCCCGTTCGAAGCTGGTTACTATAGAATTGAGCGCGCAAAGCTTAGAAAATAACGTCGAGATATTCACGAGAGCAACGCGCAAGCGTAGCGCTCGCTCAACGAGGCAACAATGCGAAACGCAATAACTTTGCTGATGGTGTTATGTTTCTGGCTTTGGAGCCCCGTCAATCTGCGAGCTCAGGTGACGTTCATGGATTGCTCAATGTGCCCGGAAATGGTGATAGTGCCTGCTGGCAGATTCAGCATGGGCGCAACGAAAGATGAAAATGTACGAGAACAATCGCCAGAGCGATATATTGCCTGGGAAAACCCCATACGGTCCGTCGCGGTACCGCAACCGTTCGCGGTCAGCGTCGCTGAAGTCACAAAAGAACAGTTCTCGTTTTTTGTGAAAGAGGTCCATCCCGCTATTGAGGGATGCGATATCGCCAGAGGTAATGAATGGGACCACCGGGTCGACAAATCTTGGCGTGATCCTGGCTTTACACAATATACCAATGAGCCAGTCGTTTGCATTAATTGGAATGACGCAAAAGCTTATGTTCGATGGCTCGCCGCGGCAACTGGCAAACCTTATCGGTTGTTAACGGAAGCCGAATGGGAGTATGTGGCACGCGCAGGAACGCAAACGGCAAGGTTTTGGGGCGACGACCGTGAGAGCGCGTGTCGATATGCAAATGTACCAGACGAAAGTCATCAAAGGGCCACACAAAACGGCCAAGGTACATTTGGATGCAACGATAGCTATGTCTATACAGCTCCAGCAAAATCGTTTCAGCCCAACGCTTTTGGCGTTTACGACACGATCGGCAATGTCTGGGAGTGGGTAGAGGACTGCTTTCATGAAAGTTATGTCGGTGCGCCGAGCGATACGGCCGCTTGGCAATCAGATCCAGCCTGCGAGTATCATGTTGCACGAGGGGGGTCTTGGAATCCACGCCTCGCGACGCAATTGCGGAGCGCCGCCCGTGGTCGAGTGACAACCGCTCTCAGGAATTCTAATCTTGGCTTTCGCGTTGCTATGACACGATAAAATCAGAACCAGAATTTCAGCCCTTAAGGATCGTGTGACATGACTTTAGCTCCCCGGCTGCCTGCAGCTGAGAAATTCATAGCGCAGATGCGGGCCATGTTCGTCAACACGCCTGAATTGCCGTTACGTTGGGAGAAAGCCCGTCAATTACTCGCAGAAATGCTGAGCGACCCAGAAGTTCGTCAGCATGCTCAAACTTGGCCTGATAGCCCAGCCCTACTTGGCCTTGAGGGTAAGCATGGAAACCTGTTGCTATATGAAGACCCAGACTGGGGTTTTTGCGTAAACGCCCTTATCAAGAAGCCTCAAGCCAAAACCACGATCCATGACCATGGAGTATCTTGGACATTGTATGGCGTCATCGAAGGCGGAGAAGATGTCGCGCGGTTCGAACGTGTCGATGGCGGCACACCTGGGGATTTGCCAAAGTCTGCAACTGTCCGAGAAACACAATCCATCCCTGTAGGGCCCGGTTATATCGATTTGATCAAGCCATGGGAGATTCACGCTGAGTACAATAGGCCAGAGCGCACTGCCGCAATAATCATCCGAAGTCAGAAATGCGGCACCTACATCCAGAACATTTTCTACCAGAAAGATAGCTCGGTTGAGCAGTACTGGGGCCCACAGCAAATTCCCTTCCATTTTGGCTGGGCTAACAAATCAGGTAGCCACACCGAATGAGCATCGCCATCGCCGATTTACCGGGCCCCTTTGCTGCACGGCGCGTGATTGAGTTCGAAGGCCCCTACCTTCCTCCAGAAATCTTATTGCCCGACGCGCAACCGGACGCGTTTCTGGCAACAAATGCCGCACAAGACTCACGATTCTACGAACGAGCAACCAACAAAGTGGTCATGGCTAACCACGCCATACTGATCGTAACACCTCGCTCGAAAATACTGGTCGACACATGCATCGGTAATGACAAGCACCGCCCGCGCAATCCCCATTGGCATATGCGAACAGGACCATTTCTTGATGATCTCAAGTCCATTATCGCGTTGACCGAAATCGATTATGTGCTGTGCACGCATTTGCATGGCGACCATGTGGGCTGGAATACGCACCTCAAGGATGGCCGCTGGGTCCCGACGTTTCCACGCGCGAAGTATCTTCTGGGCAAGACAGAAGTTGCGTTCTGGCAAAAGGCCATCGCGTCAGACCCCGACGCTAATCATGGATCTTGGGTCGATAGCATTCAGCCAATTTTTGATGCTGGCCAAGCGATTGTTGTTGATGATGATTATGAACTCGAACCTGGCGTCCGGCTCGTCCCGGCCCCCGGGCATACGCCTGGAAATGTCATGATTAGGCTCGAGCATGGCGGCGCGATTTCATACGTCATCGGCGACACCATGCATCATCCGGTACAGATAGAGCGGCCAGAGTGGTCGTCAAAGTTTTGTTGGGATAGTTCACTGTCGACGCTGGCACGTCGAAGCCTTCTGGAAACCATTGCAGATACGGGCGCCTGGATTCTTCCTGCCCACTTTCCAACGCCAACGGCGTTGCGAATTGAATCACATGCGCACGGGTTCAAGAGCTGTGGCTAAAGCAACGCCATCACTTCCAGCGCTACGCGCTCGCCAGATTCCATAGCTCCCTCCATTCCCCTGTTAGAGACAGCCGTATGTTCGCCGCAGAAGTGCAAACGGTCAGCTGGTTCCTTGAGGGCCGGTAAACATTCGCTGATTTGACCTGGCTTCCAAACGACCCAATCACCGCCAGAGAAGCGGTCGGATTGCCATGACTTAAAGCCGCCTGGTACCAGCTGGCCTTTAGCTGCGGGTCGTAGTTTTTCATAAATGGCGATGACGTGTGCCATTGCGTCTTTTTCGCTCATCATATCTAGCCGATCCGCAAGAAATCCACGCGCCCAGGCCATCAAGCATGTCACCTTGTTCGGGTCGTTGCCTTCGCGCAATGCGCGGATCTCCCCCGCATCGGTATCCGTCCACATCGCCGGACTAAAACCATCTTCTCGCCAAAATGGCTTCTTGGGAACCATCACCACTTTGGTAATTTTCATTACTGGTACGGTGCGAATCGCTTTTGCTTTCATGGGCGGTAACAAAGGATCGAATTTAAGCCATCGCATCGTTGGCACAGGCAGGGAACAAATCAGGCGCTTGGCCTTGAAAATACTCCCATCTTCACATTGGACTTCTACGGCATTAGCGCTTTGTCGAATGCCGGCCACAGATTTTCCGAGATGAACATCGCCAATCGAACGGGCCATTGCCTCAGGAATGCTCTCGTTTCCGCCAACAGCTTTATAGGCGACGCGCTGAATATCAGATTGAAGCTTGAACCAGGCTTGCGTGAAGTACCACATCAAGATCGAAATATCGTGGGCAGACGTGCCATACTGAATGTTGGTGTTGTAGTTCAGATCAATGGCCGCGTCTGACCAACCATGACTTTTGAAGAACTCGTAGGCAGAACCGTCAAACTTGGCGCTTGCTGGATCGACCCAATCCTCAAAAGATTTGAGCGGGTTGAATTTATCAATAACACTTTGAAAGTAAGCACGCCCCGGAAAGCGATCTTTGGCGCCATCAGGCATGACATTGAGTGGATGGGTAGGCCAATCGGTTCGACGAATTACCCTCCCGCCCAGCGCAAGCTCCACAGTCGTAGGATCTTTTTGTGCATCGGGCGATAAGTCGCGGCGCCCTTCGAAATCGATCAGCTGCACCTTGAGCCGTTGCGCCATATCTTGCATGCGGCCATACCCACCGAGAATACTATCCCCACCCATTTCGGGGTTTCCCTCGACAGAGCGAAGGGTGTTCATGCGGCCGCCGACGCGGTTGCGACCTTCCAGCACTGTGACCTTGAACCCCTGATCTTTGATCAAGAGAGCCGCGTTCAAGCCGGAAAGCCCAGCACCGATCACGATCACATCTGCCATGTCAGGTGCTGCACGAACTGTGCGCACCGTTGTCGAAGCTAGGCCGGCGGCAATTAATCCACGACGTGAAAATCGCATTCTCATTTGGCCTTATGCTGAAAGTTGATCTGAACTTTTCTATCTTTGGGTCTTTGTCACACGCATGGCGAAGTCGTGCAGGTCGCGATTAAACATCTCCGCAGCCTCATAGAATACCCAGTGCCCAGCCCCCTGGTAAGTCCTGAGAGTCGCATCGGGGAATTTCGTCTTGATTGCTAGTTCGGCTGGAGCCGCAGCGGAAAACGCATCCTTCTCCCCTAACGCAAAAAACAGGGGCAAGGTTAGTTTTTTTATCTGGTCCTCGTTGTTTTTGTAGATAGAACCGTCGGGTAAAGTTTTTGGGCCATCATTTGCTTGACGCGCATACGGCGGGTACATGAGGTTTGTGGCCGTTACAGTGGCTCCCAGGTCTGCTGGCAGACGAGCAGCAGTCAGGAACGACGTGAACTCGGCAGCGCCCTTAATGTTCTTCGCGAGGTCAGGGGATTTCAGCTTTTCTGAGGCTGCTGGGATGCGTGGGTTTAGCTCCGAGTTGGGATAGAGCCCGCTACGGGCAGCCGCAAATACAACCCCCGCTAGGTTTGTGACGCCTCGGCATCGGATGTAATCCATCCCTATCGTACCGCCATATGACCACACGACCATGACAGGGCGCGTAAGTGAAGTAGCGCTCATAACCGCAGCAACATCATCGGCCCATATGCAGGCTTGGTTGTAGGACGTCATTTGCCACGGCTTGCCAGAACCTCCGTGCCCACGAAGATCAAAAGCGACAAGATGAAATGAAGACGCGAGATCGGAATGAAGTTGCCGGTCCCAACTTGCGTAACTCTGACCTACGCCATGAATGAACAATAGTGCTGGCGCGCCGGACGGGCCGGCTTCGACGACGTTCAGGGGAACTCCGTCTGGTGCATCAACGGTTCGAAAACGCAATGTTTCTGGCTCGGTCGCAAATGCTGCGAAACCTATGCAGAGCAAACCCGTTGTAAGCGCAGCCTTACTGAACATCACGTGCAATCCGAAAGCCAAAATGGTGCCCCGCTTTGAGCTCTGGGTCGCGCCCGCGGAATGTGGGCCGATGGCGATCCTGTCGGGTGTACCAACTGCCACCACGCACCGCCCTCAATTCACAAGTCCCGCTGACCTCGACGGCAGATCCATCAACTGGCACGGCCGGATATAATTTATGTGAACAATCTTGCGCCCACTCCCAGACATTGCCGAGCATATCATACAAACCAAAAGCATTTGGTTTATAGGAGCCGACGGGCGCAATCTTTCCATGACCATCATGGCAGGTTAGCGGGGCCCAAGACAATTCTGCGCCTGGTGGAAGGGCAGCCTGGCTATCAAGATCAAATGTGTTTTCGTACTCGCAGGCTTGGTCGTCACTCTCGCCCCATGGCCATTTTGTGCCACTACCGCCTTTTGCAGCGTATTCCCATTCAGCTTCGGTCAACAATCGATAGCGCTGGCCCGTTATCGCAGAAAGCCAGCTTGCATACGCCTTGGAATCGATCCAATTGACGCATACCACGGGTTCGCGCGGCTGCGGATTGCGGCCAAATAGCGGACCACGAAATGTAATCTCAGCTATCTCTGGCTTGTCCATGCCTACGCCACATCTGCCCGCTGGCTTATGGCCCGTCGCCTTTACGAAGCTCTCAAATTCTTCGTTCGTGACTTCGTAGCGGCCCACTCCAAACGAGTAAGAAATTGTTACGGCGCGTTCAGGGCCTTCCGGTCGCGCTTCGCCGCCGCGCATCTGATTAATTGCATCTGAGCCCATCATAAAACGGCCAGGAGGGACGACAACAACGTCGGGGCAAGTGGGGCAATCTTTCAATATCGTCCCGACCGGAGCGCTCTCTGCTGCAAACGTCAAACAGCGTGCATACCCGCAAAATATGAGTAGGGCTAAGCAGGTACTTGTCAGCAAGCGATTCATACAAACCGTTCCCATATAATTGCGTCGTCAGATCTAAAGGCGCCCCAGAACCTCAAGCGCTGCGCGCTCGCCAGCTTCCATTGCCGCCTCCATTCCCCGATTGGCGAGTGAGGCATGCTCCCCAGCAAAGTGAATACGACCTGTTGGCTTGATCAGCTCGGGCAGGAACTCATGAATCTGACCTGGTTCCCACTCCGCCCAAGTTCCGCGCGCATACGGATCTTTGGTCCACGATTTGTATGCTGCAACCTCAAGCATACCTTTGGCTGCCGGGCGAAGTTTTTCATATTCCGCGATCACCAACGCTCCTGCCGCACGCTCTCCCATTGCATCAAGCCGCTGTGTTGGAAAGCCCCGAACGCGCGCAAGCAAACCGGTCACACGGTCGCTTCCTTCGGCCTGCCTCAGCGCGCCGATTTCTCCGGCCACGGTGTCCGTCCACATGGCAGGAGACAATCCATCCTCTTGCCAAAACGGCTTCTTCACATTGAGGAATATCTTGGTGATCATCATGCTCGGCAATAGCGCGACGGCTTTGGCCAAGGGTGGGGGCAGCCCCGGATCAAACTTGATTGATCTCAATGGCGAAATTGGCGTCGCGCAAATCAGAAACCTTGATTGATGCACAGAGCCATTGACGCAACGAACTTCGACACCACGCTCATTTGCGACCACATTCACAACCGGGTTTGATAACAAGATGGCATCGCCCAAGCGCTTCGCCATAGTCTCCGGTAGCGTTTGATTGCCGCCCTCAACCTTGAGCGCAACACTTTCGATATCTGTCTGAATCTTGTCCCACGCACGCCGAAAGTACCACGTTAGAATTGAACAATCGTGAGCGGACGAACCACGACCGATATTCGTTTCGTAATTTTGGGCAATAGACGCTTCGCTCCACCCGTGACGCTTTAGAAACGAATAGACGGACTCATCAAATTTTCGGCTATTCGGCTCAATCCAATCACTTGCAGAAACGAGTGGATTAAATTGGTCGACGACTTTCTCAAAGGATCGCCGCCCCGGGAACTCTTGCTTCCGATCTGACGGAAGAAAGTTGAGTGGATGATCTTTCCACATTGATCGGGGAATGACCTGACCGTCGATCGCGATCTCGGGCTTATCTGCGCCACGACGTCGCTCAAAATCATTCAGTGTCAATCCAAGTTTGGCGCAGGTATCGCGCACGCGACCATAACCGCCCAGAATGCTGTCTCCACCTGCTTCCGGAGCCCCCTCGAGGTTCCGAAGGCTCAAAAGCCTCCCGCCGACACGCGACTGGGCTTCAATGACGCGAACCTTGGCGCCTTGTTCGTTAAGCAATGACGCTGCATGAAGCCCTGAAATACCAGCGCCTATTACGATCACATCTACGTTGGTCGCTGCATGCGCGCGCGACATACCCGACATCGCCATCATTGCGCCACCCGCACCAACACGAAAAACTTGTCTACGCTTCATGAGGGATCTTACTTACTATTCAGGCGCATCATCTGAGCATGACTTCGCCGAGGGAAAAGAAAAATCGCGCGTCTCACTCCACTACGATAGACGTCGTTCGTGTCTACGTCGCGAGTTTGATAACGCCTAGATATAGGCTGTCGCCTGTCAATTCGAATGTCGTCGAATATTTCATGGTCGACCCCACATGAATCTGTAATTCATACGCGCCGCTATCTGGCTTTAGCTTATCGATCTTGAATTCCCCGTAAACATCGGTCGAGGCCCGTCCAATTTCTTTTCCATTTCGCAGCAGGGTAACGGCCGCGCCCTCGGCACATTCTTCCACCCCCGACACGTCGACCGCCACAGAGGCCGACACGAAGCAAGTGGTCATAAGATGCAGATTTTTGTAATAGATTCGGGGTTTTGTGTTTTTCTCAGGTTGCAATACTTCTAGGCCTTGCTGCGCGACGATCGTCTGCATCTCAGCGTCGGAGACTTTGAGGGAGCGGAAGACTTCGGTGGGGCAACTTTGTTGGACACGGGGGGCCGGCCAGCCATTGTCAATTAAATGTGCGTCGAAAATCCAGGCCTGCGGGATTTGCTTTTCCTCGTTCCAATAAACTGCACCATAGGGGCAGGCCGCGACGATCTCTTCCTGGCCCTTCGATTTTTCGGGATCGATAATAACGATGCCGTCTGCACGCTTTGTAATTGCTCCATTCTTTGCCACCTTCATACAGGGCGCGTCATCGCAGTGATTACACATAACGGGCATGAAATGAGCTTCAACGATAGGCCAACGCCCACGCTCTTTGGTTTTGATATCAACCCAACTATGAGTGCGCTCCGGCTGGGCGGCGGCATAGCCAGGAAAGTCATTCCCGATGTGCTCATCCTTTGTCGCTAGGAAGCAGTTGCGGCAGTTGTCGCATCGCGCGACATCAACGATCAAATTCCATTTGTTTGTCATTACACGGCCTCCTGGCGCCGCCAGGTGTCGACGCCAGTCCATTTCTCCATCTGGATCAGCGCCGCATTGGGTTTAATGCTGTGGGTTTGTGGTGTCATATTTTCGCTTGGGGTCAGCAGGTTCACGCAGCCGCCGAGGTCCGTCGAATTTCCCGCCTCCCCAATGGGCCTGTATTCGGCTGAGGCCGTGGGCGCAGTGACGATACCGGGGCGTACCCGATCAGTCACATACGCCGCACACACAACAGAACCGCGATGGTTCCAGAGACGGATCAGATCATCACTTCTGATGCCCCGCTCTTCTGCATCTTGCCGGTTGATAACGGCAACCAAGTATTCGTTGTCGTCAACCCGGACGCGATGCTCCTTGATGTCTCGTATAGTGCAGCCCCGCTCATCCCCCATGATGTGGAAGGGATAGCGCGAATGCGGCGACAAAAGTTGCAGGGGAAAGCCCGCGAGGCGTACATCTTTTTTGGGATTTTCGTAGGTCGGAATATACTTGTTAAGGGGTGGACGTTCCGAGTCGTCAATGTTTTTGAGCGTCTGAGCCACGAATTCGAACTTGCCTGAAGGCGTTTGCAGCCCTTTGCCATAGTCGGCGACGTAATCAGATGGCAAGGGGTATGGCTCGGGCACATCCTTGCCGCGACCCTCATAGAACCAACGGTTTGCGGTTGGTGCGCGCACTCCTTCAGAAACCGGCGGCACGACATAGTAACCCTTTTTGAGAAACTTTTTCCAAGTCGTGTGTTTGGACATATCTGAGGAATCAAAAGCCCGCTTACACCAGTCAAGCTCGGTATTGCCGCCCTCCGAATACATCGCCCCCAATCCCAATCGCGTAGCGATTTCAAGGAAGATATCGTGATCGGATTTGGACTGCCCCAATGGCTCAATGCATTTGTGTTGTAACGATATAACTCGGTGATTATTCATCGAATACATGTGATGAACATAGCCAGCGCCGACGTTGTACCACTCGCCAATATCCCAATGCTCAAAAACCGTACAAGCTGGTAAAATAATGTCAGCGTATTTGGTCTCGCCTTCCCACCAAATCGACTGATTGACGACGAACTTAAGGTTCTCGGACTGGTACATCTTTACATAGCGATTGCCATTGATCTGCGTGCCGAACGACGAGCTACCGTATTTGTACATCATCTCGATCTTGGCGTGCCCGGCCGCCGGGTAGCCTGTTCTTTGGAACTGACCGGTAACGGAAGATACGTCTGTGACAAAGCCAGCAGCTTTGCCTTCGATAATCGCCTCGGGGATGAATTTGCGCGGAATTGATTGGCGCACGGAGTTCATTGTCACGATGTGCGGCATGCGCTGGTAGTTGTTGGCAGCGTTCGCACTCTGAGTGAGTTCGCCGGACATACCACCTTCGGCGTAGCCAGGAAAATAGAACGAAAAATCCAACGGCGCGCCGAACTGCAAGTTTCCAAAATTGACGCCGGGACGACCGTAACCCTGCATTGCGCCGAGAATGGCCATCATTCGGGCCCATTGCGCGCCCATGGGGCCGCGCCCCGCACCACCGAGACCACACCCCCAACTGCCCGCGCCGAGGTAGGTTTTCTTGCGTCCCCAGTCTCTGGCCAGTGCCCGCACTTCACGCGCAGGAATTCCTGTTTCGCTTTCCTGCCACTCCGGCGACTTAGGCGTATTATCCGTCGTTCCGAGAATATATTCTTTCCATTCATCAAATCCCGTCGATCTCTTTTCGACAAACTCCTTGTCGTAAAGACCCTCGGTGATCCAGACGTGACAGAGCGCCTGGGCTAGCGCTGCATCGGTGCCGGGCTTGGGCGCGAACCACTTTCCGCCCAAGTGAGCCGCGGTGTGATTGAGATAAGGGTCGATGTGAACCATCTTGATGCCGAGCTCCTTCGCCCAGCCGCGCCGGACAGTCCCCTCATACCCATATGTCTTATCAGGATCGCTCGACCAGAACACAATCATTTCAGCCTCTTTCAGGCAGTCTTCGACCGTGCCGTAGAATTCTGGCGTTCCCAGGCGCATGCTATTGCCCCAGTGGTGCATAGCGCCCCAGAACCAGCCTTCCCAACTGTCGGGGCTGCCCATAACTTTCGTGCAGCCAACGAGATTGATGAACCGACCGAAGGCGCTGAGGTAGTGTCCGAAGTTCCCCCACTGATGATGTGAGCCGCTATTGGCAAGGATCGCGCCGCGACCTTTTGTTTTGGCGCGTTTGATTTCTTTGACGACGATGTCGAGCGCTTCATCCCAACTGATAGGTACAAACTCGGATTTGCCGCGATTTTGAATATTGCGGTTGCCATCGGGATCGAAATCCACGCGCTTCATAGGTTGGAGTATGCGATCCTTGGAATAAACCATAGATTTCAAAGCGAGGCCGTGTGCCGCCAGCGACGTTTTACGAGGCGGCGTGAATGTTTTGCCACGCGCGGTTATGGACCATGACGGCGCGTCATCAGCATCAAAATCCATCGGCGTAATTCGTATAATCTTGCCATCTTTGACATAGACAAAAATGGGGCCGCCATTCGTGCCATTGGTATAGCGCATGACACCGTTGCCCATGTCAGTACCGCTTTTCCATCCGACAGTGGTCATGTACGTCAGCGTAGCCGCGAACCAGACCACAAGCTCGTCAGGACCGCTCATGCCAACTTTGAAGTTCTTTGCGGCGTCGATCCGCACGAGTTGATCGAACGGGGGCGTCAAAAACTCTACCGCAATGGCCTCGTTTTGAAAGAAGATCGACAAATCAGGCTTGGGGTGAATTCCACTTCCCGACTTGATTTTGCCATTCTCAAATTTAATCCAACGGCCAGCCGAATTGTCCTGGATCTTAAACTGCGCAATGACATTGCGTTCGCGAATGCGAGCAGCAAAGGCGGGATAGAAGCGTGCGGCCAACCTCAAAGCCTGGACCAGGCCCCAGAGCAGGATTGAAAATTTCATTTGGTCCTCCGTTAAGGCTTTGCGCGCTGTTCAGTTTACCGCGCTATATTGCCGTTTTCAGTCATTATGTTGAACCGGCGTGTACCATGTCACAAGCTTGCCTGACGGGCAAAATCACATGCAACTTTGACTTTAACCGCCCCCACCCAAGCGCCTGTCTGGCTTACAAACGCGGCGGTTCGTCTGAGTTACCTGCTCATTCCGCAGAAATAACTCCAATTGCAGTTGTTTAGGGAATTGGGGGCCGAAAGGCTAGGCAAACTGCGTGGTCAGATGCCTTAAAAGTGCTCGTTTTTCGAGATTTTCCCATGAAAGTCCGGCAATAAGCTGTCAATTCGACACATGGCCCACGGCAACGACAAGGGGACGCCCGCACAGAGTTACGGACTCGTCCACGGCAAGTATCTGCAGATAAATTCACGACGTCGGCAGCCCTGCAGGTCTGCGAAAAGTAGAGTAGCGAAGCATTCTATACATATCGAGTGTGAACGCCGAGTGCTCAACCCATATCAGCCTCATACGCCGAGGGCTTGATGAACACTCCGTCAGAGCGGCTCTTCGATCAACGTTGCTTGAATAGCCGCGCGCCAGCCCGTGTTTCCGCCGCCGAGCGCAAATTTGTCGCCTTCAATGCTGCCGGGGCCTTTGTCGTGTTTGAAGGCATACAGCGGCAGCGCGCGATAAGCCCACTGTTTGCCATGGGGCCCATCCATAATCGACCAGTTTCCGGCGGGTTTTGCGTTCTCGTCTGCAAGTATCGGTGTCCAATTGGCATCTAGGCACGCGTCATTGCACGTCGCCTCGGCTTTTGTGCGCTTGAGCTCCGAGATCGTGTAAAGAGTCATGCCACGCTGATCAGCAAACACAGGCCCAAGGTCTGACGGATGCACTGTGACCCAATTTGGCAATGGAGGTGTGGGTTGTACGAGCAGTGCGCGCCATCCATCAATCCCATCGCCATTGTGATTTCCGGCTTTATTGTCTTCCACATAAGTATAAAGCCAACGCCCGCGCCAAGCCCATTGCTTGGAGCCATCATCGGCGCGGGTCACAACTGACCAGTCTCCACGGTCGCCAGCGGCCCACGGGGCAAGAAATGGCCTCCATGTCTTAAGGCATTTTCCAGCGCACACGTTATCTTCACGCGTATAGAGTGTTTTGCCAGTGGGTTCGGCAGCAACGCGCCCCTTGATCGTGCCGCGGAACGTTACGCCTGGTGGCCGCGGCTTCAGAGATACCACGATATGCCAAACACCAAGCACACCATCGCCTTGGTTGGCGCGAGGCTGCGCATCTTGGGCAAATTTATAAACGGGCCTGCCGCGAAACGCCCATTGGCGCACTTCATCACGGCGCATGAAGGGCTGCCAATCGCCGTTGGCAACTGCATCAGCTGGTGCTTCAAGGGGCGGCCAGGCCACTGGGCATTCGTTGATACACTGCGATTGCAGCGGCTTTGCATCGCCATCATAGACGTACAGCGTGTAACCAGCGCTCGTAGTGTAGTGCGTCCCCATATCAGTCTCGAATGAGGCAACGTCAGATGGAACTGAAGTGTCAGCGGCTGAGGCCGCGCTCGCAATCAAGATGAGAGCAAGACAGAAAATCTGACCAATCACACCAAGACCTCAGATATGACCTTTGACGTCTCCATTGAGAATGTTCCCCACTTCGGAACCGGCAGTCCCAGCGCGTGCTGCGCCGTTAAGCCAATACGCGATATGGGGTCACCGTTTCCGCCCACATGTATGCCGGTCCTCATCTTTCCGCCCGCGCTACCAATCGTCATCACAGGAATGCCATCAAGCGCGTGCATTTTGGCGTAGTTAGTATCGCTGTTGGCAAAGATGAGAGTGTTATCAAGCAGCGTGCCAGCACCTTCTTTGATGTTAGCAAAGGCGCCTATAAAAGTGGCCATCGCTTCAAAGCTACGCACATTGTACCAAGCGACTTCGGCCTGATAACCAAGTTTGGGATCTTCGGGCTCTTCGTGCGTTAACGTGTGATGAATGAATGCTTCGCCACGCCGGTGCAACGTCGACAGCGCCTGCGAATAGAGCATGTTGAAAACGCGGGTTTGGTTGCACGCCACAGCAATGGCAAGCAGCTCGCTCAATGTCTTGTGAACGCTGAGCGCAACATCAAGTTCAGTACCAATCGCTCCGTCCTTGGGGGAAGATGGCCGCACACAGGCATCAAGCGGCGCGGGCTTTTGAGATTCTAAATCGAGGCGTTGCTCAATTTGGCGGATGGCGGTGAAATATTCATCCATTCGCGCTTTGTCCGCAGCGCCCAATGTTTTGGTAAAACTCCTCCTTTGATCATCGACCGCTGAAAGTACACTCCGCCGCAGCATCAGCGCCGGATCAGGCTTAAAGTTTACACTGTTGGGGTCGGTGAATTCGGGACCAAAAACTTTTGTGTAGAAAGATAATGGCGACACCTCAGCGGAATTTTTGCTGCCGGTACTTCGCGCAGTGTAGCTGTCGCGCGGGTTTCCGGTCGAACTCAAGTCCAGTGACCGAAAACGTGTGCTTGAGCCAATTTTGTCGGCAACAATAACGTCAATGGTCGGTGCAGGAATATCGTTCCCATTCAGCGGCACAGAACCAGTGCGCGCTGCAACCCAGCCGGTGAAGTGAACCAAAGTGACCTTGCCATCAAGCATCGTATTGAAATTGGAATAATAATTAATGTGCTTCTTGTAGGGCGTGAGCGGCTGGCACTCTTCGAGAAACTCAAGTCCGGGCCCTGTCTTGGCGGCAACACCACGGCCGGGATTGAAGCCAAGCCCCCAAAACCAAGTGCCGAAACGCACGGGGATCGGAGCGCCAGACGCCAGCGCAGTGCCATGATCGTTTAAGAAGCAATCGAGAAATGGCAGGGCAACAGTGACGGCCGCGCCATTCACCAAGCCTTTTAAAGCAGAGCGCCGAGAAAATATTTTTGTCATGGTTATGACTTCCCTTCTCGAGCCCCGGCGCTGCCGGCTGCCTGTGTGCTAGTCTGAGCAGGTGTAACCGCGTAGAACACGTCACTGCGCGCAATGCGTTGCAGTAAATCAGGAAGGCGATATTTATCGTCGCTGAACTTCTGCTCCAGATATGCAAGCCACTTACGATCAGCCGTACGGCCCGTGGCGTAGTTCACTAAGCGATTGACGAGGCACGACGGAACAGATGGATTGGCGGCCAATGCCTTGCCAAGTCCAACAGCATCATCATAAGCAACACCATCAAGCGCGCCGCCTGTATTGATTGCAATGCCATTTTCGGTCTTTCTCCATTGACCAGCGCCATCAAAGTTTTCGAGAGTAAGGCCAATGGGGTCCATCAATTTATGGCAACCAGCGCATGATGGCTCGGTGCTATGTGCGGCCAGCCGCTCGCGCGCGGTTTTGTAAATGGGGTTTGCACTGTCAGATACCAATGTAAAATCAACATTGGCCGGAGGATCAGGAACCTTTTGGCACATCAGCGTTTCGCGTACCGCTTTTCCGCGCAGAGTTGCCGAACTCCGCCCAGGGTGCGAATGCAACGACACAAACCCCACAAAAGATTGGATCCCGACATGCTGATCGCCGTCGGGAAACTCATATGCGGCCCAGCCATCGGGGTCATCGGCAGGCGCGCGATAGACCATTCCCAATGGCGCACTCATGAAAGTTTTGCGCGTAGTAAACAGTCCCCTGTAGTCGGCTTTTTGAACAAGCAGGTGGTCGACGATTGTCCGCAAAATTTGCTCGCGAGCGTCTTTGACTGTTGCAAGGCCAAACGCGGGGTAAATGACCGCATCTTTCTGCAGGGTATCGAATGTTTCGAACGCCAGCATGTCATTGAAAAATGCCCGCGTGCCGTCCTCAATCCGCGGCGAAGCCATCAATCGCGCCACTTGTTTTGCTATGCCGGCGCTGTCATTGAGTTCGCCCTTCTCGGCAGCCGTCAACAACGAATGATCGGGCGAGGTGTTCCACAAGAAAAAACTCAAGCGTGATGCTTTGGCATAGGCGGTGAGGCGCACGCCACCGGACGCCTTCTCATCTTTTTCTGTCGTATCATTGATAAAGAGAAACTCAGGCGCCACCAGCATTGCGGACAACGATGCTGCAAGGCCGTTGTAGAAGCTTTTAAGTTCCTTTGCTCCCAAAGCCGCGAGTTCAACTTGCAGCTTCAATTCATCGTCAGTGAGGTGACGGCGGTACAGTAGGCGTCCGGTCTGCTTAAAGAATTGCGCAGCACACGCTGTATCTGGGCCGTCTTCCACGCCAGGCTTACAAGGCACCAACCAATCACGGTGCGCGCTGTCAACCACCTGAGCCGCTATCGCGCGGGCTAGATTATCGTAGAGCTCATAGGAGGAACTGTTGATGATTGACGCGCTAGCGCCAAGAGCCAGCAGGCCGTCTGTACGAGTCAGCGGTGCAAATCGACCGCCGATGACAATGTCAGGCCCAAAGACATCGGCAACAATTCGCCGATACTGGTCCTCGGTCAAACGTCGCATGAGCGGCGGCCCACCAAGAGATTCTGGTTCTTGGGGACCGCAGGCGCTTAAGGTAAGCAGGGCCGTCAGAAAAAGGACAACGCGACGATTCATCAACGCTGCTCCCCCGCCCGCGCGGTTTTGACAGCCGAATGAATAATGAAAGCAGGCAGGGCTTCGATGTTCATGGCCGTCGAGATGGCTGTACACTTGCCTGTCTGCGGGTCAGGATAACCATCGGCCAATTCTTTCGCGGCAACATAGACGGCCGGACAACTCCATTGACCTGTCACCAAGACGGACTCAATGCGACGGATATACTCCCACCAATTATCGAAGTCGTGGTAGCCAGCCATCATGCCCATCGCGGGTGTGCCATCGTCCTTGGCGGCCACCGGCAACTCAAGCCGCAAGCCCTTAATGAACATCGTACCTGTCATCTGATGAGCATAAAGCGGCAAGCGCGCGTCAGTTGGCTCAGTGATCAACTTGCCATCGACAATTTTACCCCTGGCAACGGTGTTATAATGCGGCGTCTCGCTGGGGCGATAACTGGCATATGGCAAAATTTTGCCGGTCGCATCTTTAAACAGCACATCACGTGTAGCGTGGAACGACACCTTCACGTCGGGGTCGTTTTGTTCGTCATCAACATCGCTGACTTCGATGAGAATCATGCCGACACTTGAATCGCGACGTTCCCGGTCGGCATGCGATTCAACATATTCACCTTTGCGCCAGCCATAGATGCACCCCAGCAGCCGATACATTTGGTTATCGACCTTGGCCTTCCCGTCAGGCGTAGTGAATTTTTCGTGTTTACAGGTATTGGCGGTCGCCGCACCATCTGGCGTTCCATCGAGATTAAGCCCGTAACCAAGCTTGCCTTTTACAACCCGAAGGGCGGGATCCTTGACGACCTCGGGCATCCAGCAGACATCTTCTTTATTAGGACCGCGTAAAACCGACATGGGCCTGCGAGGAGGGTCAACGGGCTCGATGGCACCACTGTTGGTAAGGCGATCGCGATCCATTGGCGATAAACCTTTCCACCATAGTTCATCATTGCCGATAGCGAGCCCATCCGGACATTCATCGTAGTATTTTGTCTCGTACATCGCCGTGAGCCATGACGGGATGATATAGCCGAGCGTTTTTTTTGGGGCAGCTTGGGCAGAATTGGTAACGATGACAGCTAGCGCAAGAGCGACCGCGCAGGCATAAATCTGACCTGAGTGCTTCATTGCGTCACCTTTTGCGGAGCCTTGACATCAAGCTGGCCACGGATTTCGCCGAGGGGAAATTTGTCGGTCGTAATTGTAATATACGTCCATCCATACAGAAGGTATTGCACTTGCGCTTCAGTCAGCGGCGCGGACCCCTTGAGAGGGCTTTTGGCGCCCTTTGGGCCAAAACTCAAAATGGCCGCTCCATTGGCGCCAGGCTGCGCTGGACCATAAAGCTTAATGGACGTCGGTGGCCCCGACAGGTCTTTATATTTGATATCCCAAGACGCGGTGAGCGTTGTGAAGTCGACGTGAAAATTGATCTCTCCACGCCCCGGGCTCTCGGTATATTTCGTCTGCCACTCAGCCGCCATTTCGGCATAAAAATCCCGAGAATCTTGAGCAAATGCATGGGCAGAGAGCAAAAGCACTCCGAAGCCCACCAAGAGATCACGAGCGAACGTCATTACCGCTTTTGCTCCTTCGTGCATTAAAGATCGTGGTTTAGCCGCCGATTCCCAATGCCGTCAAAAGACGCGCAATCGGATTGGCGGGAGCTGCTGACGCGGCATCTGCATTAGGATGAACAATGAAGGCTGAAACAGCCGCAAAGTTGAAGGCGGAAGACAGCGTTGTGCACTTACCTTCTGAATCAGGGTGGCCGTCAGCGATTTCGTGAGCGGCCTTGTAGATGGCGGGGCAATCTGAAAAGCCGCTCGATGCAATGGGACCGACACCGCACGCATAGAATGTAAGTTGGTCGACGCCATAGTAGCCAGCGACCATGCCCCTGGCCGAAACGCCATCATCGGAAAGTTCCAAATGCAGGCGCATGTCGCGAATCAACTGATTCATGTAGGTGTAGTTGCCATAGAAGGGCAAATTGACATCGTTCGACTCAGTGCGGACAACACCATCAACAATTTTGCCTTTGACGCTGCTATTGTAGCGCGGCTTGCCATTAGCCGCGTCAATGCGATAGCTCGAAAACGCCGTAAATCCGCCAGCGCCATTCAAAGTGTACTGGTCGATGGATCGGTAGAAATTTACGATCACTTCATTATCGTTTTTGAGGTCATCGACACCGGTAATCTCGATCAACGTCATGCCAAGGCCGTTCGACTTGCGGTTCTCGTTCGCATTGACCTGATACTGTCCATACGATTGATAGCCGTAGACACAGCCGAGAAGGCGATAGAGTTGGTTGTCAACGGCTGGCGTGCCGTCGAGCCCAACATATTTGTCGTGCTTGCAAGATTTCGCGGTGGCGCGGCCGTCGTCGGTTCCATCTAAGTTCATACCGTAAGACGCAGGCCCTTGAGCCAGCAGTAACGGAGGGGCGTTGGCTGACGTTGGGTTCATCGCCACATCTTCGCCGTTCTTGCCGCGACGAATGGCGAACTGATACCGATCAAGCCGGGACTTAAGGCCGTTGTCGGTAAACTTTGCCCGATCATCTTTCGACAGGCCACGCCACCAAATTTCATCGTATCCCGGGTTCATCCCCATGGGACATTCGTCTGCAAATCTGGTTTCGTTCAACGCAAAATTCCACGTCGTGACAACAAACCCAAGCGTCTGGCCTTTTTTCTCGACGCTGAAGGCGGGTTCTGAGTAGACTGAAAGGAGGCAAACAAGCGCTGCTGCAAATGCAGCCTTAGTGCCTGTTTCAAATATGGAATTTTGGAATTTAAACATGGGTCGATTATCCCCTCGCAAGGTAGTATTGCACGTTTAAAATACGAAGTGCCCGTATCCCGGCCCCTAATAGTCAAGGCCCGCGGGCGCCACCCAATCCGGAGCAGAGGCTTACGGGCGGGGCTGCCGTCTTAGCTGGCCGCGCAGCTCTCCGGCCTTCCATTTTTGGCTAGTGATATTGACGTAAACACGGCCGGTAATCAGGTACTGGAGTTGCCCGTCGCTTAGGATCGCCGAGCCCTTGATAGGCGATTTCAGCCCGTTGCCGGAAAAATCGATAAGCATCCCAGCGTTCGCACCAACATTTTCAGGCCCATATAGACCAACCTCAATTGGCGGAGAACTTAAGTCCTGAAACGTCACCGTCCATGTGATCCTTAAGGTTTCACGTTCGAGCACGATCTCGGCGCGGCCCTTCCCTTTGCTGTAAGTCGGCGTGCTTTGCTCGTCGTCGGAAAGGTCTGCCGCAAAGAGAATGTCATTTGATCCAGCGCGCACGGCAGGCGCATGCGTCGTGAGTGCCAAAATCGACAGAAGACCAAATGCAAAAAGCAACGCTTTGCGACTGGGGCGCATGAAACCTCACTGTGCTAGTTGATTGAAGGTAGGGAACTCTATGTACGACCTCAAGCCAATTGAATTCCGCATTCATCCGATACATTCGCATCAATGTCCGTAGTATGGGCGCGTTGTTCTCATTGCATTGTCATTGCGTGCGCCCAAACCTAACCTCAGTCGTTAATTCAAAATTGCGTATCTTTTTCAGGTGCCATATGTCGCAGTCCCTGCCAATGCTCGGGCGTCGCATGATGATGGCCGGCACTTTCTCAGCTCTTGCAAGCCGCACCGTGCAGGCCCAACAGCCCACCCACCCAGGATTTGCGCTCGGCCGGCCGCACACTGATTTCGTCCAGTCACAAGTTGCACCATCGCGCGTGCTGACGGAGACCGGCTCGCAACCCGGGGTCGATGGAGCAACTGTGTCCTACGACGCGAAAGGAACACGCGCAGTCACGGTGATTATGCACTATCCGGTCGCGTGGAAAATGGTGCCGCAGCACTACGTGAACAGCGATCAAGAATTTTTTGTCCTTGATGGCAGCGTCATATTCAACGGCGTCACATATACGACAGGCGATTACGCGTATTTTCCTGCCGGCTATCATCATGATTTAATCGAAAGCCCGAGCGGGGCGGTGGTACTCAATTTCTATGAAGGCGAGCACAAAGCTGTATACGAGACAGCCCCACCAGGAATGTTTCGCGCAGAACAATTGATCAAGAAAATCTCGGCGCGCGACATGCCTTGGGCAGGCGCAACCGCCATTGAGCGAAAGATCTGGGGCAGTTCGGCCCGACGCAAAGTTCTGCGAACGGATTCGTCGACAGGTGAAAGCACTTGGATTTTGACCGTTGGCCCCGAACATCAAAAATCTCGGCACGCACTGGCGATTCACCAAGCAGTGGAGGAGATGTTTGTTCTTGATGGTGAGGTCGCGACACCCCATGGGATGATGCGGTCGGGTTCCTATGCTTGGCGGATCCCCGGAACAAAACTTGGTCCCTATGGAACGAAAGATGGTTTCACAGCCCTCTTGCGCAGCAAGGGTGGGGCACTGAAGACAGCACTGTCGAAAGAAACACAGGCAGTGAATTGGGCAGCACCATACAATCCGCTCGTGGTAGAGGCACAGAAATCATGGGTCTTCACGCCATTCGCCTCTGATCGAGCGTATTAGAGCCATAGCGCGATGCGCAACATCCTGGCAGGGATTGCGATTTGTGTAGTTTGTTCGACGTCACAAATCGGTTGGGCCGACGCTTTAAAGCCCCATAGCCGCCTCGGCTTTGTCTTAGTCTCGATGCGTACCGCGATGTTTGAAACAAAATATATGCAAGAGTGTCGTGATGGAATGGCCATCGGCAATGATGAAATTTGGTGGAAAAGCCTTTCGCGCCAAGACCGCGACAGGCTGACCAATAGCGGTGAAAAAGAACCGGCGGCACGACGCGCCATGGCCACACGCCGTGGACCGCACCAAGAAGATGTATGTTGGAAGCCTGAGTTGGTGGCTGACCCGCCAATGAGGATCGTCACCGGCTCGACAGCCTATGGGCTTAATCTCGATAGCGAAACCGAAGGCAATGCCACCGAGCGGACATGCAAGCATCAAAATTTCCAAAGCCCCGACGGCGAGCAAGGTGTCGACAACCAAATGTATCGGTTACTTGGTTGTGTTTATGGCTGGCGTGCGAACGGCTATGTCGAAGGCGTCGCCGATGGCGAGCGGCACGATTCCTCCAAGGGTGTTTGGATGATTGACATCACCCCACTCGACAGAAACGAATCTTCACAGCGCGTCCAAGTCACGTTCTCGCGCGCCGTTGACAGCATGCCCAAATCAGCCACCGGCACCATTCTTCCCTTTGCAAGTTACCGCGTCGATCAAACACAGCATTTTAATGCAACAGTTGAAGGGACGCTGACGAATGGCATTTTAACCACTAAACCGGTTGATATTCGTCTTCCGTTTTATGGCAACCGAGTTTCAACTGAGATGTACATACGGGATATGCGCCTGAGACTGACGATAGATCCGAATAGTGGCGCCGCCAGCGGGCTTTTAACAGGTTATCATGATCTCGAGAATTGGTGGGATTACATCAGGAAGATGGGGTACCTCATCGATACAGCACAGTTTAGTTGCCCGGCAATGTATCAAGCCGCCACCGACCTGGCCGATGGATTTCCCGATCCCGCGACAGGCAAGTGCACGGCATTGTCGGTTGCCTATCAGATTAAGCTTGTTTCAGGCTTTGTCGTACGAACAGAGCTGAAGCCCTCGGAAGGCGTGAGTATTGGCCAGCCGCCCAACACAAACGGGACTTTGAACGAGCTTTTCCCAAAACGCCCACCAGGCATTAACACTCGGGCCACGCCGCTCGGAACAGTGCTTACCGACATTCAAGGGCGGACCCTTTACTCTGCTCCGGCTCAGGGCACCGCCAGTTCGTTCTCTTGTGATTCATCTTGCCTACGTGATTGGGAACCCTTGCAGGCGCCTTGGTCAAGCAAAGCACTAGGAGAATGGTCGCTGATCAGCCGCAAGGATGGTCCTGACCTGTGGGCCTTTCGCGGCCAGGCGCTTTACACTTGCAAGCGAGATTCAAAACCCAACGTCGCGACCTGTGAGGGTAATGGGTGGAGCGCAGTCGTTGCAACGCCAGCGCCTAAGTTGCCCTTATGGATTCAGCGCCAGGAGACATCCCTTGGGCGGATCTACGCCGATCAACGTGGGCACACATTATATATTCTAGTCGGTGACCGAGGCGAATTTGAACGCGAGATATGCGACCAAACCTGCATTGATGCGCTGTGGATTCCAGTCGAGGCAGCGAGTGATGCCCAGACCGTTGGGGAATGGGAACCCGTCGCTCACGGTGCGACAAAGTGGTGGCACTATCGCGGCTCGCCAGTTTACACCTATGCCCGCGATGTACTTCCCGGCCAGTTTTTGGGCCACCTGTTTGGCGGCGCCAGCGTCTCGGCAAAGAATTACTGGAGCGCCCTGCCCCCAGAAATTGCTGACATGTCTTCGCCGCGACAATCTCGGCCATGACAACGCATCGCGCCACTAAAATTTTGATTGAAGCGTCAGGAGCACACAGATGAGAATTCTCAATTGCTTTCTCGCATTAGGCATTATGACCACCATCAACTCAACCTTGGGAGCGGACCTTGAGCAGGCGGACCCCGCCAGTGTTGGCGTCAGCGCACGCGGCCTTGCCGAACTCAAATCTCGGGTCAACGCCATGATCACGAAGGGTGAGCGTGCTGGTGTGGTTTATGCCATTGCTCGGAAGGGAAAGATCGTTGCCCTCGAGGCACTGGGCAAGCGCGACCTGGAACGTGATTTGCCGATGGAAAACAACACCTCCTTCCGCATTTACTCCATGAGTCGTGCGGTCACTAGCGCTGCAGCCCTGACATTGATCGATGAACAAAAGCTGCGACTGGATGATCCGGTCATGAAATACATTCCGAGCATTGCCAAGATGAAAGTCATCAAACAGGCGTCAGGCAATGATGTTGTCCTCGAAAATCAAAGCCCGCCGATGACCGTGCGGCACTTATTTACCTACACATCAGGCTTGGGTTATGCAAACGACTGGCCGAAATCTTTCAATTTCCAACAGCGCAACGTGCTGGACCCCGACGTAACACTTGCGGATGGAATTGAGAATCTCACGACATATCCGTTGCTCTATCAACCTGGTGCTAAGTGGCATTACGGATTTTCTGGCGACGTCCTGGGGCGTGTGGCCGAGGTTGCATCTGCTCAGCCGCTGGATGCTTTCTTAAAGTCGCGGCTGTTTGAACGCATTGGAATGCGCGATACGGGCTTCTGGATCTCTGAGGCCGACGCCCAAAAACATCGACTTGCCGAAGTCTATACTCGTCGGACTGCGACTGATCAGCTGACCAACACAACCGCCACCGCAACACCGCTATCGCACTTCACGCGGCCGGGGAAACTATTTTCGGCGGGCGGTGGATTGGTCTCGACGGTGCCCGACTATCTGCGGTTTATACAGATGCTTCTGAATGGTGGTGTTTTGGACGGCCAAAAAATCCTAAACCCTGAAACAGTTCGAATGATGCTCTCGCAACAAACCACGACCGACCAAGGCGCTGTGTACTGGTACGCGCCCGGTCAGTTTACCAGCGTTACAGGTTATTATTGGGGGCTTGCAATTGGCGTGCGGCCGAACAATGCCGACGCCAGTGTGCCGGGCAGACCTGGCGAAGTTGGTTGGTCGGGCCTGGCCAATACGTTCTTCTTGATCAATCTTAAGGAGCAAGTGGTGGCGGTGGTCATGGCGCAATACCAAGGCATCAATGGGAATGACCTCAGCACAATTTTTAGGTCTGGCGTTTATGGAGCCTTGCAATAATGCGCTGTGCGGGCTGATTTCTATTCCTCGCGACTTTCTGCCTGACGTCGTTGCAATTTGTTGACTAGAAACGCGCTGACGTTAGGCAGTTGTTGCGCCAACAAACTATCCTCGCTTGATGCGTAGATTTAGTCGCTTGGACGTGACACTATAGCCGTCTAAAGCGGTTCGTATTAACAGCATGCCCTTGTACGAGTGAATTATACTGATTTAAATTTCCTGGTTGTCGATGACGATGATGCAATTTTAGAAATCGTCGCCGCGGGAATTGCAACTTTTGGCGCGACGAAGATTACGAAATGCCCTGACGGCATTCTCGCAACACAAGCGCTGTCAAATCCGAGCCAAAAAATCGACTGTGTCATCAGCGATTACAATATGACGCCGATTACTGGGCTGAAGCTGCTGGCGGATATACGTACCGGGCGATACGCGCACCTTGCACGCGATCTCCCATTTATTATTCTCACGACATCCGATGAAGATGATGTCCTCCAAGCAGCCCGACAACTTGATGTCAGCGCGTATGTGCTCAAGCCAGTGCCTCGCGAGTCTTTGGCGTCGGCCCTCAAGCGAGCCACGAGTCGCAAATTAGAGCTGAAGTCGGCGGAAGACTACACGGCCATAAAAATCGCTACCGAGTAATGAAGCTTATCATTGTTTTCGGCGCTGCAGACGCCACTTCAAGGCGCGAACAAAGCTTGGCCACAGGTCTTTCAAATGCTGGCGAAATGTAACCGGCGCATATAAGTGCTGCACTGGCTCAGTCACGTGCCGCCCCTCACCGATGTGTTTCACGTACCCTGCACCATCGTTGTCTGCGATCATTCCGGCATGAAACCCCATACCGCGATAGAGAATACCAAGCGCTTGCTCAACTTCTACGGCGAGTTTTTCGTTTAATCTGTCGAGCGCACTATATGAACCGATAAGTTGGTAATCGCGGGCGCGATGCAGCCCTGGATTAAACGTGAAACCATACCAAACCCATTGGCGAGCGGCATCGACGCCATCGGCAACCAGGTAGAACGGTACGCCATCCGCCTGGAAAAGACGCTGGATTCGCGGATAGGGATCGAGGTCGGGGAATGATCGAATCCAGACTTGGATGATCTCTGGAAAGGCTTTAAGAATCTTCATCGAGTTTTCGATAAAGCCCGGTCGATAGAATTCCCAATCCTCTTCACAATGAAAGAAGAATTCGGTGTCGATGAGTCGATATGCCATATCGATAGCGCGGATCTGACCAACGCGTTCGCCCGTATCTGCCCAGACCATCGGCTGATGCTTATAGCGCCGCTTTAAGTGTTCGATGTTGGGCGCCGGACCATCTTCAATCACGACAACTTTGCGGATCGGGTGCGAGTTGTAGCGAAAAAAACTGTCCAGCGTCCGCTCCAGCAGGTCGTGCCTACCGCAGCTTGTGATGACCACGGTGACATCGTTTTTGCTGAGTATGTCGCCCTGCACCCCAAAGCTATTTTTTTAGTGCATAAGTAGCAATGGGCAGGAACAACTCGTCAGGCGCCATTGGTTGTGCCGACGGATGAGACCAGAGGTTTTGGAACAATTCGGACAAAAACTGCCAGACGTCATTGCCATGAATGAGGTGATGAGTGAGGAGCCTGACCTGACCGATTTTCTGCACCAGTCGTAATGTTAGTCTACTGCATGATTTCACTTTGTTCGAGTGGGATTGGTGTTTGGCTATAGGCCACGGGCGCGGGTGGCCTATAGCCGAGCGCCGAATGTGGTCTCTTGGTGTTGTAATACT
>CANJSF010000032.1 GCA_947476925.1 Rhodospirillaceae bacterium | reverse complement strand
TGACACGAAGGGAAAAGATCAAACGCAAAACGATGAACGAGAGACGACGGCTGCATCAAAACGCTGCAGCCTGAACTTCAACCCAGATGAGCCAAACTCTCCGCTATTCTAAAACCTAACTCGTCCAGATTGTTCTGCCGACGTACAGATCGCGTGGATTCTGACGACCCGCAAGATTAGCTTTGACGACAGCATCGCTGCGACCGAACCGAGCGAACACGGTGCGGCAGAGTTACCTGATAGTTCCATATTGCGTCAAAAAGCTGCCTGGGCCATTGCAGGCGCTAAAATGCTCAGCGACTCAACGTGGTGGCTGATGCTGTTTTGGATGCCTGATTTTTTAAACCGCCAATTTGGTTTGTTGGGCGCTGACATTGCCCCACCACTTGCGATTGCTTACACCGGGGCCGCCGTGGGCTCGCTCGTTAGCGGGGGTTTAGCGACGCGCTTTTTGCAGCGTGGCGTACCCGTCAATCGGGTACGCAAAGTCGCGATGCTCATCAGTGGCGCAATGGTGTTACCATTGCCGCTCGCCCTGCAGGCCCAAAGCCCGACCGCCGCAGCGTTGATTCTTGCGGTCGTCCTAGCGGCCCATCAAGGATTCTCAACTAACTTGTTCGCTCTCATCACCGATGTGACTGAAAAAAGCAGTATCGGGCGCATGACCAGTTTTGGCGTTTTCAGCGGCAACATCGGCGGCATGCTGACCTTAAAAATCGCCGGCATGGTCCTCGCCGCTGGCTTTGGGTACTTGCCACTCTTTTTGTTCGCCGCAGTCTCGTACTTGTTGGCGCTGAGCTGGATCCACCTCTTGCTGCCGAACATTCGCCAGGTTGGCGTGGACGAGACAGCAGCAGCGAAAGCTTAACTGTTTTTATTCTAAGGGCCCGTGATCGATCTTGGGCAAGACATGGCGCGCAAATAAATCAGCTTCAGCCGCATGGGGATAGCCGGAGAGAATAAAGGCTTCGATCCCCATATCGCGGTAGTCATTGAGCTTCGCCAAAACCTGGTCGGGGTCACCAACGATGGCTGCACCGCACCCAGATCGCGCACGCCCCACGCCGGTCCACAAGTGCGGTTCGGCATAACCATCTGTCGACGCGGTTTCTCGCAACGCGGCTTGGGCTTGAACACCAGCCGATAGTGAATCGAGCGACTTGGCGCGGATTGCCGCCCCAGTCGCCGCATCCAGCTTTGACAGCAAGCGGTCGGCCGCGACGCGCGCCTCGGTTTCTGTTTCACGCACAATCATGTGGGCACGATACCCGTACCGCAGCTTGCGCCCGTACTTGGCCGCGCGCGCGGTCATATCGGCGATAATCGCTGCAATGGTTTCTTTTTTGTCGGGCCACATCAAAAAGACGTCGCAGCCTTTAGCGGCGGCCTCGCGCGCATCTTCAGACAAGCCCCCAAAGTACAACAGCGGCGCTTTGCCAGACAATGTCGTGACGCGCGCAGGATTGAGTTTCAACTTCCAGAATTCGCCTTGGTGGTCAAGCGGATGACCATTCAACATGGTTTTCAGAATACTCATAGCTTCAACCGTCCGCGCGTAACGCGGAGCGGAGTCGAGCCGTTCACCGGGCATATCAGAGGAAATGATGTTCACTGTTAGGCGACCACCGAGCATGCGGTCGATGGTGGCAATTTGTCGCGCCAATTGCGGCGGCCATAACTCGCCAATACGTACCGCCATTAACAGGCGCATCCGCTTGAGCATAGGTGCAATAGCGGCCGCGAATGCCGTGGTGTCGATGCCCAACTCATAACCCGAGGGCAGCAAGATGTTGTCAAAACCTCCAGCCTCAGCTTGCAGCACGATATCGCGGCAGTGCTCCCAACTGGATTTAAGCTTGTTGTCGGGCACGCCCAAGAATTCGTAGTCGTCATCACACAGGGCTGAAAACCAGCTGATCTCGCAACGCGGACGGGTCATGGCAAGGGCTCTCCCATGGAAGCAACCAGGACCCCATACCAGTCTGCCCGGGTCCACCGAGGCTTAAATGCGTCTGGAATTTCGGCAATGCGCGCGGGTTTTTGTGTCCCGACAATCGGGATCGGCCCTGCGGGGTGAGCCATAATCCAGCTATACGCTGCGGCCGCGCGCGACACGCCTGCTTCAGCTGCCTTGACATCAAGGGCTTTGGCAACCGCACGTGACCGCTCATCACGCGGGTCGGCTAATCGGCCCCCGCCTAAAGGAGACCATGCCAAAACGGCCATGCCTTTTGTAATTGCTTGGTCGATGATGCCATTTGTGAGGGGTGCAACCGCCAAAGGCGAGAACTCTGGTTGGCACGATACGATGGGCAGCGCTAAATGGGCAGCGAGCGCATCCACCTGTGACGGCGTAAAATTAGATACGCCTACGGCGCCAATTTTTCCTGCCTTGTGTGCTGCCGCCAACGCCCCGGCAATTTCGGCGGGGTGCGTCAACATATCTGGGCGATGAATTTGCCATAGCGCGACGCGCTCTACGCCCATACGTTTCAGCGAGGCATCAATAGCCGATTGCAAGTACGCTGCGCTTGAGTCGTAAGGCACGCCCATTACGATGCCGCCCTTGGTGGCCAGCACCATCTTCGAAGCTAGAGCTCGGTTTCGCGCAAACACACGTCCCAGCAAAGCCTCGGCCGCCCCAAAGGGCTCGCCATTATCTGGCCCATAAATATCAGCGGTATCAAATAGTGTGACCCCTGCATCGAGGGCGGCGATAATTTTGGCCTCAGCCGCCGCAACGTCTTCGCCAGCAAAGCGCCACATCCCCCATGCAATAGAGGAGACAGTTGGGCCGCCCGCATAGAGCGCGCGCGAACGGCTTGGGGCTGGAAGCAAATTAGTGACTGTCATTGCGGCTTCTTAAAACAAAGCGTGAGCGAGGATATATGATAGCGCTGTCATATTGATAGGCTTGGCGCTGGGCTTTTTGCAAGCGAGAGATGATGGCTGCCCGCTATGCCTTGGCTGGGGCGGCTGTTGAGGCACGAAGAACGAGTTCGTGGGGAAGCCGCCGATGAGCGACTTCACCCCTCATAGCAAACAAGAGGCTTGCTGCCGCGTAAGCAAGTTCGCGTGTGGGCTGGCGGACCGTGGTCAACGGTGGCCAAAGCTGACTGGCCAGCGCCGTATCGTCAAAGCCAGCAACCGATAATTGTCCTGGAAGTGCAAGTCCGCGACGATGGGCAACCGTTAAAACACCTGCTGCCATATCGTCGTTGCTGGCAAAAATAGCCGTCGGTGGGGTCTGCAGATCCAGCAGAATGTCAGCAGCAGCCTCGCCCGAGGAAAAATCAAAGGCACCAGGCAGAACGTATTTAGGCTCGTACGAAACCCCCGCCCTGTCCAGCGCCCGCCGATAGCCGAAGAGCCGTTGGTCGCTGGCCGCATGATTAGTGTGCCCAATGATAAATCCAATCTTGCGATGACCGAGCGCGATCAAGTGGCTGGTCATATCGTCAGCGGCTTTCACGTCATCCATCGATACCGAGGATGCGCGCGCCTGCTCGGTCCCAGGCGAGATTCTGACATATGGCACGTTGCGGCGCTCGAGTTCCTGCAAAACCACGGCGGCATCCGTGACCGGCGAAGACAAAATCACGCCATCGACTTGGGTTTGATCAATCAAACCACCAATTTCGCTAGCCAAGTTAGGAGATGAGACGTCCGATGGCTGTGCCAACAGTCGCACGCCTTCTTCGGTGCAGCGCGCCCAAACACCAGTTTGAATCTGATGAATGTAATGGGGGCTGTGGTTGTCGTAGATCAGCGCAATCTGATAGCTACGCTTGCCGGCCAGAATACGCGCCGCAACACTAGGGGTGAATTGCAGGTCCGCAACCGCGCGCTCAACGCGCGCGCGTGTGCGTTCGGAAACATAGCGTTCCTTGTTCAAGACCCGCGACACCGTTTTCATGGAGACGCCCGCAGCGAGCGATACAGTCTTGATCGTCGTGCGGTTATTCGTCTTGTCGTCAGCCTTCATGTTTTTTGCGCCACGACGCCAAAGGTTGTTACCGCCATCGAAAATTCAGCTTACATATATCAAGGCGGCTCCAAAAAAGCACCTGTCCCGCAAGTGGATGGTCACAAGCTTAAGCATTTCTTTGAATTCCTGCCTTCGGTTAACTTGCTATCATCGCGATGCTTGATTTCGCTCCTAAAGCAAACGGTTACGTGAAAATGCGGCTTGTCGTTGTCGATTTTGGCGGAACTCATATTCGTTTTGCGATTGCAAAATTGAGTGACTGCCATCCCATCGAGCTTGAAGAACAAATGGTCATGAGAACTGCAGAGTATGCAGATCTCGTCTCAGCATGGGGCGCCTTTGCAGAAAAAGTGGGGGCGCCCTTGCCTCGTGATGCGGCGATTGCAGTGGCATGCCCCACCGAGGCATCGACGCTACGTTTGACGAATAATCGGTGGGTCATCGTAAAAGAGTCATTGCCTCGCGACTTGGGCGTGGATCGCGTTCTCGTGCTGAATGACTTTGTCGCTGTCGGTCACGCTGTTTTGTGCGCCACGGAAGAACATCTTAAACATATCTGTGGCCCTGACATCCCATTGCAATCAGCCGGCATCGTGAGTGTTGTTGGTCCTGGAACCGGGCTGGGTGTCGCACAGATAATTCCGTCATTGGGCAAAGCAAACGTCGTCGCAACAGAAGCAGGCCACATCGGATTTGCTCCAGCCGATGATTTAGATGATGCCATCTTGGCACGACTGCGGCGCCGGTACGGTCGCGTATCCGTCGAGCGTGTCGTCGCTGGGCCTAGCCTTGTCGACATATATGAAGTGATCGCTGAACAGCAGAACGTGCAGCCTCAGCCGATGACCGATAAAGCGCTTTGGCCACTGGCCTTGGCGGGAACAGATCAATTGGCAACCGTTGCCCTGGGTCGGTTTTGCTTGAACCTCGGCCGCGTCACCGGAGACATTGCACTGGCTCAAGGAGCAGGAAGTGTCGTTATTGCCGGTGGTATTGGATTGAGGCTCGCGAACCACCTAAAAGACTCTAACTTTAGCGACGGCTTCATCAGCAAGGGTCGATTTCATCAGCGCATGTCCGCATTGCCCGTGAAGTTGATGACAACACCGCAGCCGGGCCTGATCGGCGCTGCTCATTTTTTTGGTTCAAAGTATAATCATTGATTTGAGCTGGCCCTCCGCGCGCGAGAGAGTCGCATTGAGGCACCAACCGCTCATCAATGCAGCAAGAACATAGGCGGCATCAAAAATATCATTTGTGTGTGACCGCCCTCTCGCCGCAGCATAGGAGGTTCATTTTGGAGTTCCCCAATGGCGTATGTTTCGCTGGGCAAAGATCGCATTTACACCGAAATTCATGGCGAAGGTGAAGACTTGCTTCTTGTGCCGGGCTTGGGCGGGCGTGCGCAGTTTTGGTCGGCCCAAGTTAAGCCCCTTTCCAAACACTTCCGGGTCATCTTGCACGATCATCGTGGAACAGGGCGCAGCACGCGCTCCAACATTGTTTACGGGGCCAAGCAAATGGCCGAAGACTTGTTGCGTGTCATGGATCGTTTAAAAATTTCATCGGCACACTTGGTAGGTCATTCGACCGGCGGGGCTATCGGACAGCATATTGCACTTTCAAACCCTGAACGTCTGAAGAAGCTCGTGCTAAGCGGCACATGGTGCGGGCCGGACGCGCTTTTTGTGCAACTCTTTGAGACGCGCCGCCAGGTTCTCATTTCCTGCGGGGCCAGTGCTTATCTGTTTATGGGCACGGTATTGGCGACGCCCTCGTGGTATTTGCAGTCGCGCTTCGCATCGGCCCGAGAGTTTTTTGAAAGTCGCCTGAAGGATTTTCCGGGGCTTGAAATTGAACTGAGCCGCCTCTCAGCGGTGATGTCGCACGACCTACGCAGCCATGTGCACAATATTAAGACCCCGACCATGGTGATTGGGGCTGAGGACGACCAAATCACCCCGCCGGGGTTCTCGCAGGAATTGGCCCAGCGCATTCCCGGTGCAAAACTCGTTCTGATGCCCAAGGGCGGACATTTCTGCCCCATGACCGTGGCCGATACTTATAATGCTCATGTGCTGGGGTTTATGAAATCTGGCAAACGCTCGCAACGAGAAGGTAAGAACAAATGAGCACGTTCAAAGCAGCCAGCGTCGTGATCGCGCCTGAGGAAGGCACATCCTTGTGGCAACCCTTGCCCTCGCGCGGCTACGTCACGACAAAACTCACGCCCGCAAATATGCCCTTCGACACCTTCTCATCGGGCATTCAAGTTTTGCCGCCGGGCTGCGAGGTGCGCCAGCACGCCCATGCACGCAATCATGAATTGATATTTATTTACGAGGGCAGTGGCATTTGCGTGATCGATGAGGTGACGCACAAGGCAGAGCCTGGCACAACGATTCTGTTTGGCCGCTACTGCCAGCATCGCCTTGAGAACACTGGCACCATCGACATGAAATTGTTCTGGGTGTTTTTTCCCCCAGGCCTTGAAGATTGGATGCAAGCGATTGGCAAACCCCGCGTCCCAGGCGAACCCATGCCCGCCCCCTTCCCGCGCCCGGACAATGTCATGGATGTGATGGCACGCCTGCAGTTTATTCCGCCGCCACCAAAACCCTGATTGAAAGACTCATATGCTTGTTCTGACCAAGAGCGCTATCACACGCCTGTTGCCTATTGCGGCGTGCATTGATGTGATGGCCAGTGCCATGACACAAACATCGCAGCGACGCGTCACGCTGCCGCTACGCCAATTCATGCCCGTTCCAAATACGACTGGGCGGCTTGGCCTCATGCCGGGGTACATCGCTGAGCCGGCGCGCTTTGGATTGAAGATCGTCAGCAAGTACGACCGACCTGCTGGAAGCAAGCACGGCACCCA
The DNA here is from genome assembly GCA_947476925.1 of Rhodospirillaceae bacterium. Lineage (GTDB taxonomy): Bacteria > Pseudomonadota > Alphaproteobacteria > Rhodospirillales > Rhodospirillaceae. The sequence continues at coordinate 33,641 of CANJSF010000032.1, read as the reverse complement.
TGTCGGCGCAGTAATGTTGTTCGATGCCGCCGAGGGCTTGCCCCTCGCTTTGCTCGAAGGCGGCACGCTCACTGCCATTCGCACAGCAGCGGCCAGCGGATTGGCCACACGCACGCTGGCGCGCGCCGATTCAACGGTCTTAGGCATTCTCGGCTGCGGCGAAGAAGCGCATATGCACATTCCAGCTATGCTAGCGGTGCGGCCCTTCAGCGAGGTATTGGTTTGGGGACGCAATATTGAAAAAGCCAAGGCGTTTGTCTCACACCTCCATTTGCCCGGTGGGGTTACGGCACGGGCTGTAGCGTCGGCGCAGGAAGTCGTTGGCGCGTCTGACGTTGTGTGTACGACCACATCAGCTGCCACGCCGATTTTAGAAGGCGCTTGGATTAAGCCCGGCACGCACCTCAATTTGGTTGGGTCTGCCGTCGCGACAACCGCGGAAGTAGACAGCACATGCGTGCAAAGATCGCGCTTTTACGTCGACTACCGCGAAGCTGCTTTGGCGCAAGCTGGCGAATTGCTAAATGCGATCAAGGCGGGCGTCGTGACCCCAGAGCATATCGTCGGTGAGATTGGCGAAGTACTGATTAACAAAATTCCGGGCCGACGCACAGCAGACGAGATCACTGTCTATAAATCTTTGGGGATCTCAGCTCAGGACTTAGCTGCCGCGGACTATGTATACACAGCCGCACGCGCGCAAAACATTGGCCTGGATATCAATTTGTCGACTTAATCATTAGTCGTTGAAGTTGGTCGCGTCGAAAACTTTTGCTGCCGTCTGAAACTCGGGCGTACCAATAAGCTGGTTCAAGCTTTTGCCGTCGTGCATATTGGCCCTGAGCGCTTTCGTGTGCCCGTCAGTTTTGAGGGTTTGCAGCGCGCGTTCCATGGCACTGACCGCCGACTGCACGGCCGCACCCGGAAACAAGACGATCGAATAACCCAGCGCTCCAAGCTCTGCTGTCGTTTGTAACGGCGACTTGCCGCCATCCAATACGTTGTGCAGCAACGGCTTCTTGCCGCGAAATTCGTCCGTCAATCGTTGGAGCTGTACTAACTCGCTCAATCCTTCGACAAAAATGATATCCGCGCCGGCATCAGCATAGGCATGCGCGCGCGCAAGTGCCTGTTCGAAAGTTTCCGAGAATGGCGCATCGGTGCGCGCGCTAATGAGGGTTTCGTCTGAGTGCCGCGCATCAAGCGCGGCTTTGATCTTGCCGACCATTTCAGACGGCGACACCAACGGACGCGCCGCGAGGTCTCCTGGTCTTTTATGGTTAATCTGATCCTCAATTTGAATAGCCGATGCGCCGGCTCGCTCAAAAACCCGTATAGTTCTGGCAACATTCAGTGCGTTGCCAAACCCGCTATCAGCATCAACAAGAATTGGGATCGAGATCCGATCACGAACACGTTCAAGTGTCGCAGCAGCTTCTGTTAAAGTGACCAGGCCGATGTCGGGCCGCCCAAGCATTGTATATGACAGCGCCGAACCTGATAAAAAAACACCCGCAAAACCAGACCGCTCGGCAATCAAGGCGCTGACTGCATCGTAAACGCCGGGCATAGGAACGACTTGCCCACGTGATAAGATATGACGAAGGGTGCCGCTCATGAGGGGGCTTTCTCGATTGTCGTTCGAAATGCTCTTAGACCGGCGACTATAATCGCCGTTCCCAAAACAATCAGCGCGGTACATACGATCGAGATGGACTGGCCAACCATTTTAACGTCGCCAAAAACATAATCGGTGCACAGTGCAATCAGAGTTGGACCCATGCCAGGGCCAATTAAGTTCGCGACCAACAGGTAAATTGCCACCAGCTGTGCACGCATGCGGTTGGGCGCAATCATCGGAATGGCTGCCGTTCCAGCACCGAATGGCATCGAGCCCAAGAAGCACATCGGCCCTATTAGAATGAGCGACAACTTCGGATCGCCCACGAGCGGAAACAGCGTCACCAGGGGGATTGTCGGGACCGCAGCAATAATGGCGGTGCGCAAATTTGCATCGGCATAGCCTCGCGTGCGAAGCCAGTCGCATAAAAATCCGCCAAAAACGGTTCCGAGCGACCCAAAGACTGTTACCAACGTCCCGTATGCAATACCGATTTCACCGGCCGTGTAACCATGAACACGAATGAAAAAACTGGGTATCCACGCCCCCAAACCAAATTGGACCGACGCTAAAATGCTAAAGCCAATATAGATCGGGCCCAAGACGCTCCAATTCTGGCGTATGAATAAGAACATCTCGCGATACGACGACTTGGGCGCACCCTCCTGACGTTGAGCTTGAACATCTTGGCGTGGCGGTTCGCGCAACGTCGCCACCAACAGCAGGAAAAGAAAACTCGGTACTGAGACAGCTATGAAGGTCATCTGCCACGGCTTAATTGTGCCAATCACAGGCAATGTGACTTCACCAATGCTTGCCATTGCGGCAATGAGCACGCCACCCCCCAGCAGCGCGACGCCTGTTCCCAAAAAACTAGAACCTGTAAAAACGCTAATGGCGCGGGCGAGTTTGTTGCGGGGAAAGTAGTCGCTAAGCATTGAAAAGCCAGCAGGAGACAGCGTCGCTTCGCCCACGCCAACAAACATCCGGGCAATAAAAAGTTGCGCGTAGTTCTTGGCCAAACCGCACACCATTGTGGCGAGCGACCACAAGAACATGCCAATGCCGATCACCCATTTGCGATTGGACGTATCAGCAAGTCGGCCCAACGGAATGGAAAGGACGGCGTAGAACAACACAAAGGCAAAGCCTTGTAGCAAGCTGATTTGCGTGTCGCTAATGCCGAGGTCCTGCTTGATTGGCTCGACCTGAAGATTGATAATTTGGCGATCAACGAAAGCTACGATGCTGGCAACGCTGAGCACAAATGTGACGTACCAAGCATAGGCATCGGAGCGAAACGAGAAGTCAGGTGCCGATTGCGACATCACGACGCCTCGAGAATGAAATCAGCGGCCCGCTCGCCAATCATGATTGAAGCTCCATTGGTATTGCCACTGACCAGCGTGGGCATGATCGATGCGTCGACGACCCGCAGGTGATCGATGCCGTGCACTTTTAAATCTGGCGCGACCACTGCTTCCCCCATGCGGCCCATGCGACATGTACTGACGGGATGATAACCGAGAAAGCTGGTCCGTCGCAGGTATTCTTCCCATTCGGCGTCGGTCTGGACACTTGGGCCAGGCAGTCGCTCCGCCAACAGGTAAGGTTTAAATGCGTCGGACTGAAATATTTTGCGAATAAAACGCCCCGCCGTCACCGTTGTTCGCATGTCGTCGGCAGAGGCGTATAAACTGTGTTCGATAATTGGTGGAGCCGCTGGATCGCCAGAGCGTAAGCGCAACCGCCCCGGGTTATTGGGCAATGTGACATTAAAGGCAGCCGTCACTGCAGGCTTGAGATAGGGAACAATTCCCTTTGGTGAAAAATCAAAGGCAAAGGGCCCCAGCATCACCTGCACGTCGGGCTTGGGTTTCTCGGGGCTGGATTTGAAAAACGCCACCGCATGTGGATATGGGCTGGCAGCCGGACCGTCGCCGAGTAACAGCCAGCGTGCCATATACCAGAGGATGCGCGGGCTATTCACATCAACATTATATGTGCGCACATTCACATCAATGCTGACCATACCTTGCGGGTGATCAAGCAGGTGTGCGCCAACGTGAGGATTGTCAACAAGAACGGGCAAGCCCAATTTTCGCAAGTCTGCGCCCGGACCGATGCCTGACAACATCAACAACTTAGGAGAACCTAAAGCGCCGCTCGACAAAACCACTTCCCGAGCTGCACGAAACTGCACGATCTTGCCGCGGTGCTCGGCCTCGACACCCATGCAGATCTTGCCGTCGAACAAAAGCCTGCGCGCCGTGACGCCGGTTTTGATGGTGAGATTTTTACGTCCTTTCGTACGCCACAAATAAGCGCGCGACGCGCTATACCGCCAGCCGCGCTTTTGCGTGACTTGCGGAAATGAAGCACCCTCTTGGCTGACGCCATTGTAATCGGGATTGAATGCCAAGCCGGACTCGAGCGCAGCCTTCACGAAGACGTCGCCCATTTTGTGACGCGTTCGCAAATGGGCAACGTTAAGCGGCCCGTCTTGTCCTCGCACAGCAGCATCACCTGCCGCAAAAGTTTCCATGCGTTTGAAGTACGGCAAAACGTCAGCGTAAGCCCAGCCTTTGTTCCCTAACCGCGCCCAGGCGTCATAGTCATCAGCTTGGCCACGCACAAACAGCATGCCATTGATGGAGCTGCTGCCCCCAAGGGCTTTGCCGGCAGGCCATAGGTCCACGCGCCCGCCGCGCGAGGGATCTGGCTCGGCCAAGTGGCACCAGTCGAGCGACGGATTGCCAACCGCTTTAATGATAGCCGCCGGCACGTGAATGTACGGCGACCAATCAGCCGGACCGGCTTCCAGCAACAACACGCGGTTATTTGGGTTTTCCGAAAGCCGATAAGCCAACGCACAGCCAGCAGATCCGGCTCCGACAATTATGAAATCTGGTGTGTCCACGAGGGCGCAAATAATGATGAGGGTCTGTGACTGTGTCATTGTCGGAAACGGCGCTCAAGGCAGCAATTGCATTCCGAGCATGGACGCATGCCGCATTCGCATCGCGCATGACCTTGCGCCTGGACCTGACAACGGCTTAGGTAAAGGCTCACAAAGCTCGGCACAAACAAATTTATGAATGAATTCATTACCAAGTTGCGCCGAATATCCGGCACCGACAGCGTCCTCACGGACGAAGACTCATTGGCGTTCTTTTCACAAGATGTATATCGAACGGGTTGCAGGCCGCTGGCAGTTGCGCGCCCCTGTTCCATTTCAGAGCTTTCACAAATGGTCGCCATGGCCACCGCACAAGGCATTGCGGTTTTTCCACGCGGCGGCGGCATCTCGTATACCGATGGGTATTTGCCAACGACGACAAATGCCATTGTTCTTGATCTGCGCGGACTTGACCGCATTCTCACGATCAGCGCTGAAGATATGTACGTCACCGTGGAGGCTGGCTGCACATGGGCTACGCTCGATGCCGCGCTTAAGCCGCTCGGCCTGCGCACGCCTTTTTGGGGCCCCTTTTCGGGAGGCAAAGCGACAATTGGTGGTTCGCTGTCGCAAGGGACGGCAACCTTCGGATCGGCACGTGTCGGCCCATCAGATGTGGCTGTCATCGGCTTCAAAGTGGTGCTTTCGGACGGGTCAATCGTGACCACAGGCTCGGGCGCACAACCCCATCACACGCCTTTCTTTCGCCATTACGGGCCCGACCTGACGGGGCTATTCACCAGCGATGCCGGCGCGTTGGGCGTGAAAGCCGAAGTCACGCTGCAATTGGAAAAACGCCCGGATGCTGTTCAAGGGCTATCGTTTGCGTTCACAGATGTAACCGCATGCTTTGAAGCGATGGCTGAAGCTGCGCGCAGCGGATTGGCAGGTGAGGTTTTTGCCGTCGATGCCGAGTTGTTGCGGCAGTCGGCGGGCAACGCAGATCTGAAACGCGATCTGTCGACGTTGTGGCAGGTGGGGCGAAGCGGCTCCGGGATGCTTGATGGTTTGGTGCGCATGGCACGCTTAGCCATTGCAGGTCGCAACTTCGCTAAGGGCATTCCGTTCACTGTGCACGTTGTGACCGAAGCCAATGATATAACCCGACTAAACGGCAATGTTGCGGAGTTGCGGCGCTTGATCTCACCCAATGGTGTTGAAATTGCCAATACCGTGCCAACCGTGGTTCGCGCGCAACCATTTCCCGCACTTGCGGTGACGGCGCCCAACGGGCGGCGGCTTTTAGCAATTCACGCCATCGTGCCGTTCTCGGTCGGCAATGAATTGCATTCTTTGACGGAGCGTATTGTTGCGAGATATGCCGACGACCTGCGCGCCAACAACGTTATCGTCGGCTACAGCTTTGCCACAGTGGGTCGCAGCGGGCTGCTGTACGAACCGGTTTTTTATTGGGAAGATTCTCACGAACTTTTTCATCGCCGCGAAACACCGCCCGACATGTTGGCCGGCATGGCCCAATTTACCGCCAACCCAAAGGGCCGAGCGTTGGTTCAAAAAGTGCGCGATGAAATGGTCGACACCATGTTTATGCACGGCGCGGTGCATTTACAGATTGGCAAAGCGTATCCGTATTTGCGCGATCGTGATCCTGCCCTCGTTGCCCTCTTAAATGCTCTCAAGCACCACGTGGACCCGAAAGGTCTTATGAATCCTGGTGCGCTGGGGTTAGCAACACCCAATCCCCATCATGGATAAACTTAGTATCGCCATCGTAGGCGGCGGAATTGGCGGATTAACTGCCGCGTTGGGCTTGGCGCGCGCGGGCTTCAGGCCCGTGGTTTATGAACAAGCCCCTGCCCTTGGCGAAGTCGGCGCGGGCTTAAGCGTGACCCCCAATGCTGTGAAAGGCCTCGCCTTTTTGGGGCTGGACGACGCATTGAGCAAAATGGCATCCGAGCCGCTTCAGCAGATTGTTCGTCACCATCAAACCAACCAAGTCATGGTGCATATCGACCGCAAGCCCTGCCGCACGCAGTATGGCGCGGCGTATTTGCAAATTCATCGGGCGGATATGCACCAAATTTTGGTGAAGGCTTTCACAGAAATGGTGCCCGATGGCATTCGCCTGGATGCCGCCGTTGCATCGATGACAACTGGCGAGTCTGGTTGCACGCTGACAATGTCTAACGGAACCCAAACGACGGCCGATCTTGTGATCGGGGCCGATGGCTTGCGCTCGAACGTGCGGCAGTGGTGTTTTGGTGGGGATGCCGTGCGTTATACTGGCCACGTGGCCTATCGCGGGCTAATTCCGCGCTCTGACTTGGGCGATCTTGAAATGGCTGAAGGCTCATGCGCATGGGCTGGGCCGGGGCGCGTCTTTCTGCGTTACCCCTTGCGCGGTGGCGCGTTGATCAACTGCGTCATGCTGGGCCGTTCCGATCATTGGGCGGAGGAAAGTTGGTCAGCGCAAGCTGATATCGCAGAACTGAAAGGCGCCCTTGCGGGTTGGCCCGACGAAGTTCAGCGCCTGATTGACGCTATCAACAAAGATCGCTGTTTCAAGTGGGGGCTATTTGATCGCGCGCCACTTTCTTCAATCACCTGCCCCCGCGTAGCGCTGCTCGGCGATGCGGCCCACCCGATGTTGCCGTTCTTTGCCCAAGGCGCCGCGTCAGCGATCGAGGATGGCGTTGTGCTATCGCGGTGCATGGCAGCATCGCGTAATCTGACGGAAGCTTTGGAACGATATCAGCACGCCCGTCTCGAGCGTGTCACCTTGATGCAGGCGCAATCATCGGAAGGTGGCGAAAGGCTGCAGGCATCTAACACCGAGAACTTGCGCAAAGAACCGCTGAAAAACGAAGATACGCTGGGCATTTTTCATTACGACCCGGCAAGTGTTCCAATTTAACGATGGCCTACTCGGCGGCCTTACCTTCCTGCAGCATCGTAAACAACTTGCTATCGTTAATGTAATCGCGGCGCGCGCGTTTCCAAGATGTGGCAAATCCGCGCGGGAAGTTCGCATCGCCATCTCGCTGACCATCGTCAGACCATAGCAACGGGAAACATGGGCCCGAGGGCGGCTCACCTTCAATCATTTCATCGAAACTGACGCCAGCAAGGTTGACACAATCGGGGCGTGGCGCCCAACGGATATCGTCGCCAAACATGCGTACTGAAATAGCAATGCGCCAATCTGGACTGACATTGCCGCTCGAGTAATGCAACGTCCAAGGATGCACGACCAACATATCGCCTGGCGCCATATCCCATGTGAGAAATTGATTCTTGGGGTCGTTGCGCAGGAGGTTCCCATCGGGGTGAGGCCGCCGATCATCAGGGCGGATCATTTTTCGAGCATTGGGCGAGAACAGCCAATAGCGCACATCTTGCACATGAGATCCCGCGATGCATTCAAGGCTATTTGCTTTGGTGATGGGCGTCAGCGGCAACCACAATGACGGCACCATGTTGCCGCTGGTGGGCCAGCCCATACGATCCGTATGCCAAATGGTCTTTTCCTCAGACGTTGGTGACTTTGCAAAAATCTCATCGAAGAAAAAACGAACTTGCCGCGAGCCCATGACCTGCGCGCAGGCCTCTGCCATGGCTGATTCAAAAATCAATTTGCGAAACTCTGGGATCGTGCGCGACATGTAGCGGCCAGGTATCGTCGGCAACAGACCAAAGTCTTCTTTGTCGACCACCAAGCGCCGCGCTGGCGGCAACAACAGATCGATCCAATCGGCACTTAAGACTTGCCTTAAGCACACGACGCCATCCTTGGCGTAGGTGGCGCGTTCGGCATCGGTGATAGGGCGGAGTGGACGAGAATTAAGAGCCATTGCAGATCCTTGGATCAAGCCGAACGTTAAATATGTGCCAATTATTGCTGAACTTGATATACATGCAAATATAATCAAGCCTATTATCTATGCGTTTGACGCATAGAGATACTGGATCCGCAAAAATGGAATTACGTCAACTGCGTCACTTCGTCGCTGTTGTTGAGTGCGGCAATCTGTCGCGCGCCTCGCGGAAGGTGCATATCAGCCAACCCGCCCTCACGCGCAGCATTAAGGCACTTGAAGATCTGCTTCGCGCCCGTCTGCTTGATCGCAAACCGCGTGGAGTAGTGCCTACCCCGACGGGAGACATTTTTTACCAGCATGCAAAATTGATTTTGAATGAATGTGCGCGAGCGAAAGATGACATCGCTGACGCCGAATCTGGGGCAACCGGGCAGGTCAACATCGGTATTGGCGCCATGTTCTCTGCGACAATTATTGATCAAGCTTTGGCGCGCATCGCCGACACTCATCCCAAGCTGCATGTTTCGGTGACCGAGGGGTTTTTTGAAGATTTAGTTGACCAACTTCGCGACGGGCGTCTCGACGCAATATTTATAAATTTCCCCGTCGCAGCAGCAGCGAACGACCTAACCTTAGAGCCGCTTTGGAAGGTGACCGCATTGACGATGGCGTCTGCGAAGCATCCTCTCGCGCGCAAGCGTAAAATTACGCCAGCGGATCTGTCGGACACAAAATGGGTCGTCGTCAACCAACCACACGTCGCCGATTCTCTAGATCAATTATTCAGCAAAAGCGGCCTAGCATTTCCTTCATCAACGACACGCACGAATTCGCTTGGCCTGATCAAGGCAATGGTTATCCGTCATGGATTTATCAGCATTCTGCCCGAACACATTGTCGCAAACGAATTGAAAAGTGGCGAGCTTGTGATTCTGAAACTTCCGCAAGGCCGGATCGAACGGGATGCGGGCCTGATATTGCGTGCCGGCGTAACCCCGCGTTCTGCTGTCGCCCATGTGTTGGCAGAGATTCGCAAGCTTTGTATCTCGCCGAGCCGCCATTAGCCTTACTCATCGCTTTTCTTCCTCCGATACGACGCTGACATGATTTAAAGCGAAAATATGATTGGAATAGCGCGACGTGGCGCATCAATGTGGCGTCTGTGAAATTCTGAGCAGCGACCTTTTCACCCAAGGATTATCTGATGGACAACTTCTTTCCTGACCGCGGCAAAGTTGGGCCCACCCCCTCCATGACCCATCGCGCAGACGAGAGTTTTCTGAATTACCTCAGCGATCTGCGGGCTGAGTTGATGATGGGCCCCTCGAAAGTTGTTCACCAGAAAGCGAACGCAGCACTCGCGGCTGCAGGAGTCAAATTCGAGCCGACGGAAGAATCAGTCGAAGCTATTCGCGCTGTTGTTCGCGACAAGGTGCCCGAGGCGGGTGTCTGGGCGCGAGTGTATCGCTCGACACAGGACGCCTTTTGGAACCGCGTGACGGATTCCTATGATCTCCGCCGGCAAGGTTTCCTTACAATGCTTGAGGATTCTGATAAGCGCGGCCCGGGCTCAGTGACGTGGGACCCTACATATCAATACCCACCCTACACGGCAGTTGAAACGCACCGACAGAACCAAGGGTATGTTGGCGACGCATTGAGTGGCTTGCGTTTCGACTATGGAACACGCGTTTTCTATGGCGCTGCTGGCGAAAATGATTTCTTACATAAGTCGCTTGCGGCAAAGGTATCGCCGCCGCTCGACGGCAAGATCACGCGAATCATGGATATGGCGTGCTCGATTGGTCAGTTGACGTGTGAGCTGAAGCGACGGTTCCCGGATGCCGAGGTCTGGGGCAGCGACATTAGCGCGCCGATGGTGCGCTATGCTCACTATCGTGCCATCGAGCAAAAACTCGACGTGCATTTCATTCAAAAGGCCGCGGAAGATTTGGATGACCTGCCGGCAGGGCATTTCGACCTGATCACAGTTTTCATCCTCTTTCACGAGGTACCGTTACCGATTATTGATCGCGCGATTGCCAACGCGTTCCGGCTGCTGCGTCCGGGCGGAACTTTTTGGATATCTGATTTCCCCACACAAGGCGCGGAGCCCAATAGCGATGGACTTAATTACCATGGCTATCTTGCAGCGATCGACTCAGCCGACAATAGCGAGCCTTATGCGCCGGATTTCGTGCGCTGCAATGTCGAAGAACGCCTTGCGAAATGCGGGTTTCGTCTGCGCTATCAGACACTCGCCGACATCAATGCACACGGACGCGTTTGCGATAAACCGGAATAGAGGCTTCCATGACCGACAAAGCCACCCTTGAGCAGGAGCTTGCCTACGTTAAAGACCTGCCCGGATTCTCACGCTCAAATCCACAGTACTTTAAAGACCCGATGATCGATCGCCTGCTAGAGATCGTGATGCTCTTGGGCGGTGAGTTTTGGGCGATGCGCGATCGATTGATGGTACTGGAGCACCTGTTGGCAACCCATGGCCGCGTGACGCCCGATCTCATCGAGACCTTCAAGCCCGATGAAAACTTTACCAAAGCCAACGCGGACCTTCGCAAAAACTTCATTCATCAGGTTTTTGGCAATCTCTATCCGCAAGAGACGGAACAGAAGGGAAATCACTTTAGCTGGGTCACGGACGGTCCAAAAGCCAAGGGCTAGGACCGCTAGGCAGGTCGCGCACATTGCTGCGGCGCAGCGTCCGATTCAGATGGGCAATAGAATGTGTCTTACGGCTATACCGGCCACTAGATGGATATTTTGGGGTGTGACTTGTGGGGATTCGCCGCGACGCAACGAATCTCGCTCACGCGCTTACTCAGTGTCGGCTAATTCGTTTCGATAACCGAGCAACTTTTACGAAAACCGTTAGGTCGGAACTCTGTCCGGGCCCCGCTGCAAAGCGGGGCCTTTTGCTTTGCGGCAAATAGCACGCATGGCGTGTGTGCCCATGAACCGGTGCTGATCGATTTTTGCGATCACGAAATCCATTTTCGCCCTTGTCCGACCTTGTCCCAAGCGGGCATGGTAGCCCCCTTAATTTGGCTTGGGGTTTGAGGGTGCGACATGACAACAACAGATGACATGGCCATTGGGCGCGACCCGGTCACGCGGCGCAGATTCATCAAAAGCGTCATTGCCTCGGGGGCGGCAACGTCTGCGGCGGCGTATTATTTGGCCGGCTGTTCAGATGGCAGCGCGCCGGCCTCAGGCTCGGTCGAGCGTCTGATTACGTTAAAAGTAAACGGACAAGACCGCCGGGTCGACATTCTGCCCAACGAAACCCTGGCCATGACGTTGCGCTACAAGCTGGGCCTGACGGGGACCAAACTGGGTTGCGACCGCGGCGAGTGTGGTGCCTGCACGGTGTTGATCAACGATGTGGGCCACAACTCGTGCTCGACATTGACGCATAGTGTGCGCGGCCGGGCGGTGACGACCGTTGAAGGGCTTGAAGGCCCCAACGGCGAACTTCACGTGGTGCAGCAGGCGATGATCGACGAGTTGGGCCCCCAGTGCGGTTTCTGCACACCTGGCCAAGTGATGTCGGCGGTGGGCTTGCTGAAAGCCAACCCCAAGCCAACCCGCGAGGAAGCTCGCCATGCCATGGCTGGTAACCTCTGTCGCTGTGGCGCTTATGATCACTATCTCAACGCGGTCATGCGCGCCGCGAAATCGGCCTAAAGGGAGGAGCAACACACATGGCATACTCTCTGATCGGCAAAGATTTCACGCCCCCCGACGTTCGCGCCAAAGTCACGGGCAAAGCCAAATACGCCGAGGACTTCCGCGTAGAAGGCATGGTGTTTGTCAAACTTTTGCTCAGCCCAATGCCCAATGCCAAGGTGCGCAAAATCGACACCGCCGAGGCCTTGAAAATGAAAGGTGTCGTGGGAATTTTATTGCCCGAAGACGTGCCCTCGTTCCCCTTCCCACGCGATCCCATTCTGTCGATGGAACCCAAGTACGTGGGCCAACCGATTTTGGCCATCGCCGCCGAAGACGAAAGCACAGCTGCTGAGGCTTTGGAAAAAATCAAAATTGAATACGAGCCCCTGCCGTTCACGGTTGATCCGTTGCAAAGCCTGTATCCGGGCGGCCCGGACGCCTACCCCGACGTTAACGTTGGGGTGCGCGGCATTCCCGAGGCGAAGAAGATCAAATGGACGGCGAAAGATTTCGCCGACGCCGGCGACACAAAATTGCCCATGGGCCAACCTTTGGCCGAATGGACCGTTGGCGATTTGGATAAAGGATTTGGTGAAGCACAGCTGGTGATGGACGAAACGTTTGTCACCGCGTCCAATTCTCACCACAGCATGGAACCGCGCAGCGCCATGGCCTATTGGCAGAACGGCAAGTGCTACTTCCATGTCTCAACACAAAGCCAGTCGTACCCACTGCCGCTGTACGCGGAATTGATTGGGGTCGCGCCAAAAGACTTGGTGATGATTTCGGAATTTTGTGGCGGCGGCTTTGGCTCGAAAGGCAGCGCCTATGTCGTGGCCACCATTCCGGCGCATCTGTCAAAGAAGATCAACCGCCCCTGCATGATGCGCCTGACGCGCGCCGAAGAATACTTCTTGGGCTCGCGCCGCACCGGTATTCAGGGACGCATCAAAATCGGCTTTCGTAAAGACGGTCGCATCACGGCGGCCGACATTTATGTTGTGCAACAGAATGGTGCCACCGAAGGCTTCCCCGACTTCCGCAACGTCGGCGCGGCCTTGTCGTTGGTTTATCAGCCGATGAACATGCGCTGGCGTGGGATTTCGGTTTTTACCAACCTGCCACTGAGCACCGCGCAACGCGGGCCGGGCCAAAATCAGTTAGCCTGCATGATGGAGCCGTTGCTCGATAAAGCAGCGCGGGAACTGAAACTCGACCGCCTGGCCATTCGCAGCATCAATGCACCCACGACCGGCTCGAAAAGCGAAGAACGCCAAACACCGGTCTCTAGCGCCTATATCTCTGAGGCGCTTATGGCCAGCGCGGCCAAGTTTGGCTGGGACGAGAAGAAAAAACTCAGCGGCCAGCGCAAGGGCTCGAAGGTTACGGGCATCGGCGTCGGTCGTGCTTATCACCCGGCAGGAAGTTCGGGCTTTGATGGGCTGCTGGTCATCAGGCCCGATGGCAAAATTCACATCCATACCGGCATTGGTAATTTGGGCACGTATTCGTACGCTGCCACATCGCGTGTGGCCGCCGAAATTCTGGGCTGCAACTGGGACAATGTTGTCTTGGAGCGCGGCCGCACCGACAATAACTTGCCCTGGAACAACGGCCAGTTCGGCAGCAACACGTCGTTCACTATGAGCCGCACAAATTATGTGGCCGCCATGGATGCCAAACAGAAACTTCAAGAGATTGCAGCCCAAACATTGGGCGGCAAGCCAGAAGATTATGTGGTGGCCGATGAAAAAGTGACCGCCAAATCTGATGCAGCAAAATCAATGACCTTTGCCGACGCCGCCAAGAAAGCCATCGAACTGGGCGGCAAGTACAGCGGCAAAGAGATTGCGCCTGAACTTAATGACCTGACCAAGCGCTCGGTTGAAGCTTTGGCGGGCAGCGGCCTCATCGGCGTGGCGAAAGACACGATCCCCATGAAGGATCATGTGCCGGCCATGGCGGCCGCCTTCATGCACATCGAGTTAGATGTCGAGACCGGCAAGTGGCAAATTCTCGACTACGTTGCCACAGCCGATTGCGGCACGGTGTTGCACCCGAAGGGCCTGGCCAGTCAAATTCGCGGCGGCGGCGTTATGGGCATTGGCATGGCGGGCCTAGAGCGCGTGGTATACGACCCACAAAATGGATTGCCCGCCAACGTTGGGTTCTATCAATCCAAGCCGCCTTCGTATCTTGATGTGCCGTCTGAAATGCAAGTGGGCTGGGTGGACAAACCTGACCCGCAAAACCCCGTGGGTGTCAAAGGCATCGGCGAGCCGCTGATGGGCTGCGCAGCCTCGGCGCTGCTGTCGGCGATCTCTGATGCACTTGGGGGTCATTACTTCAATCGTACGCCTGTCATGCCAGACATGATTGTGAATGCGGCGGCCAAACGCCCGCAGTCACATAAAGTCTTGGCCGTGAATACGCAGTGACGGGAGAACGACTATGAAAGACATGATGCCAAAGTTCGATCTCTTCCAACCGGCAGACATCGAAACCGCACTGAAGCTTCTGGATAAATACGGTGCCAAGGCCTGGAAAATGGCTGGCGGACAAGACAGCCTGGATTGGTTCAAGGACCGGGCCAAACGCCCCGACGCCGTGATTGATCTCAGCGGAATTGAAGCGCTGAAGGGCATTCGCGAAACAGCGGCAGGCCTTGAGATCGGCGCCATGACGACATTGGCTGAGATTGCAGCCAATCCCATCGTCAAAGAAAAGTTTGGCTTGCTGGCAACAGCGGCCGGGCGTGTGGCAAGTCCACAAATTCGAACGGTCGGCACCATTGGCGGCAACGTCAGCCAAGACGCACGCTGCTGGTATTATCGCTCGGGGTTAGATTGCTACCGCGCAGGCGGCAACACCTGTTACGCCGGAACGCCGCAAGGCATGAACCGCGAGCACTGCCTGTTTGGCGCCTCGCGTTGCGTGGCGGTGACGCCATCCGATACTGCACCCGTGATGGTGGCCCTTGAGGCCGAATTTGTAATCCGTAGTTCCAAAGGCGAGCGAGTTTTGCCCGCCGACAAATACTTCATCGGGCCGGCCGTCAACATCACTCACATGACGGTCTTGGAACCAGGCGACATTCTTATGACTATCCGCATTCCATCGAAATGGGCCGGAGCTAAGTTTTACTACGAAAAGGTCGCCGACCGAAACACATGGGACTTCCCCTTGGTCAACGTGGCGTCTGCCATGAAGGTAAAAGCAGATGGCGTGATCGAGGACATTCGCATTGTCTGTGGCGCCGTGGAATGCGTGCCGCGCCGTTTGAACGCCGTGGAAGACATCGTGAAAGGCAGCCCGCAAAACGAAGACACCGCAACGTTAGCCGCGTCGTCCGCTGCGCGCGGGGCTGCGCCACTGAATTTCAACCATTTCAAGATTCCGCTGATGGAAAATTTGGTGAAGCGCGCGATCCGCGATAGTTGATATTGGGTTTTGCTGTCATGGATATTTTTCGCTATAGCCGCAACGCATGGGGCCAGACGACACTTGAGGGAGTTTCGTTTGACCTCTTTTGGGTGTTTCTGGGTGCTGCTGTGATATTTGTTTTGTGTCATGCCATTATGATGGCCGTGAAGCAGCGCCAATAGTTCAAGATACAAACCGTCATTTCCATGTCATCTCCACGTATCGAACGCCACAAGTTGATTGACCGCGCCTTTCATTGGGCCATGGCAGCGGCGATGTTTGCACTGCTGATCACAGGCCTTGCGCCAAAACTTGGCATTTCATTTGAATGGTTGCTCATTCACTGGGTTGCGGGGCTTCTGCTGACCGTGATTATCGTCGGTCATATTGTCCGCGCGTTGTTTTGGCAGAGCTTGAAGTCCATGTGGTTTACGGCGGCCGACGCAACGGCCGTGTCGTCGCTGTTAGGCAAGGATGTTGGCCCGAAACCCGGAAAGTATTCATTGGCGCAACGGCTGATGCATCACGCCGTGACGTTATTTTGCTTGGCCGCAATTGGCACCGGACTTGTGATGTTGGCCAAAATCGATTCGCCCCTATGGACGCGCGACCCCTACCTGATCAGCGCCGAGGCCTGGGGCCTTGTGTACGTTGTACATGGGTTGGCGGCGCTGATTTTCGTGTCACTGATCGTGCTGCATGTTTATTTTGCGATCCGGCCCGAGAAATTGTTTTATTTGCGCTCCATGGTCTTTGGCTGGATTTCCAGAGATGAAATGACCGCCAATCACGACCCGGCCCTTTGGACCGACCACACATCACGCCACGAGGGACAATCATGATCGGTTCAGGGGCCAGTTCCGTCGAGGCGTGTATTGATACCATTGAGGCCAGCTACGAGTTCATGCTGGCCTATGCGGCGCAAGGGCGTGACACCGAGGCTGCAGGCAGCCCCTCGATCCGCTCGGTGCTGAAAGGCTTGCGTGAGGCTTTGCAAGCTTTGCCAAACGTTCTGACCGGCGAGTTACGACAGGGCTTGGCCAAGACCGTCGATTTTTCGGATCTCATCAAACTGGTCGCCGATGATGCCGGCCGCGCTGGCGTTGCCATTGGCGTGGTTCTGGCCGTGCCGTCCATTAGCTCGCAGCTGATCGACAACCTCAACGCTTCGGCCCATGTGCGCACAATTTTGACGGACGCTTTCTTGATTGATGAGACGCTGAAGTCGTTTCAGCGCCCGATCGCCTAAGCCGCCCAAAAACACATATATCATTATATATCATATAGTTAGCTGCAGGTCCGGCGGGGTATTGGCTGACCATTGGTGAGCATTCGTTTTCAGAGCGACCACACTGCATGTAATCTTCGTGCAACTGGCCGAGGCCAGCGTAAGCTTCGGCAAGAGTTTGGGGAGCGTACCTAAGTGATCTGTTTTGGCCTGTCTGCCGTTCGCACGATGCGCGCTGTTGGTTTGGTGCTGCCGATGGCCGTTCTGGGATTGTGCCAACCCGCTGCAGCAGCCGCAGCGAAAACCACAACGCTGGGCTTTGTGGTGCGTGACTGGTTTACGGCCATTTACAACAGCAAGTTTATCGACGAATGCCCCGAAGGTTTAGCGACAAGCAACGATGAAACCTGGTGGCGCGGATTATCGAAAGCCGACCGCGCGCGACTGACTGACAACGGTTTGATTCAAAACCTCAACCGCATGCCCACGGCCATGCGCCGGGGGCCCAATGGCGAAAATGTTTGCCTGAATCCGACCGTGGTCCAAGATCCGCCGATGCGCGTGGTCGAGGGCAAGTATTCCTTCGGCGCCAATCTCGACGGCAACACCGACGGCCAGGCGAGTGCAAAGACATGCAAGCACGACAACTTCACGCACCCTGACGGCACACCCGGTATTGATAACCAAATGTATCGGTTGATTGGTTGCGTGTATGGCTGGCGGCGTGGCGGATTGCCCGAGCTTAATGCCCACGAAGGGCGCGGCACCAGTGGGCTGGGCATGACGTTGATCGAAATCACCGGCGTGACCGATCCGCGCAACTCGCCTGATGTGACGGTGAGCTTTTATCGCTCAGTTGATCAATTTGCACTCGATGGCAGTGGGCGGCCGCTGCCTTACTCCAGCTACAACGTCGACGTTGCGAAAGATCAGCCGCGCTATGGCGATTCACTCAAAGGTGCAATCAAGAATGGCGTTCTGACGACAGCGCGTGGAGATGTGCGCCTGCCGTTTTATGGAAACTATAATTTCTTGCACCCCACCATTCGCGACATGGATTTAACGTTAGAGATTGCCGCCGATGGCTCCACCGCCAAAGGCTCGGTGAGTGGCTATTACAACCTTGATGAGTTTTTGTATTACGTGGGCGGCATGGTCGGCCACACGTCGACGGGTGACAACTGCCCCGCCATGTACGTGGCCGGGCACCAACTGGCCGATGGCTACCCCGATCCAAAAACCGGCGAATGCACGCACCTGTCCTCGGCGTTTAATATTGGCGCGTACTCGGCATTTATTATTCACCCCGAGGGGAGCGAGCCTAAGACTGCAAAAACGGCGGCGGCCAAACCTTGATGATTTTACAAAAAATGCAGCTGGCTAAAATTGCTGCCACATTGGTCACACTGAGCGTGCTGTTGTCGGCCTGTGGCGAGGCGGAGCCGCAAGCAGCCGGCGCGCCACCTGCAATGCGACGGCTGACCAACGAACAGTACCGCAATATCGTCGCCGATGTTTTCGGCTCGCAAATTACCGTGGCGGGGCAAGCCGACCCCCTGCTGCGCACCGATGGGCTGTTGGCCGTGGGAGCGCGAAGCGCGCACATCACGCCATCGGGCTTTGAGAAATTTTATGGGCTGGCGAAATCCATTGCGCAGCAAGTCGTGAGTGAAGATAACCGCGCCCACCTTATCGGCTGTGAACCTGCCAACACCGCGGCTCCAGATGAAGCTTGCGCCAAACAATTTTTCACGCGCGTGGGTCGGCTTCTCTATCGCCGCCCACTCTTGCCGGGCGAGCTAGATACCGCCGTCAGCGCGGCGACAGCAGCCGCACAAACGACCGGCGACTTTTATCGCGGCCTATCGGTTGCTTTGGCCGGCATAATGACCACACCGCAATTCCTGTTTGTTGTCGACACAACCGAACCCGACCCGAAGCATAAAGGCCAAGTTCAGCTGACCGCTTATTCCAAGGCGGCGCGGTTGAGTTTCTTCTTGTGGAACACCATGCCGCATGCCGCGCTGTTAGACGCTGCTGAGAAGGGCCAGCTCGACACAAAGGCAGGATTACAGGCGCAGGTTGACCTAATGATGGCCTCGCCGCGCCTGGATGTTGGCATGCGCGCCTTCTTCGATGACTTCCTGCGGTTTGATCAATTCGAAACGTTGGAAAAAGACAGCGTGATCTACCCAGCCTTCACAGTGAAGGTGGTGGAAGATGCGCGCGAGCAAGTTTTGCGCACAGCACTTGATCACCTGATTGAGCGCAAACAGGATTATCGCGAGTTGTTCACCACGCGCAAAACGTTCATCACCGGACCATTGGCGCGCATCTATCGCATACCAACCGCGCGCCCCTCGGGCAACGCCTGGGTACCATACGAATTTTCCGCCGATGATCCGCGCGCTGGGCTGCTGACCCAAGTCGGCTTTTCAGCACTTGCCTCTCACCCCGGCCGCAGTTCGCCCACTTTGCGCGGACGCGCCATTCGCGAATCACTGCTGTGTCAAAAAGTTCCAGACCCGCCGGGCAATGTCGATTTCTCACTTTTTGAGGAGTCGGGCACCAACAACAAAACCGCGCGCGAACGCCTGACGGCACACCGTACTGCGCCGGCGTGTGCCGGGTGTCACAAGCTGACTGATCCCATTGGACTAGGGTTAGAAAACCTCGATGGCGTCGGGCAGCTGCGCACGACGGAAAACGGTGCGAGCATCGATCCCAGTGGCGACCTGGATGGTATTGCTTTTGCCGATGCTGCCGGCCTGGGCAAAGCCATGCATGATAACCCCGCAACGCCGTCGTGCTTGGTTGATCGCCTGACCGCCTATGGCTTGGGCCGAACGCCTACGTCAGGGCAATCCGCATTTGTTGCGTACCTCAAGCAATCGTTTACGAACGATGGCTACCGTTTACCTGATCTGGTGCGGCGCCTGGCCACCAGCGAGGCGTTCTACGCCGTCTCGCCCCCAGAACCCGAGACCAAGCCAGTTCAGGCGGCAGCCTTGGCCAGCCAACCCCAGGAGAAAGCGCCATGAGCCTTCTCATCAAGAAGAACATTCAGCGACGGCGGGTACTGCGCGGTTTGCTGGGTGGCAGCGCCGTCGGCGTTGCTTTGCCGTTTCTCGACTGCATGCTCAACGACCACGGCACTGCACTTGCCGCTACGGGCGCGAGCCTGCCGGTGCGCTTTGGCACCTGGTATTGGGGCATGGGCCACACGCCGGGCCACGCCATCGCCGAAAAACCGCAAACAGCACCCGGCATCGAATTCTTGGCTGAGACCCAAGCCCTGAAGCCCTTTGCAAATCAGCTTAATTTTTTCGGTGGCTTTGGTATGCCGCTGGACGGTCGGTCAAACTATACGCACTTCACCGGCTGGGTCGGCAGCCGCACAGGCACAGTGCCGCAAAAAGAAGGCGAGATCAGCAACACCACTCTGGATTTGCTGATCGCCGACGAGATCGGTGGCGGCACTCGCTTTAAAACTATCGACGCATCCAGCGCCGGCATTGCGCGCGAAAACTACAGCGCGCGAAACACTGAAAGCCGCGCCCAGGCTGAAATCTCGCCCGTCGCCTTATATACGCGCCTGTTTGGGCCCGATTTTGTCGACCCCAATGCGGCTAACTTCAAACCCGACCCGACGATCATGTTGGAAAAGAGCGTGCTGTCGGCCTTTGCCGACGACAGCCGAGCCTTTGTCAAAACACTGGGCGCATCGGACAAAGAGCGGCTTGATGAGTACTTTACATCGATTCGTCAGCTCGAAGGCCAAATGGCGCTGCAATTACAAAAACCCGAGCCGAATGAAGCCTGTCGCGTTCCGCCAAAACCGGCCGAGACGCCGCCTGACCGGCTCGCCCAAGCGCGCGAGATGCCCAATGTGATTGAGACGCACGCTGTGATGGCCAAACTGCTGGCGATGGCTGTGGCCTGCAACCAGACCAAAGTCTTCAACATGGTCTTTACCGATAATTTTGCCAATGTTCGCAAAAAGGGCGAGAGCTATACGCACCACTTGCTGACGCATTCGGAGTTGATCGATTCCAGCCTGGGCTACCAGCCATTGGCGTTCTGGTTCAATCAGCGCTGCAGCGAAGCATTAGCGGTTTATCTGGAAGCCTTCGCCAGTATCCGCGAGGGCGCAGGAACGCTGCTCGATAACTGTTTGATTTTTGCGTCAAGCGAAACCAACTACGCCAAACTTCACACCATCGATGGCATCCCCATTTATTTCGCGGGTAAGGCGGGCGGGCGTATGAAAACAGGCCTTCATGTCATCGGCGGCGGTGATCCGATCACGCGCGTTGGCTTTACGGCGATGAAGATCATGGGCGTTCCACTGCGCAATTGGGGCGTGAAATCGCTGCAAACGTCCAAGGCGATTTCTGAGGTAATGGCTTAATGCGAATTGTCGCTATCGCGTTGATGTTTGCCCTGTCTGGCGTGGCTTCGGCGGATACGCCGCCACCCGAGGTTACTTTGCGTGCCCAAGGATATGGCTGGATTCTAGCCAATGCGAAGGGCATGACGCTTTATACGTTTGCCGATGACCAGAAATTCGCCAACCCGCTTTGCGAGGATGCTTGTATCGCCAAGTGGCCTCCGTTGTTGACGTCGGCTGACGTTAAACCCGACGGTGACTGGAGCATCGTGACGCGTAAGAACGGCGACAAACAATGGGCCTTTCGCGGTAAGCCCCTCTACGCCCACACACGAGACGTTACACCCGGAGATATGAATGGCGATGAGTTACTGCAAAAGTGGTACATCGCCATTAAGCCCTTAGCTACACCGCCATCGTTTACCACCTTCAAAACACCGATGGGGTATTTGCTGGTCGATCAGAAAAAAATGAGCCTCTACACCTCTGATGCCGACAAGGGCGAGGCTTCAGCGTGTATCGACGCCTGTGCAAAAACCTGGCGGCCCGTGGAAGCATCATGGTTGGTTGAGCCAGCCATTGCCGATTGGACCATCATTCAACGCAAAGACGGTACTCGCCAATGGGCTTTCAAGGGCAAGCCCTTATATCGCTATGCCGGTGACTTTAGCCCCGGCGACATGGCGGGCAGTGCGATCAAAGGCTGGCATGGCGTCGTGTTGGAGCCGCCCCCACCCCTTCCGTCTTGGGTCACGTATCAAAAGTCAGACGGCGGGGAGTTGATGGCCGATGCGCAAGGCCACACACTCTACGCGCACGACCTATCTAAGGTCCGCGTCGGCATCGCCGCGTCAGGCCGCGATATGGAAACACCGCATCTGTGGACCCCCGTTGCTGCGGCCGCCGATGACAAACCGCTGGGTCAATGGTCGATTGTCACGAGCGAGGATGGGGCCCGCCAGTGGGCCTACAAGGGCATGCCGCTGTACATCAACAATCGGGATACCGAACCCGGCGCGCTGAATGGAATGCGTGCGACTGACCGGGTTTGGAGAACAATTATGAAATCTGGTCAGAGCATGCCCGGAACACAAAACTAATCGGCCAACGATTTATTCTCACCGCAGGAGTTCATCATGCTGTTGCCACATCTTTATACCGATGCCACGGGCCATTCTGTTCTAGATGAAGTCGAATTGAAGATGACAGGCCCTGGCGGCGCAAGCGCTCAGGATGGTGTCTATTTCCAGCGTATCCAGGCCGCGCAACAAGATGTGACCCATTGGAACATTGGCCACGCCCTGCCGGGGCATTTCGTCGACTTTAAACCGGTTGGTGCGTCGACCTTGATTGCGGTTTTCTCTGGGCAAATGAACATCATCGCCAGCAATGGCGAAGAACGCCAGTTGGCGCGCGGAGATTTGATGCTCGCGCAAGACATCGGCGGACAAGGCCACATGACGAGGTTTTTGGGACAAGAAGCCTGCAACTATTTGCTCATCAACATGCCCGGCGGCTTTAAGTAATCAGGACGTGTCGGCCAGTGAAGGGCTTGTGATGCAAATGATGCGTACTCTGACCGCTCTGACGCTGGCGATGGTGGCGCTTTCTGTGCCGACAACAGCGCAAATCAACGGCGTGGGCAATGCGTGCGGTTTCTTCTCGCCCAATCCTGATGATACGTCGGGTCCTACGGTCGTGTTCTTTGCTGACCTGTCTGCTGACGAAGAAAGTGCAGTGACCGAAAGCCCCGGCAGTGGGCGCGTTGATTTTCAACTTGATCGCGCAACCTTGAAACTCAGCTGGACACTAACATTCAAGAACCTCACCTCGCCACCGACCGGCGTCCACATCCACGGCCCGCAAACGCCAGGCGGCGAGGCCGGTATCTTGATTGATTTGGCGCCGGGCGGCGTCAAAAGCGGTGTCGTCGGCAGTAGCGTGCTGAATGACGGTCTCCTGGCGTACTTGGTGCAAGACCGCATGTACGTGAATTTGCACACAACAAAATACCCTTTGGGCGAGTTGCGCAGCCCCATCAAAAAGGCGCGGCCAAAATGTTGAAAACTGTTTAGGGGAGATTGATCATGGCAACTCCGGTGCCGACGCTATCGAAGACCTATCGCATCCCAGGCTACAAGCTCGATGCCAATGGCCGCTCGACGTGGACCTATTATGAGATTCCGCTCTTGCCGACGGGCCCCTTAAGCGCCATGAGCGCCAATCAGGAAGGAATGAGTTGGGGCTTAGGCTTTAGCCAAAACAGCCCCAAGCCCTACAACATGAACGAGATGCATAAGACCAACCAAATGGGCATTGTGTGGGTGATGTCGGGCCATTTGGAAACGACAATTCAAGTGGGCGAAATGCGCCGCCGAGCACCCGGCGAAGGCAACTTTGTTCATGGCGATTGCCTGCATCATTCCACCATGCGCAGCAGCGTGCCGACAACAACCCTGAGCTTGAACCTGACCAATAAAGTAACGCCGGGCTATACGTTTAAATAATAACGCACGCGGGTATTCCAACATGACATATGCACGTTACTTGATCTTGCCCGCGCTGTTGCTGTCGGTATCGATCAACGCCCAAACGCTGCCGCCGCACGCAATGCGCAACTTTTCGCCCATTGCACCAAGTCCCGATTTTTTCATCCCCGGCGCGTCGTTAACCCCGATGGTGTTGGCCGAATGGGATGCTGACAATCGCCAAGGTAAAACTGTCCAAATTGTTTGGGGCAAAGAGGCGGTCGATAAAGCCCCGGCTCAAGCCTCACGGTACGAACAGAAGACGTACACGTTCCCGACGGGCACCATTCGTGTTCTTGACTTCAAAAAAGCCACGGGCGGTATGGTTCATGCCATTACGTCGGAGACGGCAATTTTTGTGCTGAAGGGCGCGGGCAGCGTTGGTGTTGCGGGCGAGGTAACGCCGATCGCCGAGGGTGATGTCGTCAGTTACCCCAACGGCGTGCTGCGCGGCACAGAGGATGCCACCATCATTGCCTGGACGACCACCGGCACGCTGAATAATGAAGCCGCCAAGGCAACCGTGGTGCGAGCCGCGCAAGCCAAGAGTTCTGACTCGGCCGAGTGGGACATCGAGGGCAAACGCATGCGAGCCAACACATCTGCTGATCTAGCCAAAGCGCCCGCCAATGCCGTTCGGCTCACAGTGAAGCGCTACGACTTTCCAGGCAATTCGGTGCGCATCGCCTACAGCAAGCAAGGCGGCCCCACGAGCCCAACAACAGGCTCCATGGACGCATTGATTTATGTGACGTCGGGCAAGTTGCGCTTTTTCCAGGGCGATAAGGTGATCGAGGCAGGCCCGGGTGATGCCATCCGCGAAATCGCGGGCGAAAATCATTACTGGTATCGCATCGAAGACTCGTCCTTTGTTGCCACCAGCAGCCTTCCCATTTTGCCGTTAGCGCAGAAACGGCCGTGAATTTAATCGGCCGACAGCTTCAATTCTTCACCATAGGTTTGTAACTCAATGACCCAACCAACCCATGAGCTTCGGGATCATTGGCGAGTTGTGATGGCGGCTGCCATCGGCGCGGGCTGCGGCATCACCGGCATGACGACTTATAGCCTGGGTGTCTTAATCAATCCGCTTTCGGATGCGTTTGGATGGAGCCGTACCGAAGTTTCTGCGGCCAAAACGTTTATCACCTTGGGCTTCGTTTTAACGGCACCTTTTATCGGCTATGTCGCCGACAAGTTTGGAGTACGGCGCATTGCGATGCTATCGCTTTTGGGCTTGTCGATGGCAATGCTGGCGATGACACAGTTAAACGGCAATATTCTGGCCTTCTATGCTGCGCTCATGGCGTTGGCTTTTGCCGGATGTGCGACAACACCGTTGGTTTGGACCCGTGGTGTGGCGACGTGGTTTGAGAAGAAACGCGGCCTTGCGCTTGGGTTGACACTGACAGGGTCGGGCTTAGCTGGGGTGATTGCGCCAGCCGCATTGAGCGCCCTGATCAAGGCATATGATTGGAGGGCAGCATTTATCGGAATGGCTATAGCGGCGCTACTGGCACTTATCCCAGTCTATTTCTTCTTCTTCGAGAACGGACGTCAAGCGAACCAAACAAAGGCCACGCGCGCAGTCGCACTCAATTCCGGATTTACTGTCCCCGAGGCCTTTCGCTCACGCCGGTTCTGGCAGTTTGGCTTTGCCTTTATGCTCATCGGCGGGGTGGTCTCTGCGCTCGTCGTCCATCTGGTGCCGCTGCTCACCGACGCAGGAATGACCCGAGACCTGGCTGTCAAAATGGCAAGTGCACTTGGTGTGTCCGTCATTCTGGGGCGCGTCACGACAGGCTATCTCGTTGATCGCTTTCACCCGCCCTTTGTTGCGGCAACCTTTCTTTCAGCGCCAATTATTGGCTGCCTGTTACTGAGTGGCGATCCCGGGTCAACGTGGCTGGTGATTCTGGCTGCTATGACGGTGGGGATTGCAGCAGGGTCAGAGGTTGACCTGGTTCCCTACTTGGCAGCGCGCTATTTTGGCTTGAAGTCATATGGAAAAATCTATGGCTGGATTTTTGTCTTCTTCTATGCGGGCGTCGGCATAGGGCCCCTGTTTCTCGGGCGGATGTATGATCTTTATGGCAGCTATGATGTGGCGCTTGATGTCGCCATCCCCACGTTGGCGCTCGGTGTTCTTGCAATTGCGACCTTGGGCAAGCCGCCGCAATTTAACGACCATTCAAGTAACGCAGCGGGTTAGTCAAACAACTTGTCAATGTCTGCTTGGCTGATGCCCTTGCCGGCAGCGGCCGGGCCTTGCAAGTTCGAGTCATGACTGGCCGCGCCGAGTTTAGAATCTATATCTCCTTGGCCAGCGCCGCCCGTGACCCAACCTGTTGGCAGTTGGTCTTTGTAATCGTCGGCAACCGCCGTGCCATTGAGAGTTGCCATCATGCGTTCGATGCGGTTCTCGATCACCTTGAGCGTTGTCACCACTTTGGCGATGCGTTGCCCGGTAATGTCCTGGAACGAGCATGCCTCGTAGATATTATTGACCGCGGCCATCAGATCCTTTTGGTCATCACCGGTCAGATTGCCTGCAATCTGAGACACGATATCGACCGAATCCATAATGCGGTTGGTGGCATTGCTGGTGGCCTGAACAATGGCGTCAAGCTCATCGGTTGCCTTGGGAAGAAATTCTTCTTTGACTTGTTCAGGCTTCAGCGCGGCAATTTCAGTTTTGGCTTGATTAATGAACATCGCCAAATTTTCAAGGCGCTCTGAAAATTCGATTTCTTTAGAGACCAACGCTAAGACAGCCTCGGCCGTGCGCTTAATAGAGATTTCACTGAGGTCGGGTGCGCGATTGCGCAAACTATTCTCAACAAACTGCTTTACGCTTTGAGGGTCAGAAGCTGAAACGGTCATGCGATATCTACTATTTAAGTCTGGCGGTCGGGCACAAGACGTCATTGATTGTTGTCGAAACTTTAGCTGTCCTGCGTTGTAATGCAAAGCAATACTAGCAGCAAATAAGTTTACCTCTGATCGTCGTTTAGATATTCAACTCTGCAAGGCGAATAACCTCAAGACTCTCGTCAATTTTGTCGAGGTTAACATCAATCGTTTCCTTGAAGAACTTGTAGCGCTGTTGGACGGTTCCCTCGCGCCGCTCGCCCTTGCCAACCGAAAATTTACGCTGCCATTGATCGATGCGAATCTGCCAAAAGCAGACCAATCGTCCTAACGCGCGATACTGCATTTCAACTGCATCGCTGAGCGCTTTGAATTTTTCCGGCGTAATGGTGGCGAAGAAGTTCTCAACCTTCTTGAACTGATCGAAGTAAGCCTTCAAGTAGACAAGGGAGTTACGACCCTTGGTCATGACATTGTGCGCATCTTGTTTTAGGCCAGGAAATTGAGCGCCGACACCCGGCTCGTCATGAAGTTTTTTGACAAACATCAAAAGCTCGCGTTGCTGGGGGGCAAAAGCATCGTAAACTTTTTGGTAGTACGAAATAGCCAAAATGATTTCGGATAACTTTCCGATATAGGTGACGATGTCATTAGGCTTGATGCCGAGCTTCTTGGAAATATCGAGAATGTTATGCAGCACTGCACCACGCGCTTCACTTTGCATAATGTCAGACAGCGACGCACGGCTTGTAACCGTCATGTCGGTGCCAACAAGCAGAGCAGCCAGCAGGCCACGCGAATAATTGGTGAGGTAGGTTTGCAACAGCGCTTGGTCTTTTTCAGGTATCTTGATCTGCGCCATCTCGGTATCACTCAATACTTCGCTGAGAGCGGCACGAACGGAGTAGACGTCAAAGCTGGTGGCTTTCAATAGGCCGGCCAGGCGAGCTCGTTCTGAGTCGTTGAGGCGCATTTCAACGGCAGCCGAGACCGGGTCACGGAGGCCTTGCCCCATGCCATCAGTGTTGAACATGTCCAGCTGCGGCTTCATGTCATAGCCGAACACCAGCTTGGATCGCGAAAGGCTCTTGTTCTCGAAGATTGGCCAGCGATCGAGCGGTAACTCGAAAAAGAGATCAATCGGTTCCATGAGAATCAAAATAAACCAGAAATATCATTGGAGGGCAGACGTAAAATTGACCTGTCCAAGATAGGATGCCTGGACGACTATGCCAAGGCGAGTCGTCGGCGCGTTCGTCTATGGGGACAGCCGCGCTCGCATTAGCGACTCGGGAGTTTTATTATCTCAAAGTCCACTTTTTTGGATATCGGCGGAAGCCAGCGGGTCTAAAAAATTTGCTTAAGCACCAAGCTTCGGCGAGGCACCGGGTCGTGGCGCCCGCACTGGGACATATGCACCCCGCACATTAGGCATGGGTTTGAAGGCCTCGGTCACACCAAGGACACCCTCGGCACCGCCCAAATATAACACGCCGTCGTCAGGCAATAACCGAGAGATATTGGCCAAGATTTTCGCTTTTGTCGGCGGGTCAAAATAAATCAACACATTTCGGCAGAAGACGATGTCGAACTGACCAAGCGACCCAAACTCCTCAAGCAAATTCAACTTGCGAAATTGAACCATGTTGCGCAGGTCAGGTTTAATGCGCCAACTACCCTTCAAGTCTTCAAAGTGCGCCATGAGATACTTCACGGGCAGTCCACGCTGAATTTCAAAGTGGGTATAAGTGCCGTTCCAGGCGCGCTCGACCATTTCTTCCGAGAGGTCCGTGCCGACAATAGTGCTATTCCAGCCCGGTGTTTTAGCGAACTCGTCTTTAAACATCAGCGCCAACGAATAAGCTTCTTGGCCACTTGAAGATGCCGCCGACCACACGCGCAAGCGTTTCATCGCCCCTCGCGCTTTCATCATAGCCGGCAGGACTGCAGTGCGACATTGATCGAAAACTTGCGGGTCGCGAAAGAAATACGTCTCGTTCGTGGTCATCGCCTCGACCACAGCGTCTTCGACTGCACGATCCTTGCGGCGCAACGCTGCAACAATATCGTCGGGGCTATTCATGCCCAACTTGCGCGTCAACGGAGCAAGACGACTGGTCAGCAGATATGTTTTATCCGGCGTCAGAATTAGGCCAGAGCGCAGTTTCAAAAGGACAGAGCAAAACTCGAAATCTTGCGGGGTCATGGCGCTTACTTCCCTGCAAGCCTGGAAACTGACGAAGCAATTTGATCGAGCGGCAAGATGAAGCTGCATGCTCCGATCTTCGCGGTCGCCCCGGGCATGCCCCACACAACACTGCTGGTTTCGTCCTGAGCGATAACTGTGCCACCCTTATCTGCCACAGCGGCGCTACCTTTGGCGCCATCCGAGCCCATACCGGTCAAGACAACAGCCAGGACTTTGCCGCCGTAAATATCAACTAAGCTTCGAAACATTGGGTCGACGGCAGGGCGGCAAAAATTCTCTTTGGGACCTTCATTCAGCACAATCGACACGCCACCGGGTTTTTTCTCAAACAACATATGAAAGTCGCCAGGGGCAATGTAAATCCGGCCAGGCGTCAATAGGTCACCGGTCTTGCCTTCGGCGGCCTGAAAGCCGGTTAAATTAGAAATGTGCGTCGCCAAAATTGCCGTAAATGTCGCGGGCATGTGCTGCGTGATCACAATAGGTTGACGCGGTGTGCCGATTTTTTTGAGATCGCCCAGCATTGAAAACAGCGCCTGGGGGCCACCGGTTGAACTGCCAATTGCAATCACGTCTGGCATGAGGGTCGAGGGCCGGCGCAAATTCGGCGCGTCGCTGTGCGCTGGTTTGACAACACTAGTCGTTGTTGCTGATACGGTTGGTTTGGCGCTGCCAAGCGTCGCCGAGCGGGGGCGATGGGTTTGGCCAAGCGCAGAAATACGTTCGATCAGGTCTTGGGCGAATGTGGCAGCGCTGCCGCCTGCAACGCTTGATGGTTTAGCAATGACGTCAAGCGCACCTGCGCGTAGGCACTTCAAGCTGACGTCGGCGCCAGAGGTTGTGAGCGCCGAAACAACAATGATTTTGGCGTGGGGCGCCTTCTCAAGTAATTTCGGGATAGCTGTCAGGCCATCCATCACCGGCATTTCAAGATCGAGTACAATCACGTCGACAGGATTTCGGCTCACAAAATCGACCGCCATCTGGCCGTTAGAAATCGATCCGACAACCGAAAAACTGGCATTACCTTGCAACGCGCGAGCCACCATTCCGCGAGCGACAGCGGAATCATCGACGAGCAAAACACGAATGACGGAACTTGCTGCCGTCACTCCGACTTTGGAGATACCAGACATTAGAGGTCTTTAGGCTCAATCAAACCGATCTGGACAAGTTTACTTTCCAAGATGTCGCGATCGTAAGGTTTCATGATGTACTCGTTGGCCCCGGACTCCATGGCTTTGATGATCTGGGCCATATCGGTCTCGGTCGTGCACAGGACGACCAATGGCGCGTCGCCACCCGGCAGTTTCCGCAGCGCGATGAGATACTCTAGGCCGTTCATGACCGGCATATTCCAATCCAGCAGCACCATGTCGGTAAGCTTAGCTTTGCTTTTCTCAAGCGCGACTGCGCCGTCTTCGGCCTCTTCGACGCTGAGACCAAGCTCTTCAAGCATCTTGCGCGCAATGCGCCGCATGACCTTCGAATCTTCGACTACAAGGCACGTCTTCATCAGCAACCTCTCATAGCGCTTATCTCTGCCCACCGTACGAGCGCATACAGCCTATACTAAATCGGCTTGGCACGCGTGTGGCAATTAAGTTTCGTTATTGAAGTGTCGATTTTGTCTGAGACGACAGAAGGGCGTCAAAGTTCAAAACAACAAGCAACTGATCGTCGAGTTTAAAAATTCCCGCCGAAAAGGCGCGCCAGCTTTCAGGCCAGGATACCGGATTCGGCTCGAGATCATTCATCGACAATGCAATAACGTCACCCACATCATCGACCAAGAGATCATATAATTCGGCTCCGGTGCGAACGACGACATTGAGCTTTCGGGTCTTCTCGCTTTTAGGCATCCCTAGCGCATTATGCATATCGATTGCTGTCACGATGCGCCCGCGCAAATTCAGCGCCCCGGCGACGAACGGAGGGGCCAGCGGAATACGCGCAATCCTTTGGGGACCAATAATATCCTGGATTGCCAGTGCGGGAATTCCGAACAGTTCACCGCCCACCCGGAATGTCAGGAACTTTGCTAAGTCTTCTGCTGGAACCGGCACGCCAGCCGCGTTCACGCCAGAAACGGTTGCGGGTAACGAACTCAAGACACGACTCCTTCATTCAAGCTTTCGTGCAGTGCGCGTATTAACTCTTTGTGCTGGTCTTTTGCGATGTAGTCGCGGAAGCCCAAGCTCAGTCCGCGGGTCCTGTTCTTTTCTTCGGTGCGCGACGTAATAGCGATCATCGGCAGTGCCGCCCAGCGATGATCGGCCTTCACAGCCTCGACAAAGCCAAAACCATCCATCTCGGGCATCTCGATATCAGAAATGATGGCATCAATCATGACGCCCGCATCCCGCAGTTCCAGCGCCTTCTTCGGGTTTTCAGCGGTAATCACCTCGAAACCCTCAACATTCAAGTATGGTGCCAGGAAATTGCGGAAGAATGCACTATCATCGACCAGCAATAAACGCTTTTGCCGCTCCGCCACATGGGTTGCCGAATCTGGCGTGTTGGTAAACCAATCACCATACGCCTGTTTCATAAAGTGACTCGTATCCACGATGTCAATTGTCTTGCCGCCAATAATCGCGGTGCCCATGATACCCGCGCGCGTTGACTTGATCTCGACCTTCAAGGTCTCTTCGACGATGTCGACGATTTCCGACACCGCCAAGGCCAGCGTGCGCTATTGATCGGTAAAGACCAACGCCGGTTGGCCGCCTTCGGTTTTCCACACAAAATCAGGCGACACAGAAGCAATTGGAATAAGCTTGCCGCGATACTGGGCCAAGGCCGCGCCATCATTCAATTGAAGGTCCGTAAGCGGGAAGTTTTCAAGACGCGAGACAAGGCCAAGGGGCACGGCCTTGATTGCTCCAGCGCCGGTACTGAACAAAAGCAAGCTGGTCTTCTCGGCTTCCAAAGCTGCTTTCGTTGCATCGGTTGCGACAACATTTGCGGCCGCCTCGCTCACTGCTTCCGACACGCCATTGGGGTCGAGAATCATAATAACTGATCCGTCGCCGAGGATCGTGTTACCCGAGTAATGCGTTATGCCTTTGATAATCGGTGCCACGGGTTTAACGACAATTTCTTCTGAGTCGTAAATGCCGTCAACAACGATGCCAAAAACTTTATTGCCGGCTTGAGCCACAATGACGAAGCCATCTCGATCAACCTCAGTATCAGAAGGCGTGTCCAGCTTCAGCAACTTGCGCAGGTTGACCAGCGGTAGCAGCCGCCCGCGCAAGCGCAGAACTTGCGCGCCTTTCACTGTCTCGATCTTGTGCTGGGCGCCAGCGCTGGCAGAGACCAATTCATTCACTGCAATTTGCGGAATGGCAAAGCGCTCGTCGCCAGCTTCGACAATCAATGCAGCAACGATAGCCAGCGTGAGCGGAATTTTAATGGTGAACGAAGTGCCGCGACCTTGAACCGAGCGGAAATCAACCGTGCCGCCGATTTTCTCGATGTTGGCGCGCACCACGTCCATACCGACGCCGCGGCCCGAAACGTTTGTGATTTTCTCGGCCGTCGAGAAACCCGCGCGCATGATGTATTGGTGGACTTCGTGGTCCGACAAATTGTCCCACTCGGCCTGAGTCGCCAAACCTTTCTCGACAATCTTTTGGCGAATACGCCCTGTATTCAGGCCACGCCCATCGTCGGTAATTTCCATAATGATATGGCCACCTTGGTGGTAGGCCATCAGTCGGACCGTTCCGACTTCGCCCTTACCGGCGGCCAGGCGCTCTTCTGGGCCTTCAAGTCCGTGGTCAGCAGAGTTACGAACCATATGGAGCAACGGGTCGCCGATCATTTCCAAAACTTGGCGATCAAGCTCGGTCTCAGCGCCGACCATTTGCAGGTCGATCTTCTTGCCCGATGCGGTCGACAAGTCACGGACGATGCGCGGCAATTTTTGCCACGCATTGCCGATCGGCTGCATTCGCGTTTTCATGACGCCTTCTTGCAGGTCAGTCGTCACGCGGCTTAAACGCTGTAGCGGCTCTTTAAACTCACTGTCGTCGCGTCCACGTACCATCTGCAAAAGCTGGTTACGAGTCAGCACCATTTCGCTGACCAAGTTCATCATGTGCTCAAGAACTTCGACGTTCACGCGGATTGATTGGGTCGCCGCCTTCGCATCACCGGCCTTTGCAGCCTCGGCAGCTTTTGGCTCTAGCTTCGTTGTCGCGGGCTCAATTTTGGCTGGCGGTGGCGTAGAAGAAACAGGAACTGGCAAGGGTGTGGCTGGCTCAGAGGCTTGTTCTTTCGCGGCCTTTTCTTTGGCCATCGCCGCTTCGATTTCGGCCATTAATTCTGCGGCGACAGGAAACCCATCGTCCGACTTTGGCGGCTCATTTGCTGGCGGCTCTTTTGCTTCAGCTTGATCTTTCTTCTTGCTCTTAGCTTTTGTTGGCTCGCTGGCGGCGGGCGCAATCTCAAGTTTGCCAGCAGCGGCGGCCTTGAGTTGAGCAATCAACTCTGAGTCATCGCCGGCAGGCTCGGATCCCTTTTCAGCCAATTCGGTGATAATGCTGCGAATGCGATCGATACATTTCAAAATAACGGTCACAGATTGCGGTGTCGCCGACAGCTCGCCATCGCGATATTTGACCAGAACGTCTTCGCCTGCATGGGCGACTTTTTCCAGGCGCGGCAACCCCAAGAACCCGCAGGTTCCTTTAATTGTGTGCATCACGCGGAAGATGACCTTTAGCGTTTCGCCTGATGTCGGATCGCGCTCAAACTTGACGAGCTCTGAGTCGAGCACGTTGAGGGGTAATCCTCCCCTGGACTAGCGGTATTTGAAGGTAGAATTTTCTCGGCAACAGCATCGAGGAGATTCTGATGAGGAAGAGCAGATTTACGGATTCACAGATTTTGGTTGTTCTGCGTCAAGTTGAAGGCGGCTTGGCAGTGGCGGA
>CANJSF010000031.1 GCA_947476925.1 Rhodospirillaceae bacterium | reverse complement strand
CCGCAGCGGGCCAGAGAGTTGGGTCCTTCAAGCAAGCGCTGATTGGTCAGGGGCTCATGTCGAGGCAGATCCGCAATGGGTGTCAGCCACGCTCAAGGATGCGTTTTCAAAACTGTTGGGCGTCGCACTGCCGACCTCGATTGGGGAGTCCATCCACCGCTGGCGCTTCGCACGTTCAGGCGCGGAGGGATCTGGGGCAATATTTGATTCTGTCCATTGCCTCGGAGTTTGCGGCGATTGGCTGATCGGTCCACGAGTAGAAGCGGCTTGGCTTTCGGGAACAACTTTAGCGCAGCAGATCGGTGCTGACACCAGAAGTGATCCGGCTCAGGCTACCCATTGGCCAAAGTAACACCTGTCGAATCGCCATCCGTCGAAAGCGCGGCGAAAATTGGTTTAATTTGAGAAGTCGTTGTTTCGCCAATTCCAATCATTTAGGCGATTACAATTATTATAAGCGTCGCTACCGCGACTGAAGTGAGCGGAATGCGAAGTCTCGAATGCCAGCGTGGAGCTTGGCCGTGCTTGCTGGCCAATGATTCACCGAGTCATCGACAAGTCCTGCGGCGCCTGGAGAGTCTTCTCCGCTGACCCAGACCGCGTGACTGCCATCACCATGCGTCCCTGGGCAACGGTCGATCCTTGAGGCCGTTGGTATCAGTCCATCTCGCGGGCGATGCGGAACCCTTGCGTGTAGAACCGGCTATCTGCCGGATTAGTGTTCCGCAGCGCAGCGCGGATGCCCCAGGGAAAATGCGCCCAGGAGGCGCCGCGGTTCACGCGAAAGCCTGAAATACATTGCGACGCCGCCGCGTCCCAGGCCGAGCCATCCGTCGGCGCGCCGGCATAGGTATCGTGCCGGCAGTCCGCGACCCATTCCCAAGCGTTGCCGAGCATGTCGTACAGGCCGTAGGCGTTCGGCTTGTATCGTTCGACCGGCGCCGTGAACACATAACCATCACGGCACCGTACGAGCCTTTCGCCACCTTTCAAATCGTAGGTGACCGGCGCTCCGGTTTTGCCCCAAAGGTACGGCCCGTCTCCAGCGTCGAGGTCTCCGACATTGGCGTAAGTGCAAGCACCATCGACAGCATCACCCCACCAGCGGGCGGTTGCCGTTCCTCCCCGTGCCGCATATTCCCATTCGGCTTCACTTGGCAGGCGGTATTTTTTTCCTGTCTTCGACGACAGCCAGTTTGCGTAAGCCGCCGCATCGTCCCAGCTAACGCACACGACCGGATGGTCGTCTGTTTGTGGAAATCCGGGATCCTTCCAGGTCTTGCCCGGGGTGGTTACGAAGAGTACGCCCTTGCTGTCATAGATGCGGCAAAAGAATCCGTCGTCGCGCTGTGTTGCGGCTGCAAAGGCAGAATATTGAGCCTTTGTAATTTCGACCTTGCCGATTGCGAACGCTTTTTGGATGGTCACTTGATGACGCGGCTTTTCGTTTGCCGCGTAGAGTGGGGGCATACTCTCCCGATCCGTCTCTTCCGGGGTAGACCCCATCTGGAACGAGCCGGGGGGAATCACCACCATCTCCGGACACTGATCGCAGTCGCGTAACACGCTGCCGGGCGCCGGTCCCTGAGCCTGGACGGCCACGGAGAAGAGCAGCAGACCGCCCAAGGCCAGCAGCAGGGTTGCAGCCAAACTGCCATGCCGCCGCGCGAGCCGAGGTTCGTTCCACTGGGTCACTCTGTTCTCCTTCATTGTGTTCTCCTTCATGCTGTTCTTGTACCTTCCAAAAACCTCACCCGGCCTGAAAGGCGCTAGGATCAAGGCTAAGCCGAAAGGAGATGGGCGCGCATTTCAAAATGCTGCTTTATATTCTGACGTCAGCCTTCAAATCGCAAGGCCGTCTTGAGGCTGAGAATATTGCGCTGCGGCATCAAGTGCCGGTACTCGAGCAGACATGGGGACGGGTTAAACGGAAGGCACAACCCATCACGACCAGCCATTCAGAAATGTGGCTGTTCGTG
Organism: Rhodospirillaceae bacterium; assembly: GCA_947476925.1. Lineage (GTDB taxonomy): Bacteria > Pseudomonadota > Alphaproteobacteria > Rhodospirillales > Rhodospirillaceae. The sequence goes on along the minus strand of CANJSF010000031.1, from coordinate 39,117 downwards.
GAGCGAAGGATAGTTTCAGATTTTCCTAGAGATCAGGACGCAGTCTTTTTGGCGCCGTCATTTCCTGCGCGGCTTTGTTCCAAAGTTGGGTAATCGACGTATCCATGGGCGCCGCCGCCATAAAACGTTTCCTGATTCATAAGTTTGTTGAGCGGACCATTCGCTCTTAAACGCTCAACCAAGTCCGGATTAGCCATGAACAGGCGTCCGAACGACACCAAGTCGGCGCGGCCGCTCGCCACAGCGTCAATCGCCATCTGCCGGTCATAGCCGTTGTTGACCATCCATACGCCATCGAAACGATCGCGGAGCGCGGCATAGTCGAAGGCAATGCTATCCCTCGCCCCGCCAGTCTCACCCTCGACGATGTGGATATAAGCCAAACCAAGCGGATTCAGGCGCTCGACCACATGATTGAAAAGCGCCTGCGGATTACTGTCGCGAGAATCACCTGCCGTGGAAACCGGGGAGAGCCGAACGCCCAAGCGATTGTTTCCAATAGCCTCTGCGCATGCCTGGGCAACCTCAATGAGCAGTCTTGCGCGGTTCTCAATAGGGCCACCGTATTGATCGGTCCGATGGTTGGTCCCATCTCGCAGGAAGGCATCGAGCAGATAGCCATGCGCGCCGTGAAGTTCGACGCCGTCAAATCCAGCCTCGATAGCGCGAGTGGCGGCCAGCCGGAAGTCCTCGATAATGCCTGGAATTTCGCCTAGGTCGAGCGCGCGGGGCATCGATACGTCGATGAACCCCTGCCCGGCCACAAAGGTCTTGGTTTTTGCACGTACTGCGGAAGGGCCTACGGGCGCCTGGCCACCCGTTTGAAAGCTCGTGTGGGAAACGCGGCCAGTGTGCCACAATTGAACGACGATGGTGCCGCCTGCGGCGTGCACAGCATTCGTTACGCTTTGCCAACCTCGAACCTGGTCGTCTGTATAACAGCCCGGTGTGTCGGCGTAGCCTTGTGCCTGAGCAGAAATCTGTGTGGCTTCAGCAATGATCAGGCCGGCGGCAGCGCGTTGGGCGTAATATTCGGCAGCAAAAGGCCCAGGCACGAGTCCGGCCCCGGCCCGATTTCGGGTGAGCGGGGCCATAACAATACGATTGCGGAGCTTGAAAACGCCAACCTGCGTGGGCTCGAACAGCGCGCTAATTGAGCGCGTGAAATTTGAATTCTTCATACTTTAGCTCCTGAATCATCGACTTCGGATCGTTCGCGCGCCCAGGCAGTCAAATTCAACAGTCCCATTTGAGCCGTCGGGGAAGCCAGGGTCGGAAACTACCCATTCGATATAACCTACTTTTGGCCCTGGGGTTTAGTTTTGAACTCGGGCCATCACCGAACGAAGGAGATGAACTGACGTTCGATCTGCCATGGCTACGTGTCATCTTTACGATCAGGCATGCTTCGCCGGAAGGGCTATCATCCCAGCAGCGCCATAAGGCTTCTAAGGTCGGTAACGGCGACGAGAACACAAGATGCAGGGCTTCAAGAGCCCAGGCTCAGCCCGGAGATTTTTCTCCACTCACGCAGCCGTCTCCGATACCGGCAACGTCCAACGTCAAATGATATCCGCACGAACGCACCGAACCTTCCGGGCGGCGGCGATGGACACTTGGCTGACGGCGGTTGCGACTGCTCAACTAATCGAAGAAACTGGGGCCTAACGGTCTTCGGCGACAACGTGACAATGCCTGTTACCAGTGTTGGATGAGGACATTGGAAGGAGCAGAGGTGGTCAGAATAGTAGCTATTGGCGGGCTGGTATTGACGATAGCATCAGGGGTCATCTCGACCTTTGAACTGTTCAATGGGACCTTCTTGGTCGGCGCGCTGGTATCCTACGGGCTGGCTGCGTCCATCATCGTCATGCGCATTGACGCCTTTCACCCGTACTCGAGGTTCGGCCTTGCAAATACGGTGACGTTAGCTCGCCTTCTATTCGTGTGCTTGTTCGCTGGCCTTGTACTTGAGTTGGTCGTGAACAGAATTGCTATGCCGGCGGCGCTGGCCTGGTTTTTTTGTGCGCTTGCGATTTTGGAGCGATTACTGGACGGACTCGACGGTTATGTAGCGCGGAAACTGAGCATGGAATCGCCATTCGGAGCTCGCTTCGATATGGAGGTTGACGCACTCCAAATTCTCCTTCTGAGTTTCGCCGCGTTGATGCTCGATAAAGCCGGAGCTTGGATACTCGTTGGCGGCGCACTACGTTACGTTTTCCTTGGGGCGGGGATGGTATTTCCTCCCATCAGCAGTCCGTTACCGCCGTCGCAGCGCCGAAAGATCATCGCTGTATTTCAAGGCGTAACACTGACCGTACTGCTGGCCCCGGCCGTCACACCCCCCTTCAGCACTCTTGCTGCAGCTGTCGCGCTTGCACTACTGATATACTCCTTCGTCACCGACACACTATGGACCTTGCGCGCGCAAACCCGTCCGTAAATTGGTTTGGAACATCAAGACTCACGGACGTGACAAATGGCGAAATCACAATGTTGACGACCAAGGACACTGCGGTGCAATTGCTAAAATGGGTTTTCTCGCTATGCGTAGTGTTCGTTGCGATGGCCGCACCCAACCGCCTGGAGGCGTTCCAAGGACGGTGGCTCCTAAGTCTTCCGATCGAATTACCTGTGCTGATATTGACGCTTATACTTGCCCCATTGTCTATAAGGTCAACGCTGCGGTTTACCGCGACTTTAGCATTGGCACTCTTGATACTTTTTAAGGCTGCTGACATCGCAACCTATTTCGCATTTGCACGGCCATTCAATCCCTCGGCCGACCTAACGATGCTGCCAATTGCGCTTGAGACCCTTTCTCAAACCAACGGTTTGTGGATGGTGATCGGTATCATCGTCGGTTTCTTTGTGGTGCTAAGCATCATCGCCACCGCGCTTTTCGCAGCCGTTGGGGCTGTCCAAAGCGGAATGCCCCAACGTGCCATCGGTGTCAGCGTTGGCTTGGCGCTGATCGTCGCGGGGCTCACGCCGATCGGAAATACCAACCCCACATCGTTCATCGGCGATCATGTGACGCGTTTTAAAGAGGGCTTGCGCACGGCCGACCGCTTTAGAGCCGCGCTGGTAGAAGATGAATTCAGCAACATTCCGGCGGATCGGCGTCTGGCTGGGCTTGCTGGCCTCGATGTAATTCTGGTCTTTGTGGAATCCTATGGTCGCAGCGCGCTTGATCAGCCTGATTACGCACCAGTGGTTCGCGCGCGCCTGCAGCAATTCGAACGAGTTGTTGGGGCCGCCGGTTTCTCAGCTCGAAGCGCCTGGTTAACATCGCCGACCTACGGTGGGGAAAGCTACCTCGCCCACAGCACCATTGTTTCTGGTGTCTGGGTGGACAATCAGAAGCGCTATGCGGAACTGGTGAAGAGTCAACGGCGGACGCTGATCGGCGATTTCCGCGACGGCGGTTGGCGGACAGTTGCGGTCATGCCTCAGATCACGCGAGCATGGTCGGAGGGTGCATTCTTCGGCTATCGTCAAATCTACGACGCCACAAATTTGGGATATGCTGGGCAGCCGTTCACCTACATGACGATGGCGGACCAGTTTGTCCTTGCTTCATTTCATGCGAAAGAGCTTGCTAAAATCGATCGGCAACCCGTTATGGCAGAAATTGCCCTGATCTCGAGTCATCATCCGTGGACGCCAATACCAAAAATTGTGCCGTGGGATCATATCGGCGATGGAGTCGTCTTCAATACCGCCCGGACCACAGAAACAGTTGACGAAGTTTGGAGCACACCGCAACGTGTCGGCCAATACTACGCCATGTCGATCGACTACTCCTTGGAAACCTTGATGTCATTTATCTCGACTTTCGGCCGTGACGACATGTTGTTCATTGTCTTAGGTGACCATCAGGCTGCCGGCTTTATGTCGCGAAGTGATGCTCGCGAAGTGCCGGTCCATATCATTGCCCGCGATTCACGGATCCTAGCGGCAATGGGGACAGGTTGGACCGAAGGTATGACACCTAGTGCCGACAGCCCCATCGCGCCCATGAGTTCCATGCGCTCGCGCTTTATCCAGGCTTTCGCGAAACCCCAGATCACGAGTACATCTCAGGCGATTGCGCCATAAGGAGCCTGCCTGGTGTTTGTGTCGTTTTCACATATTTCGCAGTCTAATGTCCCGGGCCCAGGTGCGGTGGCTGTCTTGCCTCTCGGCGCGATGGAAGCCCACGGGCCACACCTTCCACTTGGCACCGACAGCATCATCGCTGAAGGAATCTTGAACCAAGCGGCGGCACTTGATCAAGGCAGTGATCTCATACTGCGGTTGCCCGCGATGTGGTTGGGAGCATCCTCGGAACACGCAAGCAATGCCGGCACGCTGAGTGCTGAACCAGAACAGGTCATTGAGCAGATTGTCAGCATTGGCGAGGGACTGGCGCGTGCGGGCATTGTGCGCATGGTGTTGTTCAATGCACATGGCGGTAATGTCGCGGCGGCCGCGATTGCCGCCTTAAAGCTAAGAACGCGGTTCGCCATGCTTGCGGCCAGCGTTCATTGGCTCGACTTCGGTCTACCGCCAGGGCTTGTGCCACCGGCTGCGGTGGCCGACGATGTGCATGGTGGCTGGATCGAAACCTCTGTCATGCTGCATCTGGCGCCTCAGCTCGTGGCGACCCAACTGCTGGAGGCACGCCCACCCCGACCACCGTCGGCCAGTTTGTTTCCCCGAGGGCCGGTCAATTGGGGCTGGAGAATCGATGACTTAGCGCCAATGGACGGAAATGCGGGGTGGATCGGCAGCCCCAATCTCGCTTCAGCAGAATTAGGTCAGATGCTTGTCGATCATGCGGCGAAAAGCGTGCTCAATACGCTGCACGAAATTGCAGCAACTCGCATTGAGCTTCGGCGATAATCTATTTTTCTGCGACCTGGAGCCCCAGCGTGTCGAGCAAGTGACCGGCACGATGAGCTTTCGTCGCCAGGTACGACTCGTTGTGGGGATTGACCCTGCCCATGAGACGTCGATGTCCCAGCACTTTCACACCGTAGTCTTCCAGCGCTGAAATCTTATCGGGATTGTTGGTCATCAGCACAACGCTCTTAAAGCCGAGCAGTTTGAGCATAGCGCTTGCAACGCCATATCGTCTTTCATCGGGCCCATATCCGAGTATGGTGTCCGCGTCCAAAGTGTCGTGTCCAAGTTCTTGAAGACTGTAGGCGCGAATCTTGTTCAGCAGCCCGATTCCGCGACCTTCTTGATCTAAATATAATAGCACGCCTCCTCCGGCCGCCATGATTTCTCGCACAGCCAGACGAAGCTGTTCCCCGCAATCGCATTTCAGGCTGCCAAACAAGTCTCCCGTCAGGCACGCCGAATGAAGGCGGGTTAAGACGGGCAATTTTGGGTCGGGCTGTCCGACAATGATGGCGACTTGATCGTGCAATCCATCGCCGCCGTTAAACACTACGATTTCAGCATCCGCAACATCTGCTAGTGGAATTTTGGTTCGCGCCGCAATCTTCAAATCGCGAGCTGCATCATCATGGAAGTTTTCCACCGCAGAGGCTTCGACTTTGACCAAGTCAGCCAGGTCTTCGTTCTCGCTTGGACGGATCAGCGCCGCTGGGAGCAGAAACGCGCGCTTGACGAGTTCTAGAGCAATTGCCTCTAGTCGTGCGGCTGGCCTGTGCTTTATTGCTGGCAGCGTTGGATTCACGGCGATCAACAATGCGTCAATCTCGCTGCCCGATAGGCCCGCCAAGGATACATGAGCCGGCGTGTCACTCGCGATGCCAAGGTGGTTCAATCGGGGGGCCGGTAGAATCAAGCCAAGGCCTTCAAAGCTGGCAACGGGGCTGTCGGCGATGCAAGTACCGCCAAGCATTTCCGCCGCGACAACGATGAGGCCCTCGCGCCCAGAGCGGAGAAAAACCGAGCGCCCGGCGCGCAATTCGCCGACAGCGCGTTGCACAAAAACACGCCCAGAACTTGGGAACTGACTTGCCAAGCCGCTCGTTGCGGCTTCAATCTTGATGTCTGTGTTCATCGGGGCGAAAACACGTGTAATAAGAGTTTCATGGAGAGCATTGTGGACTGGCATCGGGACTCTCCGCAATGGTCGGAGATACTAGCTGCGGCGCGCAATTGTACGCCGCCAGAAGGGCTAGGGGCTAATCCCCTATGGCCCATCTATGGGCCCTTGGCCGACCGGGGAAGCCACCAAGGATTCGTGATTGGGCAGATTGGGCAGTCGCTGGACGGCAGAATCGCGACGCCGAGTGGTCACTCTCATTACATTAATGGTTCTGGAGCCATTCTGCATTTGCACCGTTTGCGGGCGCTCGTGGATGCAGTGGTCGTCGGTGTCGGAACGGCGGTTGCCGACGATCCGCAACTCAACGTGCGCCATGACTCCGGACCGACACCGGCACGGGTCATCATCGATCCCAGCGGGCGCATGTCGGCACGCGCGAAGTGCCTGCGTGATGATGGTGCCCGGCGCATTATCATCCATTCTCAAGACGTGGCGCGCACCAACTATAACACCACTCCCGGTGTGGAATATTTGCGGCTCACTCGTTTACAGGATGGAATTCAACCCGCAGAAATGCTGTCGGCATTGGCCGGTATCGGGCTGCGACACATTCTTATCGAGGGAGGTGCTTTGACGCTCTCGCGGTTTCTCGCGGCCGGTTGTTTGAACCGTCTGCATGTACTCGTGGCGCCGATCATAATCGGCGCAGGACCAATCAGCATTGCGCTCCCGCCCATTACCAGCCTTGACGACGCCTTGCGCCCGAAAGTAGCGACATTTGTGCTGCCGGATGGAGATGTTTTGTTTGACTGCGCGTTTTCCGATAACAGGCGTAGTTCGTGACCGCCTCAACCCAATACCGATTGCCGGCAAAGATCCTGCATTGACTAACTGTCGTCGCTATCTTCAGCGCGGTGCCGCTCGGACTCGCCATGGTCGCCGCTGCCCCAGGGCCTGGGCAGAATAAGCTTTATGACTTGCATCGCTCTTTCGGTGCTTTGGTCTTTTCGACTTGCCGATGCTTATGGAAAAGGATCGCGATCTTGCTCGGTTTCTCTTGTTAGCGCACGGCTACCTCGCATTTACACATTGTGCGCTTTTTCTTGGGCAAATCGGCGCAGCTCGTCACCACCATATCGTTCGAAAGAACAACGTACGTCTTCGCATGCTCCCGGAATTTGGCCGTGGCTAGAGCTGGCTTTTACGAATCACCCATTTCTTGAGTCATTGGCGATAGGAGAAAACGTCAGTGTGTCCGATGGTGAGCAAACGCGTCTTGTTCAGTCGGTCATGCTGCCAGTCACTGATGCTGTCCATTTGGGCGATCTCATGTGCGGCCGTGGCGATCCCCTCAATGGTGTGAATGAAAACCGCCGCTTTACGATCCTCGAAGTGCCAAGGACTGCTTCCCGCCACGATCTTGTATCCTAGCCTCTCCATGCTGAGCTTGAGGCTATCAGCCGCGGCCGAACCAGCCGCTGGGCCAAAGCCCTTGTCGCGTAGTTGGTGAGCTCGAAAAGCCTCGGCGACGGTGTTATCCAGTGGGTGCGAAGGGTCGGCAACAATCGTGCCGTCAAACGTAAGCGTTGCAAGCACGGCAGACTCAGTCGTCGACAGAGCATTAGCAAAGTGCGCGATCCAGCTCTTCGATGTTAGGTCAAGCAGGGCCGAGGCCGTGACCAGCCCCGTGTCCGCCGTCCAGCATGATGCCGGGTCTTGGGCAAAATCAAAGCAGCGCATACGGACTTCAATATGGCGCGCGCCACGCTTCAAGCTGAGACGCCCGTCCGACTGTGAAGCCGTATCTGCCCAGTCTGAGAGCACATCAACAGCGGCAGCAAGATTCTCCGCATTATGATCCACGAGAGTCCAATGTTGATAAATTGGCAGAAAGTCGGCGAAGGCGCGCACCGAGGCTCCTGTTCCAGCGCCGATATCGCAGATCCTCATAGAATCGCGACGCTCAAAGTGTCGCTGACACGCGGCAAGGACATCACGATTGCGGGCGACGAGATCAGCCGATTCACGCAAAGCCAGCCAGGCGGGAGAGAATGCGTTCAAGGTTGGGCGCTCCGCAGCGCCATGGAAATGCCAGCGGCTGTATCATTCCACGTCGGCAGACTGCGTCCGCGGCTCCATGCCGCATCCGCGAGGTTACGGCGCAAAACAATATCCGAAATGACGCGGCGCAACGCGGTGGCCAGCGCAACAGGATCGTCTGGCGGTACGATAAGCCCTGCATCAGCCGGGACAGTATCGACCACCGCGCCCGCAGCGCACGCGACGATCGGAAGCCCGCACGCAAGCGCTTCGGCAAACGCCATACCGTAACCTTCGTATCGCGACGGCAAAGCGAATACGTCGGCGTCTGCATAAGCCGCGTCTAACGCGTGCTCGTCAAGCTCACCGCGCAAGCTCACCCGTTGCTGAAGCCCCTGCGAAGCAATCAGTGTGCGAATTTTGGCTGTCACGACTGGATCGCGCTCCATACTTCCCACAAGGATGCTGTGCCACGAGAGGTCCTTCAGCATAGAGAAGGCCTGGATCAGGGTATCATGGCCTTTGCGATGCGTGAGCGTTGCCACAGTCAGAAGTTGCGGCACGGGGTTCTTTGGTGCCGCGCGCAGGGCGTTCTTAGTTCCAGGGTATGATACGTAAAGTTTATTCTCGGGGACATCGAAGTCGCGTCTCAGCTGATCAGCGGTATGTCGGCTGGTGGTCGCAACCGCGCGGGCGAGGCCCAGGGCCATAGTCTCCGAGGCCCTCAAACGTCGCGCAGCATCGTTGGAAAGCCCGGTTTCCTGGCACAGAGGATGGTGAACAAGTGCAACAAACCTAAGATTAACACTCTTGATCACGTCACACGGCAGCGCCCCAAAGGCTAGGCCGTCTATCAGAACAATCGCGTTGTGTGGGAGCTGCGAAAGAGTTTGACGCGTCGCTGCAAGCTCGCCGGCAGACGGCATAGGAAAGCCCCCAGGCAAGCGCACATGATGGGGTGTCCAGCCGGCGCCCGGAAGCGCCGCTAGGAGGTTTCGGGCGTAAGCGTAACCTCCTGTTCGTGTGGCCAGATCGCCGGGAATGGCGAACCAAACCTCAGGCACCGGCGATTTCCGATTCGTACGACGCACTGGCGGCATGGCTTTCATGCAACGTCACTTTGACGCGCGACAGCCCATGGGCCGATGAACCGAGCTTGCCGGTGCGCAACGCACCGATCATTTTGTCAAAGACCCAACGTGCCACAGCCTCGGTCGTTGACCGGCGGCCAGCGAAGTCTGGGTGCTCATCGAGATTGCGGTAGTTAATCGAAGCAAGAACTTGTTTGACTGTATCGGTCGCCAGCCCGATATCGACGACGATGTCATTCTCGTCGAGCTCGTGACGCATAAAGCAAACATCTATGACGTAAGTGGCTCCATGAAGCTGCTGGGCGGGGCCGAAAACTTCCCCTTTGATGCTATGAGCAATCATCACATGGTCGCGGACCTCAACGCTATACATAACCTTTTCCTATCACTTTAGGTGTAACGCAACACAGTCATGAATCCTGTACTGCGGTCGAGAATCTGTGGCACCAGCGCGGGCGCATCGTCAAACTCGATCTCGCCGGTGATAAGCGCGTCATATCGCTCATCACAAAGTAACTCTAACGCAGCGGCCATGCGCCGCTCTCGCGACCATTCGGCACGATGACTCGGCGCAACAGATCCCACCTGAGAAGATATAAGGCGTAATCGGCGAGAATGAAAAGCTTCGCCGAGCGGCAATGAGACAGAGGTATCTCCAAACCAGCTCGCTTCGACAACCTTACCTTCGAAGGCGGCGGACGCAAGAGCCAGCTGAAGACCTGCTTCGGTCGCGCTGGTATGTATCACGATGTCTTGGTCTCTGGGTGCCTCGGCCGGTAACGTGAAGGCCGCGCCCAGATTGAGTGCCTGATTGGCGCGAGCAGGATTGATATCGGTGACCGTGACCTTTGCCTGCGGGATGCGCGCCGCGATACCTGCGGTCAGCAGCCCGAGAACGCCGCCGCCCACCACCAAGACTTTGCTGCCGGGCGCAACCTCGGCGTCCCAGATAATATTGAGGGCGGTTTCCATGTTGGCGGCAAGGCATGCTCGACGAAGCGGCAGTTTTTCGGGGAGCTTGTGCAAAGCGGAAATCGCTACTTCCACACGCCGCTGATGAGGATGAAGGACGAAGACGTTCGTGCCGAGGATATCCTGGGGCCCTTCAGTGACCACGCCCGACAAGGCATAGCCATATTTCACTGGAAACGGAAACACGCCTTCTTGGTGCGGACAACACATACGCTCATGTTCAGAGGCAGGAACCTTGCCATGAAGAACTAGGCGCTCAGTACCACGACTGAGCCCCGAGAAGCGCGCAGTGACGGTCGCGAATCCCGGTCCAGGAGCACGTTGGTCGATCGCTCGTCGCTCAACTCGTCCCTCGGCAACATACCAGAGCGCTTCGTTCGGCCGCATTTACCTATGTGAGTCCTATCAGGGTGTTGTCCGAGTAAACTAATCGGCCTGCGAAGACCTGTCCCTCTCAAAAACCAGATCCAGTAATTTAAGTTCCCTGCTCAGACATATTGGCGCCCTGCTCGGCTTAAACAATTCGGTGAGCGCGGCGGTTTGCCGGACGCTGCATCGTGCGCAAACTATCACAATGAGGTGCGGACGCAGCCGTTGCCGGCCACAGATTCACCGTTCTATCGGCGAGGCGACTTCATCGCCCCCTCATACCCGCCGGACTCCATCACAATAATGCTCGGATGGGCTAATTGGGAGGTGCAGCGGTACAATCCGAACTGAGATCAAGCGCCCGTGCCCGGCATCTGGTCACCCGAGGGTGTCAGAGTTTGCATGCCGCGGCCAGATCCGCTGCGAATTCCGTTCAAGTCACCAGGCTTGGTGTCGCGAATATTGGTGTACAGCGTGTTGCCCTTGAAGGCCCACTGCTTGCGACCATCGGATCGCTCAACGAGCGACCAGTTTCCGACGGGCTTATCACCATCGCCCGCGATCACCGGGCGCCAAACGCTATCAGGACATTCGATGCCGCAGCGGATTTCGGAATCACTTTCCGGCACGTCGCCCATTAATTGCCCGACCAACTCGACCGATTGACGACCCGCCACTGCCTGAGCAATTTGCGGCTTCGCTGGACGCGCCCGCATCATACGTGGTGGAACACGCGCATAAAGAGTCGTTTTCTTGGCATCTCCCAGAATAGGCCCGGCATCGCCGCCGATCACCGTCACCCACTGCGGACGCGGCGGCGGCGGCTCAAGGACAACCGCACTCCACCCCTTGTGCCCATGCCCCGATGTTTCGCGCGGCTTAACGTCGGCGATATAGCGGTGGAGCGGCTTGCCGCGAAATGCCCACTGTTTGCTGCCGTCAGGGAGCGCGACGATTGACCATTCGCCTTCGCCAGCTGCCATCCATGGCGCCAGCAGTGGCGGAAACGAAGCGGCACATTCGCTGTCGCAGTCCTTGGGCTTGTCGGCAGTATAGACGGTCATCCCCTTGCGATCAGCGAGGACGTGGCCAATCATCGCCTTGCGTATGGTCACGCCCGCCGGTGTATCGATGGGCTTCAGGGCCGTAAACCATTGTTCGTTGACCCCTTCTCCATAACTGTCGCCCGGCGATACGTCCCGGCTATAGGCATACAACGGCTGGCCGCGATAGGACCATTGACGCGTCCCGTTTTCACGAACGATTAGCGACCAATCACCGGCCGGCTGATCGTCGGCAGATGCAATCAACGGCGGCCACTGTTCAGCGCACGGCCCGTTGCAATTGGATTTGCCCGGCTCAGCATCGCGCACGAAAGTGTAAAGCGACATACCCTTGGCATCGGTTAACTGCCAACCGTGGCCACGAGGCTGGAACTGAACCCCAGCTGGGCCAGTTTCGGCCGCTGCGGCAAACGAAAGTCCCAAAACACAAATTGCGGCGAGGATTTTTTCCATGATCACACCATGATGTCGGCGATGGGTTTGGAGGTTTGCAACGAGTTTGTCCCCCATTTGTCGACTTGCACGCCCATAACCTTCTGGATGGTCAGACCGATGCGCGTGATGGGATCGCCGCCGCCAATCACATGCATCCCGGTTTTCACACGACCGCCGGCCTTGCCAGCGAGATAGACGGGCACGCCATCGATGGTGTGCACGCGGGCATAGTTGGTCTCGCTAGAGGCAAAGACGAGGCAGTTATCAAGCAAAGTGCCGCTACCCTCACGGATCTTAGCGAGCTCGCCAACATAGTGCGCCCACCCATCCATCGCCGTCTTGTTGAAGAAAAAGGTCAATGGCTGGTAGCCGAGGACTGGATCGATCACTTCCTCATGGGTTAGGAGGTGATGGGTGTAGCTCTCGCCTTTGCGCCGGACGTTGGCGAAATTGTCGGTGAACACCATGTTGAAGATGCGAGTTTGATCGCACGCCACTGCCATGAGCAGCAACTTGGTCAGGACCTTGTGGCTCTCGATGACGATGTCGATTTCGCGAGCGGTAGCGATCTTATCAGCCTCACCCAGCCGCGGCGGCGACGGAATGACGCAGGCTTCTTTCGGTGCCGGCTTCTCCAGTTGCAATGCCAATTGATTTTCAACTGAGCGCACAGACGTGAAATATTCATCGAGCCTTGCAGCATCGGCTGCGCCCACCGTCTTCATGTATGCCTTGCTCTCATCCATGAAGGCAGATAGCACGCTTTTGCGCACCATCACCTTGGGGTCGGGCTTGAAGGTTGCGACATTGGGGTCAACGAACTCCGGCCCGAACAAACGCGCGTAGAGTTTCATCGGATCGACTTCCGCCGCAGGCCGACTGTTCGTGCCGCGGGCGCTGTAGTTCTCGCGTGCGATGCCTGCCGCAGAAACGTCAAGACTGCGAAAACGCGTATTTTTGCCGATAACGTCGCCGACCAGCAGGTCGAAGGTCGGGGCTGGAATTTCGCCCTGGCGGGTCGGCGCAGAGCCGGTTCGATTGGCTACCCATCCAGTGAAGTGAGTGTAATTCTGCCGCCCATCAAGGGGCATGTTAAAGCCGCTGAAATGATTGATCCATTGCTCGACCGACTTCAGCGCTTGGGTTTCCTCCTTGAAGCCGATGCCAACTCCGGTCTCGTGCCTTTCTGCGATTGCATGTCCGGGAGTATGGCCCATGCCCCAGTACCACGTGCCGAGACGAAGCGGCAGCGGCGCACCCGTTGCCGCCAGTGCCGTGCCATTTGTGTTCAAATGCGCGTCCAAGAACGGCAGCGCGGCGGTGACCACACCTCCGCCGAGCAAGCCGCGCAAGGCCGCACGACGCGTCGACTTCTTAGGCAGGAGAATACTCATGACGTGCCCTCCTTGGGTTTTGTAACGGTGTATAGCGCATCGCCAGTCGCGATCACGCGCAGCAGCTTCGGCAGATTGTATTTCTGAACGGCGAAAGATTTCTCAAGGTAGGCAGCCAGCGGCTCGTCGTCGCGAGTGAGAGCGCGCCCCAGCGCATAGGACGTCACGCGATTGACGATGCAAGACGTCGTCGACGGGTTGTTCCGCATCACACGGCCCAATTCCTTGGCGTCACCGTAGGGAACGCCGTCGAGGTCACCGGCAATATCGATCGGCGCACCATTTTCAGTGGTGCGGAATTCACCAACACCGTCGAAACGCTCGAGACCCAAGCCAATCGGGTCGGTCAGCTTGTGGCAGCCGGCGCAAGTCGCATTGGTAGCGTGCGCCGTCAGACGATCCCTCGCCGTTTTTACTGGCGAGTTGGGATCAAGGAACAGAGTTTGATCAACATTGCCCGGCGGGTCAGGAACCTTTTGGCAGAGCAGAACTTCACGCAGCGCGCGCCCGCGCAACGTCGGCGAGCTGCGCCCCGGATGCGCATGAAGAGCGAGAAATCCCACCTGTGTCAGTAACCCGGAATAGTTTTCATCCGGCCCGAACTCATAGGGCATCCAGCCACCGTCGGGGCGATCGACAGGCACGCGGTAGATCCGTCCCAAATTCGGGCTGATGAATGTTTTGCCCGTCGTGAATAGGTCGCGGTAGTCCTGCCCACGGACGTACAGGTGATCATAGATAGTCTTGAGCATTTGTTCGCGGGCATCTTCTGCGACACGTATCGAAAACGATGGATAGATCACCGGGTCTTTTTCAAGAATCTCGAATTTCTCGAAGTTGAGAAAGTCTGCAAAGAATGCGCGCGCACCAATCTCGACCCGTTGCGAGGCTAAAAGCCGGTCGACCTGTTTCTCGAGACCTTTTTTGGTGTGTAGCTCGCCTTTTTCGGCTGCTGCCAACAGCATCTCATCGGGCGTCGTGTTCCAGATCAAGAAACTTAAGCGCGAGGCCTTGGCCGTTCCGGTCAGGCGTATTTGCCCCGTCCGCGTCGGGTCAGGTTCGGTTTCATCAATAACGAATAGAAACTGCGGCGTCGTCATCAACCCGGCCAGTCCCTCAGCAATCCCTTCATAGAAGTCGGACGCCGACACTGCGGCGTCGTGTGCTGCCTTAACGGCCGTGCCGCGTTCCTGCTCTGTCAGGGCACGGCGATAGAGCAAACGCCCTACTTGGGAGAAGAATTTCGCGGCGCAGGCGTCGTCCGGAGTCGTGGCAACCGCCGGGCGGCAAGGGATCACATCGTGTCGGTTGTCTGGTGCAATGACTTGCGCGGCGATGGATCGGCCAAGTTCATAAAATCTTTCGAAGCCTGCCGGTGTGACTCGCGCCATCGGCGCGCCAATTGCCATCAATCCGTCGGTCCGCGGCAGCGGATCGAATTGGCCGCCGACGACAATATGATCTCCAAATAGATCAGCAACGATGTTGGAGTACTGCTCCTGGGTCAAGCGGCGCATCTCGGGTTGGCCGCCCTTGACGACCGGCTCGCTATCGCCGCAGCCCGTTAGCACCGCCAAGGCCGCAACAACCACCCCGAATTTCATTGCTCGTGTCATCGTCCGAGAACCTATTATTTCTGCGAAACTTTCGCGTCGGGCTTCTTGATGAACGCGGCATAGCCGGTCACCTTGAAACTGGATGAAATTGTGGTGCACTTGCCGTTTTCGTCAGGATGACCGTCGGCCAACTTCCAGGCATATTCGGCAAGGCCAGGGCAGCTGTAGCCCGCAGTCGAGATCACAGCTCCAACCCCAGTCACGTGGTAGACGAATTCGTCGACATCATAGTAGCCATTGACGAACCCGGTCAGTTTCTTTCCGTCGTTTGACACTTCCAGATCGACCGACATCTCTTTGATGACCGGGTGCATGAAGTTGTAGTTGCCGTAAAATGGCAATCGAACATCGCCCTGTTCCGACGTGATTTTGCCATCCTTGATCTTGCCCTTCAGCGAATGTCCATAACGCTGCGTGCCGTCAGGACTGACATCAATGCGATAAGTCGCGAATGGCAGCGGTTGGCCGTTGGGATCGAGCGTGAATTGGTCAACCGAACGATAAAACGTCAACGTCACGTCATCGTCGTTGCGCGCGTCGTCAACGTTGGTGACTTCGATCAAGGTGATACCAAGCCCGCTGGTGCCGCGCATTTCGTCGGCGTTAACTTCGAAGATGCCATCGGCGCGAAAGCCATAGATGCAACCCAGCAGGCGATACATCTGATTGTCGACACCTGGCTCGCCCCACACGCCAGTGAAATTTTCGTGGGCACACGTCTTAGCTGTCGCTTTGCCGGTTGAGTCGCCATCGAGATTGGCGCCGAACGAAGTCTTCCCTTCGATCGTCAGAAATTGTGGGTCCTTGATGATGTAAGGATTGAGACAGACGTTTTCGTTTCCTGGTCCGCGGGCAGCCGATGGGCCCCAGCGGTTGAGTGTATGGATCAAACCATTTTCGGTTCGACGTGCGCGCTCTTCCTGCGACGGCAACCCGCGCCACCAGTATTCATCGTTGGAAATGTTGAGGCCGAGCGGACATTCGTCCATGAACTTGGTTTCATAAATAGCCGTGTACCAGTTCCTGATAACGAAACCGAGCGTACGCCCCGGCGGCGGCGCGGCTAGAGCCGCATCGGAGATCACAAAGGCTAGCAGGAAAGTCGCTATGGTATTTGGCCGGATCATGGGCGCACGTCCTATGCCGTCAAAGAGTTGTGAGCGGAGAGAATATCACTCGAACTGGGTTTCTGTTGCATTTAATCCAACTCAACTTTCATAACGCGGACAGCCAGCACGCGGCCCAAGTCGCTAATCCGTCCCAATTACTGGGTCGGTCGATCAGCCCTGACCCGCATGATTGGTGCGCGCAATTCTCCGTCCGGATGCCGTTCTGTGTGAATATTGACGTAGGCTCGCCCGGTTAGAATGTATTCAAGCTGGCCTTCGTTCAGGATCAAAGACCCTTTGATCGGGCTCGTGACCGCACCGGGGGCAAGCGGAAACAATACCCCGGCATTACCTCCCGGAGTTTGCGGCCCATGAACGTGAGCGGCGATCGATTTGCTCGTCATATCCTCGTAAGTGATCACCCAAGACAACCGCATTGTCTCCCGATCTAGGGTCAACTCGCCGACGCCCTTGGCGGGGCTTTTGACCACGTGGCTTTCTTCATCGGGCGACAGATTGATGCGGAATTTGAGCGACGGTCCAGTCATAGACGGATCGGGAGGCATTGGCGGGGCTGCGTTGGCCGACACCGCCCAGGTCAAGCTAAGCACAAGCGCGCAAGCCGCGCGCAACGATGGCGATGCGTTACGTGGAGACGATCCACCGCTCCTGGGACTATCGGTCACTGCTCACCCGCTTGAAGTTTTTGGCGTCATTGGGATCACCTTTGCCAGAAAAACGCGCCTGGTCTGGGTACGGGAACAACGGCCGCGTGAACTTTGGCTTGAAATCCTGGATGTTTCTGCCGTTGTATCCCTTTGGCGCTTCGTTCGGGCCGGTATCGGGAACCGCGTACGACATCACTTGATCGGGCGCCCGACCGCCTTCGACCCAGGCATCAAGTTCCGCCAGGACATCCATATAAGTGGCACCTGCGCCTCCACGGCAGTGGCCCAGGCCCGGGAGCAAGAAGAGGCGCGCGAAGTCTTTGGTTGCTTTTGGCCCGCCCATCGTGCGGGTGAGTTGCTCATAGTAGCCTATCGTGACTGTAGCCGGGATCGCGGGATCCGCCCAACCGTGAAAGAGGATGAGTTTCCCTCCCTTTTCAGCAAAGAGTTCAAGGTCAGGGTTTGCTGCCGTCATGTGACTATAGCTCAGCCGTTGGGGATCGCGATCCCAATCAAACTGTGAGACGTCATAGCCGGGGCCGGGGTCGAGTGGAAAGGCCAGATATCTTAAGTTTTCATTGGCCCAATTGTAATTCGCAGAGTTTCTGCCGCCGATAAACCCTGCCCATGAGAGCTCAGTCCCAAAAGGTTGACCGCCGACGCGTTTCAATAAACCCTTGCTCGTACGTGGCCCTTCATAAAGCTTGCGTACGACGCCAATTTCAGAATCTGTGAGACACTCGCTCGTTTGGCCAGCACTACATTTAAGTGCTGCAGGATCAAACTTGCATGATCGTGGATCGCCGATCGTGCCGTCCTTCAGACCATCGGTTGCGTCACACGCATTCATGACTGCCTTAGCCAAAATCGGCAGCTTCGCTGGATCGAGAATTGGTTTGCCGTCAGGCCCAATATTTGCCGTCACATCCCAGAATAGTTGTAATGGCGGCCCCATCGGCGAATAAAGCACTGGGGCGCCCCCAATGATGCCGTCGTAATCAAGTGGATAACGGTTTGCTTCAACCAACGCCTGCCTTCCGCCCGTCGAACATCCTTGGAAGTAAGCCCGTTTGATCTCAGCGCCGTAAAAGACTTCTGCGATGGCCTTTCCTGCGACGGTCGCAACGTGAGTGGCGCGGTGGCCGACATCTATCTCGGCGGTAGGGTTCTGATACGCCCATTTACCGTCTTGACTAGGAGCGCGGTGACCCATGTCGGTCGTGGCGCATGCGTAGCCTTTTGCCAATGCTGCGGGGCACGAGGAGAGGCCCTGAAAAGAGCCACACATCGCGCCACAGCCCTGAAAAACAAATTTTCCATTCCAGTTATCAAGCGGTAGGTGGCCTTCATATCCAACTTGTGGAGCAATATAGGCCTCGACACGACAGTAACTCGGCACGGCACCCTGAGCGGGAACTACGGTTGAGGCTGTGATGCGCGTCGGCGCATCAGGCACGCGGCTAAAGTCCTGCATCGAAAGCGCGCGACATTGTTCTTCCGTCGCCGCAAATGCAGAAGGGCCCCACATTTGAATAGCCACAATCAAGGCTGACAGGCGAACAATGGCTTGAATACTCGTCATGGAATTTCCCTAGCTATAGCAAACTCGCGAACAAAATTATTCAGCTGCTCGGCTTATTTGAATGTGAATCCTGCCGTACCAGGAAACGTAACGTTTAATGTGGTCGTTGGAACTGTGCTGCGCATGGTCGAATGATGCAGGGCACGACCATGGACGAATATAAACTCGCCAGGCGCTAAGCGGCACACCTCTCCGTCCTGCATTGTGATTTCTGCATGCCCAGACATCACGCCCACAATGCGCGGCTGGTTCGTAAGGTGCATCTCATATTCATTATTCAATGGGCTATTCTGGTTAAACGCCAAACCCCAATATACAGCATCTTGCTTGGCGCTGACCGCCTCCATCTCATTGACCCCGATGAGTGGAATATCGACATGCGTCGCGAATGACCTACCATTGGCATCCATTCCCATCGCGCAAATTTTCATGACCCCTGTCCTTCCTTAGCAAGCCTTGGTCTGTGATAGGTTAAGGATTAGCCCACGCACGATTCGGATTGAACGGCGCGTCAGTTGCAATGAATTCCGAGTCCTCGAGCAATTCCCAAAACCCGCTCTTACCAAGCTCTTCACGAACCGCATCGCCCGCAACGACCTCGAAGGTATAATCACCCTCGGTGCGGCGCATGCGTCCCTTCGAGACGTAAATCAAAACGTCCGCGCGTGAGGTAGTTCCAATATTGGTCACCCCACCCTTTTTCAGCGTGGCGAGGCGGATAGAGTTTCCTGGAAAGGCATACCGTTTGACGAAATAGCGTGCCGCATTCTGCGGCGCCTTTTTGGCCTCTTCATGCGTGCTAACACTCATCGCTTTACCGTCGACCTGCCATTGCACAACCATGGATCTATCCAGATCCTTGCCACGCACGACCATGCCCTCTGCGTCCTTGAGCGTATTGGCCACGAAAAATTGAAGAACAACCGTGTTGCCTTTCGGCTTCATATTGCGCAGTACGCCGCTTGGCATACTCGCCGCATCGCCCGCGTTGAGCCGGGTTGTGTTGCCGCGTATCTCCACATCAACTGCACCTTCCAGCACATAAATCTCAGTTTCGAAGGTGATTTGATGAATGACCGGACCCTGACCTTTCGCCCAAGATAATACCCGGACAGCGCCACTTGGAAATTTGTAGCTCCTAGCCAAATACCGAGAAGCGTTCGCCGGTGCCTTTTCAACGCTCTCTTGCCCCTCGGCAATCAGCACTCTGCTCCCCGCCTGCTCGGCAGCATCGAGTTGGACCACGTCCCATTCGGCCATTGGGAGCGTCTTAGCGTCCTTTTCGGCAATAAAAACGAGAGCCTGAGGTAAATCAGGCCCCGCCGCAGCCGCGCGACGCGACCCAAGGACGGGTAACGTCGCGGCGGAAACCGCACATAAGGAAAAACTGCGGCGGTCCATCATGTGATCGGACATCGATCTGTTATGCGCCTCAAAAATCATATTTGGCCGAGATGCCGAAGGTCCGCTTAACCGGCAAACCGATACGCAACTCGTTCAAGACCGAACCCCCGCGTAGAGTCGGCTGCACAACGGTGCACGGCGGACATCCCGGAGTGACGACGCCATAGAGGGTGTCGTTACCACGGATCGCTTCAGTCAGTTTCTTGTCATTAAAGATATTGTTCACATATAGTTCGACTTTGAGACTTTCGCCCTCAATACCCACTCGACCGTTAAACAGATCCCGCGATGCGAGCCAACCCACATTCGTTTGGTCGAAAAACACTTTGCCGCGATGACGGTAGTCTACGCGAGCAAACCATTTCCATTCACCGACCAGATCATCTGAGTAGCTCGGCGAGATGGTCCAGGCCCAAGCCGGGGACTGGTCAAGGCGGTTGCCATTGACATTCGTGCTGTTTCTGATTCTCAGGCCGTCAGGCGTAAAGACATAATTTTTGATCTTGTTGATCGAATGATCAAAAGTTGCAGAAATCGTTAAGTGATCTGTGGCAGCGATATCGGCCTCAAGTTCTACGCCTTTGAGATTCACTTGCCCAATATTCTGGGTGACAGTCGCACTCCCGGTGCTGCCATCAGGACGCGTAAAGAACTGAGTATTGGCGACCTGGCCATCACGCCATTTCATGTAATAGAGAGCCGCAGTTGTACGAAGGGTCCCGTCAAACCAAGTGGCCTTGTGGCCCAATTCAAAGTTATCCAGTTTTTCTTGTCTGAAGTTAAGATTTGTTCCCAGAGTGGCGATCTGATCGAGAATAGATTGAGCGAGGCCGAGAAGGGTCGAGTTAAATCCACCCGGACGATAACCACGCGACCAAGTTCCATACATCATGGAGTCGGGTGTTAGGTTGTAGTCAAGCGTTACGCGGGGCGAGAAGCTTTTAAACGTGCCTTCAAGCTTTTGCGTAAATGCCGGGAACAACTGTTGCTGACGAATGCCGTCCCATTGGTATCTGGCTTCACCGCTGAGCGTCAGATCATCTGTGATGTCATAGTAAACTCCGCCAAACACTGCCGGCGTGCGCACTCCAGTTTTCGTAGATGCCTGTGTTAACCGGCCTGCAGCTTGGAAACCAAAATTGGACCCACCAGGATTGTCGGTACGGAAATAGCTGCCCCCCAACGTTCCGCGCAGGCGCGAATCTTGAGGGCTGGAGACTCTAAATTCTAAGCTATAATCAGTATTGATGCTTTGTTGCAGTAGCGACAATTGGTGGAATGGCTGTGTGAAGCAGGGCTGATTGGCGGCAGACCCCGCAGGAGCGGCGCACGCTGCAGCAAGAAGGGCTGGCGTTGCGGGATAGAAAGGGTTGGGCACATTCGAACTGTCACGATATTCCTGATCTATGACGTTCGCTTGCTTGGTCTTGTTGTACGCAACAATCGAACCAATCTCCCAGCCTGATTCGAGATCATAATCCAGGCGGATATGGCTGTTGTAAGTATACCGTTTCAGTCCGAAGTGCTCCAGCCAATGCGAATCGAAAGGAACCGGATATCCCCGTACGTTGTCTAGGAGTTCACGCCGAGTGAAGGCGTCCATCGTGGCATAAACTGAAATATTGCTGGCTGGAATTGCCGAAGCCTTTGGCAGCTCGCCGCACCACCAGGGGCCACCGGTACCGCCAAGTGCACATTCTAGTTTAGGTCCGACACCTGCGACCTTCAGTGTCGATGTGACGGGCACACCATCATTGTCATCAATAAATCCAAAATAGCCGTTTATCTTTAGAGAATCTGTCGGCGTAAAATTTGCCGATGCAGAGATGGATTTTGAATCTTGGGTTCCTAATTTCTGATTGGTACTGCCGCCGTTGCGGTACTGTCCTCCGAATGAATATCGCTTAAGATTTAAGCGCGCTGTAACGCGATCAGCAACGATCGGCCCTTCAAGCCCAAGTGATCCATTAAAGCCTTCGTAACTGTAAGCTTCAGCACTGACACTCCCCTTGAATGTATCACTTGGCGCCTTTGTCACATAATTGACTGCGCCCGAGAAAGTGGCGCGACCAAAGTACACGCTTTGCGGCCCTTTCAAGACTTCTACACGCTCAACATCAGTCACATCTGGCGCAGCGCTGCCCGAGTAGGCCGCGCCATCAATGAATACCGCTCCGGATGAGGTCGATAACCCACGAAATGTAAGGCGGCGGGACGCTCGATCAACACGGCCGTTGCCCCCGACTTGCGAAAACATTCCTGGTGTGAATTCGGAGATTTCCTGAATCGTTTTCAATCCACGATCTTCGATCGCCGACGCGGTCACGGCAGAAATTGCCACGGGGACTTTCAGTAGCGTTTCCTCACGACGGCGTGCGGTCACCACGATTTCTTCAAGACCACCCGATCCTTGTGCCATTACCGATGGAGTTGGACCAAAAATGCCAAATGAAGTGATTGCAATTGCGGATGTGGTTTTGAAAAATGTTTTTTTATTCACGACTTTCCCCCAGGAAGTAAATGTAGTCTGCGGCAACTCTGGCAAATGATTTTGCTGTGCCGACTAGAGATCGAAATGGAACCCATTTGTCATTTGAACTCACGGTTGTTTGGCATGGTGATCTTAAGCATCGTGCAGGGCTCGTGACCCAGCACGCGTGTGGTGTGCCCTTGCCCCGCGAGGTCCCGCATCATAACCAGGTCGCCACGTGAAAAATACCTGACTTCGCCATTGCCTGCGGTGATAGCCATTCGACCAGACATAATTGAGACGAATTGAGGCGCTTCTGATGGCCTAAAGTCGATGAAATGCCCCGGCTGCATCATCGCCATTTGCCAATATAGAACATCCTGATTTTTGGCTTGTATCCGACGATTGTTGCCCGTGAGCATCAAATCGATTTCGCCAAAGCAGGACCGACCACTCGCGTCGACGAAGACATTCGGTATCTTCATTTGGTGCGCACCCCTCATTTTAGAGTGTTGCTCTAAACATATCCCCCGCTCAGGCTAGTGAGTGATGCCCGACGTACCCAAGCAGTTAATCTACGCCCACTCGCCCTGCGAACAACTGCGGGTGGAATGCGGCAAAGCATTCAACGACATCATCGAGGGGCCTCAGAATAAATCGGCTTAAGGTTGGACAGGGGGATTCCCACCCTAACGGCAGAGTTGGCTCCAATCTTGCCATCCATTGGCCGAGTAAATCAGCAAGATCAGCTATTGGGGCTTCGGCTATCCAATGCCCCTAAAGCTTGGTGCAGCAATTAAAATCCGTGCTCGGCAAAAGTAGTTCCCGGTTCTGTTGAATAGCGAATTTGGCTCAAAAGCCCATGTAAACTGCGGGCTCCAGCATGTTGCTTTGCGCTAAAAGGGGCGGATTCCGGGAGAATCCCCTACAAACTTGCTGATAAGCAGGGAGTTTGCTCACCTATATATAGAGGATTGCACGCCGCAGACTGTGGCAACAGCCAACGCCTTAACATCTAGCAAAATCAAAGACTTCAGCGAGCGCGAAGTTTTGCGAAACGCGGCCACCCGACTGAATCGCACTCATGTTGGGGAAACGCTTATGTAGAGCGGGTGGTCGCCTCCATTCACTGAGAGTGCTTGGATCAAATAATCGTACTTGGAAGCCGCAGCCTCGCCCACCTCTCCATGCCCCATCACGAGAGTGCGCGGATAGAGTAAAAGGGACGGAGAGCCCACGATTCATAGCCAAAACGACCGGTCTCGCGTTTTCGGAAGGCGTGGGACCCTCACGTCCATCCCACACTATTCCGAAAGATCCGCAGCCTAAGTTTTGAACTCAAAACTTATAGGTCGCACGGGCACCATAGACCGGCCGGTTTGGTAATCCGATGGCCAAGGCACTGCGGTTTGCAGCAAAGGCAAAGTCGGTGAGCCGTTGGTAACCTGTAAAGGTCTTGTCATTGAAGATATTCGTTCCGTAGACCTCTACCATTAGAGTTTCATTCTCGATGCCCAAACGGAGATTTACCTTTTTTGCGGCTCCCGTCGTCGTCACGTTGGCTTCAGATTCAAACATACTGCCCGTGTAAATAAAGTCGGCGCGTGTGAACCAATTGTAGTCCGCCGTAAGTTCATCAGTGTAGGTCGCCGAAAAGGTCCCTTTGTATTTTGGCGTACGTGACATTTCTTTATTCTGTCCGAGCACATCTCGGACACCGATCAGAAGCAAACAGTCACCGCAGTCTCGGGTGATAATGTCTGTGTCGTTATAGGCAAAGGTGCCTTCAATTGTCAGTTTGTCCGTCAGGCGCGCCTCACCCTCAACTTCTACGCCCGATAGATTGGTCTTTCCTCCAGAACCAGTGGCCGTCACGAGATCCAGTGTTCCATTGGCACGGGTTATCGGCGTCAGGGCCACCGATTGCTGGTCGCGCCACTTCGCCGAATACAACGCTGCTGTGAGGAATGCCCGCCCGTCCCACAACCGGCCCTTGAACCCGATCTCGTAATTGTCGAGCTTCTCTTCCGGCACGCTGACATCAGCGCTAATCGCGGCTCTGATTTGATCGAGTTCTGACTGCGGTCGTCCCACAAGCGATGTATTAAAGGTTCCTGGGCGGGTCCCCTTTGCCCAACTGGCGTACAATGTAATCTCGTCTGTTGGCTTATAATCGAGCACCACGCGTGGCGTGAAGCTTTTGAACGTGTCGGATAAAACAAGGCCAGCGATCACTCCGTCCGAGATTTTGTCCCATTGCCGCCGCGCCTCTACGTTCAACGTCAGTTGATCGAAAATGTCATACGCAGCAGAACCAAAAAGCCCGTACGTCTTCACGAGATTGACCGAGCCGACCGCGGTTGATCGGAATGTGCCCGGCGGCAATCTGAACCCGCTAGTATTCGCTGCGTCTTGGCTTGTGTAGCTGCCACCAACCAACCAGCGCAGTTTACTGTCAGCAGCCGACGTCACCCGGGCCTCTTGGCTGAAGTCAGAATAGTCGGAATTGTTGAGCAACAGTGTATCGAAGGCAGCCCCCAGGCTGGCTGTAGGACGTCCGTCAAGATCGGCAAGCGAGGCCCATTTATTGAAGTGATAGGCAGTGATTGAGGACAGCGTCATGCCGCCAGAAAACTGATAATCGGCAACAAGACTTGTTTCTAGCGCATGACGTTCTAAGCCAAATCCATTGAGGAATTGCGGATTGAATAGGAACTGCAGCGTGTTAGGAGGCACCGCGGCGTTTCCAAGAAGCACGCTTCGGATTTCCGGAGTAACAACGACATCGACACCGATTTGGCTAGGCTTCGGGAACGGCGGCTCTCCGCAGATCCAGTTATTGTTTCCGTTCACCCTGCCCGCAGTTCCGCCGAGATTACAGTTGAAATATTCTGCCCCATTGCCAAAGCCGTAGGAGAACGAAGCGCTTGGCCCATCTTTATCTTCCCAATAGTGGGCGCGGGTTTTTATGCTGAGATTATCAGTCGGCGTTGCGTAAAGCGTTGCAGAAAAATCATCCGTCTCTCGGGCACCAAGCTTTTTTCCGCCCAGAGAATTTGTGTATTGGCCGCCTGTATCGTATCGGCTGGCGCTGACTCGATAGAGCAATCGGTCGCGAACCACAGGGCCTTCCATCGACAGCCCAACATCCGTCAGCCCGAATCGACCGGCCTCGACTTTGACTTTACCTTGGAATTCTTTGCTCGGCGTCTTAGTGATCAGATTGATTGCGCCGGCGAACGTGGCACGCCCGAAATATGCGCTCTGCGGCCCCTTCACCACTTCGATGCGCTCCGCATTTTCCGTACTCCCAATGTCGCCGCCCAAGATCGGGGCGCCATCAATGAATACAGTCACAGCTTGCTTGGTCTGCACGTCGGTATTTATTTGCATGCCACGAATGAGAAGTCGTCGGTTCGAGCGATCATTGCGGCCAACAGTTGGCGTGCCATAGAAGAAGCCGGGCGTGAAATTGACGATATCGTTCAGTTCCTTGATTTGCTTGATCCCAATATCGTCAGCCGTCAACGCAGTCACAGTGAGGGGCACATCGAGGAGAGACTCGTTTCGTTTGCGGGCAGTAACCGTAATTTCTTCGATCGTTACTTTCGACTCTTGCCCCCAGGCTCCGCTTCCGGACCCTGCCGAGAAAATCGCCGCAGTGATTGAACTCGTCGCGATGAGCGCTGTTTTCAACCATTTCGTCATAAGCCACCCATTAATTTTATACGATTTGAGTAAGTTTTTTGCTGGTCGAGTATAGTCAATCTGACGGAAAGTGAGGGGCCACCCTAAGTACGGCTTCGCATAGTGGACATACTGATTGCCTTACACAGTAGCCAGATTCGTCCTGAGTGAAAACTGATCGCAAACGCCCCACCAAATAAGAACCGGGCGGCCCCAATCAACAAGGCCATTTTCGCATTAGCTCACTAATCGAGCTAATTTGAGCCCCACGTGCCTAAACTGGGCGTAGTGATATGGCTCCCGCCCGTAAACGTCGAGCATAGTGGTGCCGATTTCTGGGGCGATCTTCTGCTAATAGCTCAGTGCCAGTGACGTGGAGGGCGCATGCCAAGCCCTTGTAGACCCGGTTAGTCGAATTGCGGTGAACTTGTGAACGAAACAACTTTTTTTGAGGATATTATTTGCATGCAATCAATTCCGACTTTCTTGCGTCAAGAGTACATCTTCAATCGCCATTCCCGTTGAGCGTGTCGCAAAGTTTGAAATGCGCGGCGCAAGGCCGATAATTGTATTGTACTCCACGAGCCAAAGCGATGTTGCCGCAACATGATTCAATTTCATAATTTGCTGCAGCGTCTGTTCGCGTTGCCGCGTATCCATCAAAGATTGGCTTTGTTTAACCAGCGCCGTAATTTCTTCGTCGCAGAAAAATGGGTTAGGCTTTGTGCATGCAAAATCTGCCGCACTTCGAATTACGTCGCGATAAAGACCGCTGTTCCACGTCGTTGAGAATGCGTCAGCATCTCCCCACATACCGCCGTAGAATTTGCCCGGGCGAGCAGAATAAGGGGTCGTTCGTAATTCGACACGAATCCCTACGTTGCCAAGGTCCGATGCTGCCTTCTGATGAATCTGCGCATCCGCCGGACCCAAACCGACAACAACGTCGGCGATCATTGAAAACCCTTGTGGATATCCAGCCTCACTCAGCAGCCGGCGCGCACGCTCAGGATCGAAGGGATAAGGCTTAAGATCAGGATTGTAGCCGAATGCGTTTGCAGTCCCTCCTTGGCTTGCCGGTAGCGCAATTCCGTTCAACAGAGTTACCGAAATCTTTTCCTTATCGACTGCAAAATTCATTGCCTGACGTACGCGGACATCGTTGAGCGGCGAGTTTGGCTTGAGCAGGTTTGGCAGGGCCCACACCTGAACTTGGCCCGATTTACTCACGTAAACATTGAAACCATCAGTCTTTAGTGTCTGCATATCATCTGGATTAAGACTCAAAGCCACGTCCACTTGACCAGATAGTAAAGCCTGTACGCGCGTGGTGGCATCCTTGAGAATCGTCATTTCAAGCTGCGAAACCGATTTAGGCGCGCGCCAAGAAGCAGTGTTAGCCTTGAGGATGATCTTTCCACCTGTCTGACCCCAGTTGTTTGGCTGATAGGGCCCCGACCCTCCCGGTGTGCGGGCAAATTGATCTGGTCCCAGGTCTTCCCAAACGGCGGGGTCGACAATGCGCACCAGAGCCAGCCGCCGGGGCAAGATCGCATCAGGAACGGTCGTTACGATTTCCACCGTTAGCTTATCGATTGCGGCAACACGAGCAATTGTCGAAATTTCGCCACTTACTGGATATTCGGGGTGGGACTTTAGAATTTCTATTGTTTTAAGAATCGCGGAAGCATCGACTGGTGCCCCACTAAAAAACCTTACGTCGCTCCGCAGATGAAACCGCCACGTCGTGGGATTTGGGTTTTCCCAACGCGTCGCCAAACCCGGGGCAAGCGCACCAGATTGGTCGAACCTCATCAGACAGTCAAAGATAAGATCCCACACCGAACCAGCAGTGGCACCCATTGATTTAAATGGGTTTCCTAAAGCTGCTGGAACGTCTGTTGCCGCGACACGTAGGACACCGCCGCCAACCTCGGCAGCAATTGTCGCTGGGGCTTGCAGAACCAGAATTGCGGCAAGCGCCAGGCCGCGCGTGGCACTCCGGAAGACATGTCGCGACGCCGGTGAGCGATTCTGCCCCATGAGTTTATGGATTTGCGAATGAGTTTTGAGCCAGAATATTGCGTGCAATCACACTTCTCATGGCCTCTGACGTCCCCTCGTAGATTCGCATGGGCCTTACGTCACGGTAGCAGCGCTCGATAATCGTTTCATCAGAGAGTCCTGCGGCGCCGTGGACTTGCACAGCGCGATCGACAACCCGCCCAACCATTTCGGACGTATAGGTCTTAATCATGGCCATTTGAGTGCGCACGTCCTGGCCATTTTGTGCGCGCCAAGCGGCGTCGTAGACCATCAGCCTTGAAGCATGCAATTCCATGGCAGAGTCGGCAATCATCCATTGAATGGCTTGCCGTGAGGAAATCGGCTGACCAAACGTATGCCTCAGTTTTGAATATTCAACCATGAGATCGAAACAACGTGAAGCAATTCCAATCGCCCTCGCCGATATTGTGACACGTCCACGATAGAGGGCTGTCTCGCCCGCCGCCCAGCCTTGCCCTGGCTCGCCGAGTAGCTGGGAGTCCGGAACAAAGCAATCTTGCAGGATGAGCTCATAGGTGGACTGTCCATGTATCATGCGCTGTTCGCGCCCGACAGTGAACCCCGGTGTCCCGGCGTCGACGATGAACCAAGTTAGGCCTTCATGGCGCTTGGTTCCTTGCAACCGCGTCAGCACCAAGACATAGCGTGCAGTCTTTGCAAACGAGATCCAACATTTTGTTCCGTTGAGAACCCAGCCACCTGCGGTACGAACACAAGAAGTTTGAATGCCTGCAAGATCACCCGCCGCTCCTGGCTCACTAAAAGCTGAAGCTCCGTGAAACTCACCGCGCAGGCCAGGCATCAAATATTTCTGCTTTTGCGCTTCCGTCCCAAGCTTGTGAAGCACGGGGAAAAACAAAGAACTCCATAAGCAACGACCCGCCGTGCTGCGGTAAGCTTCCTCCATGACAACACAGTGATTCAAAATGGAGAGCCCAGCCCCGCCAATTTCTTCCGGAGCCTCCATTGCCCACAATCCGAGATCACGAACTTTCCGCTCCAGCGGCTGGCGGATCTCCGGGGGCAAATCATGCGAGTTTGGACGGTCAGGCAAGCTCCGCTCAAGCGGGAGCAACTCTGATTCGACAAAACGGCGCACGGTGCTTTTTAGTAACTGCGTCTCTTCTGGCAGATTGAAATCCAAACTAACCCCCTTAAGGTGAAATTACTCGGCGGCTTTAGCACTATTGCTCCGTACCTTTCCAGTAAACGGCTGCGCCTTGATAAGCGGTGGTAACGACCAGGGCGCAGCCCAGGGTGCGCGAAGATAAGTCACGCCATCGAGTGATTGAAACAAGTCCAGCGCCTTAACTTGAGGATGGTCGACGAGCTGATGGAGCTCGGAAAACTCAACGGCGGTTCCGCCGTTTCGGTTAATGATCGCGATTGCATCGCGGGCATTGAAATTCTTGAGATGCGCTTCCCAGATCGGTTGCAGGTCGCGGGCGAGATGGCCCATTCCCACCGTTTGACGGCCGTCCTTCATGAAACGTTCGTCATCCTTTACAACCTCGTACATGCCAAGCTCTTTCATCATGGAGATAAATTGGTCCTGGCCGCGCAGATTCATCATGGAGACGAAGATAGGCGCATCCTTTGTGTGGTAGCCGTGGCGCGGCGAATCCGTTTCGTTTGTGCAGTATGAGTTTCCCAGCCAGGCGTCAGGGTTTGACATCGCAGCCCATTGTAGTGTGCGCATAGACATCAAAGTACCGAGTTGGCTCACCGCGACGCGCTGACCGACGCCTGTCCGCAAGCTGTGATAATAGGCTGCCAGTAAGGCCAAAAAGGCATTTGCTGCGGTACAACATCCTGCGATGTCAGCGCCGACACGTACGGGCGCACCACCCAAGTGACCAAGCGTGCGAAGATAGCCCGTCATAGCTTGGACGGTTAGCTCGCTTCCTGGCCGGGTCGCCAAGGGCCCACTCTCTCCGAACGGGCTCAATGAGAGCCAAACAAGCCGAGGGTTAGACTTGAGGAGATATTGTGGCGTGAGGTCCGAGCCCTTCAAACGATCAAGACTATGATCCTCTAGGACCATTGCGGCATCAGTGATCAGAGCCCGAAACTGGGTTCTTCCAGAGTCTGTGGTGAGATCAATCGTCAAAATATGCTTGTTGCGATTGAATGCCGCGAACAAAGCGCTGTCGCCGCTTTCTGAGCGTGGTTCGAGATGTCGGGAAAAGTCGCCGTCAGGAGGTTCCACTTTAATAACTTCCGCGCCCGCTTCCGCGAGCAGGAGGCCCAGAAGTGGGCCAGACACGCCTTGCGTTGCATCGACAACCCTCACTCCTTCAAGCGGCAAGCGCGATGTTGAATTCTCTACAGCTTTCTTAATGCGATGCGATGCCGCTGGCTGTCCAAAACCATTCGCAACAACGTGCGGGGTGTCAGAGCCAGGTTCTGGTACGTCGCGATCGATGGCCGCAGGGGTTTCCGAGAACTGCCATGGCACACCGCCGACAAACATTTCACCTGTATGTTTGGGGCTTATTGTCGTTAGGTACTCGTTCTCGATAATTTGACGATGATTGGCGATCTGTTCAAAGTCCAAGCTAAATGCGAACGGCACCCCATGCCTCTCGAATTGCACAGCCCACCACCGCGACGGCTTGGCGGCAATAAAACGTGCGATGCTTTCGGCGAGCACGGCCCGGTTCCGCACACGCTCGGCGTTTGTCTTAAAGCGATCATCATTTGCAAGCTCTGGCTTTTGAAGGGCTTCGCATAGCCCTGCCCATTGCGCATCTGTCTCTGCGGTGACAGCGATGTCTCTTTGATCCTGCGCTCGAAAACATTGGTTTGGTGCGCTGGCTGAGGTGGCGCTTCCTAAGCGCTCAATAGGAAGCCCTGTCGTCAAGCACTCCGCAATCCTGCTCGATTCCATGCTAAGCGCCATCGCAAGATGGCTCGTCCTCAGCAATGTGCCCGATCCGAACCTTTCTCGCCCGACAAGACCTAGGACTGTGATCGCAGCCATCATCGTTGCGCCGCTGGGGTCGATATGGGTGTACCGAATCATTTCAGGCTCGCCGCCGGGCGCGCCATTGAGCGCTGCAAATCCACTGAACGCCTGAAGGTGCGGGTCCACTGCAGAAAGTTGCTTCATGGGGCCAACATCACCCCAACCAGAACTTGAGACGTAAACAAGCCCTGGATTTGAGCCGCTTAGCTTCGCGTAGCCGATCCCCATACGGTCGGCGACACCTGGCCGATAGTTCTCGATTAAGATATCGGCATCGCCAGCTAGGCGGTCCAAGACAGCCTGATGCTCAGTATTTTTGGTATCCAGTAAGACCAGGCGCTGATTGACATTTGACGCGACGAAACCCGTTGCCCAACCTTTTTGCTTTGGAAAAGCCAGTCGGGTTGTTTCACCGCTCGGACGCTCGACCTTAATGACGTTTGCGCCCAAGTATCCCAAAAGCGTTGCAGCCCAAGGGCCAACAATCGCTGTACCAATATTCAGGACGTTAACTCCTGCTAGCGGGCCTGTGGGGACTTTACGAGACATGAGCTTAACACTTTTAGTCAGGTTATGGGATGTTACAGTGCCATCATGGCGAGATCATGCTTAGCCGTCTTGAGACAAAGTAATTACGCTCGAATAGTGAGCTAGTTGGCAGCACTTCCTATTTGTTTTGGTGGTGCGGTTTCGAAGGACCGCCCGATCTTTTCAGCTGCACGCTTCAGCAGAGGCAGCACATCTCTTCGAATTCCATTCGCTCGAATAGCCGAGCTGAAAAACCTCATCGCCAAGCTAGCAAGTGGCTGCTGTTTGGACAGTATCGGCACGGCGACTGCACTTCGGTCGCCGTCGCTCATTGTCGCAAAACCATCACGACGCACTTGGCTCAAGATATTGCGCATCCCCTTGCCATTTCGTGCGACCTTGTCCTCGGCACGTGGCGATGACCTAACGACGAGATCGATAAGAAGCGCGCGGTGCTCGGGCTCGCAGTAGGCGAGATAAGCCTTGCCTGAAGCGCTCGCCACAAGTGATACGCGATGACCGATAGGGAACCGGTTCTTGGATAAGGGACTTTGGAAATCCGTATTGAGGCGCACAAGCATTGAGATACCAGAGGGTGTCGTGATTGTTAGCGGCCAGACCAATTCATGGCCCAGCAACTCAAGCTCCGGGCGGGCGATCTGGTTGATCCAGGCTTCTTCAATAAATCCATCCGCCAGCGCACAGACACGCCGCTGAAGCCAATAGCAACCGCCTTCTGAATCGCGCAGGAGATAGTCAAGATTGCGCAGCGTCTCAAGAACTCGAAATGCTGTTCCCCGCGTCAGACCGCTCTGCTTTGCAACCTGATTAGCTGTTAGTCCAGGCTGCCGATTGAGCAGCTCTAATATTTGAAGGCCGCGGTCGAGAGATTGAATTGACTGGGTCATATGTCGGACAGTCGTTTTAAGCTATTCGAAAAATGCTTACGGTAGCTCCATATCAACGCGAATGCCGAGTTTACGTAATGCCACTCAAGTTGCATCCGCTGATCTTAAGATAGCTCGTTATACGAGCTGGACCTAGGATTGTGGTGTCCATGTTGCTCAGGTATGCAAACCTGGCCTCACCAGATCGGGTAAAAGCACTTGCCAGGCCCCCGCATGTCTATTTTCGCGCCATTATCTCAAGCCTCGTTTCGAACGTTTTGGTTCGGCATGGCCCTGTCGACGGCTGGTTTCTGGATGCAGAACATAACGGTAACTTGGTTAATGCGCATCTGGACGCAAGGCGATCCGCTTTTGGTGTCATTTGTGCAAACCGCCATGTTTCTGCCCGTGATGATATTATCACTGCCCGCCGGATTGATCGCCGACCGCGCCGACCGTCAACAGCTTTTGGTGGTGGCGCATACAGTCATGACGATAACCCCAGTGATCATTGCCGGCACGATGTTGGCGGACTATCAAAGCCCGACCCTATTGCTGCTCATGACTATTGCATTGGCAGCAGGAAACGCGTTGAAGCTGCCCACACAATCGGCGCTGCTTCCAGACTTAGTGCCGGCGTCCCAAATTCCGGCTGCTGTTGGTCTCAACAGCCTTGCGGTAAATGGCGGCAGAGTTGTTGGCCCCATGATTTCGGCTGGCTTGTTGCCCTTTCTAGGGCCCATCGTTCTGCTTTTCGGCAACGCGCTAACCTATTTTAGCTTCATTATAATACTACTACGTCTCAAGCTTGGGCGCGGCGTCATAGTCGATCGTGGGCGGTCTAGCCTAAGAGAAGATTTACGAGAGCTTGTGACATTTACGTTCACCAATGAAAATTTCAGTGCCGTGTTGTTGCGCAGCGGACTGTACTTCGGGGCATGGTCAACCGTACTCGCGATCCTGCCGCTCATCGTTACCGACGCCAGCGAGTTCGGTTTGGTTTATGCAAACTTCGGCCTGGGCTCAATTATCGGAGCGTTCGCGATGGAACCCATTCGTCGCTATCTCGGCAACGAGTTAACGCTCAACGCCGCGATTTTGGGCCATGCAGTTTTTATTGCGGGTCTTTCATTATTTGGATCAACCCTATTATTATCGGCTAGTTTATTGGCTATTGGCGCTATGTCGTTTTACGCCATGTCAGCCTTTCAGATCGCAGCGCAGACGATTCTACCGCGACACCTTCGAGGCCGAGGGTTAGCTCTGATGACAACTGTGATGATGGGAGCAACGGCACTCAGCAGTCCGTTTTGGGGCCTCTTGGCTGAGTTGTGGAGCCCTTCGACCGCACTCCAATCTGCCGCACTGTTTTCAGTTATTAGTCTAACTTTGACATACCGGAAGAAAGTGATTGCCTAGATTTTTTGGGCCAAGCAATGCTGATTTCCTGCGAATGCTACACATTGCATTTAGACTGTTGTTAGTGTTGCATGTCCCTCGCGACCCGAATGGCAAAAGCAATGCTGCGCTGGCCAGCCATAAAGCGCGAGCGTGAGGCCGAACGCAGCATCTCGACTCAAAAGTATTGGTCGCCGCCACATTTTGTGAACGGCGACCAAAGTCGCGACAGCAAAAATTCTACGTTTTAAAAACGGTATTTGGCTCGAAGGCCCAATTGACGCTTATCAGGTAGGCCTGATTGCAGACCGTTGTTCAAGACGACCGTGAACGGGGGTGGAAATGGAACAACCCGCAACGTACCGAAATCAGTGAATGGAAACGCTGTCTTAACCGTTCTGTCGTTGAACAGATTATTGGCATAGGCCGTTATGTCCCAGGTGTCTGTTTCGATGCCAGCACGCAAATCAACGTTCCAATATCCCGGCAACAACAGCAAGTTTTCAGTATCGGCAAAGCGATCATCCTGATAACGAACGTCGGTATCAAAGCGCCAATTCATGTCACCGGAGATTGGAATTGTGTAGCTTCCGGATAGCACCAATGAATGACGCGAAACATTCTCCAGTTCGTCGCCCGAACGATCCAGTTCGCATGTGGTTGTCGGGCTTGGCACGGTTGGTAAGGTCACGACCTTACAGTTTCCCACAGTAGCAATCACGCCAGGGCCAGCGCCCGTGGTGACGTAGTTCGTATATTTGCTGTCGATATACGAATACGCCAAGTTCAGGTTGAGATCCCGCGTTGGCGCATAGCCCAATTCTAATTCAGCACCGTATACGCGTGCGCCGCCAGCATTGACCGTACGCGTTCCCAACAGCCCATTAGATCGTACGATCTGGGTCGACACCTGTTTGTTGGCGAAGTCTTGGTAATAACCGTCAAGATTGATCTTTCCCTTTCCGTCATTGAACGTCGATTTCTGACCGACTTCATAGACCCACATCGTCTCAGCGCCAAAACGGAATAATTCAGGGTCAAAGCCTCCAGAAGCCGCGCCAGTTGTAGAGACGCCACTCGGCTTGCCGGCTTTGGCAACCGAACCATAGAGGAGTGTAATTTCGCTGAGTTTATATTCAGCGGTAAACCGTGGCGTGAGGAACCCATCGTGATCGCCGGCGGGAATTGACGCTACTGGTGTGAACGCAGCAACGGGGCGACCAAACAGACCGAACGGATCAAGTGTGCGAGGTGTGAGTGGACCATTGACCAGCAGCTTTTCACTTTGCAAACGTGCTTCGGCTGAGATTTTGAGTTGATCGGTCAGCGCGTATTGGACTTGTGCATAAGCCGAGTAATGCGTGGTATCGCGACCCCAATGCAATGCCGGGAAAGCTGGCAAGGCCGCAATCAGCGGGCCGCAGGGACGCGTTGGGATGCTAAGGCAGGCCAAGCCAACGTCATCTTGATCGACGGTCTCTTTCCAGAACAGCGCGCCCGTCAACCACTGCAGCTTCTCACCCGACGGGGAAATCAGCTTGATTTCCTGGCTGATCATCTCGATGTCGCTTCGCAAGTCCACAATAGTCGAGAACGCCAAGGCATTGGTATTTCCTTGGCGCGAGTTCTCTTCCGACTGCGATGTATTGGCTGTGGCGTAATGCGTTTGCGATATAAAAGTTGCGAAGTTCAAATCAGCTTCACCCGTTAGAGTGACGCGGAACACTTCACGCGCAGATCCTTCATAGTCGAGGCCAGTGCGGGGATTTGGACTTGAGGTGACAATTAGTCCTTTGGAGCTAGGCACTTTGCCTGTAAATGCCGTTGCCGTTGGCACGGCGGGACTAATTACGCGTCCGAGTGCAGAAGTTGGAAGTGTCAGCGTGCTGTTTGCTTTTGCCCATGCGAACGGTCCGATCTCGTTTTCGTCATTGGTGTATTCCAAGCGGCCCGTAACTTTGAATGTGTCACTGGGCGTGGCGACAAAAGAAGTAGCCACCCCATAACCATCGGTCCCGCCAATTTTGGCGCCAGTCACACTGTTTTTATAAAAGCCACCATGCGTCCAGGCCGAGCCGTTCAAACCGATGGCCAGTTTACCTGCGACGACCGGTCCCGACACGCTGCCGCCAACTTCGGCCTTTCCATAGTTACCGACGTCTGCACTAACTCTGCCTTCAAATTTGTCCCCCGGCTTTTTGGTGACATAGTTGATGGCACCCGCAAAGGCTGAGCGGCCATACAGCGCGCTTTGAGGGCCTTTTACGATCTCAATGCGCTCCAGATCAAACAAGCGTGTATTGTTGAGTAGCGATCCACCTCCACCTGACTGCACAGCTTCCGACGATATATCTACGCCATCTTGCAGAAATGCGACGTTGGGCCGTCCGCGCGTCGGCGACAGACCGCGAATGACAACCCGGGTGTTTTGAGACGAATATGTGTCGAGGATCAGGCCTGCTGTCAGATTTAGAACTCCGCCCAAACTGGTGATCCCTTTGCGATCTATAGTCTCGGCAGTAATCGCGGTAATCGACAAGGGAATATCTTGAAGATTTTCCGAGCGTTTGCGGGCCGTGACAATGATTTCTTCGACCTGAGCGTAGGCAGATCCCACATCGATCAGCGCAGTCGATGCAGCCAAAACAGCAAACAAAATGCCCGAGCGCTTCGTTATGTTCTTCATTGTATTTCCCCTCTAAATTCAAGATCGCGGGCCTAGCTCGAAATTCTGAGTGCGCGTCTTGTTACGTAGATATGACAAAAGCCTATGGTTCTGACGAGACCCGCCGGCAAAACGCGTGCACCAGTTGGTCAATGACGAAGCCGACATTTTCTTACAAATGCACCCGAGCCGGTATGATAAACCACCGTTTGTTATGAATAGCTATGATTGCGAGCTATCGCGCGTACTTCGTTGACTGATGTGAATGCCGCGTTGATATTGAACTCACGTGTCGCGCATTTCGTTTATTCACCACAGTCGGAGCCACCATGACGTCCACTCAAGTCGCAGCCCTATTCACGCTCACCCTTTTGTCATCTACCGCAGCTTCGGCCCACATTGTCATGTCCAATATGGATGCACCGGCTGGGTACGAAACAACTCTGCAACTCCTTGTCCCACATGGTTGCGGGGCGTCGCCCGTGACCGAAGTTCATGTCAAGAAGCCTGATAGTGTGCGAGCGATCGTGCCCGAGCAGCGCGCAGGCTGGGAGGCTACTACCGTAATGAAGAAGCTCGACAAGCCAATGAAGATGCCAAATGGCCGCGAAGTGACCGAAGTGATCGATGAGATCGTATGGAAAGGCAAACTGCCTCCCAATCAGATAGCGCTGTTTAACTTCTTCGCAAATCTGCCCGACACACCAGGCGCGCGCCTTTTCTTCAAGACGGTAACCAAGTGCGAGCAAGGCGAAGAGCGCTGGGTCGACACGGTTGCTGACTCGGAGGAAGTCTGGCGTATGTGGCTGTTGGAGAAGCCCTCGCCGTTCGTTGTGTTGCAGAAGCCAGCCCGCCCGCAACTGGGCGTCGAGTTTGAAGTTTTGCAAAAGGCGCGCCAAGAAATGAAAGCAAAGGTCGGCAAATGAGAATGGAACGGCGCTTACTGATTTTTGTCCTTGCGGCATCTCTCGCAGCCTGCGCCGCAGGACCGAAGGCCCAATCCGATGGCGTTTTGATTTTCGGAGCGTCACGCGCCACCGGATTAGAAACAGCCAAAGTACTCACCGCGGGCGGCGAGAAAGTCACCGCTTTTGTCCGCGCCAGCTCCGATCGCTCGGGTCTTGAGCCACTTAAAGTCTCTTATGCTGTGGGTGACGCACTTAACGCGCAAGATGTCCGCGCAGCCTTTGCAGGAAAGAAATTCAGCTCAGTTGTTTCTACGCTGGGGGGAAAACAGGGTGAGCCCATGCCGGATTTTGAAGGCACCAAGAACCTTGTCGATGCTGCTAAAGCTGCCGGCGTAAAGCGTGTCGTTATAGTGACCGTACTTGGTCCCGGCGACAGCATGGCGGTCGTTCCCGACCAACAGCGCAAAGCTCTGGGCCGAATTATCGCGGTCAAGGAAGACGCCGAGAACTACCTGATCCAAAGCGGTTTGCAGTACACGATACTTCGGCCGGGCCAACTGACAAACCTGGCCGCCAATGGAAAACTGCAACTAACCGAGAAGGCGGTGTCCGCCAAACCGATTACCCGTGCAGACTTAGCTCAGAAAGTTGTCGATTGTTTGAATGAACCAAAGACGATTGGGAAGATACTTTATCCGAGTAGCACTGAGTGACTTTATAGGTGTCCGGATTTGATGCCTCTCGGTCCCAAAAACTTGATCCGCGGATTTATGTTCCCTGTTCGCCAAAAATAATTCCCCGTTCTGTTGAGCAGCGAATTTGCTCACTTATATATAGAGCATTGCGCGCCGCAGACTGTGGCCAAGGCCAATTTCAATAAGTCCATACCGATCAACGAGTTAGCTCACCGCTGGCTGACCCCATAGCTATTGGCGTTTCAGGCCAGCCGAGGTCAATGGAAGGGACAACGGGCAATTCTGCCGTTTTTTACACTGCCCTTGAATTCTTTACGCTTTCAAGGCGCACAGCATTTCACACCATTGAATCCATTGAAGAAATTCCTTCGGAAATTGGCATGAATATTGCTGCTTGTACCAAGTGGTCCACAACAAATGTTGTCGGAATTGGCACTCACGTCGCTTCGCCAATGTCCCATGAGGAACAGCTAATGAATGCGTTGGCAGATGAAAGCATTGATCGAAAGTGGCGTCCACGCGCCCAGGGTTATCTGTTGGAAGTCTGTAAACTTGTTCAAAAAGAACTTCTCCAGTCGCGGCGCATTACACTCTGGTTTGACCTCAATAGCGGTTCACTATCGGCCTGGAGGTGCAATGCGATTGGGCGGATCATCCAAGCATTAGTCGAAGATATTTGTCGCAATTCATCCACGGTTCCTGGGGGAGAGATCGCGATAACTCTTCACAACTCGGGGCAAATCTGGGTTCTTGCGGTCACCGACAAAGGTATTCGAACCCATGATCACAATCTGCTTCAAAGCCAAGTTTCACCGGTCGAGGAGCTAGCAGCCATCCTGAAAGCCGACTGCCGCATGCAGTTGCACTTGGACGGAGCGACAAACGCAGTGCTATTTATCGCAAAGCCTTGGTGGTCGAGCGCTTCAGAGTTAGTCACACTGACCTGACCGATTTTCTGCACCAGTCGTAATGTTAGTCTACTGCATGATTTCACTTTGTTCGAGTGGGATTGGTGTTTGGCTATAGGCCACGGGCGCGGGTGGCCTATAGCCGAGCGCCGAATGTGGTCTCTTGGTGTTGTAATACT
>CANJSF010000030.1 GCA_947476925.1 Rhodospirillaceae bacterium | reverse complement strand
TGGCGGAGAGGGTGGGATTCGAACCCACGGTACCCTTGCGGGCACACCGGTTTTCGAGACCGGCCCGATCGACCACTCTGGCACCTCTCCGCAAGGGGTGGCGTTCGACTCGAGGGCGCGGAACCTAACTGATGCCTCAGGCAACCGCAACGGCTCTGCCGAACACGCCGGGGTCCCCGGTCAGCGGGCAAACAGGCCCGCGATGGCGCCTTGCCTGCTGCGCCAAGCTATGAAAACCCTAAGGGCTGGCTCGGGCGAACGCCGGGGCGACGCTGAGGAAGCGACATATATATAAGTAAGCTTGGGAGGGCTTTGCCATGGAACACACGACGATTCGCGGGAAGATCCGCTACACCTCGAAAAAGAAAGAGATCTTAGACAAGGTGCGGGGTGGGGAAACCTTCACCATCACGGTGCATACCGATGGCCGGCGCACGCTGCGCGCCCATTGCGCCATTGATGAAAACAGCCCGCGCGTGCTGCGCGATAGCATTCAGTCCTACGACAAAAATTGGGGGCCAACAGAGGCGTTCAATCAACTCACGGTCGATGAGGAGTTTGTTGGTTCTGCTTGGTACCGCTTCACCGACACCTATGCCGAATGCGAAGGCTATACAGCGCGCGAAGGTCGCTTCTCGCATCGCATGGAATACGACCGCCGCCCTTGCACTTTTGGCTCGCACCCCATTCAGGCCGACGCCATGCACTGCCGCAACTACGATTTGTCGAAAGGTCCCGGCGAGCAAATCTCGTCGTTCTATTTGATGAGTTCGTTTCATCATCGTGGTGCAGATGGCCCGACGCTGCTCAAGCGCCCCAATGGCATGTTCCTGGTGTACATGGGTGATGAGAAAGTCACCGTGGGCGCGGGCACGTTTGATGCGCACCATTTCCGGATCGGCAAAAACAACGATGATGCCTACATGGGGACCGACATTCACCCGCCGTACCATTTGTGGACCAGCACCGATGGCAATTACATTATGTATAAGTCGTACTGCACGGGCTACATGCAGACGTTTTATGAACTGATCGAATTGGAACAGTCGAAGAATTTTATTCTCTAGGAGCATTTTCCCAAGAGCTGGTGCTGACCGGCTGGTGTGGAAAATGCGACCAACAAGATCATCAAGCTGTTTAGCTTGATGATCCGGCTTGGTTGGGCGTCGGTGCGCAGTTGGCCAGCATGTCTTGGTAATGACCGCGCACGCGCTCCAGGTTCATGCGGTTCAGGAACGACGAGTAGGCAATATACGACAACAAAAAGCGCAAATCCTTCGCCCACGGCGGAAGGAAGCGCGGGAATACGCACAGCCCTTGCGCAGCTAATGCCGTAATGGCGGGCATATCCTCGATGTCCATTTTGCCGGCAAATAAAAGACGGATGCAGTCCACGCGCGTTTCTTGCACCGCAATGCGCAAGAAATTATGCACGCGCACAACGCCTTCCAGATAAACCGAATCTTTCGTGAAGGGTGCGCCGCCTGACAGCACGCCGCCGCGAAACACACGGCGCGCATTTTCAAATGCTTGGTGCGTGTCTTGGGTTTTGTCTTTGAAGAAGTCATAAATTTGCAGAAAGTCGGCGCCATCCATAGACATTTGAATGGCCAGCACTCGGTCGGCCAGCCGCAACATGCGCGAAGGATCCATGGCCCCCGAGATCAGTTCGGCAAACACCGCCAAGCCCTCTTGCGTGCGTGTCGTGCCGGGGTGACCTGCGCCTAAAATCGGGAACGCGGTTTGCGCAGCGCCGTTCAGCGAAGTACCGGCGTGTACGAACGCTTCGTGTTGAACGAGCTGCGCCACATCACGATCAGAGAACGCAGCGTCACGTCGCAGGCGAATATATTTCGAACCCGCCAGGGCCTTGGCCGAGAGGTGCTCAATAATTTCCACGTGGGGTGCGTCGTCGTTGCCGAAGTGCCGATTCAGAATGGCCTGCATCCGCGGTTGCATTTCGGCCGCCGTCGTCGTCAGCACGTCGGTCTTAGCGTTCAGATTAATTTCAAGATTGGCATACGAGCTGAGCACGTAATCAAGCATGCGCGCCAAATCTAAAGGGCGGACATCGCAATTCATCAGCTCGGTTTGCGGCGATCCATACAGCAACAAAGATTTCCGATGAAATTCTTTTGTGCCCAAACCAGCCAACATGTCGGCGGCGACATCAATGGTGTCGGCGGTGCGTCGCAGCCAATCATGCACCGGGCCGGTGCCGTCAATTTTGGTTTTGGCCTCTTTGATTGCGGCATGAACCGGGCCCGCATCGAGCGGCTGGTAGGTGACGTCAGGTAGTTCACGCGCTTGGGCGGCAAAAAACCGCGTTTCAACCTCGGGCCCCCAGGTCACAGCGCGCAAAATACGAACAGGTCGTTCGGCCTTGCGCAGCAGGGCCGCGGCGGCTTTCAGCCGCTCAACCTCGGCCTCGGGGATGCGCTCAGAGGCGGAAACAGTGGGCGAATCAGCCATGACAAGGCCCCCCCCACCGCATCTGATCGTCATTTTCAACCTGTTTCTGGGACAAAATCATATTTATTTACAGCGGGTTAACGCACAAACTTGAGCCAGTTTACGGGCATTGACTCACAAACCCCCACAGTATATTCACCCCCATCGTTCGCGGGCCCACAGCCCGCACTTTTCGTTTGAGTATTAAGGTTACGGCCATGTTCGCAGTTATCAAAACGGGCGGCAAACAGTATCGCGTCAGCAAAGACGATGTACTTGCCATCGAAAAAATTCAGGGCGACTCCGGCGCGACCGTGGTGTTCGACCATGTCCTCATCCTTGGCGGCGAAGTGGGCAAACCCCGCATTGACGGCGCGCAGGTGACCGGCACCGTTGTTCGTCAGTTCCGCGATGACACCGTGATCGTATTCAAAAAGCGTCGCCGCAAGCACTATCGCCGTCGCAATGGGCATCGCCAGCACCTGACGTTGGTGAAGATCACCGACATGGGCATGGGCATCGCCGCTGCTCCGGCCGTCGCCGCTGCCAAACCGGCCGCAAAAAAAGCCACCAAGAAGGCCGCGGCCTAAGGGCCAGCGCCTCAGACACAGGAGACAGCAATGGCACATAAGAAATCTGGCGGTAGTTCCAAGAACGGCCGCGACACACGCGGTAAGCGCCTGGGCATCAAGAAGTTCGGCGGTCAGCATGTTTTGGCCGGGAACATCATTGTGCGTCAACGCGGCACCAAATGGCACCCCGGCAAAAACGTCGGCCTGGGCAGCGACTACACCATTTTCGCGTTGATCGAAGGTAAGGTCAGCTTCAAGACCTCGACCAAAGGCCGCGTGCATGTGAACGTCGACCCGGCGCCGGTGGCCGCTTAACGGTACCAACACTCGGGTCGTCCGGTTTCCGGAATTCAGATTTAAGAAGGGGAATGGGACGACCATTCCCCTTCTTGCTTTTTGAATGACTGCGATAACGTAGCCACCATGAAATTCCTCGACCAAGCCAAAATCTTTCTAGCGTCAGGTGCAGGCGGTAACGGCTGCGTCGGGTTTCGGCGCGAGAAATTTTTGGAATTCGGCGGGCCCGATGGCGGCGATGGCGGCAACGGCGGCGACGTGGTGTTTGAAGCTGCGCGTAACCTCAACACACTGATCGATTTCAGATACCGCCAACATTTCAAGGCTGAGCGCGGCGTTGACGGCTCGGGACGGCAATGTGCAGGGCGCAATGGCAAGGACTTGATCATCAAGGTTCCTGTCGGCACCGAAATCATGTCGGAAGATCGCGAGACCGTGTTGGCTGATATGCGCGAAGAGGGTCAGCGCCTGGTTTTGCTGAAAGGCGGCAATGGCGGGTTTGGCAACACCCACTTCAAAGGCCCCAGCAATCAGGCCCCCGACTACGCCAAACCCGGTCAACCGCCCCAAGAAATGTGGGTGTGGTTACGCCTGAAGCTGATTGCAGACGTCGGCTTGGTGGGCTTGCCCAATGCCGGAAAGTCAACATTTCTGTCGGTGGTCACGCGTGCGCGGCCCAAGATCGGCGACTATCCGTTCACCACGTTGCACCCCAACTTGGGCGTGGCTCATGTGGGTGAGTTTGAATTTATCATTGCCGACATTCCAGGCCTGATCGAAGGCGCGCACGAAGGCGCGGGGCTGGGTGATCGTTTTTTAGGTCACATCGAGCGCTGTGCAGCGTTGTTGCATCTGGTCGACGGCACGCAAGACGATGTGGCGACGGCCTACAAGGTTGTGCGGCGCGAGTTAAAAGCCTACGGCGGCGGCTTGGCGCGCAAAAAAGAAATTGTCGCTTTGAACAAATGCGATGCACTGGATGACAAGACCCGCAAGAAGAAACTGGCCGAACTGAAGAAAGCCAGCCGCAAAACGGTGCACGAGTTATCCGGTGTGTCGGGCGAAGGCCGCGACGACATGATCGCAATTCTCGCACGCCTGGTCCAAGCTAGTCGGCAGGCCGAAGACGAAGCCAATGAAGACACGACCTGGGACACTGAAGAGCGATGGTCGTGATGAGCGCGGCATCACATTTACGCAGTGCCAAGCGCATCGTCATCAAAATCGGCTCGGCCCTGTTGGTTGACGAAAATACGGGAGAACTCCATCGCGCTTGGTTAGACGCAATTTCCGACGATGTTCATGCGCTGATTCAACGCGGACAAGAGGTGGTGATTGTTACCTCAGGCGCCATTGCCATTGGGCGTGGGCCACTGGGGATGCAGGGTAAAAAGCTGCGCCTGGAGGAAAAGCAGGCCGCCGCCGCCACAGGCCAAATGCGCCTGACGCAAGCCTATCAGA
The DNA here is from genome assembly GCA_947476925.1 of Rhodospirillaceae bacterium. Classification (GTDB taxonomy): domain Bacteria; phylum Pseudomonadota; class Alphaproteobacteria; order Rhodospirillales; family Rhodospirillaceae. Next base: position 36,696 of record CANJSF010000030.1, on the reverse strand, counting down.
ACGCTTTAGAGCGCCACGGTATTACGGTCGCGCAAGTGTTGCTGACGATTGATGATACCGAAAACCGCCGTCGCTTTTTGAATGCGCGCAATACGCTTGATACGTTGCTGAAGCTCAAAGCCGTTCCCGTGATCAATGAAAACGACACGGTGGCCACCGCGGAGATTCGTTTTGGCGATAACGACCGCCTGGCTGCGCGCGTCGCGCAAATGATCAGCGCCGATACCTTGGTTTTGCTGTCTGATATTGACGGCCTTTACACCGCAGACCCGCGCACCACACCCGATGCCCAGCACATTCCCGACGTTTCCGAGCTCACACCCGAGATCGAAGCCATGGCTGGCGTAGCCGTGACCGGTTACGGATCGGGCGGGATGGTGACCAAAATTATGGCGGCCAAAATCTGCATCGGCGCGGGGTGCCGCATGGCCATTGCACCGGGCAAGCCGATGCACGCGCTAAAAGTGCTGGAGGATGGCGGACGCTGTACGTGGTTTGCGCCTAAGGCCGAACCGCGCGCCGCTTATAAGCAATGGATCGCAGGCGCTGTGCAGCCCACGGGCACACTGATTGTCGACGACGGTGCGGCTCGTGCTTTGCATGACGGCAAAAGCCTGCTGCCTGCTGGTGTTGTGTCAATTGATGGCAACTTCGAACGCGGTGATACCGTTGCCGTCAAATCCAAAGACGGGCGGCTATTGGCCAAAGGTCTGAGTGCTTATGCCGCTGAGGATGTTGCTGCCATTAAGGGGCACAGGTCCGAAGAAATCGAGACGTTGCTGGGTTATCGTGGCCGAGCGGAAGTGATTCACCGTGACGACTTGGTGGTTGAGACATGACACAGCACACCGCGCAAGACATAGACTCCATCATGGACGCCGTGGGCATTGCAGCACGTGCTGCGGCGCGAACGTTGGCCCAATCATCAAGCACCCTCAAAGACAGCGCATTGATAGCCGCGGCGCGCGCCCTACGCGCGCATAGTGCCGACATCAAAGCAGCGAACATCAAAGACATGGCAGTGGGCCGCGAGAAGCAACTCACGCCCGCATTACTCGATCGGCTTGAACTCAATGACGCACGCATTGAAGCCATGGCTAAGGGTCTAGAAGAGATTGCTGCGCTGAAAGACCCCGTTGGCGAGACAATCATGTCGACGACGCGCCCGAATGGCCTGGCCATCGAGCGCGTGCGCACGCCCCTTGGCGTGGTTGGCATTATCTACGAATCACGCCCCAATGTGACCGCCGATGCCGGCGCGCTTTGTTTGAAAGCCGGTAACGCTTGCATTTTGCGCGGCGGTTCTGAAAGTTTTCATTCCAGCCACGCGATTTTGGCGTGCCTTCACGAAGGATTGCGTGCAGCGGGCTTGCCTGAAACTTGCATTCAAATGGTGCCGACGACCGACCGTGCTGCCGTGGGCAAGATGCTCACCATGACGGCGCACATTGATGTTATTGTGCCGCGCGGCGGGCAATCGTTGGTGGACCGAGTGATGCGCGACAGCCGCGTGCCGACGTTCCAGCACTTGAGCGGCCTTTGTCACACGTATGTTCACACCGGTGCCGACGCCGATAAGGCGCGCAAAATTGTTCTGAATGCCAAAATGCGCCGCACAGGCATTTGCGGTTCGACCGAGACATTGCTGATTGATCGCGCTGTCGCTGAAAAAATGCTGCCTGGAATTTTGGATGATTTAATCAAGGCTGGCTGCGAAGTACGCGGCGATGAAGCCGTGCGAGCCATTGATGGGCGCGCCAAACCGGCCACCGATCAAGACTGGTCGACTGAATACTTGGATTCGATATTGTCGGCACGCGTGGTGGGCAACATTGACGAGGCCATTGCCCACATTCAACATTTCGGCTCCTCGCACACTGAATCGATCGTCACCGAAGATGTCGCGGCTGCGGAAAAATTCATGGGTGCGCTTGATAGCGCCATCGTGATGCACAATGCCTCGACCCAGTTCGCCGACGGCGGCGAATTTGGCATGGGCGCCGAGATTGGTATTGCTACGGGGAAGCTTCATGCCCGCGGGCCGGTGGGCGTGGAGCAACTCACCACCTTTAAGTATAAGGTGCGCGGAACTGGCCAGATTCGGCCCTGAACCCTGAATGGCTCGATTTTTCCCAATCTTTGGCGACCGCCGTCGCCGCCGCATTGGCCTCTTGGGTGGATCTTTCAATCCGGCCCATGATGGTCATGTACACATCAGTCGCGAGGCGATGAAGCGGCTAGGTTTGGATGAGGTGTGGTGGCTGGTGAGCCCGCAAAACCCCCTTAAGCCAAGGCGCGGCATGGCACAATTGAGCGAACGACTGGCTACGGCGCGCGCCAAGGCCACGCCGGAACACATTTTGGCAGGCGACCTTGAGTCGCGCCTTGGCACCACGCGCACAGCAAAAGTGGTGCGAGCGCTGGCCCAGCGCTACCCGCGTATTTCTTTCGTTTGGCTGATGGGGGCTGACAACCTCGAACAGTTTCCACGCTGGTGGCATTGGACACAGATTTTTCGTACCGTGCGCGTTGCAGTGCTCGACCGCAGTCCTTATGCTTACCCTGCCTTGGCCGGAGCCGCCGCCACACGCTTTCGAGCGCGTCGCACCAAGGCAACCCGCGCGATTTTTAACTCGGATGTGCCGCGCTGGAGCTACTTGGCCATTCGCCGCCACGGGGCTTCGGGCACGGCGATTCGCCAAGTCAAGACGATGACAATAAACCGACAGGAGACGACCATCACGACGTCCACCACTGCCGCTGATCCGAAAATTGCGGAAGACCTGGAAAAAAAGGTCACTGCCATTCTCACGTCGCTCGATGACGACAAGGGCCGCGATATCATGCAATTCGACTTGGCGGGTAAAACCGCCATGGCCGACCGCATGATCGTGGCGACGGGAACATCAACCCGACAAGTAGCCGCCATGGCCGAGCATCTCGTAAAAAAACTGAAATCGCTGGGGCTTTACGTGCGCAGCGAAGGACAAAAGCAGGGCGACTGGGTGCTGGTCGATTCCGGCGACGTGGTGGTGCATTTGTTCCGCCCCGAGGTTCGCGCGTTTTACGACATTGAGCGGCTATGGGCTGGGGCGAATGCAAAACCCATTGCGCCAAAACCTGTTGTGACGACGCCTGCTGCACCGGAACCTGCGGCAATCCCAACGCCTGCAGTGGAGGAAGGCAAGCCGGCCGCGAAACTGAAAGCGTTGCCCAAAGCAAAGACAAAACCAAAGCCGAAGGCCAAACCAAAAGCAAAGCCGAAGCTGATGCCAAAAGCGAAGACGAAAAAGAAAGCCAAAGCTAAAGCCAAGCCAATGCTAAAAACCAAGGCGAAGCCAAAAGCGAAAGCAAAAGCAAAAGCAAAAGCAAAAAAGGCGCCAGCGAAAAAAGCAGCATCGCCAAAGCGAAAGACGGCCAAGCGCAAAACTGCAAAAGCAAAACGGAAATAAAGCCCATCCATGCGCGTGCTCATTCTCGCTGTGGGCAAGGCCAAGCCCGGTCCAGAGCAAGATTTGTGCGCCATGTATGCCGACCGGTTGCCCTGGAGCGTGGACGTGAAAGAAATCGCGCCCAACAAAGATCAGTCGCCTGAGGTGCGTAAAACACGCGAGGCTGAAGCGTTGATCAAAGCCGTGCCCGAAGGCAGTGTGATCATCGCGCTGGATGAAAACGGCACTTCTGAGAGTAGTCAGAAATTCGCCAAGCGCGTCGGCGGCTGGCGTGATGATGGCGCGCGAACATTGGCATTTATGATTGGCGGGGCCGATGGCCACGGCGAGGCGGTGCTGAAACGCGCACGCCATACATTATCGCTGGGCTTGATGACCTGGCCGCATATGCTGGTGCGCGGATTACTGATGGAACAACTTTATCGCGCCCACAGCATTCTGACCGGACACCCTTATCACCGTGCTTAAGCCCCACATTACATATAGCGGCAGCCCGCTGGATCGACGCGCGCCTTTGCGCATTGATGAGACAGGGTTGCGCGCCGTTTTGACCAGCTCTGAAGCGCGTATTGTTCCGGTGTGGAATCAAAAGCATTTGTTTAGCGCCGCGCCGCAAGTTCAATTTTTGTCTTATGCGGCTCTTTCAACACGATTAAATCTTGATGATCTTGGTCCAACCTTTTTGGGCTTTGACGACGGCACACCGTGGTTTGTAGTAAGTTTGCCGGCTTCCGAAACACCGCCCGATTTAGGAATCAGTGGCGAGTACCGCACGCTCAATGAAGTTGTGAGTTTACTGCCCAACACCGAGGCCTCGGTTCTGGCTTACGCGCGCGCCATGGTGATTTGGCACGAGAACCATCAGCACTGCGGGCGCTGCGGAACACCAACGCGCATCAGCGACGGCGGCCATGCCCGCGTGTGTACCAACGCGGACTGCGCGCACCGCAGCTTTCCGCGCACCGACCCGGCGGTGATTACCTTGATCGAGGACCCCACAGGCACGCGCGCCTTGCTGGGTCGTCAGGCGCGTTGGCCGGCGGGGATGTATTCCGTGATCGCTGGGTTCGTCGAGCCCGGCGAGAGCCTGGAAGAAACCGTGATTCGCGAAACCTATGAGGAAACCGGGATTGCCGTAGGTGATGTGCGCTACTTGGCCAGCCAACCTTGGCCGTTTCCGTCGTCCATCATGTTGGGCTTCAGAGCAAAAGCGACGACAACCGAAATCGCGCGCGGCGATGATGAGTTGGAAGACTGCCGTTGGTTTACCCGCGATGATCTGCGCGCGTTTGGCAAGCCGGGCTCAGCCTTTGAGAACCTGCGTCTCCCCAACACATTCTCGATTGCGCGGTTTTTGCTCAATACTTGGCTGGACGAAGCTTAACGTCCACGCAGGCGGAATTTGTCGGCCGGGTATGTGCCCAAAAAGTCCACGCGGTCGGAATACAGCGCTAAGTCGCGTAGCGCATGCTTGAAAGCGGGCGCGTCGGGGTGGCCTTCGACCTCGACATAAAATTCAGCTTTCTTAAAAAACCCGCCGATCAAATAGCTTTCGAGCTTCGTGAGATTGATGCCGTTGGTCGCAAAGCCACCGAGCGCCTTATACAGCGCGGCCGGCACGCTTTTAAGGCGGAAGATCATGGACGTGACACATCGCGTTGACGGCTTTGGTGTAGCGCCTTCGCGCGCCATAATGAGAAAGCGTGTTGTGTTATGCTGCTCGTCTTCGATGTTTTCGGCGAGCGAGTTTAACTTATAGATTTTTCCGGCCGCTGCCGATGCAATGGCGGCCACACTGGTATCTTTGCGCGCGGCGATATCGCGTGCGGCACCCGCTGTATCGAGCGCCACAACGGCTTTGAATTTATGCTTGCGCAAAAACTTGCGGCACTGGCTGAGCGCATGGATGTGGCTTTCCACATGCCTGATGGTCTTTAACGTCGCACCCTTCACCGCTAACAGATGGTGATGGATGGGCTGGTAATGCTCGCCGATAATTTTCAAGCCCGAGCCCGGCAGCAAATGATGAACGTCGGCAACACGACCCGCGACCGAATTATCAACTGCAATCATCGCAAGTTTAGCTTTGCCCACATGCACGGCGTTGATGGCATCTTCAAATGTCGCGCACGGTAGTGGCGTGAGCTTAGGAAATCGCATGCGGCACGCATGATGCGAGTACGAGCCAATGTCGCCCTGAAATGCGATTTGACTGCCCCTGGGCTTGCGCGCCGCCATGTTAGGCGACACCCAGTAATTTACGCGCGCGTTCCAAATCAGCCGGCGTATCGACGCCGAGCGGAATGGTATCGACCAGTACCGCGCCAATGCGCATGCCATGCTCGATGGCGCGCAATTGTTCCAACCGCTCGCGCAGTTCCAATTCGGTTGGAGTCAGACCGACAAATGTTTTCAGCGCCGAACGGCGGAACGAATAAACGCCGATGTGGTGATAGTGCGGCCCCTCGCCCGAGGGAATCAGGTTGCGGCTGAAATAAAGTGCTGCGGCAATTTTTTCGCCGGGCTTGAAAATCACAGCCGGCTTAACCACGGCATTGTCCGTAAGTTCTTCGGGCTTTGTAATCAGTGCCACCGGCGTACCGATATCGAACTGAGGGTGCGACAAGGGCGCGATGGATGCCGCAACAATGGCGGGGTCAAGCGTTGGCAGATCGCCCTGCACATTGACGATGACTTGATATTTGCCTTGAGGGTCGAATGTTTCTGCCGCCGCATAAACGCGGTCGGAGCCCGACGGGAGTGCGGGGTCTGTCATGACCGCCTGCCCGCCGGCCTGAGTAATCACATCGGCAATTTCGGGGTCACCACAGGCAACCACCACCGGCCCGGCCTGAGCGGCCACGGCGCGCCGCCAAACATGCACAATCATCGGCGCATTGCCGATCATCGCCAGGGGTTTATTGGGCAAGCGAGTCGCCTTGAGCCGAGAAGGGATAACAATCAGCGCGTCAGAGGACATGGAAATACACAAACCACGAAGTTGCGAGCCATTTGCAAACTCCCGGCCGGAGTCGCAAAGCCCTTTGTTTTAGCGGCTTGAGACATAAAGGAACCAAGCGCCGGGGCCAAGGTCGATTGCGGGGTCATTCTTTGGGGGTGATCGGGGGCTTTGTCCTTGTTTCGTATTGAGATTTCCGCCCAAACCATTTATTCAAGGCGCGAATTCGCTGGGCTGGCGGCCACGGTCGCCGACGGGGGTCCAGCGCCACTTTTTATTGGTTTGGGGACTTTTCGATGTCCGATCACAAAGCGACGGTAACCGTTCAAAGCCCGCTTTATTACACAATTATCAGCGGCTTCTGGATGGCGTTCCTTGCAATCCTGGGCGTGAATATTATTGGCGGCTTTATTTTGCCGACCGAAAAGCCGGCATTGGAAACATTCGCCTACCCCATCGAAGTGGCAGAAGTGGCCGTGGCGAGCGCCGATGGCGGCGGACCTGCCGCCCGCCCTGACATTCGTCCGATGATTGTGGCGGCCAATGTCGATGACGGCAAAGCTGTCTTCCGCAAATGCGCCAGCTGCCACACCGCCGAAATGGGCGGCAAAAACGGCACCGGCCCGAACCTGCATAATATCGTGGGCGACGAGGTGGGTGACCGCAACGGCTTCAAAACATCCGACTCGCTTAAGGCGATTGGCGGCAAGTGGGACTACGCCAAACTTGACGATTACCTTGAAAACCCCAAGCGCTTGGCGCCCAAGGGCACGATGTCTTTTGCTGGTTTGAAGAAGCCTCAGGAACGCGCCAACGTTATTAAGTTCCTGATGTCCAACACCGACAATCCGCCGCCGGTCGACGCACCTGCCCAATAACACCATCGCTGCCGAGCAAAGATGAGCTCGGATACATATTCCGCCGCTTGCATCGATCTGGCCCAACGGCTGGCTGATGCCAGCGGCGAAATTATTTTAGGCCATTTCCGCACCAATATTGGTGTCGACAGCAAGGCCGATGCGACGCCCGTCACCATGGCCGACCGCGATAGCGAGTCCAAAATGCGCGAGATGATCGCCGCGCGATTTCCAGACCACGGTATCATTGGCGAAGAACACGGCAGCGACCGGCCAAATGCCGAATGGGTGTGGGTGCTCGATCCCATCGACGGCACCAAATCATTCATCAATGGCGTACCGCTGTTCGGCACGTTGATTGCGCTGATGCACAAATCGATCCCATGGCTCGGCTGCATCAATCATCCGGCGTTGAACCAGCGTTGGGTCGGCGGTGCGGGGCAGGCCACAACGCTGAACGGCAAGCCCTGCCACGTGCGCAGTTGTCAAACTTTGAAGGCCGCGACGGTTTATGCCACCGCCCCTGGATACATGACGCCCGATGAATCTGCGGCCTTTGAACGCCTCAGCCAGGCCGTCTACCACCGCCGTTACGGCGGGACCGATTGTTTTCATTACGCCATGGTCGCGTCGGGCTGGACCGACATCGCTTGCGAACGTGTGTCGGAATTGCACGACTTCGCACCTTTGGCCCCGGTGATCGAAAACGCGGGGGGCATCGTGACAGATTGGAACGGCAAACCACTGACCCAAACGTCAGCCGGACATGTGCTGGCGATGGGCGACCGCACCCTGCACGCGGCCGCACTTAAGGCGCTCAATTGGGACATGTGACCGGCCTATAAAGCACTTTTTAACCCTTCCCAGGCAGGTTAAGGACGGGTCATCGTGTCTGACGAGCTTGCCGCAGGCCTTTGTGGCACGCATAGTTTGGCAACACGACAAGCCCGAGAACAATTAAAACAAAAAACGTTCCCCACCGGGGTAAGCCATGGCCAAAAAAGACGAAGACGAAGAGTCCCGCGACGCGATTAATAATGTCGACGTGGAAATTGCCGTGGTTTTAGGGCAATCGAACTTGCGCGTGCACCAATTGTTGAAACTGGGCCGCGGTGCCGTGGTCGAATTGGAACAGCACACGTCTGATCCCGTTGAAATTTATGCCAACGACGTGCTGATTGCGCGCGGCGAAGTCGTGGTGACCTCAGGCGATAAAATCGGCGTGACGCTGACCGAACTTGTTAAATCCATGTATTCCAAGATGGCTGGGAAATAGCCTTTCTCAACTAGAAACCGACGCGCGAACCGATTAAGACTGCCGCGGTTTTTCAACTCTTGGCACCTCCCCATTGCCCACGCTCTATCATCACACCCTGTGCCCCTTCTCACGCAAAGCGCGCGTGCTGCTGCACGAAAAACGCTTGCCGTTTGTTGAGGTGGTGCAAGAAACTTGGCACTACGATGCCGGGTTTTTGTCGATCAACCCCGCAGGCGAAATTCCGGTGCTGGTCGAAGATGACGGCACGATCCTCACAGACGCAACCAACATCGCCGAATATTTAGACGAGGTTTATCCCGAGCCTAAGCTGATTGGCCGCACCTTAAAGGATCGCATCGAAGCCCGGCGCTTAGCTGCGTGGTTTGATCGCAAATTTTTTGAAGAAGTGACGATCAACCTGGCGGGTGAAAAACTCAATCGTCGCATGCTCTCAGGTGCAGCGCCCGACTCACGCGCGCTCAAAGCCGGGCGCGATAATTTGCACACACATCTACAATACATCGCCTGGTTGACGGATCGGCGCAGCTGGCTGGCCGGCGAGCATTTAAGCATTGCCGACATCAGCGCAGCCGCGCACCTGTCGCTCATTGACTACAGTGGTGACGTGCCGTGGGACGACCACCCGCTGACCAAAGAATGGTATGTGCGCATTAAGTCGCGTGCGAGTTTTCGCTGCTTGCTGCGCGATGTGGTGCCGGGCATTCACCCAGCTGCTGTTTATGCGGATCTGGATTTTTAGGCGCACATTCTCGACACGCGGGCCTCGGGTGCCTTGAAAATTTACGCGCAGTAAAAAGCTGCCTACTTTTCTGGGTTCACATCCAACTTTTCAATATTCGCACGCGCAGCTTTGGCGGCTTCACCGTCGGATGTAATTTCTAGAATCTTCATCCAGTCTTTGCGCGCTTGGGCGTTGCGCCCTTTCATGCGGTGCAAATTGCCGCGTTCGAGCAACGCACTGATGTTGTTGGGATCAAGCGTGACCGCGCGTTCAGCATCGTCAAAGGCCAAGTCATCGGCCTCGACCATGCGATAAGCGCTGGCTCGGAACGCCAAAGCATCGACATTTTTGGGCTCGATTCCCAACACAACATTGAGATCATCAATCGCCTGCCAGTAGTTCTTGGCCTCAGCCAACGTGGCGGCGCGGTCCATCAAAATTGATACGTCGCGTGGCAACAGTTGCAGGGCCGATGTTTGTGCCGCATAGGCGCGCTCGGTTTGGCCACCGAGCAACCACGCTTGAGCGGCCTGCGCCAACATGCCCGCGCGCACGGTGTTGTCTTGCTTCGAGCCTTGCGCCAATTCTTCAAGCCGCGTTGCCGCTTCGTTGAATTCGCGTAAACCCAACAAGGCGACGGCGCGGCAGTGCTTGGCCGGTTCACCGCCGCTTAAGCCCACCCATTTGCCGGCAAACTCGAAGCCCTGCTCAGGGTAGCTGCGGGCCATGTCGAGGCAGAATTTATAGGTCTCGGCGGGCTTCATCAGATCGGGGGATGGCGTTTGCGCCATCGCCGGGCCGATCATGATGGCCAATGCACAAGAGGCGATAGTGAGTGGTACAGCGCGGCGCATCGAAAGCCCTGACATCTGCGGGGAACGTGTTACAAAAGACATATTGCTGTGCCTTATACCAGGAAGACTGCGGCGAAACATGGGCGAGACAACCAAGCGCGTGTGCTTGCAAGTGCTGCCCTCGCTGGTTGCCGGCGGGGTCGAGCGCGGCACCATTGATGTCGCCCAGGCCCTTGTGGCCGCGGGATGGACCGCTTTGGTTGCAAGCGCCGGTGGGCCCATGGCGCGCGAGTTGGAGCGGGTCGGGGCGAGGCATATCACCCTGCCTTTGAAAACTAAAAACCCGCTGGCGATTCGCCGCAATATCGACCTGTTGGCAGAAGTCATGAGTACCAACAATGTTTCGGTCATTCATGCCCGATCCCGCGCGCCTGCCTGGAGCGCGCAAGCAGCCGCAAAGCGGCTGAACATTCCATTTGTGACGACGTTCCACGGCACCTATGGCTTGGGACCCCTTGGCTTGAAGAAATTATACAATCGCGTGATGGCCGAAGGCGATGCGGTGATCGCCATTTCCGAATTCATTCACGCCCATTTGATGCGCGAGTACGGCGTGCCCGCTGAACGTATACGCCTGATTCATCGCGGTGTTGAGCTGCAACAATTCGATCCAAAGAACGTGTCGTCGCAGCGACTGATCCAACTGTCGCTGAAATGGCGGCTGTCGGAATCAACGCCCGTCATTATGCTGTCGGGACGCATTACCGGGTGGAAAGGCCACCACCTGTTGATTGATGCGCTGGCGGTGTTGCGTCAGCGCGACCCCAGCCGCGAATTGCGTTGCATGATGGTCGGCCCAACGGAAAGCACGCATCTGGTTGACTCGCTCATATCTTACGCTGACGCGCAAAATGTCGGCGGCTGGGTGCAGATCGTGCAAGACTGCAACGATATTCCAGCAGCATATATGGTTACCGATGTTGCGGTTTCAGCATCGACTGATCCTGAAGCCTTCGGGCGCGTTGTCGCCGAGGCCCAAGCCATGGGCCGCCCGGTCGTTGCCCCGGCGCACGGCGCTGCCGCTGAAATCATCGAACCCGGCGTCACCGGCTGGTTGTTTACGCCACGCGATCCGGTGTCATTGGCCGATGCTTTGCAACGTGCCTTAAGTTTGTCGCGCGACGACCGCGCGCAGTTGTCGGCTCGCGCGATTGAACGCGTGCATAAAAAATTCGATAAAGTCGAAATGTGCGCAAAAACGCTGGCGGTTTACGACGACGTTCTGGCGATGCGGCGCCAATGACGGAAACAATTCTGGTGATTTGCCCGCGCAGGCCTGCGCGTTTTGTACTGGCCATGAGTGCCTTGGCGGCCTTGCGCACGCACCACAAAACTGCACGCCTCATCGGTTTGGTCACGCCCGCCACACAGTTCATCGCCAAAACTGTTCCGTATCTTGACGACAGCTGGCTTGATCCGCGCACATCAATGTGGGATTTGCGCAACATCATGGAACTGCGTGCCGAGTTACGCAGCGAGCCGTTTACTCGCGTTTATGATTTCGAGCAGTCACGCACGTCGCGCCTTTATTTTCATCTGATGCATGGTTGGCGCCTGAGCCCGGAAGCGCTGGCCCAACTGCCGTGGTCGGGCGATGTTGCAACCACGGCGCTGTATCACGACAACCCACGTAAATTGAAAATGCATTGTGTCGACCGCCTGCAAGATCAATTGCGGGTGGCGGGGGTTTTCGAGCACTTGCCCGCCGACGTCTCGTGGGCGGCACGACAGGTGCGCGATTTCAGCGCGCCGTTTCGTACGAATCAGCCTTTCGCCATGCTGTGCTTGGACAATGAAACCGACGAGGCTTGGCCGATTGATCGGTTCGCGGCATTAGCCGAATGGTTTGCAAGCCGCAAACTGACGCCGCTGTTGGTGGGCTTTAACGAGCACACCGAGTTGGCCGAGCGCATTGCGCAACGCTGCGCAGACGCCATCGATATTACCGGCAAAGCGCCGCTGATCGACACTGTGTTTCTGGCCTGGGCCGCGGCCGCCGCAGTGGGGCCCAACTGCGCGGCTATGCATATTGCGGCCATTGCCCACTGCAGGAGTATCGTTTTGTGTGGGGGTAAATCGGACCCGGCCGTCGAGGGCCCCCGCGGCCAGCGGGTGCAGGTTTTGAGTAGGCCCCATATTGCCGAGATCGGAACCCCTGAAATCCTTACCCTTTTGGGCGATTTAGGGCCGGCCGACGTTTAGGCTCGCGGTCCGATTCTAACATTCGCATCCCACCGCAGCCCTGCGACCTTGCGAATGTGAGAAGCGTGAGGACGACGAGATCATATAGATTTGGTGTGGAGCTTTGGATGCGACATTGGCTTCTCAGCGGAGCCGCAGAGAGGGGTGCGAATGTCAAATCCGCTCCACGAACGTTGACTTAAAGGCCGGGAACTTTAGATTGCGCGAACTTTACTGAGTTGATGTAGGCGTCCCATGGTTGCGATTACTTTGCCCGACGGCAGCGTTCGGCAGTACGACACGGCAATTACCGGCGAGAAGCTGGCGGCTGATATTGGCCCCGGCTTGGCAAAGGCTGCGCTGGCCGTGAAAGTCAACGGCGAGATGCGCGATTTGTCGCGCCCGATTGAGACCGATTCAAAAGTCGCCATCGTCACCAAGAAAGATGCTGATGCGTTAGAGTTGCTGCGCCACGATGCCGCACACGTGATGGCCGAAGCCGTGCAGGAACTTTTTCCCGGTACTCAGGTCACCATCGGGCCAGCCATCGAGAACGGATTTTATTACGACTTCGCACGCACCGAGCACTTCACACTGGACGATCTGCCCAAGATCGAAGCCAAAATGCGCGAGATCGTGGACCGCAATGAAACGATTACACGCGAAGTGTGGCCACGTGAGCAGGCCATCAAGTACTTCGAAAGCATTGGCGAAAAATATAAAGCCGAGCTGATTCGCGATCTGCCCGAGTCCGAGCCCATCAGTGTTTACAGGCAAGGCAAATGGCTGGACCTGTGCTTGGGCCCGCACCTGCCCTCGACCGGCAAATTGGGCAAAGCGTTCAAACTGACGAAACTTGCCGGAGCCTATTGGCGTGGCGATTCCAAGAACGCCATGCTGCAACGCATTTACGGCACGGCGTGGGCCGACGAAAAGCAACTGGCCGACTACCTGACCATGTTGGAAGAGGCCGAGAAGCGCGATCACCGTCGCCTCGGTCGCGAGATGGATTTGTTCCACCTGCAAGAAGAAGCGCAAGGGGCCGTGTTCTGGCATCCCAAAGGCTGGACGGTGTATCGCGGCCTACAGTCCTATATCCGCAAGCGTCTTGAAGCGGCGAACTATGTCGAGGTCAACACCCCCATGCTGGTTGACAGCATGCTGTGGCAAAAGTCCGGCCACTGGGAAAAGTTTCGCCATGCCATGTTCATTTCGGAATCCGAAGAGCGCGCCTTAGCGATTAAGCCGATGAACTGCCCGTGCCATGTTCAGATTTATAATCAGGGCATCAAGAGCTACCGCGACTTGCCTTTGCGGATGGCCGAGTTTGGCGCGTGTCACCGCAATGAGCCCTCTGGTGCTTTGCACGGCTTGATGCGCGTGCGCGCGTTTGTGCAAGACGATGCGCATATTTTTTGCACTGAAGCTCAGGTCAAATCTGAGACCAAGGCATTTATCGAGCTATTGCGGACCGTCTATCACGATCTTGGTTTCACCGAGATCAAAGTGAAATTCTCAGATCGACCGGCGGTTCGTGCGGGCAGCGATGAGACCTGGGACCGCGCCGAGACTGCGCTGAAAGATGCCACCGCCGCCGCCGGCTTAGAGTGGGAACTCAATCCGGGCGAAGGCGCGTTCTACGGACCAAAACTTGAATTCGTGTTGCGTGATGCCATTGGGCGCGATTGGCAGTGCGGCACGCTTCAGGCTGATTTCGTGCTGCCCGAGCGACTCGACGCCGAATACGTGGGCGAAGATGGCGCCAAACACCGCCCCGTGATGCTTCACCGCGCCATCTTAGGCTCCTTCGAACGGTTTATGGGTATTCTGATTGAAAACTACGCGGGCAAGCTCCCACTATGGCTTGCCCCCATTCATGTCGTCGTGGCCACCATCACATCGGATGCCAATGACTATGCTGCCGATGTTGCTAAGGCCTTGCAAAAGGCTGGTTTAAGGGTGGAAACCGACCTTCGTAACGAGAAGATCAACTACAAGGTTCGTGAGCACTCGTTAGCCAAAGTTCCCATCATTGCGGTGGTGGGTAAAAAAGAAGCTGAGGATAAGTCGGTCGCGCTGCGGCGTTTGGGCGGAAATAGCCAAGAAATCCTTGCCTTAACTGAGGCCACCGATAGACTCAAACTTGAGTGTGCCATGCCGGGTTAGGCCCTGCGTTCCTTTCAAATTTTGCCGACTTGAACGGGAGGCCACTTGTCTCTCGCATTGGCCGCTTTAGACCACTTGGATAAACCACAACAGGAGATTGCGACATAGCTCGCCCAGAACAGAATAGACAAGCGCCGCCCAAAGACGATGGGCCGCGCGTCAACCATCAGATCGACGCCCGTACTGTGCGCTTGATCGACTTCGACGGTGCTAACCTTGGCGTTGTCGACCGCGACACAGCCATAAAAAAAGCCGACGATGCCGGATACGATTTGGTGGAGATTTCCCCAGGCGCATCGCCGCCCGTTTGCAAAATTCTCGATCTCGGAAAGTATAAGTACGAGATTCAGAAAAAGGAAAACGAGGCGAAAAAGAAGCAGAAGGTCATTGAGGTTAAAGAACTCAAAGTTCGCCCCGCCATCGGCGTGCATGACTACGAGGTGAAGATGCGCGCGCTGAAGCGCTTCATCGAAGAGGGCGACAAGGTGAAAATCACGTTGCGGTACCGAGGCCGTGAAATGGTTCACCAGGAAATCGGCCAGGCGCTGCTTGAGCGAATCAAAAAAGATAACGAAGAGATCATCAAGGTCGAGCAAGAGCCCCGCATGGAAGGCCGCCAAGTGATTATGGTGCTGGCTCCGAAGTAGCGCTGAGGTTGCTCCTAACCCATTGAAACGGCGAAGATTTTAACGATCTTCGCCGTTTTTATTTTGGCCCCAAGCCCGCGGCCATTGGGCAATAAAATATGGTGCACAGGGCGCCTAAATCCCTTATAAGCCGCCACCTTCCGGGTTCGCCTGGAATGATGAGGGACAGCAGGCTTTTGGCCCGTTTGTCCCGACGACGGTACGGCAAGGGAAGATCAAATCCCGGGCATGCCCATCCGGCGGTTTAATAACATCCAGAGTTAAGGACACATAAAATGCCCAAGATGAAGACCAAGAGTTCGGTCAAGAAACGCTTTAAATTGACCGGATCCGGCCGCGTGAAGGCCGGCGTGGCGAAAAAACGCCACAACCTGGGAAGCAAATCCCAAAAGATGAAACGCACCTCGCGCCGCACGTTTGTGTTGGACATGTCCGACACTCCCGCGCTGAAGCGTTTCATGCCTTACGGTTGATTTTAGCATCTCAGGAGAACCACCATGGCTCGTGTCAAACGGGGCGTCACCAAACGTGCTCGCCACCAAAAAGTTCTGAAGGCCGCCAAAGGCTACGTCGGTCGTAATTCTAAAACCTACAAAACCGCCAAGCATCGCTTGGAGCACGGCTTGCAGTTCGCTTACCGCGACCGCCGCCGCAAGAAGCGCGATTATCGTGGTTTGTGGATCCAGCGTATTAATGCCGGTGTGCGTGCGTTTGGGATGACCTACTCGCGATTTATGAACGGGCTCAAGAAAGCCGGCGTCGATTTGGATCGCAAAATTTTGTCCGATCTGGCCGTGCGTGAGCCCGATACATTTGCTGGCCTGGTGAAACAGGCTCAGGCGGCTCTCTAAAGCGCATCCAGTTCGGTTGAACGAACGTCGTCCATCATCATTTGGGCATCGCAAAAGGGGCCGCCGACAGGTAGCCCCTTTTGCATTTTTGATTCACCTCGATGAGCACCGATAACATGAACGAGATCGAGCAACTGCGTGCTGAGGTTTTAGCGGCGGTAAGTGCCGCTTCCGATGGCGCAGCGCTGGAAGCCACACGCGTCGACGTGTTGGGTAAAAAAGGCCGCGTGACCGGCCTGATGAAAAACCTGGGCGGCATGGACCCCGAGGCCCGCAAAGTTGCAGGCCAAGCGCTTAATACGCTGAAAACCGAGCTGGAAGCCGCTATGGCCTCACGACGCGCGAGCCTGGATGCCGCAGCACTGGATGCCAAACTGGCGCACGAGAAGTTGGACGTGACGCTGCCGATCCGCCCCGAGGCGAAAGGCAGCTTGCACCCCATTAGCCAAACGATGGAAGAAATGGCGGCCATTTTTGGTGCGATGGGCTTCACCGTCGCAGAAGGGCCCGATGTGGAAGACGACTTCCACAATTTTACCGCGCTCAATTTCCCGCCCGGACACCCCGCGCGCGAAATGCACGACACGTTCTTTTTGCCCACGGCACCCGATGGCAATCGCTACTTGCTGCGCACGCACACATCGCCCGTGCAGATTCGCACCATGATGAGCGACAAGCCGCCGATTCGTGTGATCATCCCCGGGCGCACCTACCGCTGCGACTACGACATGACGCACACGCCGATGTTTCACCAAATCGAAGGATTGGTGATTGATACCCAAACCAACATGAGCCACCTGAAGGGCTGCTTGCAGGAATTCTTGCGCGCGTTCTTCGGCGTTGATGATTTGCCGTTGCGCTTTCGCCCCTCGTTCTTTCCATTCACCGAGCCCTCAGCCGAAGTCGATATCGGTTGTTCAAGATCAGGGGGCGAGTTGAAGCTGGGCAACTACGGTGATTGGCTGGAAATTTTGGGCTGCGGTATGGTGCACCCCAACGTGCTGAAGTCGTGCGGGCTTGACCCCGAAATTTACCAGGGCTTTGCCTTTGGCATGGGCGTGGAACGCTTGGCCATGCTGAAGTACGGCATTCCCGATTTGCGCACGTTCTTTGAATCAGATTTGCGCTGGCTCAAACATTACGGCTTTGCCGCACTTGATGTGCCCTCGTTAACCGGGGGGCTGAACCGATGAAATTCACACTGTCATGGCTGAAAGAGCATCTGGACACGACGGTCGGCGTTGACGAGATCGCCACCAAACTGACGGCGATTGGCTTGGAAGTGGAATCGCTGCAAGACCCCGGCAAAAGTTTAAGTGCGCTGATCGTCGGCCATGTGCTGGAAGCCGATAAGCACCCCAACGCCGACAGACTGAAGCTGTGCAAAGTTTCAACGGGCACTGAGACGCTACAAGTGGTTTGCGGGGCGCCCAATGCACGCGCCGGTTTGAAAGTCGTGCTGGCACGGCCGGGCGATGTCATTCCGGAAAGCGGCGAGAAGCTGAAGAAAGGTGCCATTCGCGGCGTCGAAAGCCAGGGTATGATGTGCTCGACGCGCGAATTGAAGTTGGGCGAGGATCACGACGGCATTATCGAACTGCCCGACAGCGCCGTTGTCGGCGCGTCAGTCACGACCGTTTTGAATATCGACCCCGTAATTGAAATCAACCTGACGCCCAACCGCGTGGATGCGCTGGGTGTACGCGGTGTGGCGCGCGATTTGGCGGCTGCCGGCCTTGGTCGGCTCAAAGCCATGAATGATGCTGCGGTGCCCGGCAGCTTCGCGGCCTCGCGAAACATTGCCATGACGCTGCCCACCGACCAGGCGCACATATGCCCGCAGTTCGTGGGCCGCACCATCACAGGCGTGAAAAACGGCCCCAGCCCGGCTTGGATGCAAGATCGCTTAAAGGCGATTGGCTTGCGCCCCATCTCGGCACTGGTCGACATTACCCAATACATCACGATTGATTTGGGACGCCCGCTGCATGCTTTTGATGACGCCAAGTTATCGGGCGATGTGGGCCCACGTTTAGCCACCTCCGGCGAAACACTCGTCGCGCTCAATGGCAAAACTTATACGCTTGATGCCGAGATGGTGGTGATTGCTGACGGCAAAACGGCCGTGGGGATTGGTGGCATTATGGGCGGCGAGCCCACCAGCGTGTCAGACGGCACAACAACGGTTTTTCTTGAGTCAGCGTTGTTCGATATGCACAACATCGCCAGCACGGGCCGCAAACTCGAGATCAATTCCGATGCGCGCTATTGCTTCGAGCGCGGCGTGGATTCTGCCTCGGCCATTCCTGGCGCTGAAGTTGCCACGCGCATGATCATTGAGTTGTGTGGAGGCCAAGCCTCGCACCTGGTGGTGGGTGGTGTCGCACCAACAGCAGCAGCCGCCATTTCATTTGATCCTGCTCGTGTTGCTAAATTGGGCGGCGTCAATGTGCCGACGCTTGAGATGAAAAACATTCTCGAGCGGTTAGGTTTTGCTGTGAATGCCGCCACAACGCCGTGGGACGTGACGCCGCCATCGTGGCGTTCGGATGTGACGGTGTGGCAAGACCTGGTTGAAGAAATTTTGCGCGTTCACGGCTACGATAAAATTGACGCCGTACCACTGCCACGCACCGGGATGCCCAAACCAGCGCTCAGCGCCAAACAGCGCCAAGTCGGTTTGGTGCGACGTACGCTGGCAGCCCGTGGCCTGAATGAAACAGTCACCTGGGCGTTTTTACCCAAGGCCCATGCCGAGTTGTTCGCCAATGGTGCGGTGATTGTTCCGCTGGCCAACCCGATCAGCGCAGACCTTGATGTGCTGCGCCCAGCGATTATTCCCAATCTCGTTGCGGGGGCCGGGCGCAATGCGGCGCGGGGGCTGGCTGATGTGAGCCTTTTTGAAATTGGTCCCCGCTTTGAGGGCTTCAAGCCCGGCGAGCAAACGCTGCTGGCGGCAGGCGTGCGTGCAGGCCACACCAGTGCGCGGCATTGGGCGGGGACAAAACGCGTTGTCGATGCCATGGATGCCAAAGCCGATGCGTTGGCCGTGCTTGAAACGGCGGGCATTTCGGCCAGCGGCGTTCAGACGACGACACCGGGGCCAGACTGGATGCATCCGGGCCGTTCGGGTTTGCTCAAGCAAGGCAATCAAGTATTAGCATGGTTCGGCGAATTGCATCCGCGCGCGTTAGCGGCGATGGATGTGAAGGGGCCGGTGGTCGCGTTTGAAGTGGCGCTAGGTCACATTGCCGATACCAAAAAGAAAACCGGCACGGCGCGCACTTTGTTAAAGGCTTCACCGTATCAGCCCGTAGAGCGCGACTTCGCGTTCGTCGTGGATACCGCTGTCACAGCAGAAGCGATTTTGCGTGCGGTTAAAAATGCCGAGCGCGATCTGATCACCAACATCGGGTTGTTCGACGTTTATGAAGGGCCCAACGTTGGGGCGGGTAAAAAATCCATCGCCATCACCGTAACGCTGCAATCGAAAGAAGCGACACTTACGGAAGAGCAAATCGACGTCGTTGCCAAGAAAATCATCGCGGCTGTTGAAAAAGCCACGGGTGCGCACCTGCGCGCCTAACCCAATCTGAAGAAGTTTACACCCGTTCCATGACTGACCTGTCGCACATTCGAAATTTCTCAATCATCGCCCATATCGATCATGGCAAATCGACGCTGGCCGATCGATTGATCCAGCGCTGCGGCGCGGTGGCCGAGCGCGATATGAAAGAGCAGTTGCTCGACTCCATGGACATCGAGCGCGAGCGGGGCATTACCATCAAAGCCCAAACCGTGCGGCTGACGTACAAAGCCAAAGACGGCAAAACCTATCAGCTGAACTTGCTCGACACGCCGGGCCACGTGGACTTTGCCTACGAGGTCAGCCGGTCGCTGGCTGCCTGCGAAGGTTCGCTGCTGGTGGTCGATGCCAGCCAAGGTGTCGAAGCCCAAACGCTGGCGAACGTGTACCAGGCCATCGAGGCCCACCATGAAATTGTGCCGGTGCTGAACAAAATTGACCTGCCCGCCGCCGACCCCGAGCGCGTGCGCCAGCAAATCGAGGATGTGATCGGCATCGACGCCTCCGATGCCGTGCCCTGCTCGGCCAAGGCGGGCCTAGGGATCGACGAGGTGCTGGAAGCCATTGTCACCAAGCTGCCCCCGCCCACGGGCGACCAGGGCGGCCTGAACAAAGCCCTGTTGGTCGATAGCTGGTATGACACCTACCTGGGTGTGGTGATTTTGGTGCGCATCAAAGACGGCGTGATTAAGAAGGGTGCCAAGATCAAGTTTATGTCCAACAACGCCACCTATAGCGTTGATCGGATTGGATATTTCACCCCCAAGATGGTCGACACCCAAGACCTGAAGCCGGGCGAGCTGGGCTTCATCATCGCCAACATCAAATCGGTGGCCGACTGCAAAGTGGGCGACACCATTACCGACGACGTCAAACCCGCCGCCGAGCCCCTGCCGGGCTTTAAGCCTTCCATCCCTGTCGTGTTCTGCGGCCTGTTCCCCACCGACGCCTCGCAGTTCGAGTTACTGCGCGAGAGCCTGGCCAAGCTGCGTTTGAACGACTCGAGCTTCCATTATCAAACCGAAAGCAGCGCGGCGCTCGGCTTTGGTTTTCGCTGCGGATTTTTAGGATTGCTGCACATGGAAATTGTGCAGGAGCGTTTGGAGCGCGAGTTTGATCTTGATCTCATCACCACCGCGCCCAGCGTTGTCTATCGCATCACCACGCAGAAGGGCGAGATGATCGAGATGCACAATCCCGCCGACATGCCCGAGCCGAATTTAATTACCAAAATTGAAGAGCCGTGGGTGAAGGCAACGATTCTGGTGCCCGATGAATTTTTAGGAACAGTCTTAAAGCTGTGCAACGACCGTCGCGGCGAGCAAGCCGATCTTACGTACGTCGGTTCACGCGCCATGGCGGTGTATCACATTCCGCTGAACGAAATTGTTTTCGACTTTTATGATCGGTTGAAATCCATCTCCAGCGGCTATGCCAGTTTTGACTACGAGCTGGAAGGCTACCGCGACGCCGACTTGGTGAAAGTGTCGATCATGGTCAACGCTGAAGTGGTCGATGCATTGTCTTTCATGTGTCACCGCAGCCAGGCTGAATCGCGCGGGCGGCAAATTTGCGAACGCTTAAAAGAGCTGATTCCACGGCACTTATTCAAGATTCCCGTGCAAGCGGCGATTGGCGGAAAAGTGATTGCGCGCGAGACCATTAGCGCCATGCGCAAAGACGTGTTGGCGAAATGTTATGGCGGCGACATTACGCGCAAACGCAAACTTCTGGATAAGCAGAAGGAAGGTAAAAAGCGCATGCGCCAATTTGGCAGTGTCGATATTCCGCAATCGGCATTCATCGCCGCATTGCGCATGCCGGAAAATTAAGCTCAGAAAAAATTACAGCGGCAGAATTGTCGACGGACGGCGACGAATGCGCCGATACCGAAACGTGTGTGCAAGTGCGAGACCGATCACACCAATAACCAACCACGCCGGCATCGCCATAATGCCTTGGCCGAGAGCGGAAAAAATTTCTGGCCAACGTGCGGCAGAAAACTGCGGAGATTGGCCGGTGAGTAATGTGACAAGGTCAGACGTGGCAAGACCAGCGTGACCGCTGGCGCCCAGCGCCATCACGGCCTCTGCCGATGCAATGATGATGGCGAGTGTCACCATCAGCCAACCAATTGTGCGCCCGAATAACACCGGACCCCTACCCCTGAACGTCAGTTTTTTAGTTACCCCAGAGCCTTCAAACTAGCCGTTAAGGGCTAAAAAAATCAATACGAATTGCGTCCGTTTCGAGCAAAAACGAAATAACGTAATTTTATGTCGTGCGAATCGGGGCGTGATTTTTCCCACAGACTTATACAAAGCGACGGAAAGCAGCGATAAACCCAAGGCTTTGATTGCGGCAGGGGGACGTGTCGGCTAGGTTCCCGCGCCCCGACACGGGGAGGGATGGCCGAGCGGTTGAAGGCGCACGCCTGGAAAGTGTGTATACCCCAAAAAGGTATCGTGGGTTCGAATCCCACTCCCTCCGCCACGGTTAGCTTTCGTTAACGCGCAAGGCGCGCTTCAGAAAGCTACCGCCCGCCGAAGCCCGAAGGGCAATGGTGGGCTGTTCGCAGCACACTCCACACAAAAACGAGCGCCCAAGTGTAAATTTTTCCGACACCTCTGTTTTCTTAGAAAAGTTATACATATCAGCCACTTAGACAATTTTGGGGGAGTTCTGGAGGCATTACACCGTCGGAATATTTTACACTCTGTTGAGATGGGTATTCCTAAGCCATTGAATTTAAATGGAAAAATTCCTGGCACGCAAATTGCTTATATGTATCCGAGTGTCCCGTACTTGGGCCTTTGACAATTTGGGAGATGCCAACATGAAAAAATTTCTGCTCAGCTTAAAAATCGTGGCTGCGTTTATCGCGCCGCAAGCCAATGCAACGCCCGTAGCCTGGTCTCCTTCAACGGGGACGTTTTCTGTGGATGGCGGCTTCGGCTCTTACGGTGATTTTGACGATGGCTACTTGACCTTCAATACATCGTTTGTCGCCAGCTCTATCGACAGCATCACCTCGCAATATGGTATGTTTCATGGCCATGGCGGAATCAATTCGTTCAATATTGACGTGAAATTGAATGGTGTTTGGACGAATGTGTACACCAGCGCTCAGGTCAATAATTCGTCACCTGACGACATTCAATTCAATGGCCTCATTACTCCTGGAAATGAAATCCTGTTCAGCAGCGGCGTCGTCAGCGGCTTGCGCCTTTATAGCACAAACTACGTCGGGAACGCTTTCCATGGCCTTTACGATTACGGTACCAATTACGGCGCCGGATATGAGGACACCGTATTCAACTTCGGCACGCTTGGTGGTGCAGGCGTTCCCGCACCCGGCGCGTTGGCGTTGTTGGGCTTAGGCTTGCTCGGCCTTGGTGGTCTGCGCCGCAAACGCGCCGCCTAACCAAATCTGAGTTTGCTCGATACAGCTTCAAGGCCCCGCAGACATGCGGGGCCTTTTGCTTTGGGGCGCATGGGAAAACTGTAAAGTTTTCCGACAGTCGTTTTTCAGGCGAAACTGTCTATTTCTCAGCGTGTTAGCAAAATACACGCCAATTTAAGCCCGCTCAGAGTGTCGGAAAACTTTACACTACTGGCTTGTGATCTTTGCTAACCATCTGAAATTCAACATAAAAAAATATGGCACGGAAATTGCTTCAAGTATCTCACAGCTCACGTGCTGATTGATTTTTACGGGGAGGAAACGACCAATGAAGTTCTCAGGTTTGAAAGCCGCCATCACCGGCGCAGTATTGGCAGTCAGTGCGTCGCTCGCAGCACCGGCATCGGCAACGCCCTATACGGAAGTGGGCGATGCAGGGTCGACAGTCGCCACCGCTCAATTGCTGCCAGGTGGAACAACCCAAATCTTTGGCACGAACTCCACCAGCGATTTCTATTTATTCGCGTCATTGGGCGGAGTTTACGGCTTTAACACCTACGGAACTGGTTTCGTCGACACGATGCTGTTCATCTACAACGACACCGGAACGTCGTTGTTGGCATTCAACGACGACAACCCCTATCCCAACTCTGCGTTGTCAGTTTTCCTGGCGGCTGGGAACTATCTCGTAGGCATTGACCAGTATTCGCACTGCTATTCGGCAGGCGATATTTCATGCTTTGCCAGCGATGGTTCAGATCCGGGCGGCTGGTCCTATGTCATCAATATTAGCACTCCAACCGGTCCTGTGGACGAAGTGCCAGTTCCCGGCGCATTGGCGCTGTTGGGCTTAGGGTTGCTCGGCCTTGGTGGTCTGCGCCGCAATCGCAAAGCCGCCTAACCAAATCTGAGTTAAGCGATACAGCTTCAAGGCCCCGCAGACATGCGGGGCCTTTTGCTTTGGGGCGCATGGGAAAACTGTAAAGTTTTCCGACAGTCATTTTTCAGACGAAACTGTTTAGATTCCAAACAGTTAGGCGCAAGTGCATGGTTTGGAGTTGCCCCAAAGTGTCGGAAAATTTTACACATTTGTGAATTGGGATTTTCTAAGTATTTGAATTTCCACAGAAAAATATCTGGCACGGAAATTGCTTTATCGATGAATAGGTGTTTGGGCGAGCAAGTGCTCGGTCGGCGGTAAGAATAGGGGATGTTGGTACATGAAAGTCGGGAAATATTTGGCTTCGATTGCAGTAGCTGCAACACTCTGCAGCACTGCCGCAATGGCTGACCTCATCGTTGCGCCGAGCAGCTATGTTTGGGCACCAACTCAGAGTTATTGGTGGGGACACATCAACTCATCGCCGACGTATTATTCGTCAACAGTCTCGGGCACCAAAACCGATGCCCAGTGCGAAGGTTTTAGCACTTACTGTAACACGACCAATCTTGGGTATAATGTTGGCGTAAGTGCTGGCTCAGTGATCGGTGCATTTACATTCACCGGCACAATGAACCCTGCATTCTATAACGGTTATGTGCGCGCCGAGAGCTTTACCGCATTCAATTCACAGAACGGGTTCAGCTGGTCTTTTGATGGCGCAATGCAAGTCAATGCGACTGGAAATCATTTTGGAGAGTTATTTTACAGTCTCGTTAATACCGATACGAACGCATTCATTACGGGCGGTTCAGTCAACGGGAACAGCACGCCGTTGAACATCATTCCGCAATCAGGATCGGCTGGTGCGGGCAATTACCAATTGCTCTGGTATACGTACATTACAAACGTGAGCCAGTTTTCGAGTGCAACAGAATCGGGCTATTTTAACTTTGCGCTCAACGAGAACGGTGCCGGCGTCCCCGCCCCCGGCGCGTTGGCGTTGTTGGGCTTAGGGTTGCTCGGCATCGGTGGCCTTCGCCGCAAGAAAGCCGCCTAACCAAATCTGAGTTAAGCGATGCAGCTTCAAGGCCCCGCAGACATGCGGGGCCTTTTGCTTTGGGGGGCGTGGGAAACTGTAAAGTTTTCCGACAGTCGTAATTCAGGTGAATCGTTTTATTTATCAATGGTTTAGCCGGAATTGCGCCAAATGAGGCCCGCTCAGAGTGTCGGAAAATTTTACAGTTGGGTGACATGCGTTTTATTAAGTTATTGAATTTAATCAGAAAAAAGAATTGGCACAAAAATTGCTAATAGTGTTGCAGATTTCACTAACACCGGTGTGATGAACCATGAAATTCCACAAAATCCTAGGTACCGCTGTTGTCGCCTTTGCCGCCTTGGTTTCTGGCGGCGCGTATGCCGGCACGATCACCATTGGTGGCCAACTGGGCAATGCCAACGGCGGCGTGAATTGCGGCACGGGTAGCCACAGCACGTTGCTTGGCAGCACGGTGAAGGAATTCAATTTCGACGGGCTGAACGGATCGACGGCTTATACCCCGTGCCCCGGCGCAGGGCCCGATGCGAACTTTGTTAATTACGGTGCAATTTCCACATCCAGCTTCAATCTGGGCGGTGGTTTTGGCAGCATCAGCTTCTCGCATTCGGCCATGAGCTCGGGCGACATTGTGCGCGGCCGCCTTAACGGCCAAAGCGGTGACCCATGGGCCGACAACACGCCGTACTTGGTTATTCCTGGGATTAGCCAAAACCTCAGCAATCGCCTCACCCTCAATTTGACGGGCCTGACAAGTCAGGCGAACTACTTCGGCATGTATTTCGGCTCGGTGGATAATTACAACCACGTCGATTTCACATTGTCGGATTCAACGATCGTCGCCCTCAACGGCTCGGTCATTGCATCGGCGCTGTCGGCCGTGGCCTCGGGCGGCCAGTTTTCGACGAACAGCAACGTGTTCGTCGATTTTTATTCGCTTGGCGCGACCATCAATTCCATCACGTTCTACAGCGACCAACGCGCGCTAGAGGTTGATAACTTTGCATTCGGAAGCGTTCCCGCGCCCGGCGCTTTGGCGCTGTTAGGCCTTGGCCTGTTGGGCCTGGGTGGCCTGCGCCGCAATCGCAAAGCCGCATAACGAATTCGAGTTCGCTCGAGACAGCTTCAAGGCCCCGCAGCAATGCGGGGCCTTTTGCTTTGGGGGTCTTATTTGCGCGCCGCCAACAACGCCGGCAGCGCCTCGATTAGTTCGCCGCGCACGCGAATGCCCGCGCGGTCGTCGATTTTTTCGCTGTCTTGCACCAACGTTGCAAACACCACGGTGCGTTTGCCCATTGTCGCCCAGCCGACGAACCAGCCGAACTGAAGGTCGCGGTTAAGTTTGCCGTCGGCGCCGCGCTGCAAGCCGCTGCCGGTTTTGCCGTGCACGGTCCAGTCATCGGTGGCGGGAAAGCTGGGCATGATTGCCATCGTCTGTTCTACGGCTTGGCGCGAGACGGGCAAACGCCCCGCCACCATTTGTCGAATGAAGGCCACCTGTTCGGCGGGCGAGATTTGCAGCGATGAGCTAAGCCAGGCGTTGGTGAGCCCATTGTTGCGGCCCGCATCGCCCGCCAGGTCGCGGTTGCCGTAATTCAAACCATCGACATGTTTTTGGAAGCGTTCGGGCCCCAGTGTTTTGGTCAGCACTTGCGAATACCAAACAATAGAATCTTCCAGCCATGTTGTTGGGTCGGTAGTGACGCGCCAACTTTCCATGGCGGCTTTGTACTCGTCCTTGTAGGGCAAGGCGGGTGTATGGGCGTCGACCAACACGCCCGCATCAAACCCCATGAGACTGAGCGCCACCTTGAATGTCGAGGCCGGGCTGGCGCGCGTGCCGCAGGCGCCTTGTTGCACCAACACCTCACCACTTTTAGCCTCGACGATGATCGTGCAGGCCGAGCCCGCCTGCGTTGTTTGAATATTGAGCGCCATCACAAACACGACGGCAAACACGGCAATGTTTTTTCGAACATGGTTCATTGAAATCCTCCATAGGCAGGCGATGAGAATGGCATAAACTATCATGCTGGTCATAGGAGATGGCTTTTTGATGCCGCTGCACCCACGCCTAAGTTTTGATGAGCGCGCCAAGCTGTACAAAGAAGACGAGACCTGGGTGGGCAAGCCCTTCGAGGTCACTCTGAACCCGCGCGCGATGCAAGCCAACACCCGCTACATGGCGCAGACGTTGCTGGATACGCAGTTGGAATACCGTGCCAGCCGCGCGGCGGCCTTTGCCGAAAGTTTGATCAACGACATTATGGGGGCGCAAATCACCGCGCCCATCGCCTGCAGCAAAGGCTGCAGCTATTGCTGCAATACCTATGTGAGTGCCACCATTCCGGAAGTCTTGCACTTGGCGCGTTCGTTACGCGCCACACCGCCGCGCGTGGCCCGCGTGCAGGCTGCGGCCATCAGAGCCCAGCAGATCCCGCAAGCCCAGCGCGAGGCCAGCCGCATTCCATGCCCGATGCTGGAAGACAACGCCTGTTCGGAATACATGCATCGGCCGGTCTCGTGCCGGTATTTGCTGTCCACATCGCTGCCGGCTTGTATTCGCATTCTGAAAGACAACCAGGCCGAGGAGTTTCCGTTCGCCGGCAGCGTTGTCACGATCCGGACGTCGGTGATTATCATGATGAAAACGGCGTTGATTTTAGCCGGATTGCCCCACCAACACGTCGAGCTGAACCAAGCCTTGGCTGTGGCCCTGCGTCACGATGACAGCGAATCGCGTTGGTTGGCTGGCGAGCCGCTGTTTGCCGAGGTACCCGCCGACCACGCTGAACAGTCCAACCAACAGATTGGGGGCTTGGTCGCCTACTTCGTCGATTTGCTACGCCCGACGCTGTAGGCCCGCACACGCAACACGCGACACTTCACCATCACCCTGACATGCGGCCGAAGGCCGGTCATGCGACGACAATCGTCGCATGACCATTGTCATTGTCGTGGTGGTTTTACACATCGCCATTTGGAGTGGGAGGCTGGGTTGATGCCAAGTCCGGTCAGCAACACACACAGCACTGGTGACACAGAACACCCAGAGGGAGTGGTAATATAAGTGGTTCTGAATCGGTACCGTGGGCGCGCGAACAAATCGCGCCGCCGGCTTTGACGCGGACCATAAGTCTCGATTTCAGTTCTGGGGTGGAACCGTCGGCATCCAACCTCGGTCCGTCTGAACACCGAGATCGTGATTTTGGGGTATGGCTTTTTTGTCGGGGATCCAGGTGTTCCACGCGCGCGTGGCAAGATGTCCATCGCAGGGCTTGTCGGTCACCGCCCAAGTGGTGGCTCGTCGACCATACCATTGCCCCCGCTGGGTCATGACGATAAAGCCTTTGTCTTGCAGTTCTTGAAACGCCCTGAGCACGGTCGCTTTGCCAAGGCCCAGCAGACGCGCCGCAGCATCACACGATAAAGCGAGCTTGCCGTTGTTGCTGCCATTGTAGCGGCAGCGCAGTTCCAGCCACACTTTCGCGGCGGGCCCGCGCAGGGATCGCCACGCTGGACTGCGCAAGAATTGATACGACAGGGGCGCGTATTGACCTTCGGTGGCGGCACGCCCGGTGGCGTTGTGACGACGACGCTTCATATGATGGGCTTTCAAATTCATATGGTTGCTTGCGCATGCTCATCACCCATACCTCAAGACCCATCGGTATAGGGCCGGTATATCGTTGGCTGATTGTGGATGTTGCGGAAATTGTGAAGAACGCTGTTCTTGCATTCTCAACTTTGGCTTGGCTTTTGGCTCGTGTTACAATGCTAGAATTAATTTGATCATGCATGCGGGGGATGTCGATGCTGCGGTCCATTTTAATTCTTGTACTGGCGGCAACCGCCAGCGTGGCCCAGGCCCAGTCGGTGCAACAGACACGCGGCAATTGGCAAGATAAGTTCCGCCAGCTTGATGAAGTGTGGCCCACGGCCAACGACTACCGCACTGCTTCAGGTGCGCCGGGGCATCGCTATTGGCAGCAAAAGGTCGATTACCAAATTAAAGTCACGCTAGATGACGCTAAGCAAAAGGCCACCGGCACCGAGACCATCACCTACACCAACAATTCGCCCGATACGCTGAAATACCTGTGGCTGAACCTCGAACAAAACCAGCTGGTCAAAGGCTCTGGCCCCGACGCGGCGCGCACCAACGATGGCGATGCCAAAGAGTCATTCGGGTCCATGCGCCTGACAATGGCGTATGAAAAATCGACGTTTGGCTTGATGGTCAGCGCAGTCACCGACACCAACGGCAAGCCGCTGGCGCACGTGATCAATGGCACGATGCTGCGGGTGGATTTGGCCGCGCCACTGACGTCGGGTGCGCAGGTTTCATTTTCCGTGGCGTGGACCATGGATATTCCACCGGTGGAAACGTTTCGGTTGCGCGGCGGCTACGAGTTTTTCAAAGACGACAAAAACTACGCCTACTATATGGCGCAATGGTATCCGCGCTTGGCAGCTTATTCCGACAGTGATGGCTGGCATATTCGTCAATTCTACGCCAACAGCGAGTTCACGCTGGAGTTCGGCGACTTCGACGTTGAGATCAATGTTCCGGCCGATCATATAGTGGCGGGCACGGGCGAGCTGCAAAACGCGGGCGATGTTCTAACGGCCGAGCAGCGTGCCAAACTGGCCCAAGCCAAAACGGCAAAAGCGCCGGTTGTGATCGTCAGCCAGGCCGAAGCCACGGCCAAAGAAAGCACGCGCAGCTCTGATCGGAAAACCTGGCGCTTCAAAGCCACCAATGTGCGTGACTTTGCCTGGTCGTCGAGCCGCAAGTTTATTTGGGATGCGCAAGGCCACGAGGTCGCACCGGGCCGCACAACCATGGCCATGTCGTTCTATCCCAAAGAGGGCAACCCGCTGTGGGAGAAGTACTCAACACCGACGCTGATTCATACGCTGGACGTCTATGGCCACTTCGCGTTCCCCTACCCCTACCCGGTTGTGCAGTCGATCAACGGCAATATCGGCGGCATGGAATATCCAATGCTGGCCTTCAATTCAGGCCGCCCCGAGAAAGATAAGAAAACCGGCAAGCTGACTTATTCCAGCCGCACGAAGTACGCCCTGATCTCGGTCATCATTCATGAGGCCGGGCACAATTGGTTCCCAATGGTGTTGAACACCGACGAGCGGCGCTGGACCTGGATGGACGAGGGCTTGAACACCTTTGTGCAATTCCAGGCCGAACGCCTGTGGGAGAAAGACTATCCCGCTCAGCGGGGCGAGCCCAAAGACATCGTCGATTACATGAAGTCGCCAACCATGCGGCCGATTATGACCGATGGAGAATCGCTCGATAATGTT
Source organism: Rhodospirillaceae bacterium (assembly GCA_947476925.1). Classification (GTDB taxonomy): domain Bacteria; phylum Pseudomonadota; class Alphaproteobacteria; order Rhodospirillales; family Rhodospirillaceae. Next base: position 6,472 of record CANJSF010000030.1, on the reverse strand, counting down.
GGGGCCAACGCTTATGCGAAGCCAGCCACGGCCTTAACGATTTTGCGCGAGACAATTTTGGGCCGAGAGCTATTCGACTTTGCTTTTAAGGAATACGCCACGCGCTGGTATTTCAAACGTGCCAACCCGGCCGACTTCTTCCGCACCATGGAAGACGCCAGCGGCATGGACCTCGATTGGTTCTGGCGCGGCTGGTTTTACACCACCGACGCGGTTGATGTGTCTATCGACGGCGTCGATGAATACACGGCCAACACCCAAAACCCTGATGTGGAGCAGCCGCTGGCCCGCAAAAAGCGCGACGACGAGCCGCGCTCGTTAACCGCCGAACGCAACGAAGCGGCCGCCAAGACCGACAGCTTCTACAGAATGGAAGTGGACCAAAAGCCTGAGCTGAAAGATTTTTACAACCAGAACGACCGCTTCACCGTGACGAACGCTGATCGCAATAAGTTCAATAGCCTCGTCAAAGACCTGGAGCCTTGGGAGAAAGAGCTGTTAGGCATGGGCGAGTTCGCCTACGTGATGGATTTCCGCAATGTCGGCGGGTTGGTCTCGCCGGTGATTTTGGGCATCACTTATAAGGACGGCAGCAAAGAAGATTTGCGCATTCCCGCCGACGTATGGCGGCAAAACCCGGCCAAGTTTTCTAAACTGATTGTGCGTAAAAAGCAGATCGCCAGTGTCGAGGTGGACCCGCGCCTTGAAACCGCCGATGTGGATGTGGAGAACAATAACTGGCCGCGCAAAATTATTCCCTCACGGTTGGAGATTTTCAAACAAACCCAACCACCGGCACGCAACCTGATGAAAGATATCGATGAGCCGCTGAAGAAAGATGAGAAAAAGGACGAGAAGAAAGACGATAAAAAAGATGCCAATGCCGCAGCTCCGCCGACATAGCTGAAATGGTTTTGAATCGGCGCGCACTATTGGCAAGCGTTGGGCTTGCGGCCCTGCTGCCACGCCAAGCGGGGGCCCATGGCTTTCATGCTTCTTTCAGCGTGATTGAGTTTAATCCGCGCACGCTGTCGCTGGAATTATTCCACCGCATTTTTGTCCAAGACATCGAAATTCTACTGACCGCACGCGTCGGCCAGCCCGTGACGCTGGAAAATTCGCGGGGCACTGAAAAGCTAGTCGAGGGTTACCTGCTCGATGTTTTTTCGATCAAAGCGACAGACGGCAAGCCCTTAAGGCCCCTGTGGGTGGGCATGAAGCTGCAAGTCGACACGCTGTTTGTTTATCAAGAGATCAAAGACATGGCCGGCGTGAACGGCTTGATGATCAACAGCCAGATTTTGACAGAAACTCATCCGGGCCAGGTAAATTCGGTCAACATCACCAGGGATGGGCGCACCCAAACGCTGATCTTAAAGGCCGGTGACGCGGCGCAGCCTGTGACGTTCTGAAGGCCGTCCTGCGGTGATGGCGATAGAAAGCGCCAGCCAATACCTTTCCAGCCGTGATCCCAAAGCCTAGGGTTGGGACATCATTTCGGGGTGAGGAGACGGCGATGGTGTATTTGAATCTGAAGCGCGCGGCTGTTTTAATGACGGCCTTGCTTTTGGGCGCATCCGGCGCATGGGCTGCCTCGCCGAGCAACATTGTGGTCATCGGGGCAACGGCGCAGTCGGCCCCCGAGATCATTAAGCAAGCCCTGGCACAAGGGCGCAAGGTCACGGCACTGGCGCGCCGCCCCGAAGCGGTTGCAAGCGCAGGTCAAGCGAACTTGAAAATCATCAAGGGCGACGTGCGCGAACCTGCCAGTATTGAATCGGCGTTGACGGGCAAAGAGGTGGTGATTTCGTTGATCGGCCCGCGTGTTGATCCGCGCGTCGAGTTGGAATCGATGGACCTTTATACCGTGGGCACGGCCAACATAGCGGCCGCCATGAAAAAGAAGGGCAACAAAAAGCTGATCGTTACAAGCTCCATTGGTGCTGAACACGTCGTGACAGAAAAGCCCAAGGGCACCGAGTTGCGCGACATGTGGCTGTGGAACGGGCGCAAACTGTATGCCGATATGTCGGCCATGGAAAAGATGATGCCGGGCTTAGGTTTGCCCTACATCATTCTGCGCCCCGGCTTCATGATTGAGCAGCCTGCCGCGAACAATATCAAAATCGCGGTTGATAATACCGCTCCCAAGGGCGCTGGCCCGATTGTCACGTTCGCTGATTTCGCAGGGTTTGTCTTGGCACAGGTGGACTCCGACCAATACAACGGCAAGGCCGTGAGCATTTTCTCGGACATACAATCAGAGTGGGGCAAAAACCTCGACTTCGACGCCATGTTGAAAATGCGCCAATCCCAGGGGCCGATGGAAAATGGCCCGGCGGCAGCAAAGAAGTAGCGCAATCGGCAAGCATTGAACCGCAGCGCTAAAGCGCTTGCGCGAGCCAAGCGAGGATGTCGTCGGTTACGCGAGTTTCAAAACCTTCGAACGAATGGGGCGCACCGCCAGGTCCACCATAGAAAATATATTTGGCATTGGGGCCTGCCGCCTTGGTGAACTCTGTGAGGAAGCCGCCCTGCATCATCGGGTCGCGCGAACCGCCCAACGATAAGATCGGCAATTTAACGTTTGGCACAATGCGCGTGTGGATGGCCTTTGATGCCGGACCCCAGTAACTGAGAAACGCATCGGCGTAATAGTAGGTAAAGCCCGAGCCGGGAGCTGAGAGAAACATTGGTTGGCGCGGATCTTCGTCGTACACGGTTTGTGGGAATGGCGCATCGATCAGATGCGTGGCGCCCTTGCCGTCGCGCACGGCGTCTTGGGCCTCCAGCACGGCGCGCGCGTAGCGATCCTCACCCATGGCCAAGCGGGCATGTTTGGGAAGGTCGCGCGTCGGTGCCAAATAAATCATCGCTTTGAATTTTGGGTCTTTGGTTTGGGTGACGTAGTCTGACAACCACAACCCGCCTACCGAATGGCCCAGACCGATTAAGCTGCGCTGACCACGCGCGCTCAGGAACGCCGACCACGCAGCGATGTCTTGGGGGACATCTTCCATTTTGCCACTGACGGCGCCGCGAAAGCCCGAGCCGCGATGTTCCATCGAAAGCACCGCGTAGCCATTTTGCGCCAGCCGCTGCGCCAACCAATGCGACGTCGATCGCATCACATCCGATGCCCAGCCGTGAGCAAGCATGAACGCCGGGCGCGCGGAATCACCTCCGGCGGCGGGGCGGTACAACACCCCTTCAAGTTTTGTGCCGTCGGCTGATGTCGCGGTGACAATTTGGGTTTGCACACGCGGGGCCAGGCCCAACGCATTGCCCGCAAGCCATGTCGTCACATCGTTGGCGATGATGTCTTTGCGCGAGGACATATCTCGCCCGACGCCAGGATAGACGGCCGTCGCCACGCGCTTGCTGAGAAACGCGATCGCCTTGAGCGCATCAAGACGACCTTTTGGCACGCGCGCATCGGTTTCGCCCGCCAACAACAAAATCGGTTTGTCGAGACTTGCCATATTGGCCGTGAGTGATGTCTTGGCCGTCGGGCCATACCAATCGAGAAAGACGACCGGCGTGGTGATATTTCCGTTTCCAAGATCAATCAAAGACCCTCGCCCGCCTTCGTTGACAGCCTTGGAGGCCTTGTCGACGGTTTTCCAATAGCGATCTTCGCCGGCTTGCTTGCGCCAAGCTTCGGCTAAGTCTTCGCTGGGCGAGATCATGATCAGTGCTTTAATGCGGCCATCGCCCGATTCAATCACGCTGCGGGCAGCGACCAGCGAGCCTAAGCCGCTACCGGCCAAAATCACCGACGTTGTGCCGCGTGCGGCCAAGGAATCGATTGCGGCTTTAACATCAGTGACCGATTCATCAAACCGGCTAAACGTGTAACGCGAGGTTAGGCGCGTTTCGAGACTTAAGGCCACATAGCCGCGCGCGGCCATGGCTTCGGCCAAATAGCGCGAGGCATCAGACGATTTAAGCGGGGAGAGCCCAGGCCCGTCGGGCAGAAAAATAATGGCCGGGTTGGCCGCGCTATAGCCCGCAGCCGGGGCCGACAGCACGGCAGGGAGTTGCAGGCCATCGGGCGTGGTGATGGTCAGAATCTCTTGGCTTATGGGCCCACCCGCAGGACGTGACACGGCTGTTTGTGCCAGCACAGAACCACTGCCCGCAGCCAGCAGCATCACAAGCAGAGCCATCAATCGGCCGATGGGACCGTTAGGTTTGCCGAATACCACGTGAGTCAAATTCCCCAGCCAGAAGCCGATTTGGCGCATGCAACCTCAAACTAGACTGCGTCCGCTGTCAGGGTAAGCCTGCGCCATGCCCCGACGCCTGAAATTGTTGTTATACTGCGGCAACATTGTGGTGAGACAAGCTACGATAATGAACAATGAAGCCCGCCCTGCCCTCGCCTGAGCTAACCTGGCTGCCGCATCGCCAGCCCTATTCTGACCGGTTCAAGGACGTTTACCGCAGCCGCGAGGGGGCTTTGGCCGAAGCGCGCCATGTTTTCCTTGATGGATGCGGGCTGCCCCAGGCGTGGCGCGAATCACGTCAATTCGTCATTGCCGAAACCGGTTTTGGAACGGGGCTCAATTTTTTAACGGCGCTGGACGCATGGCAGCGCGCGCCCCATTTCAACGCACGGCTGCATTATATTGCTGTCGAGGGTTACCCCTTAAGCCACGGCCAAATGCGCGAGTGCGCAGAGCGCTGGCCAGAACTTCGGCACGCCGTTCAGGAATTGTTGCGCGTGTATTTGCATCCGCAACCAGGGTTTCAACGCCTGGTCCTTGATGGCGGCAACGTGATTTTGACGCTGCTGTTTGGTGACGTGCACGAGATGCTTGGTGCGCTGGAGGCCCAGGTGGATGCATGGTTTCTGGACGGCTTTGCGCCCGACAGAAACCCCGAGATGTGGACACCTGAGGTTTTCGCCCAGGTCGCGCGGCTCTCAAAACCAGGGGCGCGGCTTGCAACCTATACGGCTTCGGGGGATGTGCGTCGCGGTTTGGCCGCCGTCGGTTTTGATGTGACCAAGGCCCCGGGCTTTGGCGCAAAAAATGACATGACGCGTGCCATCTATCGCGGCACCGAGACCAACAAAGACGCCCTTGCCCCGTGGTTTGCGCGCGCGCCCATTGGTCAGGGCAATGCCGGGCACGCAGTCATTGTTGGTGCCGGACTTGCCGGCACAGCCACAGCGCACGCGCTCATGCGACGCGGATGGAAAACAACCATTGTTGATCGTCACGCTGACATAGCGAATGAAGCTTCAGGCAATAGTGTTGGCGTTTTAATGCCGCGCCTAACGGCATCGCCCAGCCTCGATGGACGATTTTATGCCACCGCCTGGCGTACAACGCTTGAACTGCTGGAACATTTTGCCGACAGCGGAATCTCATTGTCGCGCGATCGCTGCGGTGTTCTGCAATTGGCTGTGGATGGCGATGATGACCGCCTGCATGCCATTGCAGATAGCGGTGCGCTACCTGAACCATTGTTGTTTCACGTCACCGCCAAAGAGGCTTCGGACATTGCCGGGTGTGCGCTTAGTCAAAGCGCCTTGTATTTTCCCCAAGGCGGTTGGCTCAATCCGAAACTTTTGTGTACGGCAATGGCACGCGGTGCCCACACAGTGATGGGCACAAGCGTGAGCGCTGTTCGCCGTGTCAGCGGTGTGTGGGAGGTGATGGATGAACAAAACCAACTGATCGCGATGGCTGACATTGTTGTTTTCGCCAATGCCATGAACACCACCGCGGTGCCGGAACTGACGTGGTTGCCCTTAGCGGCCCGTCGGGGGCAAATCAGTTTTCTCAATGCCACATCCAACAGCGCAAACTTGCGTTGCGTGTTGGGCTACGGTGGCTACCTCACGCCAGCATACAAAGGGCGGCACTGTTTGGGCGCGACGTTTGACTGGACGGACGATGCCTTTGCCGCACAATCCGTCCATGCGCGCGATCACAATCGCAATTACGATGACCTCGCAGCGGCCTTACCAAATTTTGCGCAGTCATTGCCGCCAGAGATTATTGAGGGGCGCGCGGCCATTCGGTGCACAACCCCCGATCACTTGCCGGTGGCAGGCCCCATCCCTGACCAAGCTGCCTATTTGCGCGACTTCGCCGAGTTGCGTCATGGCCACCCGTGGGCGCGCTACCCGCGAGCGTCGTATCATTCTGGGCTTTACGTGTTGGCGGGGTTGGGGTCGCGCGGTTTGGTGGCCGCGCCATTGGCAGCCGAAATTTTAGCATCTCAGATCAGCGGTGAGCCGTGGCCGGTGGAGCGCGACATCGCCAACGCGCTTCATGCAGGGCGGTTTTTGATCAGGGACTTGAAACGTCTGAAGGCCTAATCAGATTGCGAAGAAAAACTCAGGTCAGAGCCGAAAAGTATCCGCATTGGCGCGACGGGCAGGGAACAACGTGGAAATCTCGACTCTGACCTTAGTTTTCTTGGCCTTAGTTTTCTTGGCCTTAGTTTTCTTGGCCTT